>CAWVSB010000006.1:0-191358 GCA_963933215.1 uncultured Cellvibrionales bacterium
GGCATACCCAATATAAAACACGGCACATAAAAAATCCATGCCAGCCAAAAGCTGGAGCTGGTTTGTCGCAATGCAGTGCTTAAATTGTATTCTTCACTTTGATGGTGAGCAACATGAGACGCCCAAAAAATACGTTTCTCATGACTTATGCGGTGAAACCAGTAATAGCAGAAATCATAAAAGACGAAGGCAAAAATAACCATCCACCAATTGACCTCACCCCAAGTGGCGATAGAAAAATGCTGCTGCACCAGCGTAAAGGCTCGCCCACTAATATCAATAAAAACTAAGCGACTAGTGGTGCTCAATATTCCCATACTAAGGCTATTAACTGTATCGTTAAGCCGATAGTAGTCGTTTCCTTGGCGTTTATCCCAAACCCATTCAATGGCTATCATTAGAATAAAAACTGGAATTGCATAGACAACAAAATTCATTCTGACTATTTACCACCCTTAATGTTTTTATTTAGCATTAACAGCTGCACTACAACCAGAAACGTTCAGCGCTGATATCTGCTGCGCTTGATCACCAATTGCCGACACTCTTACTAGCATAACTCCCTTATCTGTTGGTGACCGCACCACCTCTCCTTGGTACTTACTGGCATCATCACTAGCACCTATTAAAGTAATCTTAGTGGTAGTATTGACCCTATAAGACTCATCTCGCTGATTACTAAAACTACTGAAGTTATCAGTATTCATTTGATAAAACTGCATCGACCAATATTTTTCCGGTACTAACGCTGTAATGAATACTGGGGCGCTTTCAACATTATATGCACAGATGCCATAAAACAAATCTGGGCTAGGCCGCACCTCGTCTCTGGTAGTCTCATCTGGTAATGGCGTCAACATAAAGTTATTTTCGCCGCTTTGATTAACCACCGCATGATACAAGGCTTGCATAGCAAAATGAGGTGCGAGGATTGCAACCCCATACTGCCCCATCCACGCCAATACAAGAATCGCGACTAACCATTTAATCTTATTCATAAGCAACCCTCCTCAACTACTTTGGGCAGCACTGCGGCCTTAGGGGTCTGTAAATAAGCTACTCCTGGCGTATATAAACGCAGCAGTAAATCAAAATCATGATCGCTGAAATTCTTCCACTCGTCGCCGCCGGCAGGGCCAATGGGCAACCAGTCGCCGGCTTGTGATATTGCGCTTACCCGCACTGACCAATTACCACTATCGTCGCGAGTTAGATTATCGTTGTTATATGAATATCGCTGTATTTTATTTGGTATTAAATAATTATCCCATCCATAGGCGGTGATACTCCACCAGCCAGCATCATAGTCATTGCCGTCTATTCGATAGCTGCAATTAACGGTGAGTGGCTTGCCGTCAATTGCCGACAAGCGGTAATAAATCGAGCTTTCGCGCTTTGATGCCAACAAGCCACCTATAGCAACTGCCGCCTTTTGCATAACACTAGCGTTTTCAGAGCCAGTATCTAGGCTCGTAGTCCAATCACCATTACTAACGCTACCAAAGCCACTGTTACTTTTTAATTGCACTATAAACAACACAATTGATAAGCTAACGCTCAACAATATGGCAGCAATAATTTTTATAATTAGCATGACGTTCTCTTTGGTTAAATATGCTCGCCTGAATTCTAGCAGCGCAATAGTTGTCGATACAGAAATTAAACCTTTAACTTGCTGCGATATCCACTCGGCGACACACCCATAACTTGCTTAAACAGCCGTGAAAAGTAATAGGCATCGCTATAACCCACTTCACCCGCTATTTGCTTAATACTATTTTCGCTAGTATCCAATAAAAGACAGGCGTGCTGAATCTTTAAATGCAAGAAATGCTGAATTGGCGAGTGCCCTGTCAACTGTTTAAACTTGCGTGAGAAATGATATTTAGATAGCTGAGCTTGAGCTGCTAGCGATGCTAGATCGAGACTGCTGTGAATGTGCAGCGCCATTAACTCTTCGATATCATCTAGGTTGAAACGACCTTGGTTTGATAAGTTGCGCCTAGCAAGCACCGCGACATAGCTGAGCATCTGCTTTAACTGACAAGCGCCATGCACAAACTCAATACTAGAATAACCAGCTTTACGCAGACTAAATAGCGCCTCAAAGTCAGCCCGTAAGCGCGGCTGGATCCCCACCTGAACCACCGTGCTATCAGCGGCGAGGAACTGATTGTAATCATGACTTAAGGCGCCATTGTAATGCACCCAATAAATAGTCCATGGGTCACTATTATCGGCGCCATAAGAATGCGCCACACCACGAGGCAGGCAAAACACATCGCCAGCAGTGACTTGAAAGCTTTGACCAGCTGCAGTTACCCAGCCTTTGCCATGGGTGCAATACATCAGCAAATGATTATCATGACTACTTCGATTCATCACATGGTTGATAGCAACCGGATAATAACCCAAGGCAATAGGATACAAGTCGAGCGTCAATGGGCTTTGCTGTAACCAATTTTGTAAAAACTGTGGTACCAAAAACCGAATACCTTCAGCTGGCAGTGGCCAATTAGATGTAATCTGCATAACTAATCTATATTAATCATAAAGTTATATAAAAATACTAAAATAAACTAAGGCGCATAAAAAGAGCAATATACTCCATCATAAAGACAATATACTCAATTTGCACCAAGTCACGCTAAGGCTATGCTTGCGACCTTAAAAATATTACGATGATTAGCTATTTTTTAGCACCAACAGAGTTGAGGAGCACACCATGGAACAGCAGCAGATGGCAGAATTAGTTGCCCGTAGCCGAGCGGCACAAGCGCAAATAGAACACTACAGCCAACAACAAGTAGATGAGTTGATTAAGGCTATGGTGTGGTCTATTGCCAAACCAGGAGTTGCTGAAAAAATTGCTGAATTCGCGGTGGAAGAAACTCGATTAGGCAATTATGACGGTAAGTATCTAAAAATATTTAGAAAAACTCGCGCTACCTTAATGGATATTATTGACGACAAATCAGTAGGTATTATTGAAGAATTACCTGAACGCAATATTGTAAAAATTGCTAAACCAGTCGGTGTCATCGGCGCACTATCACCATCGACTAACCCAGAAGCGACGCCAGTGATCAAAGCTATCTCGGCGGTTAAAGGTCGCAACTCGATCATTATTGCACCACACCCACGCGCTAAACTAACGAATACCATGATCTGTAACTATATGCGTGAAGCGCTCGAAGCCATGGGCGCACCTGCCGACTTAGTCATTGGTATCGAGACACCGTCACTGCCATTAACTAACGAGTTGATGAAACAATGTGACCGCATCTTGGCAACTGGCGGCGGGGCTATGGTATCGGCTGCATATTCTAGCGGCACACCAGCGCTCGGCGTTGGCGTAGGCAATGCAGTAATTACGGTTGATGACACCGCAGATTTAGATGATGCAGCGGAAAAAATCCGTATATCTAAAACTCTAGATTTAGCCGCTTCTTGCTCATCTGACAACTCAGTTATTTTGTTCGATACAATCTATGACGACATGCTTGCCAAGCTAGTAGCGCAAGGCGGCTTTATAGTAGACGGCCAAGACAAAACCAAATTACAAAATACTATTTGGGTAGACGACCATTTAAACACCGCTATTGTGGCTCAAGAAGCGACTAAAATCGCTACTATGGCTGGCATTGATATGCCTGCCGACAGATTATTTTTTATTGTTCCTGAAACAGGTTACGGTCCAGCGCATCCTTTTTCGGGGGAAAAACTCTCGGTCACTATGGCGTTATATAAAGTAGGTAATATTGATGAAGCGATTGCGCTAACTAACAATATTCAAGCCTATCAAGGCCAGGGTCACTCTTGTGGTATTTACTCAACTAATGATGATAATATTTTGAAGCTAGCCAGCGAAACTAAAACTTCTCGGGTAATGGTTAACCAACCACAATCGGCTTCAAACAGTGGCAACTTATGGAATGGCATGCGTCAAACCTTCTCCTTGGGTTGCGGTTCATGGGGTGGTAATAGCATTAATAACAACATCACCTGGCGCGACTTAGTCAACGAAACTTGGGTGTCAAAACCATTAGCTAAAACTAAAGTATTACCTTCTGATGAAGAATTATTTGGTTCAGTAATGGCAAAGTTAAAATAATAGAACAACTATATAGGTAACATATGGATTTTTCCCTTTCAGAAGACCAGCTAGCATTTCAAGACGCCGCTAGGCTTTTTGCTGAGGGGGAACTCGCCCCCAATGCGGCTAAGTGGGATGAAGAAAAAATCTTCCCAGTCGATGTTATCAAGCAATCTGGTGAGCTAGGTTTTTGCGGGATGTACAGTCCCGAAGAAGATGGTGGCATGGGTATGTCGCGTTTGGATGCCGCTATTATTCTGGAAGAGTTAGCTGGCGCATGTACTTCAACAGCAGCATTTATCTCAATTCACAATATGGCAACGTGGATGGTATGTGGCTGGGGCACAGCAGAATTTAAAGCACAGTGGGCAGGTAAGCTCACCGCTGGTCAGGTATTAGCCTCCTATTGCTTAACCGAACCTAATGCCGGCAGCGATGCTGGCTCCCTGCAAACTAGCGCTAAGTTAAACGGCGATCACTACCTTATTAACGGCAGTAAAATGTTTATTAGCGGCGCCGGTAGCACCGAGCTGTTAGTAGTAATGGCTCGCACCGGCGCTGCCGGCCCCAAAGGCGTCAGTGCATTTGCTATTCCGTCAGACACCCCCGGCATAGAATTTGGTAAAAACGAAGCTAAGATGGGTTGGAACAGCCAACCTACTCGCGCCATTGCTTTTGATAATGTAAAGGTACCCAAGGAGAATTTACTGGGTGCCGAAGGCCAAGGTTTTAAACTCGCCATGTCAGGTTTAGATGGCGGTCGCATTAATATTGCCACCTGTTCTATCGGTGCTGCGCAAACGACTATCGACCATGCGCAGAAATATATATTAGAGCGCAAGCAGTTCGGCCAAGCGCTTGCTAACTTCCAAGCCTTGCAATTTAAACTAGCTGACATGACGACAGAACTGGTAGCTGCGCGCCAAATGGTACGGATGGCCGCCAGCTATTTAGATAATGACCACCCAGATAAAACTACTTACTGCGCCATGGCAAAACGCTTTGCTACCGACGTAGGGTTTGAAGTATGTAATCAAGCACTGCAATTACATGGTGGCTATGGCTACCTGCGTGAATACCCTATTGAACGGTTTTTCCGTGACACCCGTGTACATCAAATTTTAGAAGGCACTAACGAAGTCATGCGAGTAATCGTGTCACGCCGCCTACTAGCTGAAAACGCAACCAAGGAAATAAGATGAGCGACGCATTATTAGTAGAACAACAAGGTCACACTACTGTTATCACCTTAAACAATCCTCCGGCGCACACTTGGACGCCAGAAAGCTTACTAGAACTTAAAAGCATTGTTGAAGGTCTCAATGCAGACATTGATAACTATGCATTAGTAATAACCGGCGGTGGCGAAAAATTCTTTTCGGCTGGCGCTGACTTAAATCGTTTTAATCACGACGACAAAGCTAAGTCTTTTGATTTTTCAAACGCCTTTGGCAGCGCCTTTGAAACCCTAACTAACTACACTGGCGTGTCTATAGCAGCAATTAATGGCTATGCCATGGGTGGTGGCTTAGAAGTAGCACTAGCCTGCGACGTGCGGATAGCCGAAGAGCATGCACAAATGGCTTTGCCGGAATGCGCAGTGGGCTTACTACCTTGTGGTCTAGGCAGCCAGAACCTTGCATGGCTAGTTGGAGAGCAATGGGCTAAACGTATGATTTTATTAGGCGAGCGGTTAAAAACTGATAAAGCATTAGCCATTGGCTTAATTTCTGAAATAGTAGCCAAAGGCGAAGGACTAGATCATGCGCTTAAATTAGCAGCTAACGCTGCCAAGCAAAGTCCGACTTCAGTACGTTACTGCAAAGAATTAATTATGGCAGCACGCTCTACTCCACTGACCACTAACTTTGCTCGCGAGCGGGAACAGTTTGTAAAACTGTGGGATAGCGAAGATCAAAAAGAGGGTGTTGCTGCGTTTGTTGAAAAACGTGCCCCCGAATGGAAAAATAGATAACAAAGATAAATAGAACGTAGTTATAACAATAGGCACCCTATGTCAGACGCAATAGTCCTTTTTGAAGAGCTTAGTACGGCCAATAGCAAAAGCATTGGCCTGATTACCATTAATTCAGAACACACGCTTAACTCACTGAGCTTAGCTATGGTTGATCTAATTCAAGCTAAACTTAGCGAGTGGGAAAACAACGACTCAGTAAGTTGTGTATTTTTACAAAGCGCTGGCGCAAAAGCCTTCTGTGCTGGCGGCGATGTGCGCCAACTGTATGACTCAATTGTTGAAGCAAAAGCTAGCCACAACCCCTATGCACTCGGGTTTTTTCAGCGTGAATACACCTTAAATCATCATATCCACAGTTATAAAAAGCCTTTTATTGTGTGGGCTTCTGGTATTTGTTTTGGTGGTGGCATAGGGCTTACTGCCGGCGGCAGCCATCGGATAGTGACTGAAACAACCCGTATGGCCATGCCTGAAATTAGCATTGGCTTATACCCTGATGTTGGTGGCAGTTGGTTTTTAAATAAAGCCCCAGGCAATACCGGTTTATTTATGGGTCTAACTGGCGCGCAGATTAATGGCAATGACGCGCTAGAAGTAAATCTAGGCGATCACTTCATCAACAGCCGTCAACAACAAAATGTTATTGCTACGCTTCAAAAAATTCAATTTTCGAACGACTGCGCAGATGTCAAAAAACAGATCTCAAAAGCATTAAAACCATTTGAACAACAAGCTGAAACTGACAAGCCTGTCAGCAATATCGTTACTCACCGAAATCTTATTGAAGAAGTTACTAGTAAAGATTCTCTAACCGAAATCATTGCCGCCATTTTAGCGATTGACAGCGAAGAAAAGTTTCTCCAAACCATCGTTAAAAATGTAAGTAGAGGCTGTGTAACCAGCTTTGCCTTGATACAACAACAATTACTGCGCGCTAAAAATATGAGTCTTAGTGAAGTTTTCCAACAGGAACTAATCATGTCACTTAACTGCTCGCGCTATGGTAACTTTCAAGAAGGTGTGCGCGCTTTATTAATAGACAAAGATCGTAACCCTACTTATGTACCAGCTACCTTAGCTGAGCTTAGCGATGAGTTTGTTGAGCAGCACTTTATTGCGCCATGGGGCGATGCACCTAACCCACTAGCTAATCTTTAAAAATACCAGCCAAAAATAATATAAGGAATTGAAATGAGCACAACAACAGTAGCATTTATTGGCTTAGGTAATATGGGCGGCCCAATGGCGCTAAATCTTATTAAAGAGGGTTTCAGCGTAGTCTGCTTTGACTTACAAACAAGCTTAACCCAACCATTAGTAGACGCTGGTGCGACTGCCGCAACCACGGCCATTGAGGCGGTAAATGGGGCTAACTTTGTTATTAGTATGCTGCCATCGGGCGCTATCGTAGAAAGCTTATATATCCATGACACCAAACTGTTAGACCATATCGCCCAAGACTGCTTAGTTATCGACTGCTCTACCGTCGCCCCCGAAAATTCACGCGCACTGGCTGTAGCCGCCACTGCGAAAAACATTCGTGCCATCGACGCGCCAGTATCTGGTGGGGTAGCAGCTGCTGCAGCTGGCACCTTAGCCTTTATGTGTGGCGGCGCCGAAGATGCGGTTGAAGATGCAAAAGCAGTGTTAGCGGTAATGGGTGCTAACGTATTTCGCGCGGGCAGCGCTGGCGCTGGTCAAGTTGCTAAAGTCTGTAACAATATGCTGTTAGCCATTCATATGACAGGCACAGCTGAAGCGCTGCAACTAGGCGTAGACAATGGTTTAGACCCCGCCGTACTGTCAAATATAATGTTAAAAAGCTCGGGCGCAAACTGGTCGTTAGAAAAGTACAACCCCTACCCCGGGGTAATGGCAACAACACCTGCCAGCAATAACTATAACCCCGGTTTTATGGTTAAGCTAATGCAGAAAGATTTAGGTCTGGCAATGGCTGCAGCTGCTACTAGCAGCTCGAAAACACCAATGGGTGCCATGGCTAATAAGCTATATGGCGAGCACTCAAATGATGCTACATGCAATTTGGATTTTTCCAGTATTTTGAAGCTTTATCAGAATAAATAATCTGTCATTGTAAGTAGCTACCTTTTCAAAATAGGGACGCTGTCTCGATGATTGATTATATCGCTACGGTTCCTTGGCGATTATAAATCCCATTAGTACCGTGCCAATTTTTATTACTATCAACCTCGGCTATGACTCAGTTAGAACAACTACTTGATAGGCTTTCTAACTAGCACGCAGTGGTTGTGGAAAATACGATACCAACGCTTATGTTCACGTAAAACCCATGGCACATTGTCTCTCTCTTCTAACAGTTCTAAACCGTGTTGGGCAAATAGCGCTAACACCGCCTCTGATGAAGACACTTCTTCTGATGCACCCATCCAGCGGTCGACAGGCACATCATCAGAGCCCCAAGAATAAGGAGAAGTTACCAATAAAAATCCTCCAGGATTAAGAACATCGATAAGAGACATCAAAAATTGTTCTGGATAGGGCACACAATCAATTACGTTAAGCACAGTAATCAGGTCGTAGCTTTGATCCGCAGGAGGCGGCGCAGCGGAGGCAACCATAAACTCAATATTATCAGCCGTCTTTGCTATTAGCCGCTCGTCAAAATACTGCCCATCCATATAACGCTTATAACTGGTGATTGGTTCGGGATAACCCTTTTGAATGCGTCTTGCAGTTAATACCACATTAAAGGCCGTATCTAACGCAAGAACTTTGTGAACAAAGGGTGAAAGTCGATATGCCATTCCACCAACATTTGTCCCTACATCAAGTGCCTTGTCTAACTTAGCAGGAAGATGAGTCGCCAACATTTCAACAACTGTATCAAATACAGATGTTTGACCAGCGACTAAACGCCCCACTTCGGAATCATCGTCTGCTCCTGCAGGAGTATTATCGTAATGTGTAGCAGTAAAAATATTAACCCAGCGTGGCGCTTCATAGTAATTATTTGCTGGTTGATTCGACAGCTGCCAACCAAAACTTTCAAGCCAAACAATTAACCCACTGCCGATGCCGCCACTTTGATGGGCGCCACTCAAAATATGATAATAGTTTGATCGCAACCAACTCTTAATATTATCTAGCACTACTGCTACGCCAGAAATAATTGGATATAGTTCACTACATTTTGAGCACTCTAACAAACCTTCTGTTACTTCAGTTTCTGTTTGATATACCACTGAAAAAACATTGTTATTTAGGAGTAAAGGTCCATTACAGACATTTCCTAATACGTTTTTAGGACAGCATAGTTTTTCTATAAGTTTTAAATTCAAAATTACTCCTCAATAACTTAGCAACATGTGGATACCATAAAACTAATAACTATGACTTCAACTATAATCATGCCAGCCACATGCTAGCCATAATTATTTACTATACTGGAGCGTATAAGATAATACAGATAGTTCGTAACCCATAGCTATTTAGCCAACAAAAAAAGTCTTTTATTGATAATTTATCGTTAACGTAGTTTTTCAGTTACCCTGCTTTATTGACATTGCAGTCGACTACCTCTTTACCTGACCAGCTGGAACATATGATAATCAGTAGACATAATTTCAATATCTCGCTACCTTCCCTGACGAAACTATTTATTTCACCAAAGTAGAACGAGAAACAATTAGTTGTTCTCGTCTGGGACGATATCAGAAACGAAATTTTGAAACTTTTTCCCAACCGAAACTATTTCTGTCAGCTCAACAATCGTAATACTTGCAGGCTTATCGTTACCGACACCTGACGCCCATGTAGCATAGATTTTTTGTTTCAGTGCAGACGCAAACTGCCCTTGTGTCTTGACATTAAGCCTATAGGTCATTTCATCGACTTGATGCAGCTGGTACTGCTGCATTGTACGCATCTCCTGCTCTGTCGCATCCGCGAAGATATCAAGTAGCTTAGCCCAATAGTCCCATGTGCCAGCAGGTAAATGAGCCGTACGCCGATAGCGACCCCGTATATTAGTAAACGCCTGCATAGTTCTCCCACAAGGGCAAGGCTCTAAGGGCAGCTCAGCTAAGTCGTCGGTATCATAGCGAATGAGAGGCATCGCGTGGTTGCCTATACTGGTCACCAGTAACTTGCCACTTTGCCCCGGCTCACACTGCAATCCGTTATTATCAACAATTTCTATTAGCGCGCATTCATTATGCACATGGTAATACCCGCTCTCAGGACACCTCATTGCAACTAGCCCAATTTCATTGAGGCCATAATTTTGATACACATCAGCGGTTACGTATTTTTCCGCTAGACTTCTCATCCCCGCAGTAAGCTGCTGCGAAATCGATAATGCACCCAGTAAACCGGAACGATTTTCAGTATGGCTAAAACAGATACCGATATGCTCCAATACCGCGGCCATACAGAGTAAATACCCTGGCTTAACTTGATTCAATCGCTCAGCTATAGACTCTATTTCCGTCGTGTCGGGCAAAAAATAGGATTTACCCGTTTCAAAATAGGCGCCAATATTCAACCAGTTATCAGCTTGCATAAGCTGATTATTAGCTAACAATTCGCCATTATTTTTAGGTAAGTCGACCGCTGGACGAATAGACATTAATGATTTCGTTGGGTCGATACCCCAACAACGATATTCGCGCTGTTTAAGTAAGCTGAACAACTGCAAACTTGCCGAACTATGAAGCACCTTAACCGGCTGCCCAGTACTACCAGAAGTTTTAAGATACCCGCCTACTGATACACCTGGAGGCAGAATTGTAGCGATAAGATCATCCTTATATTGCTGTACGCTACTTCGGTCCAAAATAGGCAGACTCTCTAACGATTTCAACGAGAAGCCTTTCCTAGCAATGTTATATTGCTGAGCACGTTGCTGATAGTAAGGAGTAGCGGTGACCGCAAAAGATAAAAAATCTAGCGCCCGGCTAGTAAGCAACGACTGAAACTTATTGCTCGAGAAAAATTCGTTAGCTAACAGCTCATCAAATATTTTACTTTGTTGAAATCTTGGCCGAAGACGCCATTTACGCTGACGCTCTAGCTGCTGTTCAAATACCTTCATCGGCTATAACGTGCGTAACTCGTGTCAGTCTCCCATAAGGTTATATCAACAATTGGAAAATCCTGACTCTCCACAAAATCATAAATATGTTCTGCGATATTTTCAGCAGTCGGATTCTTTTTCATAACATAGAATTTCTCACCTGTTTGCTCCAACATAGGAATGATTGGATCGGTTGCCGCTAGCAACATCGTGTGATCTAAATTATCATCGATCCATTTTTTAACAACGGTTTTAACATCACTAAAATCCATTACCATGCCCCGCTCGTCGAGATTTTCGCTTGCTAACTTTATGTCGACGCTAGCGTTATGACCATGGAGATGGGCACAAGGCCCTACATAGTTCAACAACCTATGTCCATAACAAAAAGATATTGATTTAACAATTTCATACATATTAATATTTAACCTACAAGTTCAGAGTGTTCAGCATAGTCTGTATTATCATTTAATCCCAACTTTCTATAGGCTATTTTTCGTTCTGCACATTTATTACACGCCCCGCAATGAAGACCACTAATAGGTTTAATACAAGAAAAAGTTAGTTCTAATGGCAACCGCCTTCCGATCTCAATTACCTCATCTTTGTCTTTAGTACTATAAGGTCGAATAATTTCTAAATGCCAATCTACAGCGATATCAATTATTCTGACCATTGAATCATAAAAAAGATCGGTATTATCTGAAAAAGGGTTTCCTTTAAGAGGAGCTAAAGCAATAGTCTTAATATTATTTAGGGAACACCAGATCCCAGCTTTTGTCAGCAGCAGTAGGTTTCTTCCCGGCAGGTATACGGCCTCATCGGCGGTTTTTTCATCCGGCACATCGTTGCCAGAAACACTCCAATGCTTGTCATACAAATCTGCTGCTGGTAACAATAGCTTTTTCAATGGCCTAATGTTGGCATGATTCACCTCTTTAAGAAAGCGCTCGAGATAATCTAGCTCTGTAGCCTCCCAGAATAAATCCTGTTCAATATAGACTGGATACACCTCGTTTCCTTGATCAGCTAAATCAACAGTTAATATACTGCTATCCATGCCACCACTGACTAGAACTGCAATTTTAGACATCTTATTCTCCCACCAACTGCAGTTGCTTTATCAATTGTAATAGTTAAATTTGATCGCAGTATAAACTGATAGCAGACTGACTAAAACAAAGCATAATCAACTGTTGGGTTTTAAAAGCAAAAAAACAAAAATAATAACACCCACTGCTACCCAGTTATCGAACACGCTAATAGATCAAAATAGTCTTAATACTAGACTCATCGATAATACTTTCTGTATTGTATACAAAATAACAATACACACTGCGATACCCTTTAGGTAATCCTATGAATCGAAGACAGTTTTCTAGCCTAGCAGCGTTAGCTCTTGGCGGCACTATCCACTCGCGTGCCTTAGCTTCGTTAATGGATAGCGACACCAAACATATATTTCTGCGGGACGCTTATACCGCTGCCAACGCTACTACTTTTTCTGGTGAACAACGCGCCATGGTTACTGTTGTATGCGAAGCAATTATTCCTGAAACTGATAGTCCCGGCGCGACGATAGCTAAAGTACCTAGGTTTATTGAGCTCATTGCCGGCGAATGGATGACTAATCAAGAGCGCAACGAATTTTTTGCTGGCCTGCTTGAAATTGATCAGCTTGCGACTAATCAATATCAGCAAAGCTTTGCTAATTGTAGTGACAAACAACAAATCACTGTCCTAGAGCAGCTGGAAGACGCTAGCGACCACCACCCCTGGTATAAGCTTGGTGCTGCCAGCGGCTTTGAAACTAGCGCGCCTTTTATTGCCATAATTAAAGAACTTACTATTTTTGGTTTTTTTATGTCCGAAGTTGGCTCCACCCAAGTGTTACGTATGAACCACTTTCCTGGCCGTTTCGAGGGTGATATTGCACTAGATAAAGACGCAAGTTCATGGACTTCCGTGCCACTAATGTAATCAACCACGCTAGAGATAATTATGAATAACACCCATTTTGATGCAATAGTGGTTGGCTCCGGCATTACTGGCGGCTGGGCTGCGAAAGAGCTTACGGAAAAAGGCCTGCGGGTATTAATATTAGAGCGTGGCTCTGATTTAAAACATAGCCAAGGTTACTTGGGGGAGCATGCCCCGAACTGGAAACTCCCTTATAACGGTTTACCAGACAGAGAGATATTGGCTACAGACTACCCCCTTCAAGATGGTGGCTCTGGTGGCTCACTCGATTCCTCCACTCTGCAGTATTTTAATAACGATAGGCTTAACCCTTATTTATTCGATAAAAATAAACCTTTTTATTGGGTACGAGGGTCTCGCGTCGGCGGACGATCACTCATTTGGGGCCGCCAAGCACATCGTTGGAGCCCACAGGATTTTGAAGCTAACAAGGCAGATGGCCATGGTGTTGATTGGCCTATTCGGTATGAAGACTTAAAAGACTGGTACGCCTACGTAGAAAAATTTATTGGCGTAAGCGGGCAAAAAGAAGGTCTTGAACACTTTCCTGACGGTGAATTTTTGCCACCAATGGAAATGTATTCAGTAGAAAAGACGATTAAAGCTAGGCTGGCAAAAAAACGCCCAGATCTAACCATGACTATCGGCCGAGCAGCCATACTCACCCAAGACCACAACGGCCGTGCAGCTTGTCACTACTGCGGCCCATGCCCGCGCGGCTGTTCTACTGGCAGTTACTTTAGTACTCAAAGCTCTACCTTACCAGCAGCCGACGCTACCGGCCTGTTAACACTAAGGCCTAATAGCGTGGTAGAAAAACTTATTTTTGATCAAGCAACAAACAAGGTAAAAGCTGTAAGAGTTATTGATGCTGAAACAAAAGAGTCCATGGAGTTCACCAGCGACATCGTCTTTATGTGTGCATCGACTATAGGAACTAATCAGATTTTACTTAACTCTAGGTCTGACGCTCATGCTAATGGGATCGCCAACTCTAGCGGTACAGTAGGGCAATATTTAATGGATCACCATATGGCGGTCAGTGGCATTGGTATTTTTGTCGATAATATTGACCGTTATTTCTATGGCTATCGTCCTAATGGTACTTACATACCTAGGTTTAGGAATCTACCGGGCAGTACTGATGACGTAGAATTTGTGCGCGGCTACGGCTTCCAATCTTATACACAACGCTTAGATTGGCGCCAAAATCTACATCAAAAAGGCTTTGGTATAGATTTAAAAGACAACTTACGTAAACCAGGTCCGTGGGCGCATTTACTTACCAGTTTTGGTGAATGCCTACCTAACAAAAATAACCAAATGACCTTGGACCATAGTCAGCTAGACCTCTATGGCATTGGCCAAGTAAAAGTTAACTTTGAATGGAGCAAGAATGAAATAAAAGCAGCTATTGATGCGAAAGCGCAAGCTAACGATATTCTAAAAGCGGCCGGTGCGGTGGCGGTTATCCCCGGCGAAGAAGACGCATTACCAGGCGCGGCCATCCATGAAATGGGCGGCGCACGCATGGGGCACGACCCAAAAACATCCGTGTTAAATAAGTGGAATCAGTCACATGATGTGCCTAACCTCTTTGTCACTGACGGCGCCGCAATGTCATCATCAGCATGGATAAACCCGTCGCTTACATACATGGCGCTTACGGCTAGAGCTTGCGACTACGCGGTTAGCCAATGGCGCGACGGACTTATTTAGGGGCTGCTATGAGCAAGAAATTAATTGACAGCACACTGTTTGCTATTGTTCTTGCTGGTGGTATTTATTGTCTAATGCCGCCCTTGGCAATGTCTTTTTACGAGCTATATCATTTACTGAAAATCGAATTCATCTATACGATATATACCGCAATTAAGTTTATCTCGGCCTACTTTATGTTGTGGGAATGGCGCGGAGTAACTTCTATCGCTATTGGCATCAGCGGCGGATTAATCATGTATTGGCACCAAGTAAAAGCCAGCGCCATATAACTTAGCTAACAATTAATTAAGGCAGCAATAACCATGAAGAAACTACTCTCATTAATCACTATGTTAGCAATAGGTATTGCCATCGGTTATGTCACTCATTTTATGTCAGGGCAAACGCCATTAATTTACGGCCAAAAGTGGCATGTACATGACATCAACCGGCCGCAGCCTAAAATAGTTACCCCCGCGCCAGTCGACAATTTTGGCGCACCACCGTCTGATGCAATCGTGCTGTTTGATGGCACTAACTTAAATAATTTTGAAAACAAAGATTTAGAGCTTAATGATGGCGCCATGATAATGGCTATGGGCAACCAGCAGACGATTGACAGTTTTGGTGATGTGCAGCTGCATATAGAATGGCTATCGCCTACCCCGTCGGAAAACAGCGGGCAAAACAAAGGTAATAGCGGTGTTATTTTTATGGGCCTATATGAAGTACAAGTACTAAACAGCTACCAGAGTAAAACCTACCCCGACGGCCAAGCTGGCGCCGTATATGGAGTGCGCCCGCCGATGGTAAACGCCATGCGTCCAGCAGATCAATGGCAAAACTATGATATATTTTTTCGTGCGCCACGCTTTAATGTGGAGGGTAGTGTAGATACTCCTGCCCACGTAACCGTTGTCCACAACGGCGTATTGGTGCAGTTCAATCAAATTTATAATGGCCCGTCCGAATGGCGAAAAAATGGTGTCTATAAGCCTCATGCCGATAAATTACCATTAAAATTTCAATGGCATAACAGCCCGGTTAAATATCGCAACATTTGGATTCGACCACTGGATGAATATAGTAACTTAGACGCCAACAGTAAGCGCTAAATTAACCTGTTAGCTATGCCGACTACTGAGATACCTCCTATGCCAAATAGAATAATACCATGGACGGTTGAGGGCTTTTTTGTAAGTTTATTATTTTCGGCTAGTGCTCTCGCTAACAATACTGACTGGCCATCCCATGGACAGGACTATAAAGAACAACGTTATAGTCAGCTTGCAGCCATTAATGAAGAAAACGTCAGTCAGCTCGGTTTAGCATGGTCGTTTGATACCGATTTTAATCGCGGCCTGGAATCTACGCCTATTATAGTTGACGGTGCTATGTATGCTACCGGTAGCTGAGTTTTGTTTATGCATTGAATGCAAAAACCGGTGAACTGTTATGGAAATACGACCCTAAAGTACCAAAAAGCTGGGGCCCAAAAGGATGTTGTGGCGTCGTAAACCGCGGCGTCGCGGTTAAAGATGGCAAAGTAGTAGTAGGTACCTTTGACGCCAGGCTCATCGCATCGGACGCAGCGACAGGCAAGCTAATTTGGGAAACCCAAGCTGCCGACATTAATAAATGGCCTTACACTATTACTGGTGTGCCCCGTATTGCTAAAGGCAAAGTATTCATTGGCAATGGCGGCGCCGAATAGGGTGTGCGCGGCTTTGTCGGTGCCTATGATTTAGAAACCGGCGCAGCTCTATGGCGTTTTTACACCGTACCGGGCAACCCTGCAGACGGCTGTGAAAGCGAAGCATTAGCAGCAGCGGCTGATACTTGGAATGGAAAATGGTGGGAGTTTGGTGGCGGCGGGACGGTGTGGGATAGCATTGTTTACGATGAAGAATTAGATCAGCTTTATATTGGTACCAGCAATGGCACGCCTTGGAACAGAAACCAACGCAGCCCCGGCGGCGGCGACAATTTATACTTAAATTCAATCGTTGCTCTTAATCCTGACAACGGCGACTATATTTAATACTACCGAGAGACTGCTGCAGACAATTGGGATTTTACGTCTACCCAACAAATGATTTTAGCCGACATGCCATGACAAGGAAAACAGTATAAAGTAATCTAGCATGCCCCCAAAAATGGATTCTTCTTTGTCATCGACAGAGACACAGGAACGCCGCTGTCGATTGAGCCCTATACCAAAACAACCTGGGCCACTCACTACGACAAAAACACTTGGCGACCAGTAGAAACTTTAGGTGCCGACTATCAAGCCAACCCCGGCGCTAATATTTCTCCCTCATCAATAGGTGCCCATAACTGGCACCCCATGAGTTATAGCCCAGCAACAGGTTTGGTATATATACCCGTTACCAATACTGAGGCTGTTTACCAGTCAATGCCAACTGAGTTCAAATGGGGCCATTGGAATACCGACGTCCAACTGCCGGTGCCACCAATAATAGGGATGCCTACATTAACTAAGAAAGTTCTACCTAAAATATTCCACGGTCATTTATTAGCCTGGAATCCGGTTACCCAGAAAGAACAAAGGCGAGTAAAGCATCCGGTTGGCGCAAACGGTGGCCTCTTAAGTACTGCGGGAATTTTATTATTTCAAGGCACATCGATGGCAGAGCTGATTGCCGTTAGCGCCGACACCGGCGCTATAAAAAGGCGCTACAATACACAAGTTGGCGTTATTGCTGCACCAGTCAGCTATGCAATCGACGGCGAGCAATATATTGCAGTGGCGGCCGGCTGGGGCGGTGCAACCGGATTGGCGGTGAGATTTGATGGCAGAAACCAAGTACCTCCTAGCAGAATATTAGTGTTCAAACTTGGCGCAAACAATACCTTAACCGTTGGGAGTAACAATTTCGATCTAGTCGCTATACCACCACGCACCATCGCAAGTTCGAAAGAGCTTAACAACGGCCTTCGTTTATACGCTCAACACTGCACGGTTTGCCATGGCATAGCAGGTATTTCTTCCAAGTCCATTCCCGACCTTCGTAACTTACCGATATTTTTCTATGAAAATTTCAATCAAGTTCTATTAGAAGGAATGATGGAGTCTGCAGGCATGCCTAGCTTTAATGGTGTCTAACCACGCAACAAGTCGATAATATATATGCTTATGTAATCGAAGAAGCTCATGTGCTACGCGAGGAATCAGAGCCGTCTATGTTCGACCCAATCATCAACATATTTTATGATATTTTAGCCCAAGTGATTGCTTGGATAGAAGCCTAGTTATGGCAGTATTGCAATGAACATTACTATTTTAGCTAACCGTGATATCGCTAGTAATTACGCACTTAATCTACTGCTGCCAAAACTGATCGGACATAACCTTACTATTTTTTTGTCCGCCAAAGTTGGCGCAGCTGGCAATAAACCAGCAGAGCTCATAAGGCTTAAATTTTTTGAGCAAGACTTATTTAACCAAATTATAGCGCCGCTATTAGCTAGCCCTGATATGCGCAGCAGTAATTTTATGACCTTTGAGCAGATGAGCGTCAGTTGCCGGCAACCTGTTACAGAACTTAATAATATAAATAGCCCTGAGGGCTTAATAACACTTAACAAAACTCAGCCCGACCTAATCCTATCAATTCGCTATGGGGTGATTTTAAAAAATGCGGCTATCAGTGTGGCGCGCTTAGGAGTGCTCAACTTGCACTCAGGTTTACTACCATACTATCGTGGCGTAATGGCGACGTTTTGGGCAATGTTAAATGACGAGTCAACTATTGGCACTACTTTGCATTATATTAGTGATGCCAATATTGATACTGGTAATATTATCGGCACTACTAAAATTCGTATTGATAACGGCCGCTCATATTTATCCCATTTGCTGGAACTTTATCGTCACGGCAGTGACCTTGTAGCCAATACTGTCAATAAAATAGTCAGCGGTAAAACAATAACTTGCCAGCCACAAATTGAGCCTGGCAATTACTATAGTTTTCCAAGCGATAAAGAGCTAAACGCTTTTACTGCCAAAGGTTTAACCTTAGTAGACGAGCAAGAACTTAGTCAGTTTATATCTGAGCACTACTACTAAAACAGGAGATGTTTGAGCAATGAGTGGTATTCCAGAAGGCTTCACGCCCTTATTTAGAAGCAGCCCTTTTTTAGATTTACTGGGCCCGCTGTATAATAAAAAAACTACGGATAATTTAGTTATAGGTTTTCGGTGTGAGCAAAAGCATTGTAACGCTAGAGGCACTGTTCATGGCGGCGTATTTAGCAGCGTTGCCGACGTAGCATTAGGTTATAACGCAGCCTTTAGCGGCGATAAGCCCGTACCGATGGTAACTGCCAGCTTAACCATAGATTATGTTGGAGCGGCTAAACTAGGTGATTGGGTAGAGGTCAATACCGATGTACAAAAAGTTGGTCGCAGCATGGCTTTTGCCAATTGTTATTTTATAGTCGACAACAAAAGGATTGCCCGCGCTAGCGGTGTTTTCAATGTACTATCATCTTAGTTGCGCGGTAAATGGAGTGCAGTAAATGAGCGATCAACAGTATGCGGGATTTTGGATTCGTGTGGGAGCTTCAATTATCGATACGTTTTTCTTAGCACTATTGCTATTAGTAATAGTGTTCGCCCTCTATAGTGCGGGCTTAATCACTGCCGATCCTGCTAATTTAGGCGTCGCAGGTATATTTTTAAACTATGTAATCCCTCCTGCGCTGGTACTTATTTTTTGGCATTACAGATCTGCCACCCCTGGCAAAATTATTACCGGTTTATCTATCGTTGATGCAGACACCGGAGGTAAACCCTCTTGGGGGCAATTTATCATTCGCTATATTGCTTATTATATATCCGCTATTCCATTACTATTAGGTTTTATTTGGGTTGCGTTTGACCAACGTAAACAGGGCTGGCATGACAAAATAGCTAACACAGTCGTAATAAAGAACAGCGCTAATTAATATTTCAGCATTGGGCAACCATCCCCGTAGTTAAAGCACATTCAATTAGAGAGTTTTTATGAATGAGCAGTCAGATTCGTTTGTAACAGAGTTTTTTCGCCTTGAGTCCGCCGGGGGTATATTGTTATTTTTTGCTTCCATATTGGCGATGATTTTTGCGAACTCTGGACTGCAAAATATCTACAGTTTTTTTGTCTACCCCCGTAGAAATCTAAATAGGCAAGCTAGAGATAGCGAAACCACTACTGCTGTGGATTAACGACGGCCTTATGGCGGTATTCTTTTTCTTAGTAGGCTTGGAGCTAAAACGCGAACTGATCGAAGGTGAATTATCTGATAGACGTAAAATTATTCTGCCCGGCATAGGCGCTATTGGCGGCATGGCAATTCCAGCGGCAATATATATGTACTTTAACTACAGTGATCCAATTGCCGTAAAAGGTTGGGCAATTCCTGCTGCTACTGACATTGCTTTTGCGTTAGGTATATTATCTCTGCTGGGTTCACGGGTACCTATATCGCTTAAAATATTCCTGACCTCTCTAGCCATATTTGATGACGTTGGCGCTACTCTTATCATTGCTTTTTTTTACACCGAACAAATATCAACGCTGGCCTTAATTTTAGTTGCCTGCTGTGTTCCGCTGTTGGCGTTAATGAACAAGCGAGATGTTATCTCTAAAAGTGCTTATATTTTTGTTGGTATCGTAATGTGGGTAGCAATGCTCAAGTCGGGGGTTCACGCCACCTTGGCCGGGGTATTATTGGCGATGTTTATTCCGATAAGCAGTAAAAAATCTCCGCAAGAGTCACCCCTAAAAGATTTAGAGTATGACCTACACTCATTGGTCGCCTTTGCAATATTACCTATCTTTGCTTTTGCCAACGCCGGAATAAACTTAAGCGGTGTTGGTTTTACGCAGCTAAGTCATGGCGTGCCTTTAGGTATCGCTTTAGGCTTAGTCGTAGGTAAACAGGTAGGTATTTTTGGTTTGTGCTGGATCGCTATAACACTAAAACTCACCAATATTCCAAAGGGCATGTCATGGATGAGCCTTTATGGCACCTCAGCACTATGTGGTATCGGCTTTACCATGAGTTTATTTATTGGCTCACTCGCATTTGAAGGCGTCGACAAGATATTCGATGAACGTCTTGGCATTATTTTAGGCTCGTTAATATCGGGCACTATAGGCTATATTATTTTACGGCTGAGTTTATCGGACAAGGGAAAAAGACCGCTAATCTAGAATAGCTGGATATGCCTCAATTAAGTTTTAGCACTTTAAGGCATTGCTGTTATTGCGACATGAGCCGTCAGATCTCAACCACTGACATTGAAGCAATTATATGTCTGTAGTATCGGCGTCGATCACCTTAACAAGCAGCTATTAAAAAGTGGAGTATGTTAGTTAGATAAACATGTTTCGCTCTGAAATAGTAATAATTGATATCGATCTATAGCGGCCTACAAATCTTTAACTTACTTTCTCTAATGGGACTTGCAGGCGGGCTTAGTCAGCACATAAATTAACAGACGCAATAACTACTCAATGGACTGCTGCCCCTTATTCGTAGTTCGACTATGTCGTAAACTTGGATTTAGTTATTAGTTTGACAGCGGGTATCAAATAGTTGCTGGCGGTTAGACTGAGTAGCGCTACAACCTGAATTAAAATGCTGCCGGTATCATCCGCATAAAGCAAAATGCACCAAGGTCGTGCAAATCTGGGCATTTAAAGGCAGAATAGTGATAAGGTCCTGTACTCAGCAAGTACCAACTAAAAACTAGCTGTAGACGATAATTGTAAAAGCTCGCTGACATAAAAATATGAACAAAAGCGTCATATCGAAATTCCAGTGGATATTGATCAACCTGTTGGTTGGTTTTCTCTTCGCTGCGCTGGAGTTCAGCACCCAAAAACTCAGCGTTCCACCACTAGAGTTAACTCTTATACGCCCTGGCGGTGCCTTCGCATTAGTTGCTCTATATATTTGGGGTTGGCGAGCACTCTATGGTTTAGTCGCAGTCGTCATTGGCATCATTTACTACAAGCTTACTGAAATTCTTGGCAGCGACATAACACCAACGTTCCTGATTGCTCTATTAATATTCTCATCTACGCTACTTATTAGGCTCACTATTGGGTACTGGTTATTGAAACGCTATGTTGGACTTAATAACCCACTAACCAGTACACGAGCGATAATAGCATTCATTTTATGCGCGGGGCCTATTTCCGGCATTGCCCCCGCGTTAACCGGCGCCGCCGGAGCTGTTTATATTTCTTATCTGGCACCAGCAGACTACCTTTACACGGCCATGGTTTGGCTTACCGCGAGCACCATGGGAGTATTAATTGTAATACCTGTCATGTTGGCTTTTTTTGCCAAACCGAGGTCCATATGGCGCAAACGCATAATAACGCTGGCGTTACCGATGCTGCTACTTGACTCAATATTGTTCTTTACTATAAAAGAGGCCGCCAGCGTTGAGCGTGACCGCATTGAGATTGAATTTATTAGTGAAACCAACGCTATCCATCACCAGATTAATCAGCAGTTCAACGAATATAACCAGCTAGCTATATTACTTGGAGACGTACTATATAGTGAATCCGATATATACAAAGAGCATTTTTTATCAGTTGCGGAAAAAATACTTTCACGTCAACCACACTTTGAAGGCGTCGCTTGGTTACCTAAAGTAGCTTACTACGAAAGAAAGGAATTGGAAGTAAATATTCTGCAGCAAAAGATTCATGTTTTTAAAAATAAAACAAAAGAAATTATAGATGCACCATATCGAGATTATTATTTCCCGATAATTTACCTAGAGCCTGAAAAATTATTTGGTGCTATGAAGGGGGCTAATGTCACTCACGCTAAGGATATGTGGCAGAAGTTCTATGCGACTGCTGAGACTGCCAAGGTAGAATTAGTCGACACTTATATGGGATATCTTTATGGCGGCTCGGGCACCATATTTATAATTCCTGCCTACAAATCTGAGACCGTAAAAAACTTTGATACTCTTAGAGGCATGATAGTAATAGCATTGTCACCTGAGGCTATTATTCGCGAGGCGATTGAATCTACTCCACAATTAAAACTTCACTATACAATTAGTAATCAGGGAGAAATTAGATATAGCAGTAATTCACAGCGACTAGTCGCTAAAATATCAAAAGTACATCCATTACGCTCATACATGAAGATAGATCTGCTCGATTCAGACTTAGTTATCACTTATACGCCTAATGACTTATTTGAAGCTACTTATAGTAGCTCGCGACTATGGTGGCTAGTGGCACTAGGATTATTGTTTTCAGTATCGATATGGATAGTTTTACTTATTATTACTGCTCAAGTGATAAACCGAGACAGAGAAGTAAAAAAACGTACTGATCAGCTGCAACATGAATTAGACTTGCGAAAACTAAATGATTTAGAACAGCAGCAAAAAAACATTGCTCTACGCTCCATTGCTACCTCTGCCAATATTTTAGAGACACTACAAAAGTTACGTCTTATTATCGAAAGTAGAGTGCCAGACTCTATTGTCTCTATACTATTGTTATCCGATGATACCAGGCATCTAACTCCCCTATTGGTCGACGGCTTATCAGAACACTACAGTAAAACTGTTGCTAGGTTAGAAGTAAGCTCTGAAGTCGGCAGCTGTTGTAAAGCAGCGGTAACTGGCAAGCCAGTAATAGCCGACAACATCTTTACTCACCCAAGCTGGACAGATTTAACTGACTTAGCGAAACAAGAAAACATTGCTGCCTGCTGGTCTTTCCCAATCACATCATCTGCCAAAAAGATGCTAGGGACTTTTGCAATCTACCATCGATACCCAGCTTGCATGACGCCTAGTGACCAAATATGGATCGAAGATATAGTTAGCATTGCCAGTATTGCTATCGAAAAATGGGAAACTGAAAAGTATCTACAACATCTTGTTTATCATGACACATTGACACAACTTCCTAACAGAAATGCACTCACCGATGACATTCAAGCGCTGCTTCTTAAGGCTGCTACAAATGATCATTATGGCGCTGTATTGTTCATAGATTTAGATAACTTTAAAACTCTTAATGACGCACTCGGACATGAATACGGCGATCATCTGTTAATCGAAATCGCCAGTCGACTAACATCAACACTTAGTGACCAGCAATCAATTGCACGCTGGGGCGGCGATGAATTTATTGTATTGGATAAAAATCTTAATGAATCCCTACATACTCTTACCCATAAAACTATGCAGCTGGCGAATATTATTAGAGCTGCGCTTTCAACTCCGTTTGATTTAAACGGTTATCAACATCGGGTGACCTGTAGCATTGGAATTTCGGTCTTTCACAAGGGTAATAGCAATATTAATGATATTCTTAAACAGGCTGATACTGCCATGTATAAAGCTAAAAATATGGGCAGAGACGAGATATGTTTCTATGAAAATAGCATGCAGAGGTCTGCTGATTTCAAATTGGAAATGGAAAAAGACCTACGTGAAGCCATGGATGCCGATCAATTTAACTTGGTATTTCAACCAATTTTTGACCAATCTAAAACACTTATTGGCGCCGAGGCTTTGCTGCGCTGGGCCCATCCGGAAAAGGGTAAGATTAAGCCTAATACCTTTATCTCTTTGGCGGAAAGCACTGGTCTAATTAAACCACTGAGCGAATGGGTAATCAACCAAGCGATGGCAACAGCAAAGCGGTTTCCGCAAATACCCTATATTGCGATTAACATCAGTCCAATACATTTTCATCAAGACGACTTTATCGATTTTATTAGTAATGCACTGAGACAACATGACCTCAATGGCAATAGAATAGTTTTAGAAATTACCGAAGGCACAATGCTCAAACAAAACACCGATATCTTTCGTCAAATAAGTGATTTATAAAAAATAGGTATTGGACTCACCTTAGATGATTTTGGTACGGGCTATTCGTCACTGTCATACTTATCAAAACTCAGCATTCAACAAATTAAAATTGACCAATCTTTTGTGCATGATATAGCAAACAATCATTCGGCTATCATCGAAGCTATTTTGTCTATGTCAAAGCATTTGGCGATTAAAGTAGTTGCCGAGGGTGTTGAAACCGACGCTCAGTTTTCCTACTTGACGGCGCAAGGATGTGATTGTTTTCAAGGCTATCTATTAGGTTATCCATGCTCGTTGAAACAGTTTTCTGAGCAACACCTATAACGACTGAGTACTGCCGGCAACAACATTTAATTTACTAATACCCCTATCTTCCATGGTGCTGAATTATGACTAATTTAATTGCAATAAATAAACAACCAGTTGAGTTATACAAAATCCTTAAATTTGAAGCTCTTGTTGGCAGTGGCGGCGAGGCCAAAATGGTTATTAATAGTGGTTTAGTACAAGTAAATGGGGTTATTGAAACTCAAAAGCGTAAGAAAATAGTAGACGGTGACTTAATAGAATTCGCCGGACAAATCTTTCAGGTGCAGTTTAAGGCGGACTAAAAGCTACAAAATATGCCGTCTGAGGCGATTGCCCTATTTTAGACCGAGCTTCTATAATAAATTCATACACAACAATACTTTCAGTTGGAATTTATTATGTCACTTACCTTTGATTCAGCACGCCTACCCAACCCAGCAATAACCCAAGACCATGAAGCCTGGCGGGACCAGTTACGAAAATTTGTCGATAAGGAAATAGCGCCCTTTGTTGATGAGTGGGATGAGCAAGGTTTTCTGCCCAATGAGTTATGGGGCAAAGCTGCAGAATTCGGGCTGCTAGGGCTAGGCTATCCCGAGCAATATGGCGGCACTAGCGAAGGCATCGATCTCTATCATGTCAACATAGTCAGTGAAGAGCTATGTCGAACCAGCCTCGGCGGCCTACCTAGTACCTTATTGTCTCACGGCATTGGTATGCCACCGGTGGTTAACTTCGCTAAAGACGCCTTAAAGGATGAAATCATCCCACAAGTGATCGCCGGTAAAAAACGTATCGCACTTGCCATTACTGAGCCATCTGGCGGTTCTGACGTGGCCAACTTACAAACCACCGCCAAACGCGAAGGCGACTATTACATTGTTAATGGTAGCAAAACGTTTATCTCTGGCGGCATGGGCGCAGATTGGTTTACGACCGGCGTTAGAACCGGCGGCACAGGCGGCGCAGGCGTGTCGTTAATCGTCATACCAGCAGATTTAGCAGGCGTAAGTCGTACGCCCTTAGATAAGAAACAAGGCTGGTGGTGTAGCGATACGGCAACCATTTATTTTGATAATGTCAAAGTACCGGTTGAGAACTTACTGGCCGAAGAAGGCCATGGCTTTTTAGTAATCGCCAATAACTTTAATAACGAACGTATGGCGATGGCAACCATGATGGAAGCGAGCTGCCGGGTATGTTTGGAAGAAGCGGTTAAATGGGCACAAGAAAGACAAACGTTTGGTAAACGCTTAGCCGACCACCAAGTGATACGTCACAAAATTGTCGAAATGAAACAACGAATAAATAGTTGCCAAGCTTATATACAAGTGTGCTGTCGTCAAATGCAAGATGGAACCATTAGCTTTGGTGACATCGCCATGCTCAAAGTCCACGCCAGCCTAACTATGGAATATTGCGCCCGTGAAGCAATGCAGATACTGGGCGGCGCCGGCTATATGCGCGGCAATAAAGTGGAACGTATCTATCGTGAAGTGCGAGTAAATGCGATCGGCGGTGGATCAGAAGAAATCATGCGTGATTTAGCGGCAAGCCAATACGGTTTATGAGTAGTCACTGTTTGGGCATTGCTGACAATATAAAAAATTGACTAATTCAAACGCAAGCGAGACTTTTGCTGAGACCCTGCCTGAGACTTCATTGACTTGTGTAGGGCGACAAGCCTAACAGCAAAGTCCTGCATGCTAACATTGGTGACAGCGGTGCTGTCGCTCATTAGCTCATCAAATAAACGTTTAAACGTTTCATCGTTTTTATATTGCTCAAATTCACGTATTACTACAACTTCATCGCCGCCTTGTTCCAGCCACTGATACATCAAATTAGTCGCTGCCACCACGTCTGTATCTTTGCAGGCACGTTTAAACTGTTTCTCTAAATTAACTCGTGGCAGGGGCTTGTAGCGCTTTACTAACTGAATAAGCTTTAATGCCAAAATAAGTGCGACAACGAATAATATAACTAAAGCTAAAACTTGCACTATCCGGTCTTTATTATTCTGCAGTAAATCGACAACACTAACTGACTCATCATTTACTGCGCTTTCTTCAACTGCCGCACCCGCTCCTACAATGACAGTCAGCTTTGGCAACTCTTCAACTTGCACAGAGTTGTTAGTGGTATCCCACCAATAGAATTCTTGCTCTGGAATAATATATTCGCCTTGTTTCTCTGCCACATAAGTTAGCTCTTGCGTACGAGCAGCCAAATAACTACCACGATTTACTGAGTCCTCTACTTTAGGCAATTTTTCATATACCGCTAAGCCGTCATATTCTTTAGCTGTTAGCGTCGGCAGCATCATAGCAGCAATGTCATCTGCTTTTATTTCAATCGTTCGAACAATGGCATCACCCACTCGCAGCGTTTCAATATCACGACTTACACTTTGCTCTACTCTCAAACTACTGGTTGCTACCCATTGTTTCTGCTCAGCCAATGGCCTTGGTATAACAGCAGAAAAACTAATGGGTGATGTTTTTGCCTTGCCTTCAATTTCACCGCCACTGCCATCGGCAATAGCTAAGGTCAGTTCTATTTCAGGTACGGTAAACCTTGCTGCACGCTGAGGATATAGCGCAATAGTCCATACCTGCACTACCCAGGTCTGCCCAGCCTCTCGCTTGGTAGAATTATTAGCAAACTTCTCACGGCGCAATACCACCACGTCATCAATATCGAACAAGCCAATTTTTGTACCACCAGCAAACCATGTAGTCGTTGCGACCTCTATGTTTAATAGTACTTGCTGTGACACTACGGCATCATTCTCAGGCTCTAGCCAGCTAGTCACTGTTAACTGGTCGCTCTCAAGCAACGCCTTTAGCTGCGCCTGCTGGTCAGCCAAACTAACACTACTAGTGAAAAACAGAATCAATAGGAGGAAAAATTTACTCTTCACTTACGCCTCCTCGCTCTGCAGCTTGTAACTGCATAGCAAACTTAACCGCTAAAAACCGCGAAGGGTCGCGTTGCACTTGGCGCAGCCACATTTGCTGAATAGTTTCATCTGCCAGAATCTGTTCAGCGCTAAGTTGCTCAGGTTCACTAACATTCATGTCATCGCGCTCAGCGCCTTGAGCGCGCAACGGGTCATCTTCGCCAAACTCAGTAGTATCTTCGCCTTGCTCTGCTTGCTGGCTTTCACTCATACGATTAATTTGATCAATAATATCTTGCACAAACTTTCTATTGTTAGCAGCGCCAGGAAAATCAGGGTTACGTTTTAACAACCAATCGTAAGTTTGCACCGCGTATACATAGTTCTCACTTTGCGCCCACGCATTGGCTAAGTTGAATATATCCTCATCGGTATCAATAGCCGACCACACATCAACTGCGGCCAAAAAGTTTTCATCAAAATAATAAGACAAGCCCTGCCAAGCCACATTATCAAAGCGTTGCGCGGCAGTTTCATAATCCCCTTGTTTGAAATAGAAGTAACCTTGCTGATCAGGTGTCATCCATAAATCGGCAAAGTTAAATTCATCGGCTTCAACCGTTGGGGAGATTGACGCACTGCTGATAACAATTGCCAATAAACACCAATGAATATTCCAGCCTTTTCTAAACCACAATAATAGAATTAAAGCGATTGGGAAGAGTAGATAATAGCCAGAATCTAACCATGGGCGGTTATCGTCAATGACATTAGATAGATGATTATTAATACGACGATTAAGCTTAACGACATCAGTTTCATCAATCGTGATTGGCTGATAATAACCGCTAGTAGCATCGGCTAATGCTTTCAACTGCCCAACTTCCAGTGGGAAAAACGTTTCGCTAGCCTGCGCCTTGATTTCATCTGTTTGCGTTGTAGTACCAACTCCTAATATCAACAACTGATCTTGGCGCGCGCCAAAAAAATCGCTATAGCTAGCCAAAGCATTGGGATTAGCCGCATCAGTTATTAACAACAAAGTGCCAGGCAAACCAGAGTCATCGAGCATTCGCTTAGCTATGGGTAAGACTTTCTCTGGGTTTTTGCCTTTACGGGGCATCATCGAAGTAACCAACGCATCCAAAAAGTTCGCTACCACTTTAGGGTCATTTGTTAAGGGAATGACCGCATGACTACTACCGGAAAACACCACCAAACCCGTTCTAGCGCCGCCTCGCTTAGCCATTAAATCTTTAATTTTGTGCTTTGAGCGCTCCAACCGCGACGGCTGTATATCTGACTGATCCATTGAATAGGACAGATCGATTGCGACAACCAATATCGCTTCATCTTGAACAAAAGGACTAGCGCGCTGCTGCCAACTTGGCCCAGCTAAAACAATGCCGCATAGACACAGCACCAATAAGGCGACCGTTGCAGGATTAAACATTGAGGAAAACTTTCGCGGTACCAGCATTGCCGCAAACAAATGAGGAGCAATAGCTTCCCTCCATTGAGTACTGGCCTTAGACCGATTTTTCAAATAAACAATGGCGAACAAGGTACCGGGTAAAATCAGTAACCACCACGGCCGCATAAAATGGAACTGGGTAATAAATGCGGGTAATGAGTTCCAGTCAATCATGCGCCACCTGCCTATTACGCAGATACATCAGCAACCCCATCAACGGGAAAAACAAGGCATAGCCCACAACCACAATGGCGATGGGAACATGATGCATTGACAGCCTAGGCCGATATGACAAAGTCTCATAAAGCTCTGGCTCTAATTCATTAATACGTTGATAAATCGCCGCCAACTCGTCTCGGTCACCCGCATAATAATATTCACCCGCGGTAAGGCTAGCTACCGACTTCAACACGGCAATATCCAGCGCTTCTTCGCCAGTTGTTTCAGGATCACCAATCGCAATGGTATAAATCGTAATACCTTTGGTTTGAGCTACTTTAGCGGCATCAATAGGCGGCACTTTACTGCCAGTATCATTGCCATCTGTCAGTACAATCAATATTTTATTATCGCTATCGCTTTTCTGAAATAAACTAATCGCCAGGCCAATAGCATCGCCAAACGTGGTGCTATTACCCGCCATGCCTATTTCGGTTTCTCCTAGTAATTCCAGCCAAGCACTATGATCTTGGGTAAACGGTGCTTGTAAGAACGCTGCATCGCCAAATACAATCAAGCCTAAACGGTCATACTGACGCTGGCTGACAAACTCACTCAATACCGATTTAACCGCAGTTAAACGATCAACGTTTTCGCCAATCTCAGTACTAAAATCTTGCACTTCCATTGAACCCGATAAGTCTACTGCTACCATTAAATCTCTGGCCGACTTATTTTGCGTTTGCGGCTCGCCAACCAGCTCTGGCTTAGCTATCGCTACAATTAATAAAACCCACGCTACGGCTAACCAAATTTTTTGAAACCACATGCGCTGTTCAACAGTTACCCCATCAGCAGGCGTTTGCCCCGTTAAACTAACTAAGCGCGCAAAAAATGGCACCCGTAAAGAATCGGTAGGCTCCTTATACTCGGGGGCAAAGGAGTAAACCAGTAATGGCAAGGGTAATAGCAAAAATAACCATGGATAGGCAAACTCAATCATAGCCAACCTCGTTAACCACATGACTGGTGATCCAGCTTTCGCAGCTATCGAATAGAGCTTGTATATTCGGTGTTGACTGCGGCCAGTCTTTCATCGGACTATAGGCTACAACTAGTAAGGTATTAGCTCCCTCAAAGTTTTTATCAGCCAACGTAGTATGCAAAAAATCTATCCACGGCTTGCCGCTTAGTTGCGCTATCTCACCGCGAGGATACGCTTGCAGCGCAACCGACTTTAATAGCACTGGCACTTCATTCACAGCAGCGGTATTACCAGCCTCAAATAAGCTTCTAATATCAGCTAAGGCCTTTAGCCCTTCACGTCGATACCAATTTTTCTGCCATAATTTCCAAGCTAAAAAACTACGCCTGAGAATATAAGCTATTAATAGAACACCCATTATCTTCCAGCCAACGGTCTGTGGCATTAATGAGATTGACTCAGGTAATATTACTTCATCAATGCCATGCAACAGGTAATTGCCAAAACTGTTACCTAGCTCGGCCCGCTCAGTCATTTGGCGCCTCGCTTACGAGCTTGGCCTAGAGATAGTAGTATTTGGTCTACTACCGGCACATCAGTATTGATCTCAATTACAGGCACGGCATATTTTTTTAGCTCACTCTGCAAGTAACTTATATTACTGGCAAAATCACTTTGAAAATTTTGCTGCAGCCCTTTATGACCACTATCTACTGCAATTTGGTTCAACCCATCACTCACTACTAAACGCTGCTGTGGGGGTAACTCCTTCTCTAACGCGTCATGCACAAATGGAACCATAAAATCGTTATGAGCCGACAAACGCTTAATATACTTAACCGTATTATCATCCCAGCCTTGTAGGTCACTAATTAAAATAATCAGTGCATCGTGGCGACATAACTCGCTGGCTTTTTGTAGCGCAACATTTAGCTGATCATCATTACTGTTAACTTTATAGTTGGCATTAAGAGCGTTATTCATTTTTACGGTTTGATGCAAGATTTGCATCACCCCTCTTTCACTGCGGCGTGGCTTAATTTCAACCGCCTCGTCATCGTTAAAAACAACCGCCCCAATTCGGTCGCCGGTAGATAACACCTGCCATGCGCACAGCGCTGCAACTTCACTTGCCACCACCGACTTCATTTTATTCTTACTACCAAAGAACATCGACATGCGCTGGTCGATTAGCAGAAGTACCGAATGCTCACGCTCTTCATTATAAACTCTTATATGGGGCTTTTTGGTACGCTTGGTAACGCGCCAATCTAATGCGCGAATGTCATCGCCTTGGCGATAGTGGCGCAGCTCTTCGAAATCTAGCCCACGACCGCGCAATTTGGACCGATTACGCCCCGACAATACGCTACCCACTGGTTGGCTAGGCAAAAAGCTAAAGCCTTTGGCCCGATGGCGCAATGCCACTAGGGTGGACATTTGTGCGTAAATGCGTGAATCGCTAGTCATACTATTGCCCGCTTAGGCTACGGCAACTTGCTTAACAATCTCTTTAATCACATCGTCACTACTAATACCTTCGGCAATGGCTTCGTAACTTAATACCAACCTATGGCGCAATACTTCTACCACCACTGCGCGCACATCATCTGGATCAACAAATTGTTTACCTTCCAACCAAGCATGCGCTCTAGCCGCTTTGTCTAGACCAATGCTGGCACGAGGGCTTGAGCCCACCTCTATCCAATTTTTCAATTGACTATCGGGATAGCGCTCTGGTTTTCGTGTTGCCATGACTAAAGCAACAATATATTTCTCTACATTTTCAGCAATATGTAACGTTCTAATTTCTGCTCTAGCAGTGAACACATACTTTTGGTCGATTTTAGTTAACGTTTCGCTACTAGGATTCTCTTCAGCACGTACTAATCTTATCACCCCAAGTTCGGCTTCATCTTCTGGATAGTCGATAGTTACCTTCATTAGAAATCTATCCATTTGTGCTTCAGGTAAAGGGTAAGTTCCTTCTTGCTCTACTGGATTCTGGGTCGCTAGCACCATGAACAAGTCAGGTAATTTATAAGATTTACCACTAACAGTGACTTGGCGCTCTTCCATAGCTTCTAGCAAAGCGGCTTGCACCTTAGCGGGGGCGCGGTTTATTTCATCAGCTAAGACTAAATTGGCAAAAATTGGTCCTGGCTGAAATGTCAGCTGTTCACTATCGCCATCAACATGATAGACCTCAGTGCCGGTAACATCAGAGGGGAGTAAATCAGGGGTAAACTGAATTCGACCTAGATCTGCCGCAATAGCATTGGCCAAAGTTTTTACCGCCCGTGTTTTGGCTGTCCCAGGAAGACCTTCAAGTAATAAATTACCGTTACACAGCAAACCAATAATAATCTTATCAATAACATCATCTTGGCCGATGACTGCTTTTTGTATACTGGCTTTAATATTATTGATTGCTTCTAAAGCATCCGACATAGTTCCATCCCCAATTAGTTGAGATTATTATCACCCAAGACCTAAGCTAATACGATGTCAATTTTTTAGTCAGTATTCCCATAACAGAAAAGCCCCTTGTCAGCATAACTAACAAGGGGCTTTTTAACTAAAAGACCTTACAAGAAGCGTGATATCAGCTCTTTCATAACCTCATTGGTGCCGCCGTATATTTTTTGGACGCGGCTATCAGCATACAAACGTGCAATTGGGTATTCCCACATATAGCCATAACCGCCATGTAACTGCAGACATTCGTCGATAATGTCACATTGCTTTTGGGTACACCACCATTTAGCCATAGACACTTTTTCAGCGCCTAATTTACCTTCCATATGTTCAAGTAAACATTCATCAACAAAGCTACGCATGACTGTCGCTTCAGTTTTACATTCGGCTAACTTAAAGCGAGTATTTTGAAATGCCATAATGGGCTTGCCAAAAGCTTCACGTTCTTTGACGTAATCAACTGTCATTTCTACTGCCATCTCAGACGCTGTTGCCGCATTCATAGCGATGCTTAAGCGTTCTTGTGGCAAACTTGTCATTAATTGAATAAAACCTTGGCCTTCTTCTGGGCCAAGTAAGTTAGCTTGAGGGACCCGCAACTCGTCAAAAAATAACTCAGAGGTATCCGCCTCTTTCAAACCAATTTTTTCAAGATTACGACCACGAGCAAAACCCGATTCAGCTTTATTGGTATCTAAGATCACCAAAGAGATACCTTTACCACCTAAAGTAGGATCAGTTTTACAGACAACAATAATTAGCTCGGCATGCTGACCATTAGAAATAAAGGTTTTAGACCCATTAATAATATAGTCATCGCCATCTTTTAAAGCAGTTGTTTTTATTGCCTGTAAGTCAGAACCAGTACCAGGTTCTGTCATCGCAATAGCGCCAACCATTTCGCCTGTTGCCATTTTTGGCAACCATTCCTGTTTTTGCTCTTCAGTACCAAACTCTAGTATGTAATGAGCAACAATATGAGTGTGTACACTGTTGCCACCACCGACCGATACCGCCGCACCGCCGCGCATCATTGCATCTAGGATAATTGCTTCATGTAGAAACGTGCCACCAGCACCACCATATTCTTCAGGAATACTGGCACATAACAAACCTGCCTCACCGGCCTGATTCCAAGCTGCACGGTCACACATGCCTGCTTTTTCCCACTCTTCACGCTTAGGATCAAACTCTGCTTTAGTAAAACGATAGGCCGCGTCATGTAAAATACGCAGTTCATCATCTACCCATTTAGAATTTAAAATACTCATTAGCTTTGCCTTTGTTTAATGCATAAAAGTTAGTAGTAAAAATAACTAACAAAAATGGCGAGCACTACCCGCCATTTTCAACCGATGTTAATCAACAAATAATTCGCCGTTAGCAGCCTTGTCTAACAACAGCGTAGGGGGGTTAAATCTGTCGCCATAAAGCTGTGCTAACTCGCTGCTGCGAGCGATGAAGTTATCCAGACCGTAAGTATTAACAAACTGCAGGAAGCCGCCAGTCCATGGTGGTGCACCGATGCCAAAAATCGAGCCGATGTTACCGTCACGAACTGTGCGCAATACATTTTCTTCAAGACATTTAATCGACTCAATTACCTGACGGAATAAAATACGATCTTTAATATCATCATGAGAAATGCTTACTTCAGCCTTAGGATATAACTTACTTAGTTCAGGCCAAACAGTTTTAGGGCCATTTTCTGGGTAGTCATAAAAGCCGCCATTGTAAGCTTTACCTTCACGGCCTAACTCACCACAAATTTTACCGACCACACGTTCGCCAGCGGTTACCGGCATATCAACACCCCGCTCTTCAAGCAATTTACGGTTGGCCTTGGACACTTTTAATGCCAACTGCTGACTTACTTCATCTTGCTGCGCCAGTGGACCCACTGGCATACCAATAGCCATCGCCAAGTTGTCGATAAGTACCGGGTCAACTCCCGACTCCAGTAATTCAGCGCCTTCATCTAAGAATTTACCAAATACCCGCGAGGTGAAGAACTGCAACACATCGTTAACCACAATCGGCGTTTTGCGAATTTGTAGTACAAAGTCAAAAGCCGCTGCTAAAGTTTCATCAGAAGTGTTTTCACCACAGATGATTTCAACCAATGGCATTTTATCGACTGGCGAGAAAAAATGCAGGCCGATAAACTTACTGCTGTCACGCGATGCTTCAGCTAAAGTGGTAATTGGCAAAGTCGAGGTGTTAGAGGCAAAAATGGCGCCCTCATCTAAGTGCACTTCAGCTTCTTTAGTAACAACCGCTTTCAATGCCACTTCTTCGAACACTGCTTCAATCACTAAATCACAACCGGCTAAATCTTCAGCCTTGTCGGTGGCTAGGATCAGGTCAAGATGAGCTTGTTTTTTCTCTTCAGTACTGCGGCCACGAGAGATCGCTTTGTCCAAAATCTTAGTTGAGTAAGACTTACCTTTTTCAGCAGCCTCTGCGCTAATGTCTTTAAGCACGACTTGAATACCAGAACGCGCTGCCTGATAAGCAATACCTGCACCCATCATACCAGCGCCAAGTACACCAACTTTCTTAATGGTTTTCTTCTCAATGCCTTTAGGGCGAGAACCACCAGCGTTAAGCTCATTCATCTGGAAGAAGAATGTTGAAATCATGTTCTTCGCAACTGGGCCTAACGCCAATTTCAAAAAGTAACGTGTTTCAATCATTAACGCGTTATCAATATCAACTTGGCAACCTTCAACCGCCGCCGACAAAATTGCTTGTGGTGCAGGCATTAAGCCTTTGGTCTGTTGAAACATCATCGCCGGTGCAATCTGTAATAATTGCGCTAGCTTAGGGCTGCTTGGACCGCCACCAGGAATTTTAAAGCCTTTAACATCCCACGGCTGAACCGCCTCAGGGTTAGCCTTGATCCATACTTTGGCTTTCGCCATCATATCATCACGATCTGTCGCTAGCTCTTCAATAAGTTTCATTGATAAGGCTTTAGCCGGCTTAACTTTTGACCCTTGAGTTAAAAAAGGTATCGCATCTGAAAGACCTATTAATCGCGGCAATCTTGCAACGCCACCGCCACCAGGCAATAAGCCTAGCTGGGCTTCAGGCAATCCAATTTGGATCTTATTATCATCAATCGCCACACGATAATGACAGGCTAAGCAGATTTCATAACCGCCTCCTAGTGCTGCACCATTAATCGCTGCAACAACAGGCTTTCCTAATGTCTCTAGACGACGCAATTGACCTTTAATAGCCGTAGAGCTGGCCATAAAATCTTCAATTTTGTCTTCGCTAATTTGTACTAGCTGCGTTAAGTCACCGCCAGCAAAAAACGTCGTTTTAGCCGAGGTAATGACTACACCCGCTATATCATCTTTCTCTTTTTCTAGTCTTGCTACTGTTTCTTCCATAAAAACTTCGTAGCTTTGATTCATGGTGTTAACCGACTGTCCCGGCATATCCATAGTAATCGTAACAATGTTGTCACTGTCTTTCTCAAAATTAAAACCTGTCATATCAATAACTCCTGCGCTAAACGCGTTCTACAATTGTTGCTATACCCATACCACCACCAATACAAAGTGTGCATAAGCCATAGCGCAAGTTTCTGCGTTCTAGTTCATCAATCACGGTGCCGGTAATCATTGCACCTGTTGCACCCAAAGGATGCCCCATCGCAATAGAACCACCGTTTACATTAATCTTTTCAAACGGCACATTCATTTCAGCTTGGAAGCGCATAACAACGGCAGCAAAAGCTTCGTTCACTTCAAACAAGTCAATGTCGTCTACTGTTAGACCAGCTTTAGCCAACGCTTTACGCGCAGCAGGCGCTGGGCCAGTTAGCATAATCGTTGGCTCACTGCCGATAACCGCCGTCGCAACAATGCGTGCACGTGGGGTTAAACCAAGCTCTTTACCTTTGGCTTCAGAACCGATCAATACCGCCGCACTGCCGTCAACAATACCTGACGAGTTACCCGGGGTATGAATGTGATTAATACTGCTAATTTGTGGATACTTAGATAGCGCAAGGGTGTCAAAACCCAAGCCGCCCATCATCTCGAAAGAAGGCTTAAGTGCACCCAAAGCTTCGATAGTGGTATCGCCCCGAATGAACTCATCTTTTTCAAGAATCATTAAACCGTGCATATCGGTTACCGGCACTACGGAGCGGTCAAAATAGCCAGCCGCCTGGGCTGCTGCTGCTTTACGCTGTGAGTTAAGCGCAAAAGTATCAACGTCTTCACGGCTGAAACCATCGAGGCTAGCAATTAAGTCGGCTGAAATACCTTGTGGTACGAATTTAGTTTGTGCAGCCGTTGCTGGGTCCATCGCCCAAGCACCACTATCACTGCCCATTGGCACCCGAGACATAGACTCGATACCACCAGCCACCACTAAATCTTCAAAGCCGCTGCGTATTTTCATTGCCGCTAAATTAATGGCTTCTAGACCAGAGCCACAAAAACGGTTTAGTTGAACACCGGCAACGCTCTCATGCCAGTCGGCAACCATAGCAATAGTCTTAGCAATATCGGCGCCCTGCTCGCCTACTGGCGTAACACAGCCAAATACCACGTCATCTACTTGCGATGTATCCAGATCTAAACGGCTTTGTAGCGCACGTAAAATACCAGCGCCTAAATCCACTGGTTTTACCGGATACAGCGAGCCAGAGGCCTTACCGCGGCCTCGTGGGGTACGTATTGCTTCAAAAATATAGGCTTCTGTCGCCATGTTACAACTCCCGTAAAATTAACAAGTAAAAGTTCGACCAGTATAATTAGCCATCTAGCGGTTTTAACCAATGACATAAATGTGCAAAATAACTGTCTTTAATCATATAAAAGCTGTTGCTTACCGCGTAAAATCTTTAAAAACAGATACTTACAGGCTGTAATACTAATGGAGATACCTACTCTCCCGATTAAATATATCAACTCTATATTAACGGCAGCAGAGTCGAAAGGGTTCGACCGTGGCAAAATTTTGATCGCCGCGGGGGTCGCCCCAACTATGTTAGCTAGTGATATAAACCGTGTACCTTCGGCAACTTTCACCAAGTTGACAGCAACCGTAGCATTTATGCTTGAAGATGAAGCCCTTGGCTTTTTGGATACTCGGCTTAAACCCGGCTCATTTGCGATGATGTGCCATGCCTGCATTAGCAGTTCCAGCCTGAGAAAACTGATGCAGCGCTGGGCTAAATTTTATCAAATTGTGACTGACGACTTCACCATGGAATTAGTCGAAGAAGGTGATTGGGCTAGATTTACGCTGACGCCTCACGCGGGCATGCGAGATCCTGAGAATTATCTGACTCAGTCATTTCTTGGAATTATGCATCGCACTGCCAGTTGGTTTATCGACAAAACAGTTGTGCTAGACCATGCCAACTTTATATATCCTAGGCCAAGCCATGCCAACGAATATAATTTTCTATTCTCTAGTCCAGTAAAATTTAGCCAACAACAAAACAGCATTGTATTTAGCAGCAAATATTTAGACGCACCTATTGCTCAAGACCAGCGGTCACTGAAAATATTTTTAGCCAATGCGCCAACGGGATTAATGTCTAGCCCTGACAACGACAACAGTTTGGTAACCAAAATTAGACGCTTGATCAAACATGATGTGGCCACTGAATTCCCAGAATTTGAAGAAGTCGCCAAGCAACTATTTTTTACTGGCGCAACGCTAAGACGCCGGTTGCGTAACGAAGGCAGCTCCTATCAGCAAATCAAAGACGATATTCGCCGCGACACAGCTATTCATCTACTCGCACGCGGCGACACGGCAATAGAGGAAATTGCCATGCAGGTAGGTTTCTCAGAGGCCACTTCTTTTTTTAGAGCATTTAAACGCTGGACTGGCGTAACGCCTAGGGCTTATTTGGATGGCGCAGATAGTTAGCGTTATGAATACTGCCTCTATACAACTATTAGCCTCTAATTGATAAAGCCGTAGCTATGCATGACTATATCTTTCTATTACCCATAGTACTGTTTTTATTATTGGGCGTAATTAGCCCAGGACCTAGCTTCATCTTAGTTGCTCAAACCGCCATGACTAAAACTCGCGCCGAGGCAATAGCCACAGCTGTTGGAATGGGTGTTGGGGCAACAATATTCACTATTGTTGCATCAATAGGGCTGTTCATTTTATTGGCAAGTGTGCCAATAGTTTATAGCGGCTTAAAAATATTAGGGGGGAGTTATTTGTGCTTGCTGGCATTAACAATGTGGCGAAGCGCCAATAGTCCGATAGAACAAAATATTGATAACAACAGAAACAATAATGGCTTACTAAAAATGTTTTTCGCTGGTTTGTTGACTCAATTGAGCAACCCTAAAACAGCTATTGTTATTGGTGGTGTGATAGCGGCGTTTTTACCCAAGGAAGTACCCGCATACTCCTATTACATTATCTGCCTGCTAGCATTTATAATTGACTGCGGCTGGTACACGCTGGTGGCTACTTTATTGTCTACTTCAAAAGCACAAAAAACCTATACTAAATTTCAGAAGACTATTGGTAGAGTTGCCAGTGGCTTTATGGGCGCAATAGGTATCAAATTGATTTTCAGTCAGCAGTAAGTAGTTAAAACTTGGGTTTAGCTGAAAATCTTAGCATAATAATTAACGACTTCTGTAACCTGAATTTCTATTACCAATGTTTATTTTGAAAAGATAAAAAAAACTGCCATCATTACTGGTTAATATAAACCCTAGGCGTACGTTCGGGCATTCTTGCCATTAGCTCATAACCGCTAGTGCCGACATAACTTGCCACCTCATTTGCTGTTAGCGCATCACCCCACAAAATAACTTCATCACCAATTTTCACACTTTCAATACCGGTAACATCAATAGATATCATATCCATAGATACCCGTCCGGCTAACTCAACCCGTTGCCCTTTTATCAATACTGGAGTACCGTTCGGTGCCTGCCGTGGATAACCATCGCCATAACCAATCGCAACAGTTGCAATTTTTGATGGACGCTGCGCTACCCAGGTATTCGCATACCCCACACTGTCACCGGCAGGAACGTCGCGCACAGAAATCACCGCCGACCTTAAAGTCATGACGTGTTGAAGTTTGTCAGCATCAACATGAGGTTTAGCAAATGGCGTATTACCAAACAGCATAAAGCCGGGGCGAGACCAATCACGCCGCGCTGTGGGCCAGCCAAGCAGACCAGCTGAATTGGCAAGACTTGCTGGGGCCGCTATGCCCTTAGTTGCTTGATCAAAAACAGCAAGCTGATGATCAGTAAATTTAGAGTCCAAATCGTCAGCGTTGGCAAAGTGGGTGGCTATAACAACCTCGCTAACACTCTTACAGCCCACTAATTGTTGATAAAAATCAGCAGTCTCTGCAGGCTCTATCCCAAGGCGATGCATACCGGTGTCAATTTTTAGCCAAATGTTAATAGGCCGCGTAATTTTTACTGTTAATAGCTCAGTTAACTGTTGCTGATTGGTGACCATTAACCAGAAGCCCTGCTCGGATGCGACCACTATTTCATCAAAAGTAAAAGCACCTTCCATCAATAATATTGGGACTTTAATGCCGGCATTGCGCAATTGAATAGCCTCTTCAATGCACGCCACACCAAGTGCGGGCGCTAACGGCTCAAGTACTGTTGCCACTTCAATAATGCCGTGACCATACGCATTGGCCTTAACCACCGCTAACACTTTACCACTAGCGGCTAAGCGCTGCGCCAAGGCATAATTATAGCGTAGCGCTGCCAAATCTATTACCGCTTGGGCCGGTCTAGCCATTAGTAATTACTCTTTCCCGCTGAGTACAATTTTTGTGCCGCCAACCATACATCGCCAATTTCACCGCTACCTACCACTGCGCCATCAACTTCAATAACTGGCGCAACTTCTTTGCTGGAGCTGGTTACCCAGACTTCATCAGCATCGCGTAATTCAGCAAGCATAACAGTACGCTCCTCAACTTTAATTGTACCGTCTTTGGCCAACACATCTAACAGAATATGCCGGGTAATGCCGGCCAGCAATTGATTATCCAATGGCGGCGTAATAACCACACCATTTTTAACAATATAGACATTACAAGCACTAGCTTCAGTTAGCTCTCCTTTGCTGTTGTACAATATTGTTTCATTATTACCCTCTTCATGCCCCTTTTGAAAATGCATAACATTGCCAAGTAAAGAAGTAGATTTAATATTACAACGACGCCATCGCATATCTTCAGTAGTGGAAACTTTATAGCCTTTCACTTTAGTTTTATCAGCAACTGGCGCCGAGGCAATGTCAAAGGTGAAAGCATACACTGTCGGCTTTATATTTTCGGGGTAGGCATGAAAGCGTTTTTCTTCCATACCACGACTGACATGTAAATAGATCCCTAAATTATCGCCATCATTTTCTGTCATTAATCTTGTACATAACTCACGCCACTGCTGATGAGAGAAATCTAAGTTAATGCCAATCGCAGTCAAGCCGTCTTGCATCCGATTGATATGTGGACCAAAACCTACCAACTGGCCGCAATAAGAAGGTATGACTTCATAGATCCCGTCACCAAACAAAAACCCTCTATCCATAGGCGATATTTTTGCTTCACTCATTGGCATGTAATCGCCGTTTAAATATACCATTGTCATGTTAAAGCCTCTCATCCCTATCTGTTGCGCATCTTAGCCTTTTCAAGTCAGATTTTTCAGCTCTAGATCTTTCATAGTTGAATATTGTGTATCATAGTTGCTAAGCAAACCCAGTAAGCTGACGCAAAGTAAGTATTACTTTCTGTCCTTCAGTAACCGGCAAGCTGTCTTCCGTTAATGTATTTTCACGGGTAACACCGTCGACGCCGCCACGCTCGGAAATGTAGCGTAAAATCTCACCAGTATGGATTGCTGCTAACAAGTCACTACTATTCCACTTTGCCAATAGCGCAATCAATCCATGAGCCCCCCAATTAGAGACATCGGCAATCAACAACTCATCGCAGGTAGTCGCTGCAGCAATTATATTTAATTTACCGAGCGCAGATTTTAAATTACCCATACCAATCTCATTACCGCCATCACCAATCCCAATTGTTGGGCATTTAGCGAGGCGTAAAAAATAGTCGAAACAGGCACAGCGAGGACTGATATCTTCACCGCGCATGTTGAAATAGCCGCCTGCCTCTGACAAACCAGGCCGTTCGATAGAGATCACCAATTCCGGATTAAGCTCCGCTAATGCAACTCTTGTTTCCGTCTCAGCGGTAGTTAAATCGCCGACTGTTATTTCATAAACATTAAAATCGTCTGCCAGCACTGTTGCCAATGGCGCGCCACACACCAACAGAGGCTTTGCACCTAGTGATTCCAATGCTTTATACAGCGCAATAGCACCCAACGGACCATCGGTTTCAAAGGTGTTATCTACTGGAAAACCAGTGCCAATTAATACAGTGCCTTTGCAGCTATTCAGCAGCTTTGCTGCACGTAGGTAGTAGCCGGGGTTCAACACTCCCTGCATATCTTTCATCCCACGTAGATTTTTCTGTACCAGCAAATCTTCAATTTTTTGGCTAAGCACCATGTCATCAATATATAGTTTTTTCATCTCAACATTGCTCCATCGGAGCGCGCAGAAATTGACTTTGTGCTAGGTGAATTAAATTTTGTGCCTGGTAAATATCTATGGCCTTAAACCGAACTTTACCGCTTGTTGCTAATTGCGCCAGCTTGGCACAATCTATTGACAAGACTGAGCCGATTTTTGGATAACCACCAATCGTTTGGCGATCGTTTAGTAGTACAATAGGCTGGCCGTCGGCAGGGATTTGAATAGCACCAAAACAAATTCCTTCAGATAAAATACCGTTCAGATCACAATTTATTTCAGCACCTTGAAGGCGAAACCCCATTCTGTCACAGCTGGCAGATACAGTGTACTCGCCATTAAAAAACCGCCACTGCTGATGTTCGCTAAAACTATCTTGCTGATAACCTAGCACCACGCGAAGCACAGCCTCTTGGTTGTATTTAGGCTGGTAATATTCGGCTAATTTTAATGGCTTAATACTGTTAGCGGCATCACAGGGTAATATATCTCCGATTTTTAGTGGCCCTCCATTTAGTCCACCAATGCTTTCTCGGATGACGGTGGCAGTACTATTAAACTGCGGAGCGACTTTAAAACCGCCCGCCACTGACAAATAAGCACGCATACCTTCCGTGGCAAAACCTAATTTAATAATGTCGCCAACCCTAACTGCGTGCACTTGCCATAACGTTTTCTCGACTGCATTTATTGTTAGTGGCACCTTTGCACCAGTCACTACAATAAAAGTATCCACTGTCGCAGCTAACTCTAAACCGCCAACTGTTACCTCTATAGCGGTAGCTGACAACTTATTAGCCAACAGCCGGTTAGCCCATTTAAATGCCGTAGCATCCATTGGCCCACCGGTGGTTAAACCTATATCGTGTTTGCCATAACGGCCGGTATCTTGCAGCAAGCTAAGCATTCCAGCTTGGTTAACTTTTAGGCTCATAACTCACCACCTAAGGCTAAAAACTCATCACGTGAGATTGCTTCAAACCTAACTCTGTCGCCGACGCCAACTGGCATAGTCGGGCTAGCCTCTGGGTCAAACATTCGCTGCGGGCAGAGACCAATTAAATTCCAACCACCGGGAGATACTGCTGGATAAACCGCTGTTTGCCGGTCGGCAATGGCTACCGCACCACGGGGTACTTTTTGCCTAGGCGTTGCTAAGCGCGCAGCGGCTATTCTCTCGTCTACTTCACCTAAGTACGCGAAGCCTGGAGCAAAACCAATGGCATAAACTCTATATTCTTGGCTTTGATGAATAGCAATAACTTCAGCAACCGTTAAGCCAGCGTTAGCCGCCAGACTTTGTAAATCAGGCCCACTTTCAGGGCTGTAATACACGGGTAATGCAACAACTTTGCCGTCATCATTTTTTGCTTCTACGGCGTTAGATAGTATTTTCTTCAGCGACTTATTAACTGCCAAGTGATCTATTTCAAAGGCGTTATAAATAACCAACAATGAAGCATAAGACGGTACTAAGTCTATTAACGCAGTGCCAAGTTCGCCCGTAATCAAGTCTGCACAGTGTTGCACTTGCGCTGATATTTCGGCATTAGCAAAATCACCAAAATAAATGATTGTCGAATTTTCGCCGGCAACTTGAAGATAAGGGAAAGTAACGCTCATTTACTGATTAAATCCCGAATCGCTGCAATGGCTTTTACGCCCTCGATGTTATCGCCATGTACACATAAGGTGTCGGCTTGCAAGGTTAGCACTTTGCCATTAATAGTTGTTAACTGCCCACGTTCACTGAGCTGTTTTACTTGCGCCAGCATTTTTTCAGCAGAATGCACCGCACCCTCTTTAGTGCGAGATAACAAGCTGCCATCGTCGTTATAACAGCGGTCGGCAAAAGCCTCAAATTGTAACTGTAAACTAAACTGCGCTGCTTCCTCTTTATGCTGCTGCGCAACTGGGGTAGCTTGTAACATTAAGCTTATGGGGCGATGAAAACTTGCTACCGCTTCCATAATCGCAAGCCGTACGTTGGCCTTTGCCATCATGTCGTTATATAAGGCGCCATGGGGTTTCACGTATTCTACACAAACGCCTTGACTAGCAGCCATACCGTCGAGTGCTGACAACTGATAAAGCACATCACTAATAATTTCATCGCGGCTGCAGTTCATCGAACGACGACCAAAACCAGTTAAGTCTTTATAAGATGGATGGGCACCAATAGTGACATTGTGCTGTCTTGCCAACCCTATGGTTTTTTGCATCACCATGGCATCGCCAGCATGAAAACCACAGGCAATATTAGCTAGGTCTATATACGGCATAACGGCTTCGTCCATACCCATGGTATATGAACCAAAGCTTTCACCTAAGTCACAATTGAGCAGTAATGACATCTGATTCTCCTTCACATCACCGCCAGCTTGCTATTAGGCATGTCTGTCACCAACATACAGCCGGGGCTATGGGTAATACAAAAAGGCGGCTTGGCTTGCTCAAGCACTACTTGAGGAGTGACCCCGCAGGCCCAAAATAGTGGTATTTCGTTTTCTTTAATAGTAACACTGTCGCCAAAGTCAGTAGTATTAATGTCATCAATACCAATAAGCGCTGGATCACCCATATGAATTGGCGCGCCATGTACCGCAGGAAAACGACTGCAAATTTGAATAGATCTAATGGCGTCTAAGGCATTAAATGGCCGCATACTAACAACCATATCGCCTTTAAATGGACCGGCAGCCTTACAGGCTATATTGGTTCGATACATGGGCACATTGCAGCTTTCGCTTACATTGCGCACATCTAAGCCGTCGGCCAATAGCGCTTCCTCAAACGAGAACGAGCAGCCCAGAGCAAATACCACTAAGTCATCGCGCCAATAGCCCGTTATGTCATTAACTTCTTCAGCTAATACACCATCTTTAAAAATACGATAACTCGGTAAGTCACTGCGAATATCAAGATCTTGGCATAGCTCCGGCAAGCCTATATCACCAGGGTTTTCTGACACAGCAACCAACGGACAAGGCTTAGGGTTAAGCTGACAAAATTTCAGGAAATCTGCCGCCCAGGCTTGGGGCAGTATCACTAAATTACATTGCACATAGCCTTTACCGTAACCAGAGGTATTACCGGTATGCCCGCCGCTGCGAATGAGCTGACGTAATTGTGCTGGCGATATTGCCTCATCCATAATCGACCCCAAAATTAACCTTTAGCGCTACACTGAGATAAAACAAAAACATAGATACCACTATTATATTTTAATATAAATTGTTTATTTACTAAAAAACCTTATTGCGACAAAACAGTTTACTATTATTCCGATGAAAACAGGATATACGCCTAACTATTTCGTCATTGATACTGGCCCGTGATATAACTTCATTAGTCGGTGCCAATATATTGATAAGTGACTATTGATCTATATATTGGTACCTATTAATAATCTATATCTAACAGCACGCTACTACCCACTAGCCAGATAGAGTGACTATTAGATACTATAGCGGCTGGATTCGCTGATGCGAGTAAATCAACAAATTTCCAACTGACACTATGCGACTTAGCGACATAAAATAATAATGGGATTATAGAGAGTATTTATGAAAGAAATCATTTTACGCGAGCAGATTGATCGCGTTTTATTAGTGACCCTGAATCGTCCCAATAAAAGAAATGCGCTCAATGTTCCGTTGTGGCTTGAACTTCAAGCGGTGATGAAAGAAGCACAAAACAACAATACCATTGCTGCAGTAGTATTAACCGGCAGTGGTGGGAATTTTTGTGCTGGCACAGACACCCATGACCCCATTGCATCAGATCTGCAAAAGTCTCCCTATGAAGCTTGCGCTAAAACCATCGCCGCATTCGACAAACCTTTGCTTGCCGCGGTCAACGGGACTGCTACTAGCATGGGTGCGGCGCTGACTTTTCATTGCGATGTGGTCTATGTCGGTGAGTCACTGAGAATGCGCCTGGCTTATACCAGCATGGGCTTAGTGCCCGAGTTTGCTGCTAGTTACATGTTAAAAAATAACATTGGCGCCCAGCGCGCGGCAGAGTTGTTACTAACTTCAGAATGGATAGATGCGGACAAAGCAGTTGAATATGGCTTAGCAGCAAACAAATTTAGCGACGAAGAATTACTAGAGCAAACCTTGATAAAGGCAGCACAAATTGCCCAATGGCCTATTAATGCTTTGCGTGAAACCAAACATTGTTTGAAAATATCACAAAAAACAGCAATTGACACCGCCTTTGCCCGTGAAATGGCTGGCACCAGAAAACAAGCAGGCTCACCTGAAAATGAAGAAGCCAAGGCCGCATTAATGGAAAGACGTAAACCTAATTTTAGAAATTTATAAAAAATTCTAAGCTGATGACAGCGTAACTCATAAAAAGTAGTCAATTGTTTGCGCACACCATGCAACCACAGCTAAGTATTAAGAGTACTCGGCAACAACGCTATCAATCATAATGACTACCGCAGCCAGCGCCTGCTTATTCCAGTCATCTATCACTACAACGTCGCGTACCGCATGGTGTTGCAAGCTTACATAGCCATGTACTAGTGCCCAAATACGCAGTGCTATAGTCTGTTTTTCAGCCAAGCTAGCGCTTGCAGGTAACAATCTAGCGCCAATATCTACTAAAAAGCCAAATGCCACCAACGCCGCAGCACGCGCCTGTTCGCCGGGCTCATAACTAAAGTCAACTTCGCCGAATATCAACCTGTAGATGGCCTCATGAGCTTTAGCAACCTCTAAATACAACCTAGCTCCTTCTAGCGCGGCAGCTTTAGGGGCTTCAATTTGAGAGGCCGTCAGCATTGCCTCGCCGACATATCCATAGCCTTCAATATACAGTGCATCCAAAATGCCCTGCTTACCCTGAAAGTGACTATATATACCGATTGTCGACACCCCAGCCAGCTTAGCAATAGCCCTAACACTCATTCCGGCCAAGCCTTTTTCCAGTAACAATGTTGTTGCAGCTTGTAGTATCTTGTTTTTATTTGTACTCATTTTGAACTCTTCGTTGACAAATATAACAGTGTTATATTAATGTATAACACTGTTATGAAGCAACTGATTAAATTTACTCGGATTATTGGAGAACACAATGATTGAAGAATTAAATGCCGACTACGTCATCATCGGTAGCGGCGCCATTGGCATGGCTTTTGCTGACACGATATTGAGCGAATCTGATGCCACGATAATTATTATTGATCGCTATGCCAAGCCCGGCGGCCATTGGAATGTCGCTTATCCTTTTGTACAACTACACCAACCTTCAGCCTTTTACGGTGTTAGCTCGAAAGAACTTAGCAGTGGCCGAGTTGAACAAGAAGGCTTAAATGCAGGCTTAGGGGAACTGTCCGGCGGCGCCGAAGTTAGTGCTTATTTTGAAGACGTTATGCGCCATCAATTTATCCCTTCTGGCCGAGTTAAATATTTTCCCATGTGTGACTATCAAGGTGATGGCACGTTTGTCTCTAAAATCAGCGGCAAGCAATATCATGCAACGGCAAAGCGTAAAACTGTCGATGCCACTTATCTTAAAACTACAGTCCCGAAAACACATACGCCTAACTTTGAAATTGGTGATGGCGTGCGTTTTATGCCGCTTAACGACCTACCGACAGTCACTTCTGCACCCGATAACTATGTTGTTGTCGGGGCAGGTAAAACAGGCATAGATGCATGCTTATGGTTGTTGGAGCAACATGTAGAACCGACAATGATTACTTGGATAGTGTCGCGTGAAGCATGGCTGTTAGATCGTCAGAATACTCAAATGACTGAAGAATTTTTCTTCGACACAATTGGCACCCAAGCCGAGATGGTTGAGAGTATCGCGCAATCTGAATCACCCGATGACATGTTTAAACGCTTAGAACAATGCGGCTACTTTTTACGCATTGATGAGTCGACTACGCCAGAAATGTTTCATGCTGCCACGGTATCTAAGCTTGAAATTGAACAGTTGCGTAGAATTAAAAACATTGTTCGCTTGGGCCATCTCACCTCAATTAGCACAACTGAAATGAAATTTAAAAAAGGCGTGTTACCGACTACTGCTAACACGCTGTATATTGACTGCTCTGCCTCAGCAATAGTTGACCCAGGCGGTAAACCAGTATTTAGCGGCAACCTAATTACACCGCAACTGGTACGTCCTTATCAGCCAGTTTTCAGCGCTTCTCTTATCGCCCATGTAGAGCTTAACTACGATTCAGAGGCCGAACAAAATCGCCTTTGTGGTCTAGTTCCACTGCCAAATACTAATGTCGATTTCATTCGCTTTACCGCTGCAGCATTGATCAATCAATATCAGTGGTCACAAGATGATAAGCTACAAAAGTGGATCTCTGGCAACCGCTTGGATGGCGCTACTACGCTACTGAAATCCATTGCCAAAGACGATACTGAGAAATGGGCCGTAGTTGATCGTATCAGAAAGAATTCGCCGCTAGCGGCAGTTAAACTACTAGAGTTTCAAGCAGCACTTAGTGAAATAGGAAAATAATATGTATAACGAATTTCAAGTTAACAAAGCTAACCCAAATGAATATCGAATAGTTGAAGCAGAACTAAAAGCATTAGGCGAAGGCGAAGTTCGACTCAAGGTCGATCAATTTGCCTTTACTGCTAATAACCTCACCTATGCCGCCGCTGGCGACTCATTGGGTTATTGGCAGTTTTTTCCGGCCTTAGACAATGCAGACAAGTCATGGGGCATAATCCCAGTGTGGGCCTTTGCTGATGTAGTTGAATCTAATATTGATGCGATTCCGGTTGGCGATCGTTTATACGGTTACTTCCCGCCGGCAACATCGGTAGTAATAGAGCCATCACACATTAGCGCCAATGCACTGGTCGACAATAGCCAGCATCGCCAAAAACTTCCTCCATTATATAACCGTTACAACAGAGTGCTCGCTGATAGTAATTATGACCGCAGCACTGACGCGGCGCGAATATTACTAGCTCCACTACATATGACATCGTTTTGTATCTGGGATCAGCTAAAGAGCAACAATTATTACAATGCCGAGCAAGTTATTATTGTTAGCGCCTCATCTAAAACTAGCCTTGGTTTAGCTTATGGGCTTTCTACCGATGACAACGCACCAACGGTGGTCGCCTTAACTTCAAGTCGCAATGTGGATTTTGTATCTGGGCTTGGGTTGTATCAAGAAACCGTGGTTTATAACTCTTTAGCTGAAACACTACAAAACAAACCTTCAGTCATTATTGATATGGCAGGCAATGCAGCCGTTAAGGCTGAACTGCACGACACATTGGGGGATAACTTAAATTACTATATCAGCGTAGGAATAACCCACTGGGAAGACTTGGATGGTAGCGCATTTACCGAAAAAACTGATCCTAATAAACAGGAGATGTTTTTTGCACCTAGTTATATTTTAGAACGTATGAAAGAGTGGGGGCCATCAGAGTTTGACAAGCGCTCTAGCGGCTTTGTTATTGGGGCGGCAATGGCCACATTTGGATGGATGACTATAGATCAACGCAATGGATTAGATGGGCTGACTAAGTTATATCCAGCTGCCTGCAAAGGAGAACTGCCGCCTTCATCTGGGGTAGTGATAAAAATGTAAATTTCTAAGGTTATGAGAAGAATGGCGGCACAAGCCGCCTTTCTTTACCCAGTAAATTAGTCACTAAAAAATTTTCTGCTAAATTTTCACACTTATATTATTTTACTAGTCTTAACCCTTAAACTAAGCTGATTCAGTCTTGTTATACCCCTAAACTATATTGATCTATAAACGCTTAATATCAGTAATAATAGTGCTGCTTTTTTAGCTAAAACTAACTAACGCTTTTTATTTTTACCCAAAAAATTATGTCACCAACACTACAAAGAGAACCGAGCATGCCACTACCTAACGCCTTACAAAAACTTAAACTACCAGTAATAGGCTCACCGCTGTTTATTATCTCTAATCCCGAGCTTGTAATAGCACAATGTAAAGCCGGAATAGTGGGCTCATTTCCAGCGCTAAATGCCAGGCCAGAGCCGGTACTGGAGGAATGGCTAATACAGATTAGCACTGAACTAGAGCAATATAGCAATGACAATCCCGATGCGCCCGCGGCTCCTTTTGCGGTCAATCAAATCGTGCATAAATCCAATGATCGTCTAATGCATGACGTTGAAATGTGCGTAAAATATAAGGTGCCAATTGTTATTACATCGCTTGGCGCCAGAGCAGACGTCAACGAGGCAATTCATTCCTACGGCGGAATTGTCCTGCACGACATAACTAACGTGGCCCATGCAAAAAAAGCATTGGAAAAAGGCGCCGATGGCTTAATAGCAGTTTGTACTGGTGCTGGAGGCCATGCTGGCACAGTATCACCGTTCGCGCTGGTTCAAGAGATCAGACAGTTCTTTGACGGCCCCATCGCCTTGGCGGGTTCCATTGCTAATGGCGGCGCTATAGCAGCGGCCCAAGCCATGGGAGCTGACTTTGGTTATATTGGTTCAGCGTTCATCGCTACTAGCGAAGCCAACGCAGCGGCTGCTTACAAACAAGGAATTGTCGACGGCACCTCAAACGACATTGTATATACCAACCTCTTCACCGGTGTCCACGGCAACTATCTGGCGCCGTCAATTAAGGCCTCTGGTCTTGACCCTTATAACTTGCCTGAATCTGATCCAAGCAAAATGGATTTTGGTAGCAACAATGATGCCAAAGCATGGAAGGATATTTGGGGTTGCGGCCAAGGTATTGGTGCCATAGACAAGCTAATGTCTACAGGGGAATATGTCGCCCAACTGCAACAAGAATATGACCAAGCTCGAGCCTGTCTTGCCAAAGGAATTCGCTTTGAAAGCTAACTGCGTTGTCGCGTGGATAACTATTACTAGATGATTTCGAGCCATAATGCTTAGCAATGATTTAGCGCGAAGTGGCACTAGTTGTCGGTAATTAAAGGCTCATCTCAACAACTAAAGCATAGGGTAACGGAGTAAGATAACTGTCGTTAAACTAGTTGTTGCGTTAATTATCAGCATGCTAGCCATAGCATGCTGATAAACTGAGCTATAACCTCATTTGTACGCCAAGCCGGTATGAATATATTTCATCTTCATCTGCTTCAAGAAGATCAGTCTCGTCATACAAGTAAACACTATCATTGAAAAAGTACTTAGCGTTAATCCCATAACGAGCCGCGCCTTCATCCGCTCTAACACTAGCCTAACCGTCAACAACACCAAGACTAAAAACTCTACTGAAATAATAGTCGACGGTAATCAATCCTTCAACAAGATTATCTGACGCTTCAAAGTCAGTAGTACCGATAGTAGCCTTAACATTAACACTGCTGTCGCCAGCCAACTCAATGGGCAGCTTATAATTTATAGATATATATTATTAGCATCTTCGTCGATTCTATTAGTTTCCGCGATCCGATTATTTGTAACGCCAATTGTTAAGGTATTTAAATCATCAATATACATACCATTTTCTATGCTAGTAGAATCCTTAGATTCCTCAAAAAATCTATCTGCTGCCTGCTATCTGGTTAGATGGATAATTAACATCGGTAATCAGTCAGAATCTTTGCCCACATAACGACCGCCAATACCTGTAATAGTGATATCTTCATCAGATGGAAAGATTTCACTAACACCATAAACGACCGACAGACTAGAGGCACGATCTATCAACAGCGCCTCAGCCAAAGGCCCCTTACTGTCATCGATACCGCCAAAATAGTAAGCACCTTCGAAAGCAAAAGCATCCGAGTAGCCATCGTCTATCTCTCTATCAACAGAAGAAATACCAGCGTGAAAATTATAGTTATCGGCAAGAGCTACCATACTTGAGAGCGCCAATAGCGCAGGTCACAATAGTTTTTTGTTAACAATCACCAATTGATTAAGTTTGTTTCACTGAGCTTAGACCAGTCATATTATTTGTCAGTAATACCAAGGTTATGCATCACTGAATGACTAATATTAGCCACTAATGCTCACGACAAAAGCCACAATATGGCCTTCAATTAATTAAGGGAATGATTATAAATAGTTAGCTAAGAAAGAATATGCAATTTTTGCAAAGCGCAAACGAACATATGAAAATATATTATTACCAAAAGATTTTTACAATTACTTGGTTGATTTTTTATAAAAAGACTATGCAGTTAGCAATAATCAAATAGTACGACTTCCTTGAGATCGAAGGACGAGAACTGAAACTATATTTTGGAGAACTTATCTGACCGCATAACGCTGACTTTACCGGTATATATAATCATTCCATAATTGTGAAAATACGTTTGATGCAGATGATTTTCTATTGCCCGAGCAACTGCCTCATCACACAAAATCTCAATCTGAATATTCGAGCTTTCATTCCATTCACCGGCGCGATAACCCCGAGCACCTTTGCCCCTAACATCTTGAATGGTATAACCGCGTGCGCCCAAACCTTCAATATCTTTAGATAAACTCTTTTCCAGCACTGACTCAGCAATCACAGTAACCAATTCTATTGTCTTTCTGTCGTTCATATTTACCTCTACAAAATGGTATTTAGCTGTTTAGCAATTAGATAGTAGAGCGGAATACCCACCAACACATTGAATGGAAATGTAACACCCAAGGAAGCCGATAATGACAGCGTTGGATTAGCCCCTGGCACCGATATCCGCATCGCCGCCGGTACTGCAATATACGACGCACTGGCGGTTAAAGTGCCTAATATGCTTGCACCACCAACTGACAAACCCAACAATAAACCAACACTAATACCAATCAGCGACAGGCAAACTGGAGTAATCACGCCGAACAGCACTAGAAACGGCCCATAGCTGCGTAAGCTGCCTAATTGTCTGGCGGTAATAAGACCCATCTCCAGCAGAAATAAAGCCAAAATCCCAGAGAACAAATCGAAGAACAAAGGTTTGATTTTTGTTACCCCATCTGGACCTGCAATCCAACCGATAATCAAACCACCGATTAGCAGCACCACGCCTTTGCCTAAAAATATTTCATGGCCGATTTTTCCCCAGGGCATATCTTTACGAATACCTCTGGCTAATAAAATACCAACAATGATTGCCGGAATTTCTAAGATCACCACAAACACAGATACATATTCCTCAAACACAATATCCATGCTATTCATATAGGCAATAGCAACCGCAAACGTGCCCACACTGACAGAACCATAATGGGCGGCAATAGATGCAGCATCGTCGCGATTAAACTTGCCTAAATACTTTAATACTGGAAACAGTAACAGCGGTAAAATAAAACCAATAAGCAATACCACAAATAGCTGTGGTACTAATTCTATAAAGGGTTGCTTAGCTAGCTCTACGCCACCCTTCATCCCGATAGTTAGCAATAAGACGATGCTTAGCAAGTCATAAATTTGCGGCGGCAGCTTTAAATCTGATTTTAGTAGGCTTGCCAAAAAACCAAAGATAAAAAACAAAATAATAGGATCTGACATAGTTTAGCTCTCAATCCTTTACGCTATTGAAGCTGCCTGTTCGCTAATATCACTGGCTAACGCTGTTTCGCCAGAGGCATTTAAAGTCTTAACAACTAATTGGTAAAACTCCTTTGTATCCATGCCATCGCCTAGTAAAGTTAAATGACCGACCTTTCTTAGCGGTCTATTATCTTTGCCATAGTCATGAAACAAAGACTCAGCGCCAACATTCAATGCTAATGGGTTAGGTAGCTCGCTAATAAAGTTAATCATCGCAACAGCTGACAGCGCAGTTGGCGTAATCAATGCGTTGCCAGTAATTGCATTTAGGTGATTGGCAAACTGAGAAGCATCGGTGCCGCCTATAGTCCAATGACCAGAGTTATGTACTCGTGGCGCCACTTCGTTGGCGACCAGAGTGCTATCGACTACAAAGAATTCGATTGCCATACAACCAACATAATTTGTATCTGCCATAATCTTCTGAGCATAACCTTCCGCTACAGCTTGCAGATCATTCTCACCAATTTTGGTCGACAAGCGCAAAATACCATCACGGTGGTGATTTTCGGTTATCGGATAAAATATGCTGTTGCCATCAATACTTCTAACAGCGATAACAGACACTTCACCACTAAACGAAACAAAGCCCTCTAGAATACAAGGGATATGCTTAAACGTATCCCAAGCAGCTACTAACTCTTCTTTACTATTAACAATTGCCTGACCTTTGCCATCATAGCCATCACGCCGAGTTTTTAAAATCCCTGGAAAGCCGACATGTTCAGATGCCTTATCAATATCAGTAGGCTGGCTAATATCGTGATAAGTAGCCACTGGGATATCAAGCCGCTCAAAATATTTTTTTTCAGATAATCTATCTTGAAAGATCTCTAATACATTTAAGCCAGGTAATACCTGGGTAGTTTTACTAATAATCTTAAGTAAATCGATGGAGACATTTTCTGTTTCGTAGGTGACAACGTCAACTTGCGCTAAGAATTGCTCTAGCAATACTGAGTCATTCATATCGCCATAAATAGGGTCACAATACAGCTCTAGCTTGTCCGAGATATTATGCCCAATAGGTATAACTTTGATATTAGTGCCCACACTTGCTTGCGCCAACATCAACGCTAATTGCCCTGCTCCCAACACGCCTACTTTCATTACTTCATCTCTCTAGGATCGAGTCTTTCTAGTACTTTTTCAGTTTGCTGGGTGCGGTAATCAATTAGCCGCGCCTTAATCTCAGGGTATTTATTGCCCAAAATAGACGCCGCCAATAATCCGGCGTTAGTAGCACCTGCATTTGATATTGCCAAAGTGCCCACCGGAATACCCGCAGGCATTTGCACAATAGAAAGCAAAGAGTCTATGCCATTAAGTGCTTTAGACTTAATCGGCACGCCCAATACTGGCAAATGAGTCTTAGCAGCCACCATCCCGGGTAAATGCGCAGCGCCACCGGCGCCGGCAACGATAACTTCAATACCGTTGCCATCGGCGGCTTCGGCAAACTCAAACAATCTGTCTGGTGTACGATGCGCTGAAACCACCGACACTTCATGTGGAATCTCTAGCAATTCCAAAACATCAGTGCAATGTTTCATAGTCTCCCAATCCGAGGTTGACCCCATAATTACGCTTACCAAACACTCTTTATCTTTACTCATCGTCTACCAATGCCTGCATATTTTATTTACTGTTTACTTTCTTTTGTCGCTGAAGTTTCTTCACACGACGCGTTAACAACGACTTAGCTCCTTCTGTAGAGCAATCTGTCGCATTTACTAATGGCTCTGCTTTAGAAGATATAACTACCTCTTCTAAATTATTGGGCAGCAATGTTACCGTACACTCTTTATCAATGCCGCCTTTAGGGCCATTAATATCTTTAAAATATATGTTTATTGAGTGAATACTGCCTTGGGAGCGCTCAAAGCCAATTAAAACATACTGCTTGACCCTATTACGCGCATTTTTGTCGAGCATAAAAATTAGCCATCCAGCGGTTATTTCGATAACTGAAGGTGCTAAGACGCTACTGTCTAAACAATAAGCGCTGAGTTTTCGACACCCACTAGTGGGAATATATCGCTTACTTTCTTACCTAACCGCCGCTAAAAGTATTTCGCGAACGCCAACCTAAAGCTATAGTCCGCATTATCTTCCACTAATGGACTATCCGTAATCCCACTGCCAAACCATGTTCGCCCAACACTAATACTAGAAAATCCACCAAAGAAAATTGGGGTTGAAATCGAAAAATTGAATGAAGTATTGATTGTACTAGCACCTAGGTACTGGGATCTAAAACTATTCATTTCATCACTAGTGACACCGTAGTAATAATCGACATGGTTAGCGTCTAGATAACTCACTGTAACTCTAGGTTCAAAGAAAAATGGCCCATAACTATATACTCGACTAAGTCGTGAATGCAGTTCATAACCATTAGAGCGATTCAGCACATCAAACATAGCACCCACGTCAACTCTCCAATTGTTCTTCTCATACTGGACCCCGACCCCGGAATCCATAGAGAACTTTCGCTCTTCCATACCTTCAAAAATAAAACTATCGGATTCATCAAAACCTTGGAATCTTGGCGCAGCCCGCAGTGAAAACTTAATCGACTCAAAACTAGCTACATCGTAGCTAGCGAATGGCGCTAATACTGTTAGTTTTTCTCCGCGATAGCCAATCGTTGGTAGCGGGATCACTCTTTGGTCAAAACCCTTATATATTTCTTTTCTCACCGCTAAACCAACGCCATAGACAAAGCCTTGGCGTTCAACGCTTTCGCGCGCCTCACCTCTGTCTTCATCTGCAAAAGTTGCGAAAGAAAACATTAGTAACAATAAAAAGTAAAGCCTGTGTTTCATAGGATACTCACAACTAAATTTTTGATATTTAAAACAAAGCATGGACATGTCAACAATAGTTTTCTAGATTTGATTAAACAACTGCTATGGTTAAAAGTATAATAAACTACCATTCAAAAAAAACACTATAACCTCATGCTTCTTCAAATATCTAATATTATGATTTTGTAGCTGTATGAGTAGTATTGTTAACAATAAAAATCCTATACATGCCAGATTGATCTGCTAGTCTTCGGCAATTGCAATGCAGCTTTTACTCACCGAGGAAACTTTTTTGACACTAAATAGTACGAAATCTCGCATTATAATTATAGGCGCTAATTTCGCTGGTCTTACTGCTGCCAGCAAGTTGGCTAAATGTTATGACGTAACTGTCATTGATCCGAGACAGAATTTTCAATGGACACCAAATATCCATGAGATTTTGTCAGATGTAAAAAAAGAAACTAGTCTTAGCTTAAATCTAGCAACTATTATCAGCAGACTAGGCCATCGCTTTATTAATCAATCGGTTATTAGCATTAACGGAGATTTGCAATCCATCACCCTAGATGACAAGCAAGTACTAAATTATGATGTTTTGTTGATTACATCTGGTCATTCACGCTCAAATTACGGAATTAAAGGCGCCACTAAGTTTGCGGAGGGGTTTCGTACGGCCGATGATGTAATAAAAATACATAACGATATTAAAGTTGCGCTTAACTCTGCTTCACCCAGTGTTAACATCAATATTATTGGTGGTGGTTTTACCGGCGTAGAAGTTTTAGGCGAACTATTGAGAAAATACGCAACTAATAAGCGACTTCATATCAATGTAATCGATAGCGCATCAAGATTAGTAACAGCACTTCCAGAAAAATTGTCAGATGATATTGTAAGCCAATGTGAAAGCTATCAGCTTAGCTTTCACTTCAACAAAACAATCACTGAAGTTAAAAAATCTAGCATCCACTTCAGTGACAAAAAATCTCTCAAATCAGATTTAACAATATGGTCAGCTGGCACCAAACTGCCTGACTATCTCGACAGCCTCGGCACTGAAATTAGCGCCAACGGCTTAGCTGTTAGTGCCTATTTACAAAGCAAAGAATTTAGCAATATTTTTGTCGCTGGCGATTCAGCTACATTACCGCAATCACTTCCTAAACAAGCCAGCGTAGCCTTAGATATGGGCCATCACGCAGCGACTAATATCTCTCGCTTTTGTGCTCAAAAATCCTTAAAACCATTTAAAGCTGGCAGCACACCAGTGCTGCTATCACTTGGCGATATCAATACTTATTTCATCCAAGGCAAACTAGTTTTAGCCAGCCCGATGCTTGCTGCTGCTAAGGAAGCAGTGTATCAATTTTATATGGCTAGGCTATCAACCCTACTGCCTTTAGATCAAGGCGCTTTAGGTCTAGCTGGCAGAATCACCCTATCAACAGAGAAGCTACTACTTGCTGAAGTGTTAAAATTAAGGCCCAAAGTACTGTTACGACGCAGCAAAGTTTTGTAGCAGTCGATGACTAATACCTTACTACAATATTGCTACTGTTAACTCGCTTTAGCCGGGCTTCCTTGAATAACTTTGGTAGGGGTATAGCGCAAAAATATAGCAACTGCCAAGATGAAGCTTAGAGCCTCGGCAATCGGTAACGCGACGACAAATAGATAATCAGTCAACAGAAAATAAAATAGAATAAGCAAGCTCGCCGGGAAGACTAGACTGCGACACAAGGCGATAAGGCCAGATTGAAAGGGTAAATGAATAGCCGTTAAATACCCCGATACCAACATATTAATCCCCGCGAATAGGAATAATGGCCAAACATAAGCAATGAAACTGTTGGCTAAGCCAATAGTTACGCCGCTATTATGGTCATCGACAAATATCAGAATCAAGGCCTCGCCCGCCAGTAATAATGCACTAATGAATGCTACGCTCATCAACGCCACAGCGACCGTCGCGGTGATCATGAATTGACGTATTCGCTGGCTATTACCCGCTCCAAAATTCTGCGACACCATCACCTGAATAGAATCAGATATAGCAAAAAATGCCATAAATCCTAGCATCAACAAATAATTAACGACGGTAATAGCGGCAACGCCATCTACTCCGGCTCGCTGGATTAACATCCAATTAAAAATAAGCGCAATAATACCACCAGATATTTCATTGATGAATTCTGAAACACCGTTATATGCTGCCTGAAAAACTTCTCCCCAATTGCTTTGCCGCATTCGGAAACTGAGCACCCGATTAGTCGTAGTGAAGTAAAACATCAGCACCGACATAGAAAATAACTGCGACAAGCCAGTTGCATAAGCTGCGCCTTCCAGGCCCCAACCATAAACAGCAATAAAAAAATAATCCAACACCATGTTAATAACCGCGCCAACCATTAACGCAGCAGCGGCTAGATTAGGCGCGCCATCCATCCGCACAAAAAAATACAATACCACCGTAATTAATTGCGGTAGTAAAAACGGCATAATAATTCGATAATATTCACTCATTATCGGGAACAACTCTGGCGTAGCACCAAGCGCAGAAAATAATTGAGTTTCAAATACCAATGCCAGCGCTATTGCCACGCAACCATAAAATAAAACAAACAATAAAGTCTTACTAAAAATTGCTGATGCAGCCGTAACGTTATTTTCACCCAAGTATTTACCACTAAGCACTGAGCCACCTATCGATAGCATTATGCCAACTCCAAACATCAGCATAGTAATAGGGATGATTAAATTAACCGCGGCTAAGGCGGTAGTGCCTAAGTAATTACCAATGAATATCCCATCAACCAACGATGCCGATGTCATGGCAATAAGCCCAAGCAGCGAGGGGACTAAATATTTGATAAAGGTAGGAACTATTGAGCCAGTTAGCGCTGGATTATCTTCTACTTTGTTAGCATTCACACTTAATGTCTCTAAATCGCTTACTTGATGTTGCTCGTTTACAGGATTATTTGACACACCAACCCATAGACGTAGCGATTATAACACTTCCAAGGCTGTCACTTTTGATCAGTGTGTTATAAATATTCAAATATTTAATCGGCTAAGTGGCTGCCACTTCAAGCCGACATTAAGCTTTATTACTAATTAGGGTTCCGAACTGGGTCTCACCGCTAGCAATACTAGTAAAGGCTAAGGGTTGTCGGGTATCAACAATGGCAATGGTATCGACACCGGATTCTAATAATGATAAGGCTTCTTCCACCTTAGGGATCATCCCATCGACAATAATTCCACTATCGATATATTTTCTTGCCGCTACTGAATCTAGCCGATCAAAACGACTAGCAGGATCTTTTATGTCTTTAAAAATACCACCAATACCAGTGACAAAAATAAGCAGTTCTGCCGACATTTGCCTAGCGATCTGGACCACAGTAGTATCGGCATTAATATTAAAAATATCACCCCGTTCATTGATGCCTAAAGAGGCAATAACCGGCACCAAATCAACTGCCAACAAGCTATTTAGCAAGGCAGTGTTAATCGCGGTAACGTCGCCTACCTCGCCAAAATCTATCGGCTCACCGCCACCGCCGGAGACCAGTATCGGTGGCCGTCTTGTTGCGCGAATAAGCTTACCTGACGCGCCGTGACAACCGAACGCGTTAACGCCTTGGGCTTGTAATACAGATACCAAATCGACATTGACTTGACCGCATAATACTTGCTTAACCAGTACTAAATCTGCTTTGCTGGTAATACGCCGCCCTGCCACTTTACGCGGTTCTATGCCACAGAGGGACTGCATAGTAGACAACTGCGGGCCACCACCATGTAGCACTACCACTCGCCAATTTTTCTCTATTAGCCCCATAACATTTTTTGCTAAACCCGCCTGCTGGATATCATCGAGCAAGATGTCGCCGCCTACTTTAATAATCGCTAACTGTTTTAGACCAGCACTCGAACCCAGCTGATCACTCATGGCCACATACCTAGTTGGTCAAGCAGGTAATTATTATCGTGACCTGTCATCAAATTGAAATTTTGCATAGCCTGACCGGCGCCACCCTTAATTAGATTATCCAATACGCTGGTCACGCATAATGTTGCTGAGCCATCATTATGCTGTTCGCTTACATCAATGCCAATTTCAATCCGAGCAGAGTTTTTAATGGCGACAACTTCTGGGGCAATACCTTTTGGTAATACAGAAATTAGCGGAAACTGCTGATAATAGGTTTCATACAGCCCACGTAGTTTATCCTCGCTAAGACCTGCAGGCATATCTAATTGGGCAATTGACATCATGCCTCGCGTTAACGGCGCAGACACCGGGACGAAATCAAGCTTGACCTCGCCCGCCCCCGCGGCAGCTAGTGTTTGCAGTATTTCAGGCGTGTGCTGATGATTAAATACTTTGTAGGCTTTTAAATTGTTACTGCGAACAGTGTGATGATTACCCGCCTGTGGATGAACCCCTGAGCCACTTGAACCCGTTAATGCAACCAACCTAATTGCCGTTTTCTGCATATGACCAGCATTGGCCAGCGGCAGTAACGAGGTAGCAATACAGGTAGCAAAGCAGCCAGGATTAGCCACATGCTTAGCTGTGCTAATTTGCTCAGCATACAACTCAGGCATACCGTACACAAAGGTGCCTAGACGCTCAGGACAGGGGTGCTGGTCAGCATAATAGCGAGTGTAATCGCTAAGTTCGTTAAGTCGGAAATCGCCCGACAAATCTATAATTCGTACATCTAAGTCAAACAATTCCATCGCCACACGGGCGGTTATGACATGGGGCATCGCCAAAAAAACAATATCTGCGCCGGCGGCACATTCTTGGGGCAAAATATCTTCAAGCACAATATCGCTAAGGCCCCAGAATGAACGATTTACCTCACCAATATTTTTACCGATATGATCTTTGCTAGAGACCCGCAATATCTCTACGTCACTGCGACTTAACAAATTACGTAACAGCTCTGCAGCCAAGTAGCCGGAACCACCAATAATAGACACTTTCGTTTTGCTCATATGGCACTCGCATTTTCGTTATCTTCAGGCTTAATAATAACCAATGCTCGCTGCCCTATAGCAACGTTCTCATTGGGAAATAAAATTCGCTCGCCACTATCTTTAACAAGGTATTGATAGTCTTTATCGGTCGCTAATATGACGCCAACTCCAAACTCAGTAAAGTTGGCAATATCATTAGCAAAACAAAGGTGGAAATCTTTAGTTTGCTTAAGTACCTCAGTAGTTATGCTAAACTGCTTAGCCGCTTTGGTATGTGCTATTAAATTTTCAGCGCCACTGATCGCCGCATAAAGCCCGGTAATGAGCGCAGAGAATTCAGCTAAATCGTTGTCACCAAATGGTTTTACTTTACCAAGCTCTAAGGTAAAGCTAGTAGCGCCGCAGCTATTAGCAGTGAAACTTGAATAGGTCGAACTCTTTTTCTGAGTCGTTAATATTGCCTCAATACCCCATTGGCTTAGCATCCGAAACTGCTGCTGGGTTATTGCTAATTTGCTAGTATTTGGCGACACTGCAAACTTCTTGTAATAAGAATCTCTAATAGCAGTGTGCAAGTCATAGTGTAGTTTATGCTTAGCTTCCAAATTAAAAAAAGTTCGACTATATGCCATTAACTTACAGCTTCTTTGGCGCTCATCATTAACATTACTGTTGGCAGTGATATCAGCATTAAATAGTCGATTCATGTTTTCGTCTATTTCTCGACGACTAGCATTTATTGCCGCTGGATTAGCGATCACAATAAGTAAATTTTGCTTAACAGTAATTTTCTCTGCCAAGATATCACTCACTAATTTATCGATAATTTCTATCGGCGCAGTTTCATTGCCGTGCACGCCCACTGACAATAAAATTGAGTTTACTGGAGAACTCTCACTGGGGTGAAAAAACAACACGCCATTATCCCAGAGTTCAACTGCCACATCGCTGCCTAGCACTACGCTAAGTTTAGCGACCACAGGCTTACATTCTAGCGTGAACTGCAAAAAACTTTGCTCGCCAAATAAATTTTTTCCGACAGTTTTCATTACATTAAGCCTGCTGGAACTCATAGAAGCTGCCCACATTTAACATACTCGTTAACTCATCTAATGCGGCTCTACTTTCAAAAAGTAAATTTGGGTCAGCTAAGTCAGCTGGACTTAGTTGATCACGATAGTGTTTATCTACCCAGGTATTTAAGGTTACAAACAGCTCCTCACTGAACACAAAAGTTGGATTAACCTGCGCCAGCTCTCCTTCACTTAGAACTACTCTTAGGCGCAAACAGGCGGGGCCACCGCCATTACGCATACTTTGACGAACATCGACAAATTCTAAATTTTTAATCGGTGTATCTTGCTTGATAAGCTCAAGTAAGTAGCTATGTACAGCCTTGTTTTCCTGGCTTTCCATTGGCAACACCAAAGTCATGTCATCGCTGCCGGGTAAATTAACCAATTGCGAATTAAACAAGTATGACTTTATAGCGTTATCTAAAGACACTATGCACTCGGGCACTTCAACAAAATGTAATGGCTGGTCGTCATAGGCACTGACCATCTGCTTAAACAAATTATCCTTGTTGGCAAAAGCTAATTCATGCATAAACAATACATTTTTATTACTGACACTTACTACGTCATTGTGAAAGCCGCCAGCATCTATCACCTGTGAGCTTTGACAGGCCATAACTACCTTATTAGCATCAAGCTGATGCTTACGCGCTATCGCCATTGATGCTTCTAAAGATTGTCTTGCCGGAAAACTGGTACTGGCTGGTGATACGCCAAAATCACGTTTACCGTAAACAAACAGCTCAATGCCTTGCTCCCCATAGTCAGCACATAGTCGATTGTGGTTAGCGGCACCTTCATCGCCTAAATGAACGCCTCCAGCGAGTGCATCATGATGAGCGAAATACTGACCATTATTGAATATAGTTTTTAGTAGTTTACTAGTCGTTTTCTGCTCTATAGAGCGGTGAAACATACTTTTTAAGTTTGCCGGCGTAAAGTGTACCCGTCCATCTTGGGTGTCACTGCTAGGCGATACTGTCGCTGCATTAGCTGCCCACATTGAAGAAGCTGAATAGCACATAGCTAGTAATTCTGGCGCCGTTTTATGTGCTTTTTCTACAATGGCTTGGTCTGTTCCGCTAAAACCTAGCTGTCTCAAGGTGGGGATATGAGGCCGTTCCTGTGGAATTAATATGCCCTGTGTTAAACCTAGCCGGTGCAAGTGATGCATTTTTGCCAAGCCTTCTTTTGCGGCCTGACGTGGCTGCGATAATGCCTTAGCATTATTGGCCGACGCCAAATTGCCCTGTGACAAACCTGAATAATTATGGGTACTGCCGATTAGGCCGTCAAAGTTCATCTCAACTGTATGGGGCACGTTTCACTTCCTATCTCTCAATTATAATAATAAAAAAATTTGAACAAACAAAGCAGCTAGAAGAAAACTCGGTTATAGCGGCACATAACGAACCGAGTCGTTTATTGATAAATTCAAAGCATTTAAGGTTTCCACTGGCAGCAGAGCATTGCCATCAGTTGATATTTCCAAGCGACTAATGCAGACCGCAAAAGAAGCTATATCGCCTCCACTGACTAAGTACTGTGTTTCATTGCATTTACTGGCCTCACCTTTAATCGTCGCTACAGCACTAGCCTTAATAGTTTCAAGTTGATCAATAAAGGTATCAACACTGGGGGCACCGTCAAAAATATCTATCTGTCCGCGCCAATGAAAACCCTCTTTTTCCAGCATTCCCAAGGCTGGCTTACCTTGGTCGTTGGGCCTACCGATAACGTCACGCGCCTCTTGAGATAGCAAGTTGACGTAAATAGGCTGCTTGGGCATTAGGTCGGCGATAAACTGATTACCATTCAACGCGCCAAATAAATCTGCAGCGGTAAAGTCCATATCGAAAAAGTGCTGGCCGATGGCATCCCAAAACGGCGATCTTCCTGCTTCATCAAAATAACCACGTAAGTCCGCCATTACTTGATCAGGAAAACGCTCTCGAAATTCTGCCATGAATAGATAACGGCTTCGAGCCAGCAGCTTGCCGTTGCCATTTCTGCGGTAAGACTCGTCTAAAAACAGAGTCGCTACTTCAGCGAACCCTTCAAAATGGTTAGAAAGATTCAGGGTTTCAACAGTCACTTTTTTGTCTAACGCTTTACTGCTATGAGTTACCTTATTAATTTTGTAAGAGTAAAACTGATCATCCTCTCCTAACTGGGCAATGATGCCGGCGGTACCAACCAATAGTTTGGCTTCGGTATCTTCCATAACCAGCAGATAGTTTTCACGCCCAGGTTCGGTTACCTGCTTATTTAAACTTGCTGTCGATTTTTCAATCTTCTTGGTTAGCGCATCACGATCCGGTGGCAATGTTGTCATACCCGGATACGCTGCTTCAGCTAAGCGCATCAAGTTATCAATGTCGTCTTCTCTAATAGGCCTGACAATAATCATAGTGAACTACCTTTATCTAACACTTAGCATTAGTTTATTTTTGCGGAAAATATCACAGTACTTGCGCCATAACACTGCGCACTGAGTCATCAAAAATATTAACGATATTATCAATATCTTTAGTAGTACAAATGAGAGGCGGTGAAAAAGCCATTGAGTCAAGCGACGGCAATGGTCTTGAAATCAACCCCTTTTCATAACACTGCTGCGCTATTTTGGCTGAGATCTTGGTCTCTTTATCAAAAAAGGTTTTAGTCGTTTTATCCTTCACTAACTGCACAGCAGCTATCATGCCGGTACCACGTACCTCGGCGACAAAACTGTCATTAGCAAAACGTTGCCTTAATTGCTCATGGAAGTAAGCACCAACCGTAGCGGCGTTATCAACCAAGTTTTCGTTTTCAATAATATCTAAATTGGCCATTGCAACAGCCGCCCCAATTGGATGACCCGCGTAGGTATAGCCATGGGCAAAGTTGCCATACTTAACTGAGCCCTCTTTAACCAACGCCCAAATTTCTTCTGACACAAAGGATGCTGAATAGGGAAAATAGCCACTAGTTAATGCTTTAGCCGTAGTCATCATATCGGGCTTAAGGTCATACAATTCGCTGCCAAACCATTTACCTAAACGGCCGTAAGCACAAACTACTTCATCAACAATAAACAAAATATCAAAGCGTTTAAGAACCTTCTGAATCGCTTCAAAATAACCCTGCGGGGGAGGAACAACTCCGCCAGCACCTAACACAGGCTCTGCGATGAATGCAGCAACCGTATCGGCGCCCTCAGTTAAAATCATGTCTTCTAATTGCTGAGCCCGTCGTGCTGAAAACTCCAACTCTGTTTCGCCTTCTAAACCATGACGAAAGAAGTCTGGTGATTCAGTATGCAGAATATTATTCATCGGTAGATCAAAAGCTGTATGAAACGACGGCAAACCAGTAAGACTAGCCGTTGCCACCGAGGTGCCATGATAGGCCTGCCAGCGAGAAATAATTTTCTTCTTTTGCGGCTGGTTACGAATATTATTGATATACCAGACAATTTTTAACAAGCTATCATTACCGTCTGATCCACCACTGCCAAAAAATACCTTTGACAAACCACTGGGTGCTTTTTCTAATAGCCGCTCTGCTAATTCTATTTGCGGTACGTTCGACATGCCCGAAAACGTATGATAATAACTAAGCTCTAGCGCTGCTTTTTTCATCGCCTCGGCTAGTTCTTCGCGGCCGTAGCCAACATTGACACACCATAACCCGGCCACAGCATCAATTAATTGCTTACCAGAATCATCACGCAGATAAATGCCTTTACCCGACTCAATTATTTTTGAGCCATTGCGTCCAAAGTCATCAGCATTGGTGGCCGGGTGTAAAATTGTACTGGCATCAATTGCGGCTAAATTCTTCATAAATATCACCTGTCAGTTTCTATTGCAGCCACTCAAAGGTTTACTTGCTTAACAAAACTTTGGCTGCGAGTTTGATATTAGGGATAATAAAGAGATAGCACGTCAAGCGATATAGTAATAATTTATATAAAATGTAGTAATATTTGTCATATTGTTAGATATAAATGTCATTTATTACAATATATAGTCATAATCGCCTCTTGTTAACAAAACCACCACCGGAATTATGGAAAATAACAACCGCGCAGTTAGCTACGACTCACTCGATCGTGACCTCATCTCTCTGCTTCGCAAAGACGCCAGAGCCTCTATTTCAAAATTAGCCCAAGCGTTAAAAGTGTCGCGGGGCACAGTGCAAAATCGCCTAGATCGATTAATTGCCACCGGAGCAATTGTTGGCTTTACCATCAGAGCCAGTGAAAGTGTCGACGACGGCGCTATTCGCGCCATTATGTTGATAGAAGTGACCGGTAAGTCTACCTCGCAAATCATTGCCAAATTACGCGGGCTACCTGAATTACAAAAAGTGCATACCACTAACGGCGCATGGGATTTAGTTGCCGAAGTTCAAGCATCGAGCTTAGCCGAATTCGATAATGTGTTGAGAGAAGTAAGATTAATTGACGGTATTGCCAATAGCGAAACGAGTATTTTGCTAAGTACAGTGTGACAAGGCCCGTCTAACTCACTGTATTTTCTAGCCACCAACCCTGCTCCAGTTACTTATTCTAAAGTCACTAACATGGGATGACCGCCAGCAATATATGAGAGGCGAAAAAAAGGCCCGCAACAATGCGAGCCTTTTTTATAACGCCGGAAAACTAGGCGTTTGCTTTACGCTCTTTAACTTCAGCAACAACTGTCTCAGCCACATTTTGTGGACAAGGTAGGTAGTGCGAAAATTCCATTGAGAATTGACCACGACCAGAAGTCATCGTCCGCAATTGCCCGATATAACCAAACATCTCTGACAATGGAACGTCTGCCTTAATACGCACACCAGTAACACCAGAGTCTTGGTCTTTAATCATGCCACGACGACGGTTCAAATCACCAATAACGTCACCAACGTGATCATCAGGAGTGAATACATCCACATTCATGATTGGTTCAATCAACTGCGCACCAGCTTTGGGCATGGTTTGACGGAAACCGCCACGTGCTGCTAATTCAAATGCTACCGCTGAGGAATCAACTGCGTGGAACCCACCGTCGAATAACTCAATATCAACATCTAACACTGGGAAGCCAGCAACAGTACCTTCGCCCATCAAGCTTTTAAAGCCCTTCTCAATTGCAGGAAAAAATTCCTTAGGAACGTTTCCGCCTACAACACTAGACTTAAATACGAAACCAGTACCTGGCTCACCAGGCTTCATACGGTAATCGATTTTACCGAACTGACCAGAACCACCTGATTGTTTCTTGTGGGTGTAAGAATCTTCAACTTCTTGAGTGATTGTTTCGCGGTAAGCAACTTGAGGTTTACCAACTGTTAACTCAACGCCGTAAGTACGCTTCAAGATATCAACTTTAACGTCTAGGTGAAGCTCACCCATACCTTTAAGAATGGTCTCACCAGAATCTTCATCTGTATGCACTCGGAAGGTTGGATCTTCAGCAACCATTTTACCAATCGCAAGACCCATTTTCTCAGCACCGGCTTTATCTTTTGGTGCCACCGCAATCGAAATTACTGGCTCAGGGAATACCATCGCTTCAAGTGTGCAAGGGTGCTTAGGATCACATAAGGTGTGACCTGTTTGAACATTTTTCATCCCAACAATGGCAATAATATCGCCAGCTTGCGCTCTAGCGATTTCATTACGCTCATTGGCATGCATTTCAACCATACGGCCAATACGCTCACTTTTACCAGTGAAGGAGTTAAGAATAGTGTCGCCACGATTCAACACCCCAGAATAAACACGAACAAAGGTTAACGCGCCAAAACGGTCATCCATTATTTTAAATGCTAAAGCACGAAATGGCTCTTCTATAGCAACAAGCGCATGCTCGCCAGTAGGCTCGCCTTCTTCGTCAGTTAGCGGCTGCGGGTCAACTTCAGTTGGATTCGGCAAGTAATCAACAACAGCGTCAAGAATTAACTGAACGCCTTTATCTTTAAACGCAGAACCGCAATAAGTAGGGAAGAAATCTAGTTTACGAGTACCAATACGGATACAACGCTTGATATCTTCCATTGAAGGCTCTTCACCTTCAAGGTAAGCCTCCATAACATCATCATCTTGATCGACAACTTTCTCGATCAACTTTTCGCGCCATTCTTCAACTTCGTCAACCATGTCAGCAGGTACATCTGACAATTCAAACTTCTCAGGATTACCTGGATCAGGCCATGTATGAGCTTGACGAGTTAGCAGATCAACCACGCCGATGAAGTCTTCTTCACGACCGATTGGCAACACCATTACTAGTGGATTTGCGCCTAATACTGTTTCAACTTGATCAACCACGCGCAAAAAGTCAGCACCCATCCGGTCAAGCTTGTTAACGAAGATAATACGTGCAACTTCAGAGTCATTGGCATAGCGCCAGTTAGTTTCTGACTGGGGCTCAACACCACCAGAACCACAAAACACACCTACGCCACCATCAAGTACTTTTAAAGAGCGGTAAACTTCAACAGTGAAGTCAACGTGTCCAGGAGTATCGATAACGTTTAAGCGATGATCCTTCCAGAAACAAGTAGTAGCAGCAGACTGGATAGTTATTCCACGCTCTTGCTCTTGTTCCATAAAGTCAGTTGTAGCCGCGCCATCATGAACTTCACCCGTCTTATGGATCTTACCGGTTAGCTTCAAAATACGCTCAGTTGTAGTGGTTTTACCAGCATCAACGTGAGCGAAGATACCGATATTTCGATAGAGAGTTAAGTCAGACATTGTGGTTCTCAATAAATAAATGATTGGCAAAAAAAAGACGCCGTAGAGTACATTAAATTAAAGCAAATTGGGAGGGCTAAATAGATTAATCACCCCCTCAACCAGCATAAAATTAAATTCCTTATAAATCAATTAGATAGAATCACAAAGCTGTCCAAAAAAGTCAGCTTTATCAGCGCTCAATCAATCTTTAAGAGGCCAGTAATATGTAATCGCAAAAAGCCTATCGAAAACCTTGCCATTGCTAGACTTAATACCACTATTATTCATCGCTCGTTGGCGCAAAGACAGCAGACTGATCACAAAGTAACGGCATGAGGGTAGCAAGCGCAGAATAGGCCAACTTTGACCCATGCGGATTATATTTATCACCTACGACAGACAACACCCCCAACAATGATATCGGCCATTAACAGCCAATACTCAGTAACTGCGAACGAAAGCGGGGCCAAGACAAGTCGCCGCTTTTGTGTAAAAGGGTAAGTCTGACAAGATTATTCAGCTCTACTATCTGCCTTAAGGCAGCCGCCTCTGACAATACCAGCGAGTGTCTAGCTGTCAAAAAAAAGCTAAACTAGGCCCATCGCCATGTATATGAGGCTAGCTAACGATACTAGCCAGACAATTGTGCGCACGTGAAGAACATTAAACATATAGCAGGGAATGAACAGTACTCGAGCGGCCAGCCAAATTGTTGCAGCCTGAGTGAGATCTACCTGCTGTACTATCGCCAATATACTCAACGCTAGAAATGCTGGTAAACTTTCTTGTAAGTTTACCCCAGCTCGCGCTACTCGGCCTTGTAATACCGATTGATCGATTGGCGTGTCGCGGCTACTAATCAGATGCGTCATATTTGTTAGATTCAAACTAGCAGGTAAAAGCCATAACTGAAACAGTGCTAGCGCCAATGCAGATATTATTAAAATCGTCATAAATAGATTCCCTTTGGTTTTATTATTAAATCAGAATTTACTGTATTCGCCCGTAATCACAAGCTTTACTAGCCACGCTGCGGCCACTAGATATACGACGGTTGCGACATGGTTATAAAACAACAATATTGTTAGCACCCGCCTGCAAACCAAGCTATGCATCAGTTATCGGGATTACTTTACCAGCTAAAGCCGTCCACAGTAGTATTTTGTATTGTCGAACAAATCAACAGCAAAGCAATAATCAATGCTACAAGCATCCTTCTGAAAGTGTCCGGGCAATCGCTAGCATCAAATAGCTCGGCACCCTTAAGCAGTGAGAAGGCATAAGGGCCTATATATGCATATATGGCACAAACAGCCTCTAAATAACCACCAGAAATACCATGCTAAATTCTACCTTGCTTGTTGCCCTACCGTTTTGTTCATCCATTTATACCCCCTTACCTATTCTTAGCATAAAGCTAAGAGACTGATTTGAAGATGCGCTCAAACTTGATCAAGCATGGGCATGGTATTATTCATGGTTATATATTACTGGCATTTGCCCCTTCCATTTTGACCATAGGCTTTGAGTTAATATAAGTTCAGTCATGAAGTTGGCAACATTAATTCTACTGGTTGCGCCTGAATCAAAAATTGCATTTCGAATAGGAGATGCATGTACATCATATTCAGTAACTTGCTCCCCATCGGTTAGCGCATCTGGGCGCACCGCTAGCCATTCTATGGCGTTATTATTTTGGCCAATTTTTGTACGTAAAAAATCCGCTGCCTTTTCATTATCAGCATGGGGCGATAACAAGACTCTTAAAATAGAAACAACAATGCGCTGACTTAACGGAGCCACCTCTGGAATGTCTCGATTACTGTTGCCTGTGGTATTCATCAGTATAACTTTAACCGCACTGCCAATATTATTGGCGCTTATAGCGCTGCAGATACATTGCACAGTATCGGTTACCAGCCAGCGAGGCTGTCCAAACATGCCTTTAAAGGTAAGGTTATGGCCGAGGCAAGACACCACCGCACTGCAGTCTTTTAGATGGGAACCCATTTCAGCGCTAGTGAGATTGTGAACAGAGGCTTCAATTTTTAATAACTTAGCACTGTCGGGCAAACTGTCGGGTGAGCGCACGATTGCAGTGACTGCACGCCACGACTCAGTAATTGCTTGACGACCAGTCGCCCCGTTGCTCCACTCGCACCGACCACTAAAACTTTCATTAATTATCCCTTTAAATGATGATTCTTTAACTATGACTTTTGTTCAGTCATCGCGTTGGCTTTTATTACGGCAACGGCAGACCAGGTTGAGACACAATAAGGCACTAAGTAAGTAAGGATAACCTTAAACCAATCTTGACCAGTCAGAGACAAGGTTAATATTTTCTCCCCGTGATTAATAAATGCCAAAATTGTGCCAACAAGTACCGCCACTTTAAGCGCTCGAACTAACACCGCTTTAGACATGGCAATTGAAAAATAACTTTGGCTGAATTGATCAGTAGTAGAATTTCTCAAACTATGCCTCGATTGTATTTATACCCAAAACGCCTTAACAAGTCATCAGGGAAATACTCGCTGATATTACCCGGTTACTCTATTGGCCGTTAGCTTACTGAGATACTGCGGGTTTTGGAAATCGGTTAACGCCCGCCTAATTTCTTCAGCGGTATTCATCACAAAAGGACCATGCTGTACTAGCGGTTCGCTAATGGGGCGACCACTTAGTAGTAAAAGTTCAGCGCCCATTGGGCCTGCTGTTAATAGTAGCGCACCACCCTTTGTGTAGACACCCATTTGACGCGATGCAATCACATCAGTTGCACCTTTATAAACATAGGCCAAGGCAGGATTTTCAACATTGAATGAAATCTCAACATTCTCGTTTGGCTGCAATATCACATCAAGAAACACTGGCTGAGTTGAAATTTCAGGTAACAAACCTTGCTGCACCTGTTGATTGATGACCGCCTTACCAGCAATGACCCTAACCACGCCGCCACCCGCTAGCGACTGCTCAGTTATGTCAGCATTAGCAAACTCTTGATAGGCCGCCGGTTTCATTTTTTCAGCGCTAGGTAAATTCAACCAAATTTGAAAACCGTGTAATAAGCCCTGCTCTTGCTCGGGCATTTCAGAGTGAAGCACGCCAGCACCTGCTGTCATCCACTGCACATCTCCCGCAGCAATAACGCCCTCATTACCCATATGATCGCGGTGGCGCATACGGCCAGCCTTCATATAAGTAATGGTTTCAAACCCTCGATGAGGATGCTCAGGAAAACCGCCAATATAATCGGCAGCCTCATCAGAGTTGATCTCATCAATCATTAAAAAAGGATTAAGAACCTGACATAGGTGATGCCCCGCCAAGCGATGGATTTTAACGCCGTCACCATCATGGGTAGGCTGGGCGTTTACGACTTGAATTAATTCTCTCACCGGTTTTCTCCAAATAGTTTTGTGACGCTGCGCCTTTACGCCGCGTTAAGTGATTCGCGACCATGGGCAACGGTAAAGTCTTGGGCCGGCCCTATTGGGATAACGCCGGTAGGATTAATCATCAAGTGGCTAGCGTAATAATGGGTTTTAATATGCTCAAAGTTTACCGTTTCAGCCACCCCCGCCACTTGATACAGCTCGCGCATATAACCACTAATTGCGGGGTAATCGGCTAGCAACTGACGATTGGTTTTAAAATGCCCAAAGTACACCGCATCAAAACGAATCAAGGTGGTAAACAAACGCCAATCGACTTCTGTCAACTGACTACCTGCCATATAACGCTGTCGGCTTAACACCCCTTCAACCCAATCTAGCGAGTCAAACAAACTGTGAAACGCTTCTTCATAGGCCTGCTGGGTAGTGGCAAAACCAGCACGGTAAACACCGTTATTAATAGTGTCGTAAATGCGGTCATTCAAGCTGTGTATGGTTTTAACTAATGGCTGCGGGTAATAGTCTGCGGTGTTAGCCGTTAAATGATTAAACGCGCTATTGAACATGCGAATAATTTCTGAAGACTCATTACTGACTATGGTTTGTGTTTGCTTGTCCCATAACACTGGCACAGTGACCCGGCCTTCATAGTTTTCGTCCGCCTTTAAATACAGCTGGTAAAGAAAGTCCAAACCATAAAGCGTATCGTTCATCTCCCAACCATTTTCCAACATGATCGGCTCGACCACAGTGACTTCTATGTATTGGTCCAACTCCTTAAGTTGGCGAAAAATCAGCGTGCGATGCGCCCAAGGGCAAGCTAGTGACACATACAATTGATAGCGCCCTTTCTCTGCCTTAAAGCCCTGCTCACCACTGGGGCCAGCTTCGCCATTAGGGGTTAGCCAATTTCTGAAGCGACTATCCTGGCGACGAAATTCACCACCGCTATTGTCAGTGTCATACCACTGATCCACCCATTCACCTTGTTGTAGTAATCCCATTACGCTGCTCCTAAAACTGAAGTGTTAGATACGCTGCCCACTAAGGCATCTACTTGTTGCTTGCCCTGAGCAATAATTTCCTCAGGTGTGCCTTTAGAACCGCTGGCATCAATATGAAATATCTCAGTGATACCAATAAAGCGGCATATGTGCTCTAAGTAACCACTGGCAAAATCTATCTCACTGCCGATAGGCGTGCCCCCGCTGGCGGTAACAATGAAAGCGCGCTTCACACCCAGCAAACCTTGCGGCCCCTGCTCGGTATATTTAAAGCTAACACCGGCGCGGCAAACGGCATCGATCCACTGCTTTAATGACGCCGGGATCCCAAAGTTATATATCGGCGCGCCAATCACTAAGGTATCCGCATCTTTTAACTCAGCGATCAACCTGTCTGACAAGGCAAGCTGTGTCAGTAAGCTAGGCCGCTGACTATCAGCCGAGCCGTGAACAGCAATCAAATCCTTGGCGCTAATGGGCGGTAAGGGATGCTGCGCTAAATCTCTGCTTACAACCGGCTCACCCAAAGCATCAACCAAATACTGGCCGATGATGCGGCTATTTGATTCACCCAGCCGTGCACTGCTATTAATGTGTAATACGCTCATGTTGTTACTCCATTACTATTGATTTATCGGGCTACTATCTACTTAGCAACTAATGTTTGAAGAAGTCGGTCAGCGCTTAAGCTACCAGCACCTCGTAATGTCAAACTCACACTTACTGCAAGTAAGGCCAAGCCAAACTCATAACCGTTATTGGACATGAAAAGACCGTTAGGCAAGTGAACGGTCACAATCGCTACAACCATAGTGATCGCCAACATTAGCGCCGCGGGCCTAACTAGTAAGCCGGCAATGAGTAGCAAGCCGCCAAAAAATTCTGCACTGCCCGCTGCAGTAGCCATCAATAGACCGGGCTCAAGTCCAATAGACGCCATCCAACCAGCAGTGCCTTCTAAGCCATAACCGCCAAACCAGCCAAATAGTTTCTGCGCGCCATGGGCGGCGAAAATTGCGCCTGCGCCTAAGCGTAAAGGCAAAGTGTCTAGTCCAGCAGTGGTAGTAATAATAGTGTTTATAAATGATTTCATAATAGTGCTCCAAGTTTAAAATGTAGGTTTGTGTAAATGTTGGAGTCATTGTAATGATTGTAATTCTGGCAATAAGCCCTGTTTTCTGTTTAGAATGATCTAATTATTAGAACAATAGTTTGAGGCATAATATGGCAAGAAACCCCATTACAATTGAGGTGCTAGAGACGCTGGACGCTATCGACCGGCGCGGCAGCTTTGCCAAAGCGGCAGAAGAGTTGAATAAAGCGACTTCGGCCATTTCCTATGCCGTGCAAAAGCTCGAAGAGCAATTAGACATTGCCTTATTTCAACGCCAAGGGCGCCGCTCGGTATTAACGCCCGCAGGACAATTAATATTGGCCGAAGGTAGAGAGATACTGCAAACCACAACGCGGCTAGCTAACAAAGCAAAAGAAGTGGCCACTGGCTGGGAGCCGCGATTAAGTATCGCGGTCGAATCACTGGTAGATTACCCGACTTTCTTTTGCCTGCTAGATGACTTTTTAACAGAGTACCCTTCTATTGAAATCGACATCAGAGAGTCGGTGCTTAACGGCGGTTGGGAGGCGCTTGAGCAAGACCAGGTTGATTTGATTATAGGGTCACCCGGGCCAGTGCCGTTACAAAAAGGCTATCGCGCGATACCCCTACCCCCAATCGACCTAGTGCCAGTGATTGCTGCCCACCATCGCCAGGCCAGCTTAACTAACAATCCCCAGGCATTAAAAGAAGCTTTACCCAAACTCCGCCGCGTGATTACTCACGACACTTCACTGATTGATGTAACGCGTAGTAAAGGCTTAAGTAATGATGGCAGAGTACTTTATGTGCAAACTATCGACCAAAAAGTTGCCGCGATTCAGGCTGGTATAGGCATTGGTCATCTGCCGCGCCAGCGCATCGAACAACAACTCAACAGCGGCGAATTGATATCATTGGGTTTGGCGCACGATTCAGACCATGAGAATTTTCTTGCCTGGAAAATAAGTAATAAAGGTAAAGGACTGCAGGCCTTGACTAAAAAACTGACCGCGGCTGCGTGGTAATGACAGCGCACCTATCCAACAACACGCGTTAAGGGGGCAATCTTACCTACCTATTCCCAATTGCCAATTAGTCAGTGAGGCTATAGATCAACATCACTCCCATAAGCCATACCAGTGCAGACCAACGTCGAATAATGATATTTTCAAGCAGCCCGCTAAATAAAGCTCCGAACATTGACTCCAGCCCTGCTGGTGGAGAGAGCAAACTATAGAACATTGTAAATCTCAGTATAAGCCGACACTATTATTACCCACTTTATATTTTTGATGATGAAATTTATTGGGTCTGATTCCTACTTGATAGAATTATTATCTTTCTTGAGTGGCTTCTTATGCCCGCTGAAAGGCCCGATATAATCACGCACTGACTTTTCAACATTTTGAGAAAATTAACCTATTGGTATCCATTGAAAAATCTCTACTCTGAGAAGTCAGTCATATCGGCTGACCGCCGCTAAAACTATAAGACAGATAAAAGTGACTAAGGCGATCGTCATATTTTCCATCACCTATTGAACGTTGGAAACTCGCCAAAGTGAATGTCGCGCTATACCATCCATCATAACGGCGCCCGATTCGTTGTTGTTTCATAAATTTTACTCCTGCTCTTCTTCAAAACCAGTTTCAATGCCGATGAATGTTACATCGTTTTCAATCAGTGTTCTCAACGTTAACTGTGTGAAAATTATGTACCAAACGCTATAGTATTTCATTAATGCTCCGGTCTATTAGGTAGCTGATAATTACCCGCTGCCAGATTAGGCAATCAGATGAAATTGACTATCCATACCCTGATCGCGGTTAGGAATAATCGCCTGATAAGCATCCGACTGATACCAATTAACAGCACTTTCCCGATCAGGAAATTGGATAACCACCTTTGTGGTAAAAATAGCATCACCATGCAGAACTTCTATCGCTCCTTTGGCTAAAAACTCGCCGCCGTAAGGCTTTAGCGTCTCACCAGCCTGTGCGCTGTAGGCGGCAAGTTTTTCTTTATCAGTTGGTGTTAGATCAACAATGATTAAGGTAGACATAATTTTTCCTTTTGAGTTAATAGTAATTTGAAATATATGGACTTTGTTAAAGTAAATTAGTGAGAACACTCACCAATTTACTTATGACTTTATGGCAATTTTCACTAGCTCTTGTCCTGCCATTGCGGCCGGCACGGCACAACAAAGCAAAACTTCTTTTTTCTTCAATGGAGACGACGGCTCAGCTATATAACTCACAGAACCTGAGACTAACTCGACCTTACACGCCCCACATTGGCCACTGCGACAACCAAACTCAGGAGTCAAACCATGCGCTTCGGCAAGCTCCAGCAAGCTGCCATCTTTAGGTGACCATGCTTGCTCAATCTTTGATTCTGTAAATTCAACAATTGCCTCGCGGGCTTGTGCTATGGGTTCAAACTTTTTACTAGATAGATCGATGCTGCGTTGCAATGATGCCGGGCCAAATTCTTCGGCAAAGATTCTTGCATCATTAATGCCCAGTTCTCTCAACATGTCATACATCGATTGCATAAAGGACGCTGGCCCGCAGAGATAAAAATCGTAGTCATCAATAGGCAGAATAGCTTGTAGTAACGACAGAGAAATATGGCCGTGGTGATGATAATCACGGCCCAGCTTCATTTCTTTATCGATTTTACTCAGGGCCCAGAAGCTGCGAACGGTGCCATTGGACTGCGCCTCTAACTCTTCTAGCTCGTTGAAAAAGGCTCGCTGCTCGCCATTGCTGGCCGCACAAATTAATGTGGTTAAACGGGCAGATCGAGTACGCAACCCTTCTATTAACGCGTGTCTCGCCATCGACACCATCGGCGTAATACCAACACCGCCAGCGAGTAGTACCGCAGGGCGTTGTTAAGAGGCATCAAAGGTAAACGCACCATTAGGCGCCTTGGCATAGATGGTGTCGCCAATAGCCAGTTGATTATGAATAAAGCTGGAGAACAGCCCGTCTGGCGTACTATCTTCTAATGATACTTCACGCTTAACGCTAATCCGCAATGCGGCGTCAGCAGGAGCGCTTGAAACAGTGTAGGTTCTTATCGCGTCTTTACCCTGAATGGGAAGCTTAACTGTTAAGAATTGGCCTGGTTTAAAACTCGGTACAGCATGATTTTTAGCTTGAAGATAAAATGACTTAATAACACTGCTTTCATCAACAATATTGCTTACCACATACGGCAGCCACTGCTGACGCTGAGCTTCCGCTTGCGCTTTTTTCTCGGCCTCAGGCCAAGTGCCAGTGAGCAGTGTGTTGGGTGAGTATTCATCCATCTTCCAACGCAATGGCAAACCATTTTCAATCCATCGACCATGGTCAATATGAAATTTCCACAGTCGCTCGGCACCGTTAAAATGCTGAGCATCAGGGGAGTCCCATAAAATTTCTACGGTGCCTGTTAAGGTTAATAGATGACCGCTTTCAAAATCTAAAAACAGCAACCCAGCTTTGGCGTTTTCGACAAAATTGCCAAAGGTATTGAAATGATTATTGCCAAGGTAGTCAGGAATAGTCAGAGTGCTATCGTTATCTACACGGACAAATCCCGGCCTGCCACCACGATGTGAGACGTCAGCACCATCGCTGGCTTCACCACTGTCATTGCGCACATAACTGGCAACAAAAAATGTATCGCTGCTGGTGATTAATGCTTGTGCCCGAGCGTCGAGCTTGTCTAATGTCTTCACCGTTGATGCTGGTAGCGTTTTATCCTCTACCTGTTCGAGTTCACGGCTCTGAATATATTGTGGGCAATTACCGAAGGCTTGATCAATCTGTACATTAATTTTCTGATCAATCGATTCGATAATATGGGCAGCCAAGCGGTTGCGCCTGCGAGTAGATAACTCTATGCCTAACAAACCCAAACGAGTATTCGGCACTAAACTATCAGCAAGAGGATCACCTACCACCGGCTGAGTATTAAGGGTCAGGGTTTTGTTATCAGGCGAGTGGATAAAACCCGGCTCATTGAACAAGATCGATGCCCAAGGCCAACCTTGCGCGTCGGCATGGCCGACAAAAATAAACGGCAACTGTTGATAAAAATCTCGATGCTGCTGCGGCATATGGTCACGAATAACACGATTACCAAAACGCTCCATTTGCTCACGCACGCCAAGCTGCTGCTGAATAGCCTGCTCTCCGTGGTGAAAAGGAGAGCTAGTCGATGTAGATATCGAGTCGGCATTATTTGTCATGGTGATTGCTCCTGTTAATCTGTTAGCCAATAGTTGTGAGGCGATTCTCTATTTAGTTAATATCATCAAACTTGGGCTGTTTGTCGCCACGTTGTATTGAGTGTTGGAATTCTCATTATCTTGCGCACATTATCAGCGTTGTTTTTAGTACTAATTTTTTCAAGCAAAGTGAGTGCAACTTCTATTGCCGTGCCTGGGCCGGTTGACGTAATAATATTGTCATCGACAACCACCGCTTGATCTATAAATATCGCACCGCTTGCAGTGAGCTGATGCTTTCGCTTTCCACCTAGCTGATGATAGGTGGTGGCTTTTTTACCTGTTAAAACGCCAGCTTCACCCAACGCAATGGCCGACACGCAAACACTGGCAATAATTTTTCCCGCTGCAGCAAAATGGCGAATAACCTCAAGAAATGATTCGCTAAGCGCATCATTATAAAATCCACTTGGTTCCATTCCTCCCGGTACTGCTAGGGCGTCATAATCATTTAAATCTAAATCTGCTAGTAGATAGTTGGGTTGAAGTTGTAATCCAAAAGTGGTTTTAATCTGCGGCTGTAGACCCACATCAATCAGCTCTACAGCTTCGTCACCCACCAGGGCTGCCCAACCTAATACATCACTGAAGGCTGACAGTTCAAGCGGCTCAACTCCATTGGCGATTAACATCAGGACTTTTTTCATACTTTCCTCATCGAGTAGATTATCTGAATGCATAAAATGTAATAAACCAGCCATATCATGATTAAACGATATAGCTGGCTTACCAGCAGTACTTATGCAGCCAGACCCACCGCAGTTGCCTGCATCGGCACAAAACCTTTCAGTGCTTCAATACGCTGTAACCAGGCTCGAATGTTCGCGTAGTTTTCTAAGGAAACGTCACCTTCTGGTGCATGAGCGATATAGGCATAATTGGCAATATCAGCAATGGTAGGTTTATTCGTCGCCAACCAGTCACGGCCTTCTAGATGCGCGTCTAACTCCACCAAGGGCGCATGGGCAGTATTAATAGCAGCCTCATGATCTAGACCCGCACCAAAGACATTGACTAATCTAGCGGCAGCTGGGCCATAGGCCACTTTGCCAGAGGCAACAGAAAGGAAACGCTGAACATCAGCAGCCGCAACCGCATCTGCCGGCAGCCATTGGCGCGCGGCATCATATTTTGTTGCTAAGTAAGCCAGAATTGAATTGGAATCTGACAAAGTCGATTCTTCATCCTCCAGCACAGGCACCTGCCCAAAACGATTTTTTTGTAAAAATGCTGCTTGTTTGTGCTCGCCACTGCCTAGATCGATATCAACGATATCGGCATCTAACCCCAGAATAGACAAAAACAATTGAACCCGGTGTGAATGACCAGACAGAGCGTGACGGTAAAGTTTAATTGTAGACATGGCATTTCTCCTAAGTGTTTTACTGTTGTGGTTTTAGTTTTTTTGCTTAAAAATTAAATAATTCGACGTTCGCTTTCATCAATAGCTAATTCATTAATACTGGCTTTTCGAGTTTGCATCAGGCCTTCACTATCAAACTCCCAGTGCTCAATACCATGAGCACGAAACCACTGACCACGGTCATCGTGATATTCATACTCAAACTCAACGGCAATGTAATTGTCCTGAAAAATGAATAGCTCTTTTTTTAATCGGTAATTAAGTTCGCGCTGCCACTTACGCGTTAACAACTGAGCGATCGCTGCCCTGCCGCTTACAAACTCGCTGCGATTACGCCATGCAGAGTTTTTGGTATAGGCCAATGCAACCCGCTGAGGGTCGCGGCTATTCCACAAGTCTTCAGCCCGTTGAACTTTTAACTGCGCTGTCTTAAGGTTAAATGGCGGAATAAGTGCTTGGGTCATTGCTATGTACTCCTCAAATAAATGGGTGATACCGATATAGAAAGGAAACCGATCGGTATATCTTGGAGCAGAATGTAAAACGATCGGTTTCCATCGTCAAGGCTTTTTTGTTATTAATTATTAAATCGTTTAAAATCAATATTTTATATTTATATATAATAATTTATGACTAGAATAATTTGATCAATTTAGCGTATTAATAGCAAATATCTGGTTTTAATGTAAACATAGCGGTATACATTAGATAACGGCTGAGAATGACTATGCCCGCCCTATCAAAAAGAGAACTGATTGTTTCTCACGCACTAAAATTGTTTTATCGCGATGGCTTTAATGCCACCGGAATAGAGCGCATTGTTAAAGAAGCTGGCGTCTCGAAAAAAACCTTATACAACCACTTTCGCTCCAAGGATGAATTGGTATTAGCAACGCTGCGCAAGCGCGACGAGCTTTTTCGCAACAATATTATCCGTGAAACAGAACGGCTTAGTAGCTCGGCTAAAGAGCGGCTGTTAACGCTGTTTGATGCACATCACCAATGGTTTCAGGAAAAAGAATTTTTCGGCTGCATGTTCATTAACGCCTCGGCTGAGTTTTCAGCCCAGGACGACCCTTGCCATATAATATCGGCAGAGCATAAGCGACTAATGCGGGATTATATCCGCGGTCAAGCCAAGTTAGCTGGAATTAAAGACCCAGTATTGCTGGCCAAGCAACTGAACTTATTATTAGAGGGTGCGATTGTTGATGCCCATGTCAGCGGCAATAAAGATTCCGCACTAATGGCAAAAGAAATGGCTGCAGTATTTATCGAGCGAGCACTACCTTAACTGGTAATAAACTTAACAATTAATTGCCACACACTTGCTTGCCTTATTATCAAACGATGACTAAAACCTGTAGTCGAAACCAAGTTTGCGCCCCGCCAGTTTTTTCGTATCGCAACAGCATCGCTATAAGGAACTTCAAGGTCATTTTTATCATGGATAATAGAGCCTGTGTATTCACTGACTTAATCAGTTCGGCTACGTTTAATGCCTCTGACGAACGTCTAATATTCTCACCAATTTTATGAATAAAATACTCGGTACTCTCTGGCGGTAAACCAATAAATTTTGCAGACCTTTTCAATACCCCCGTTATAGAACAAGGGCTAGAAACAAGTACCATCTTGTTATACTTTATTCATGCTCGGTCAAATGCAAACATCTCTCAAACTTTGATGAAGTTTTTTCAATATTACTAAACGACGAGGTGGTGTGGAGACACCATAAGATCAGTTTTAATTAAAGCTTAGAAAGTTCGAGGCCTGCTAGTTTTAGCTAAAAATTAAGCAAAAAATAGCATTGACTTATCAGCGCCAAACTATTGGCTAAATATCTTCGACTTTAGGTAAATCAGTAGTGTTATCTTGCCTGTCTATGGCGCCGACATAGAGTACCGGCGAGGCATCTATGTGCTGTGCATCCATCATATGCGCTACGCGCTGTAAGGACGCAATAATCATCGTTTGCTCCCAATTTTGTAAGCTGCCAAATTGACGGACGAAATGTTCTTGCAGCGGTGTCGGCGCCTCTTTTAAGGTTTCTATTCCTCTATCCGTTAGATGGGCATGTACTTTGCGTTTATCTTTATTAGAACGCTCACGATAAACCAACTGTTTTTTTTCTAGCCTGTCCAAAATAGTTGTGACGGTGGCCTGACTCAAGCTTATCTGGCTAGCCAATTCACCAATAGTTACCTGCCCTTTGTCACGAATTGTCTGTAATAGCAAAATTTGCGGCGCAGTCAGCCCAGTAGTTTTTGCCAAATATTTGGAGTGGAGGTCTGTGGCGCGAATAACACGGCGCAGTGAAACCAATACCTCATCAGTGCTGCTCAAAATAACACTCCATATTTACCCATAATTAGCTTCCTATATTCGCCGCAACTTTATCAAAACTACCGCTCAATTACCTATGGAATTTAACTATTTATTATTTATTTTCTCGCAAAGTCTCTGCAAGCCCACGATAAAGAGTAAAGCACATGACAAGTAAGATGACAGTGAACGGCAGACCGGTAGCAATAGCCCCAGCTTGCAACGCACCTAGGGCAGCTTTGCCGCCACCATAGAGTAAAGTACCAGCAATTAATCCGCCCATCATTGCCCAAAATACCCGCTGTGGCACCGGGGCATCAAGTTTGCCGCCCGCAGTAAGGCTATCAATAACTAGCGACCCAGAATCAGCTGAGGTGACGAAAAACACCATGATAAGAATAATTCCTAGACCGGTAGTAATTTGTGGCAGCGGTAAATTTTCCAGCATTTGAAAAGTTGCCAAACTTACCGAGCTGACCCCATTAGCCAGTTCACCAACACCTGTTTGAGCTTGCTCAAGCGCACTAACACCAAAACTGCTCATCCATATAAGTGTGACGAATGTTGGCACCAGCAAAACGGCTGTCAGAAATTCGCGCACAGTTCGTCCACGCGAGATTCGGGCGATAAACATCCCAACGAAAGGCGACCAACTAACCCACCAAGCCCAATAAAAGACAGTCCAATCCTGCATCCACTGCTGATCCTCTCGACCAGTCCAAATACTTAACGGAATAAGCTGCTTAGCATATTCAAGTGCGGTACTACCTATGCCAGTTAGAATAGTGAGCGTTGGCCCGGCAATAATAACAAACACTAATAGCAAGGAGGCAATCGCCATATTAATATTGCTCAGGACTTTAACGCCGCCGTCCAAGCCTCTCACTACCGAGATAACCGCCAGAAAAGTCACCCCGATAATAATCCCAATTTTGGTGTTAATGGTATTGGGTATGTCGAACAGAAAATTTAATCCCGATGCTACTTGTGATGCACCAAGACCAAGCGATGTGGCAAGACCGAACATAGTGGCAAGCACGGCAATAACATCAATTACATGCCCAGGCCAACCCCAAATACGGTCACCCAGCAGTGGAAAAAACGCCGAGCGTAAGGTTAACGGCATACCTTTGTTGTAACAAAAAAACGCCATTGCCAAGCCAACAATTGCGTATATGGCCCAAGCATGAAGCCCCCAATGATAAAGTGTTGCCGGCACAGCAAGATTGGCAGCCTCTTGACTGAATGCTTCTACCCCAAAAGGTGTAGTGCCACCCCAACCACTAAAATAAACCATGGGTTCAGCAACACCCCAAAACATTAGCCCAATACCCATGCCTGCGGCAAACAACATCGAGAACCACGATATATAGCCATACTCTGTTTTGGCATCCCGGCCACCTAAGCGAATACTACCTGTTGGCGCAATAATTAAAGCCAAACAAAACAATAAAAAGAAGTTGGCAGACGTCATTAAAAAGCCATCAAAGTTGACCAGACACCAAGTTTTTATTGCTCCTAGCTGCTCGTTAGCCACCTGAGGAAACATAATGGTTGCAATGACAAAGATCATAATCAGACCGGCACTAATAAAAAATACCGGGTTGTGAACATCTAACCCATATATCTCAAGGTTGTCTTGGCCTAGCTCATAATCCGTAGGGTAGTGATTAATATCAGGTGGGGTCATAGCTTCTAGTGTCTTTTAAATTAATTAGTTTCTATATAATAGCTCAGCTTAATACTGCTATTAAGGCACACAAAGGTTAGAGAACATAATAATTTAACTATTTAATTTTATCGATAATCTTATAAATACCCGATAAATGGCTTAAAAGTACAAACTAGGCTAAGCTTGAGCTTGTAAATTACTTAGTACACGAAATATTAGATGTCATAAAACTTTCAATGCGATAAGCAAAATCAGATATCGTGAATTTTTTAGACTAATAAACATACACAACTATTGGGGAATTATATGTTTCAGCGCACTATTTTAGCGCAGGCTATCATTGTTGCTAGTGTTAGCAACCTTGCTCATGCTCAGATTGAAGAAGTTCTTGTTACCGCCACTAAACAGTCGGCCAGCACACAGGATATTCCAATTGCGGTTACCGCTTTAGGCGAAGAGTCATTAACACAAATGGGCGTATCCAACTTCGATGACTACCTTATACAGCTACCAGGCGTAACTGCCGGCGGCAGTGGCCCAGGGCAGAGCACCATTTATATTCGCGGCGTTGCCTCCACCACACCGAACTTAACTACCTCTGGTGTAGCTGGTTTAGCGCCCAATGTTGCATTGTATCTTGATGAACAGCCGTTATCGCAACCTGGTCGTAACCTAGACGTTTATGCCGCTGATTTATCACGAATTGAAGTTTTGAAGGGTCCACAAGGGACCTTATTTGGAGCTAGCTCACAAGCCGGTACTGTTCGCCTTATTACTAACAAGCCAGACTCTAGCGGTTTTTCAGGTAAATTAAAAATTGGTACCGCTACAACTAAGGGGGGCGAAGCTAGTCACAATGTAGAAGGGGTAGTTAACGTACCCGTCACAGACAATTTCACTGTTCGTGCGGTTGTTTATGCCGATCATCAGGGCGGTTATATCGATAATGTAGAAGGCACTCGCTCCGTAAGCCAAAGCGCTCGCTACCGTCAAGCCAATACCATACGCGCTAATGGTGTACCCGCTGGTGCGGGGATACAAGCTGCATCAGACCTTAGCGGCGTAACTTTTAACACCGCAAGCAATGCCAGCCGAGCGGAAGATGACTTTAACGACGCTAATTATGCCGGGACCCGAATCAGCGGTTTGTGGGATATAAATGAAAATTGGGAATTACTAGTTGGCGTAGCTCAACAGACATTAGAAACCGATGGTGTTTTCTTTGTTGATCCTGACCTAGGTGATTTGGAAATTGAACGATTTACCGAAGACAGCCTTGAAGATGAATTTGAAAATTATAATTGGACCTTAAGTGGGCGTCTAAACGAGCTAGAGATAGTTTATGCCGGCGCTTTCACAAAAAGAGAAGCAAATCAGGTAGTCGATTACACCGACTACTTATTTGTAGGTCAATATATTCCTTACTATATTTGTGACCGCACAGTTAGCTATGAAACGGGAGGGTATACACCCGCAGCTATTGGCAGCGGCACATGCCAAGCACCTAACTTATTTGTAACCAATGATGTTGAGTCCGAGTTCCAAACGCACGAATTACGTTTTTCTACCGATCAGTCATCTAGCTTACGAGCGACTTTTGGTGCTTTTTACAGCGACTCTGAAGTAAAAGAACGAGGTGATTTCACCTACCCAGGCGCCAGCTTGACTTTGTCTGATGGAGGTTTCGATGGTAATGGTCCATCGCCTATCGGTTATGGCCCTTTAACTTCACTGCCGGGCTCATCAGCCAGCACCTTTGCGCCTTTCCCAGTCGACGTTGCATTTCGTAACGATATTGTTCGCACTGATGAACAAAAAGCCGTCTTTGGCGAACTAAGCTATGACTTTAGTGAGGAGTTCTCAGCCACTGTAGGAGCGCGCTGGTACGATATTGAGGTTGACTTAAAAGGCAGTGCAACAGGTTATTTCAATGTGGGCAACAGAGGACAAACTTCTGTTGGCACAGGATCTATTGACCGTAATTTAGATGTATTATTTAGCGACGCGACTCCAGGTTCTGTAGATACAGCCGCTACCGATGGAGTAATTGGGAAGGCCACTTTAACCTGGACCCCTAACGATAATTCCTTATTTTATGCTACATGGTCTGAAGGCTTTCGCCCAGGGATCCTTAATCGCCCAGGCGGTGCAACTGATGGTACGTTCACTGTACCTTTCGCCATTGATACCGACGAAATGACTAACTATGAACTAGGCTGGAAAACCGACTTACTCGGCGGCAACCTTCGCTTTAACGGTAGTTTATTCTTTTTAGAAATTGAACGCCTGCAAACTAGTGTTTTCGCTCCAAATATTTCCAATCTATTCTTTGCCTCTAATGCAGCTAATGCTGAAGTTATGGGAATTGAAGGCGATTTTATTTGGACACCAGAAACCATAGCTGGGCTAACGCTTAGTGGTGGGTTCTCAATGCTAGACAGCGAAATCACTGAGGTGCTCGTGCCAACAGACGAAGTAACCGAAGGTAATAGTTTGGCCTTTGCACCCGAGTTGCAACTTAACCTGCAAGGACGTTACGAATGGGATCTGAAATCAGGCTATATGGCGCATGTTATGCCCTACGCCAACTATTCAGACGAGTCATATACGGACATTATCAACATCAACCGCTTAAAGCTCGATAGCTGGTTAATGTTTGGTATTACTGCAGGCATATCTACTGATGATTGGACTGCTGAATTATATGTAGAAAACCTCACCGATGAACGCGCTGAGGTATCCGGCAGCTTCAACTTTGACGTAGAGAGAGTTACTATTTCTCGCCCACGTACCACCGGTGTTAGGTTTGCTTATAACTTTTAGTAAACTATCTACAAGTTAATTACTTGTAGTTAAAAAAACGCTCCTTACGGGGCGTTTTTTTGTTTAAGCCTGCGGTAGAATAAGCACACCGTAAATATTACATCATGCAAAGTAGTTATAATTGCACAACGTTATCCAAGCGAGTACCTGTGACAGATCAAACAAAAACAATCGATACTGCTTCAATTCAACAGTTGATGGCTGGCAATAAATTCGAGCAAGCATTAGTCCAGCTTAAATCACATCTTGACCAGTACGCAGATGATCATGACGCGCTATATATGGCTGCCGCCTGTTATCGCTACACCAAAGCCCATGAGCAAGCACAAACCTTGCTAAATCGTCTTCTAACGCTTAAGCCAGACAACGGGCGCGCGCATCAAGAGCAAGGCCATCTGCTATTGGCATGTAACAAACCGCAAGAGGCACTATTTGCTTTCGTGCGCGCCTGTAAATTTAATGCAGCACTGACTGCCAGCTGGCAGGCGCAGGTAAAGCTCCTTACTGCCCTGGGCAATAACCAAGCGGCGGCACAAGCCAGATTTGAGTTTGACCGAATACAGGCTATGCCTAAACATCTGATAGCTGTTACCGACCTTTTATCTGAAGGGAAAATAGTTAAGGCAGAAAACCTTTGCCGAAAATTTTTACAACATGCCCCAGAAAATGTAGAGGCAATGCGTTTGTTAGCTGAAATTGGGCAACGCTTAGGCGCATTAGACGAAGCTGAATTTTTACTCGAAAGCGCTGTATTATTTGAACCCAATAATGACAAAGTGCGCATTGATTATATTCAAGTGCTTAGAAAGAGGCAGCGCTTTTCGCTGGCCTTAAATGAAGCCAAAAAGTTGTTAGATCAGGCGCCTAACAACCCCCAATTCCAATCTGTTTACGCTATCGAGCTAATGCAAACCGGCGACTACGACACTGCGCTTGAGTATTTTGACAAAGTTTTAACGATCTTACCTAATGACGCGATCACTCTCACGTCAAAAGGTCATGCGCTTAAAACACTTGGCCAATATCAGCAAGCGGTAGAGGCCTACCAGACCGCATTGGCCTCAAGACCACAACACGGCGAGGCTTACTATTCACTATCAAATTTAAAAACCTATAAATTCAGTGACGCAGAAATTGCGCTGATGCTGCAGCAGGAGAAAAATCTAGAGCACTCTATGATGGAGCGAGTACACGTCTACTTTGCACTAGGCAAAGCCTATGAAGACCGCAAAGAGTACAGCAAGTCTTTCGAGTACTATGAGTTAGGTAATAGTCTTAAGCGCAATAGTAGCGGCTACGATGCCGATAAAATGAGCGCGGAGTTAATGGCGCAACGAAATAATTGTACGCCAGCTTTGTTTACAGCACATCAAGGCCGTGGCTGTAGCGCGCCGGACCCAATATTTATTGTCGGTTTGCCACGATCTGGCTCGACCATGCTGGAGCAAATATTGTCCTCGCACAGCCAAGTGGACGGCACTTTAGAGCTACCCAACATATTATCTATGGCGCAAAAGTTACGTAAGCAGGGCAAGACAGAAGACGAACATGGCTATCCTCAAAACTTGGCTCAGCTCAGCAGTGATGAACTCAAAACTATGGGTGAAAAGTTCATTACCGACACCGACATTCATCGCCAAGGCGCAGCTTTCTTTATCGACAAAATGCCAAATAATTTTCGTCATATCGGTTTAATAAAACTCATTTTACCCAATGCAAAAATCATAGACGCTAGACGTCACCCCATGGCCTGCTGCTTTAGTAACTACAAGCAACTATTCGCTGAAGGCCAAGAGTTTAGTTATGACCTAAACGATATAGCCCAATACTATAAGGACTACGTAGAGTTGATGGCGCACTGGGATACGGTGCTGCCCGGACAAGTTTTACGGGTGAATTACGAGCAAGTGGTTGATGACTTAGAGACACAAGTTAGACGACTACTAGAATTTTGTGGGCTACCGTTTGAAAGCGCCTGCTTATCATTCCATGAAACTAAACGTTCGGTTAGAACGGCCAGTTCAGAACAAGTGCGGCAACCAATTTATCGAAGTGGGCTAGAGCAATGGTCAAACTACGGCGCCGAATTAACAGGGCTTCAACAGCAGTTGCAAGAGCTTAACAATAACTATCTTTAATGATCCAGTAAAAACAACTAAGCAGATGACTGCGCTGCCTTTATAAGTAGTATTTGAGTGTATTTTGTATAATTGGCCAAAGTCTATTTTTGACTAGCAGTGGAGTTACCTCACCGATGAACATGATCTATCTCCTAATAGTGACCGTAATAGTCGCTAACTGAGAGGGCAAAAACATGATTGAACGTAATTTAGGTAATTTTGAACGAGTATTTAGACTTATTTTTGGACTGGCAATTGGAATCTGGGCGTTAATTCAGCCGCATATGAATGGGATCGAGTCATTTGTAATGTTCATATCGGTGCTACTTATAATGAATGGTATTTTTTCACGCTGTTATCTCTGGTTTGTGTTGGATTTAAATTCTTGCTCCGATAACGATCAACAATGTAATGAAAGAAACTCTTTGTGTTAAGCCGTCATTACGATTTCAGCATTTATTAGCCAACCACTAGTTAGGCTGATTAATTAAGAATCAGCTGTATAACCTTGAGCTTATAAGGTTTGAAAATCTTCTTAAAATTTTACTGACAGGGCTCTACAGCCAATAGATACGGATCAAAAAGGTCATTATAAGGTGACCTTTTGCTAACTATAATAGGCGCCAGCTAGATCGCTCCTTTAGCCGCGTTTTTTCGAATCAGCATGAAGAACCAATCAAGACTATTCATATAAACAAAAATGCCTCCGCTAGGGAGGCATTTTTGTTTATATGGTGGGCCGTGCTGGATTCGAACCAGCGACCAATTCGTTAAAAGCGAACTGCTCTACCAACTGAGCTAACGGCCCTTAATGGAGGCGCACATAATACTGATTACACCTCAAAAAACAAGCCCTTTGAGACTGTTTTTGGCAATTAGTCGACGTATCTTGTGGGGTCCGCTAAGCCTGCTTCAATGAAGCCTTGGGCACGCAAGCGACAGCTATCACATACGCCGCAGGCTCGACCTTCGCTATCTGCTTGGTAGCAAGACACGGTTACACTGTAATCCACGCCTAAGCGCGCACCTTCAGCTGATATTTGTGCTTTTGTCATCTGTAACAAAGGTGTTTCAATAGTGATTCGCCTGCCTTCAACGCCAGCTACTGTTGCCAAATTTGCCATTACTTCATAGGCTTTGATAAATTCTGGGCGGCAATCAGGATAACCAGAGTAATCCACCGCGTTAACACCCATAAAAATCTTATTGGCGCCTAATACCTCTGCCCAACCCAGCGCCAATGATAAAAATACTGTATTTCGAGCTGGAACATAGGTAATTGGTATACCTTCGCCCTCTTCTTCTGGCACATCAATAGACATATCAGTAAGTGCTGATCCGCCAATGGTCCCTAAATCTAGTTTAATCACTTTATGCTCAGTAGCACCTAACATCGCTGACACCTTGGCCGCAGCATCTAGCTCTGAGCGAGTTCTTTGACCGTAGTCAAAGGCTAAGGTATAGCAATCTAAGCCCTGCTCTGTTGCCATAGCTAACACCGTGGCAGAATCTAATCCGCCGGATACCGTGATAACGGCTTTTTCTTTGCTGTTCATCTACCTTGCTCCTCGCCCCAAAGTAGCTTATGCATTTGTATCTGCATTCTTACCGCTAATTTATCAGCCAGTATCCAGCCAGCTAGCTCTGCTGGCGACACTTGACCAAAGCTTGGCGACATCAACACATCATCGACTTTACTAGTTAGATTTAGCTCATCAATTTTAAATTTGGCCCAATCGTAATCTGCCTTGTTACAAACAACAAATTTGAGCTGATCTTTCGGTTGCAGATATTTGATGTTGCCCCACAGATTTCTATGACTTTCTTCACTCCCGGGGGTTTTCAAATCCATGACGACACTAATCCGCGGATCTAAACCTTCAATTGAAATGGCCCCACTAGTCTCAAGTGATACTTCAAACCCGTCATCACATAGTTGAGTTAATAGCCGGCCACATTCTTTTTGTGCCAGCGGCTCGCCGCCAGTCACAGTGACATATTTGGTACCAGTGTTTTTCACTTCATCAGTAATTGACGCAATTGACCGCATAGTACCGCCAGTGAACGCATATTCAGTATCGCAATAAGCACACCGCAGTGGGCAACCTGTTAAGCGCACAAAAGTGGTCGGCAGGCCAACTGTACGGGACTCGCCTTGCAAGGAATAAAATATCTCAGTAATACGCAACTGAGTTGACAATATTTGGGAATCAGACATAACGCTAGAAATCTAAAGTAAGTTGCGCCGCTTACGCAGCACAATGTTAAGGGTAATTTTTGCTAAGAAAATCTTTTACTAACTGCATTGTGCCTGATGATTTTCCAACATTGTCAGCAATAACTTTTTCCAACAACGCCTTGGCCTCAGGTCCATTACCTTGCTCGTGATAAACCCGCGCTAACTTATAGCTGGCATCAGCCACTTTCCGATGACTAGGGAAGCTCTCCAGCAGCGACATATAAGATACCTTAGCCAAGTCTAAATCACCGCGCAAAACATAAAGTTCACCCAGCCAGTAGTAAGCATTACCGGCATAAGTACTAGCTGGATATTGTGGAATAAAAGTTTCGAAAGCAATTACCGCTTGCTCAAAGTCTTGCTTCTTAATATTGGCATAAGCATTATCATAGGCCTGTTTGGCACCTACCACTGTTACTGGAATAGGGGCTACATCAGGGTTAGCCATAGCCGCAATTATTGGCAGCGCCGCTACCCCGCCTTGTTGCAGATCTAATAAGCGCTTATCAATATTTCGATAATCATCTAGACGGCTTTGCTGTAAACGTCGAAGAGCATACTGCTGCTCTTCAAGAATACCGCGCAAGTCTCGCACTTCTTGCTGCAACTGTTGCACTTCATAAGCAAGATTTCCGCCAGTTTGCCCAGCATCGGATTCGACCACCACTTGCTGACTAACATCAATAACTTGAGCTTGTGCCAATAGAAAAGGGGAGTGCATCAGCACTCCCCAAATGACTCCAACCCTTAGGGTAGAGCTAAACGACTTTGTCATGAACTTACTCAGAGTAAATTAATTCAACACGACGGTTTTTAGCCATCGCTTCAGAGCCACCACCGAGCATTGCTGGCTTTTCTTCGCCATAGCTTACAGTTTCAATTTGTGACCCAGGGACACCTTGACTAGAGAGATAGTTAGCAACGGCCTTAGCACGACGTTCACCAAGGGCCATATTGTACTCTCGCGTGCCGCGCTCATCAGCATGACCCTCTAAACGAAGAATACCACTTTTGCTCTGCAATGCTTCAGCTCGCTCGTCTAAAGAGGCACGGACATCGGCGCGAAGCTCTGACTTATCAAAGTCAAAATATAATACAGTGCCGATTATAAATGCATCTTCTACTTCTACTGGAGCTACTGGTTGAGCTTCAACCGGCGTAGTATCAACTATAGTGTCATCAGAATCGGTAGTTGAAGTAGAACTACAACCCGCCAAAATTAATGCAGCTAATGCTATACCAACGGTAGTTTTTACTGATTTTAATACTGTCATGACATACGTCCTGTTTAAAAAATTATTAGTTAATACCACAGTTTAATCTAAAAACGGCGACCATGCAGGCTCGCGCACATCGCTAGATGTAGATGGTAAGCGATACTTGACACTTCCATCAATAGAAACTGCAGCTAAAATGCCTTTCTTTCCATATTGTGTGGCATACATCAACATAGCGCCATTAGGTGCAATTGTCGGTGATTCGTCCAAACTTGTCTTACTAAGGGAATATATGCGGCCTGTATCGAACATTTGTAAGGCCACGTGATAGCCCCCATTGCGGCCGTGAATCATGATCATACCACGGTCATCAGGCAGCATTCTTGCTCTAGCGTTGTAATCCCCTTCAAAGGTCAACCGTTCTACCCAGTTATCTTTTAGCGTCACTTTATAAATCTGCGGCTTTCCACCTCTATCAGAAGTAAAAATTACCGCTTTGCCGTCACTGCTCCAGGCAGGCTCGGTATCAATGGCAAAATGACTTGCTAGACGGGTTAATTGCTTGGTCAATAAATCCATAATATAAATATCTGGATTGTTGCCCTTCGACAAAACCATTGCCATTTTAGTGCCATCAGGCGACCATGCTGGCGCTCCATTAATACCAGGAAAATCGGTTAGGCGCTCACGTCGACCGGTAGCAAAGGTCTGAATATAAATAGCTGCTTTACGGGTTTCAAAAGACACGTACGCCACTTGCTTACCGTCTGGCGACCAACTAGGTGACATAATGGGTTCTTTCGATTCAAAAATAATCTTTTCGCCAAACCCATCAGCATCAGACAACATTAAACGATAACTAAAGTTTTTACCATTATCATGCACCGCTGATACATAAATTACTTTTGTTGCAAAAGCCCCGGCAATACCACTAACTTTTTCGTATACATCATCAGCTACGGCATGGGCTAAATCGCGTAACTTACTTGATTGACCAGTTAGCGTTCCTGTTAAGATTACTTGCTGCGACTGAACATCCATTAATTCATATTCAAGTTGAATAGAGCGCGGTCCAAGTATTTTTTCTAGCCGTCCAACCAATACATATTCACTGCCAATTGCCCGCCAATCACGATAAAATACATCTCCACTTTTATCAGGGAGTGACAACATATCTTTTTTATCAATGATTGAAAAAACACCACTACGATATAAATCAGCGCCAATAACAGCAGGAATATCGACTGACAACGCTTCATTCTCAGCCCCACTAAAAGGCACAATCGCGATAGGAGTAGGGCTATCGTTGCCCTGTGTTATCTCGATCGTCAACTGACCGCTAGCGATTGAGGTAACACACAGCAGTAGCAAAGCTGTTAACCATTGTATTCTCACAGTAATAAATCCTCTGGCCTAAATACTAATTTTAAATTTCTAAACTCTGCCTCAAAAACCCGATTCGGCATATTTTTTATTTCGGGAAACTGCCCTATTTGTTTTATCGCTCTTATAGCAGAGCGGTCAAATGCGCTATCATCACTAGATTTAATGACACTTGCATCCACCACCTCCCCATTAGGTGTTAACTGCATCGCAACGGTGACTTCCATTCCGTTACGCGCACTAGGCGGCCGACTCCAACGGTTAGTAATTGTTTGCACAATAATCGCAATATAACTGTTGGTAATAATCTCATCTTCTTCAAGTTGCTGCTGAGCTTCCTCGTCAGCGAGTTGCTGTGCTGCCTCTTGGGTCAACAACTCCTGCATTCGCTTTATCTGTTCTCGCTGCAATGCGCCCTTGTCGATAGCTTTAGGCTTGGAATTATCATCTACCTTGAGTTCAGCCGTTAGTGCAGGTTTTTTAACTTCTGGCGGCGGTGTTATCTGCTTGGGCTTTGGCGGCGCAGGCTTGGGCTTGACCACTTTCTGTTTCGGCGCCTCAGTGGCTTTTAAGCTAACCAACTCGGCTTTGACAAATTCTATTTTCGGCGTTTTATGGATTACAGGATTTGTTAACTGCCAGCCGACAACAGTAAAATAAATAATAACGCCGTGAATGAATAGCGTGGTAAAAATAGCCGCCGTATTTGTTTGCCAGCTACTCACTACTATTTCCCACTACCCAACGGAGGGTTTTCAGTGACAAGACCAACCGCAGGTGCCCCGGCGGCTTGCAACTCAGTCATTAAGCTAACCACTTTGCCATAGGGCACAAACTGATCTCCCCACACCAAAACACTGGTCTCAGGACGGCGTCTAAGTACTGCAGCCACTTTTAATTTTATCTCTGCAATAGTCAGTGCGGTGTTGGTGTCCTTACCCAAATTAATATACAAGCTGCCATCAGCTTTAATTGATACTACCAGCGGTTCTTCGTCTTCATGCTCCATCGCTTTGGACGGCGCTTTAGGTAAATCAACTTGCACACCTTGAGTTAGCAAGGGTGCCGTCACCATAAATATAATCAGCAATACCAGCATAACGTCGATATAAGGCACGACATTTATTTCAGCCATTGGGCCGCGGCGTTTGGCTCTCATCGTTATACTTTCACTTTGCGGGCATGAGCCTGGCGATGCAATAGACTCGTAAACTCATCCAAAAAGGTTTGATAATGGTTGGTCATTACATCAGCGCGAGATGAAAAACGGTTGTAGGCAATTACTGCAGGAATCGCGGCGAACAAACCCATTGCGGTAGCAATCAAAGCCTCAGAGATACCCGGAGCAACAACAGCTAACGTCGCTTGCTGCACATTCGCCAGACCGCGGAAAGAGTTCATAATCCCCCACACCGTGCCAAATAAACCAATGTAAGGACTGGTTGAGCCGACCGTAGCTAAAAATGACAAACTCTTCTCCAGCTTATCTTGCTCTCGGTATAGGGCCACTCTCATAGAACGCTGAGCCCCATCCATAACAGCACCTGAGTCAGCATTTGACTGTTGCTGCATACGGCTAAATTCTTTAAATCCAGCACGGAAAATACTTTCCATACCTGCAATTTCGCCATCTGAGGAAATAGTTTGGCTGCCTTGTTTGTAAATTGCTGAAACATCCCCGCCAGACCAAAATTCATCTTCAAAGCTATCTAGTGAACGCTGCGCCTGCATAAAGAAAATGGAGCGTTGGACAATCATGCCCCAACTTACTAGCGATGCTAACAATAGTATTAACATTACGGCCTTTACCACTAAACCCGCTTCGAGTATCAATGATATTATTGATAGTTCATCGTTCACAAACAGCTCCTCAATCTCTATTTATAATGCTTTGATTAAATCTATTTATAGTGCTTTCACTAATTCTAGCGGAATCGCCTTAGGCTTCAGTCCAACCACGTCGACACAAGCAACTTTAACACTTGCGGCAAACATTAGAGTGTTATCACACCATATACTCTGTTTAAAAACTATTGACGCCTTGGCAATTTTAAAAATTTCTACGCTAATGTCCAGTTCATCATCTAAAGTCGCAGGCTTAATAAATTTTGCCTCCAACGAGTGGACAACAAACATCAAACCCTGTTTAGCAATAAATTTTTTATCATAGCCGTGACTGCGCATGAATTCAGTGCGAGCGCGCTCTAAAAACTTTAAATAATTAACATAATAAACTATGCCACCAGCATCGGTATCTTCTATATATACACGCAAAGGCCAACGATAAATATTAGCATTAACCATTATTATAGATCCAAATCCAAGCTTTGACCGCTTGCAACAGCACCACCGTCCAAACCAAAATAGTTATAGGCCAAGCGAGTTGCCACCCGGCCACGTGCAGTGCGCATTAAAAACCCTTGCTGAATTAAATAAGGTTCTAAAACATCTTCTATAGTGTCGCGCTCTTCGCTTACCGCGGCGGCCAAGCTATCTAGCCCTACTGGCCCACCATCAAATTTCTCAATTAAACACAGCAAGACTTTACGATCTAAGTGGTCAAAGCCTTTGGCATCAACATTTAGCATATTTAGTGCTTTATCGGCAATTCCAGCATCTATCGTGCCGTCGCCTTTTACTTCAGCGTAGTCGCGCACGCGACGTAATAGCCTATTGGCAATCCGTGGAGTACCTCGCGAGCGCATCGCAATTTCATGGGCGCCAGCCTCATCTAACTGTACTCCCATAATATTGCTAGAACGTTTAACAATATGTGCAAGATCAGCTACATTATAGAATTCCAAACGCTGCACAATGCCAAAGCGGTCACGCAGTGGCGAGGTTAGTAAGCCTGCACGTGTAGTCGCACCAACCAAAGTAAACGGCGGCAGCTCTAATTTTATTGATCGCGCTGCAGGACCTTCACCAATCATGATATCGAGCTGATAGTCTTCCATGGCCGGATACAGCACTTCTTCGATATGCGGGCTTAGACGATGAATTTCATCAATAAATAACACATCACCCGGCTCCAAATTGGTCATCAACGCAGCTAAGTCACCCGCTTTTTCTAATACTGGTCCAGAAGTTGACTTTAATTCGCTATTTAATTCATTGGCAATAATATTGGCCAAAGTGGTTTTACCTAGACCCGGCGGGCCAAAAATAAGCGTATGGTCGAGCGGCTCACCCCGGCCCTTTGCCGCACTAATAAAGATATCCATTTGCTCACGAACAGTTGGCTGACCAATATAGTCAGCCAAAGAAGTTGGCCTTATTGCCCGATCTACCCGCTCTTCCTCGCCGCTACTACCAGCAGAAATAAGTCTATCGCTTTCTATCATCTGCAATTCTTCACTTAAGTTTTAACCATACCGCGCAAGGCGCGGCGAATTAGCTCTTCACTACTGTCAACATCATCAGCTAACACAGCAGATACCGCTTTTGCTGCTTCTGCGGGTTTGTAACCAAGGGCAATCAACGCGCTTTCTGCGTCGTCAGCTAATCTATGTGGACTTTGCATTGGCGCCGCCCCTTCAGGCAGCTGGGCATTAGCAACCACCGCCCAATCATTAAACTTATCGCGCATTTCAACTAGTAATCTTTCAGCCGTTTTTTTACCCACACCCGGTAGCTTAATTAATGCAGCGCTGTCATTATTTTGGACACAATAAACAAACTGCTCTGCCTCTATGCCCGACAAAATAGTTAACGCCAGCTTAGGACCAACACCATTTACTTTAATTAGCGTACGAAACAAACTGCGCTCGCTCTCTGCCATAAAACCAAATAACAGCTGAGCATCTTCGCGCACCACGAAATGGGTATGGATAGTAATCTCTTGCCCGACCTCTGGCAGCACATAAAACGTACTCATCGGTGACTGTACTTCATAGCCAACACCGTTAACGTCTAGTAGTAATTCTGGCGGCGTTTTTTTCAATATCACGCCGCACAATCGACCTATCATTTTTTTACTCCGTTTAACGCAAGCGACCGCGCGCCATTTTAGTCGCGCCCGCCATTTTAAGCATATTTTTTCGGGTATTAGCATGGCACATTGCCCCGGCTAATGCATCGGCAGCGTCTTCTTGCGGAGTTGCTGACAAACCTAATAATACTCTTACCATATGCTGCACCTGCACTTTGTCGGCGCCACCATTACCCACTACTGACTTTTTAATCGCCTTAGCGCTGTATTCAAATACCGGTAAGTCTTTTGCTACCGCCGCCGCAATAGCGCCGCCACGGGCTTGCCCCAGTTTTAATGCCGAACCAGCACTTTTGTGCATAAACACATCTTCGATAGAGACTTCTTCAGGTTTATATTGGTCGATTATTTCGCTGAGGTTATTGAAAATAATTTTCAGCCTCGCAGGTAGAGGCTCAGATGATGGCAGCCGAATACAGCCACTAGCAACATATTCTAGCTTATTGCCATTGACCTTAATAACACCAAACCCGGTGCGTAAAGAACCTGGGTCAATTCCTAGAATTAAGGTCATGGGGTAAAAATTATTAGTAGGAGTAGCATGTTCAACATTATGCCAGTATTACCCATACTATTGGGAGCGCTTTAAGTGAAAGACTTATTCTTGATTCATCTGATCAATAACGCTAGCCGGAATTTCTACATTTGAGTAGACGTTTTGCACGTCATCCAAATCTTCTAAGGCATCAACTAAGCGCAAAAACTTCTCAGCTGTCTCTAAATCAACTTCAATCGTAGTTGAGGCAATCATCGTCACATCAGCCTCAACTGACTTCAAACCAACGTTAATTAACGCATCTTTAACATTTAGGAAATCTTCAAAGGCGGTTTGTACTTCAAATGAGCCGTCTTCGCTAGATACCACATCCTCAGCACCCGCATCTAAGGCCGCTTCCATTAGCTCATCTTCATCAACTGATGAGTCAAAGAATATTTGTCCGGTACGGGTAAATAAATAGGCAACCGAGCCATCGGTACCTAAGTTACCGCCAGCTTTAGAGAACGCATGACGAACTTCTGCCACAGTCCGGTTTTTATTATCAGTTAAGGTTTCAACCAGAATAGCAATGCCTGCAGTGCCGTAGCCCTCATAGGTCGCTTCTTCATAGTTATCGGCGTCGTTGTTGCCAGCACCTCGATCAATGGCTTTTTCTACTGTGTCACGCTTCATATTGGCGCCGAGCGCTTTATCTACTGCTGCCCGTAACCGCGGGTTGTCTTCTACTGACGGGCCGCCTTCTTTTGCTGCGACAACTAGCTCTCTAATCAGCTTAGTAAAAACTTTGCCTCGCTTAGCGTCTTGCGCTGCTTTGCGGTGTTTAATATTGGCGTATTTACTATGTCCTGCCATATCTCTGCTCCATTCTATTCAGTATTATTATTCTTATGACTGCTGCTGTGGTTTTTCTTCGTTAGTTGATTCTGCAGCAGGTTTGCGCACGCGAATGCTTAGTTCTTGTAATTGCTCGGCATCAACATCGCCCGGCGCTGACGTCATTACACAAGCCGCACTCTGGGTTTTAGGGAAAGCAATAACTTCACGAATTGAATCGCTGCCAGTCATTAGCATTACTAGGCGATCTAAGCCGAACGCCAAGCCACCGTGGGGGGGAGCCCCATATTTTAACGCATCGAGTAAGAAACCAAATTTGTTGTTAGCTTCTTCGTCGCCGATTCCCAATGCCGTAAGCACTGATTTTTGCATATCTAAATCATGGATACGTAACGATCCGCCACCTAACTCAGTGCCGTTTAACACCATATCGTAAGCGATAGATAACGCTTCACCCGGATTGGCGGTTAACTCTTCAACTGAACACGCAGGCTTAGTAAACGGATGGTGAATTGACGTCCAACCACCATCTGATGTTGCCTCGAACATAGGGAAATCAACTACCCACAATGGCGCCCATTCAGAGGTATACAAGTTTAAGTCTTCACCGAGCTTGCAACGTAATGCACCTAAGGCTTCGCTGACAATGCCAGCTTTGTCGGCTCCAAAGAAAATAATATCGCCGTCGGCAACGGCTAAACGCTCGGTTAACTGAGCAACTACATCAGCAGGAATAAATTTCAATATTGGTGACTGCAAACCTTCAACGCCAGCGGCTAAATCATTTACTTTAATCCACGCCAAACCCTTGGCGCCATAAATGCTTACAAATTTGGTGTAACCGTCTATTTGCTTACGCGAAATAGTCGCACCGCCAGTAACCTTAAGCGCAGCAACGCGACCCTTAGGATCTTTTGCCGGGCCACTGAACACTTTAAAATCAACGCCAGCCATTAGGTCAGCAATATCAACTAGCTCAAGCGGAATGCGTAAATCTGGTTTATCGCTACCGTATTTTGCTATTGCCTCGCTGTAAGGCATACGCGGCATATTGCCTAATTCAACAGCTAAAGTTTCTTTAAACAACTTTTTAATCATGTCTTCGGTTATAGCCATGATTTCATCTTGGCTCATAAAAGATGTTTCAATATCGACTTGCGTAAATTCAGGCTGACGGTCTGCACGTAAATCTTCATCACGGAAGCATTTGGCAATTTGATAGTAACGATCAAAGCCCGCCACCATTAGTAATTGTTTAAACAGCTGTGGTGATTGCGGCAATGCAAAAAAACTACCGGGATGAGTACGACTAGGGACTAAATAGTCACGCGCGCCTTCTGGAGTAGCACGGGTAAGAATTGGCGTTTCAATGTCCAGAAAGCCAGCGTCGTCTAAGTAACGACGAATAGAGTTGGTAATTTTTGAGCGCAAGCGCAGTTTTTGCTGCATTTCATCACGACGTAAATCGATATAGCGATATTTTAGCCGCACATCTTCACCAACTGATGTGTCGGCTAATGGAAACGGTGGAGTTTCAGCAGTACTGAGAATAGTTAGCTCAGTGCCGTAAACCTCAATTTCGCCAGTAGCCATATTTGGATTTATAGTCGCTTCATTTCGGGCACGTACTTTACCCGTCACCCGCAGTACATATTCACTGCGAACTTTATCGGCTAATTCAAAAAACTCCGCCGCATCTGGATCAAAAACAACCTGCACAATACCTTCACGATCACGTAAATCTAAAAAGATAACGCCACCATGGTCACGTCTGCGATCAACCCAGCCACAAAGAGTAACAGTTTGATCGACATCTGTAGCGCTTAATTGGCCACAATAAATACTGCGCATAACAATTTCCTGTTGTTGAAACTTATGTTGGAACTTAAAAGTCTAAAGGCAGCACTACTTATTCACCGCCTGCTGAATTACTGACCGGTGAAGAGTCACCTGCCAAATTCTTTTTCTTACCAGTTTTAAAATCTGTTTCATACCAGCCATCGCCTTTTAATCGAAACGCACTGGCCGAAACACATTTTCTCAATTCGGATTTTTCGCACTGAGGACAATCCAGCAGTGGCTTGTCGCTCATTTTCTGTAAAGCCTCTAACTGATGCTCACAAGAATTACACTGATATTCATAAATTGGCATCAAAATTTTCCTCAACCAAAGATGTTACAAATAAATCAAAAAACGGGCACAACTCACCCGAGGCGCGCGATTATACAGTAATAATGGGGGCTTGGTTAATAGCCCGATGGGGCTGAAACAGTGAAAAATGACCTATATTTTCCAATAAGGCATAAAAAAAGGCCCTTTTTGCAAAGGACCCCTTTTACAAAAGATGTCGGCTGTTAGTTTAGCGCGAACTCTTTCAGTTTTTTCAGTGGACGAATCTTAACTGCAATTGACGCAGGTTTAGCCGCCACATCCATAAGCTCACCTGGCTTAAATGGATTTGGAACATTTTTCTTAGCTTTACGTGCAGGCTTTTTAACTGTAGTTACTTTTAACAAACCTGGGACGGTGAATTCACCAACGCCACGTTTGCGCACACTACGCTCAATCAACACTTCTAATTCGTCCAACACAGAACCAACTTCTTTCTTAGTCAAACCAGTAGTTTCTGACAAAGAAGCTAGCATCGCTGACTTAGTCATTTTGTCAGCGATTGCTGATGGGCGCTTTGGTGCTTTAACAACAGCTTTCTTGGCTGGAGCTTTCTTTTTTTGAGCCATTCGTTTATTCCTTTTGTGATTATTAAGTTATTAATTAAAGGTTAATTCTAACCGGTAAAACAAACTTATTTTCCCGACCTCGACAAAGGTAATGCAAGATATAATAGATTCGAGTTTGCAATACAAGCTTACAGATCAATAAAATGCGAAAAAAACCTATTTTTTCGGTAATCTAATGCCCTAAGGTCCAGACGGGGCTTGTGCGAATCGAAAATCTGGGTATTCAGAAAGTGCCGTTAGCTGACCAATCAGAGTACTATAGCGCTGATCGCCATATGGAGTTGCTGGTGCATACCCCCATACTGGCGACGGCCAAGCGTCATCACTTTTATAGCGCACAATATGATGTACATGAAGCTGCGGCACTACATTACCTAACGCGGCAACATTCAATTTATCAGCATCAAATAAGCGTTTTAACAATCGACTCAAAAAAACAGACTCTTGCATAAACTTTTCTTGATCGGCTTCAGATAAATCGCAAATCTCGGTTACGCCACTGCGGCGCGGCACCAAAATAAACCAAGGGTAATTGGCATCTTTAGACAACAATAAGCGACACAATGGAAAATCACCTAAGCAATAGGTATCTTCCTTTAAAACTTTATCCAACGTAAACATATTTTCCCCATCATTTGCGCTAATACTGTACCCCATAGCACTAGGCGCGTAAAATATTGCGCTATTTAACCACAAGCTTAAAAAATAACTCACCTTTGGACACATAATGCGCGCTAGCCAACTACTAATACCAACCTTGAAAGAAACTCCAAGCGATGCTGAGATTATCAGTCATCAGTTAATGCTGCGCGCTGGCATGGTTAGAAAACTTGCCTCGGGGCTATACTCTTGGCTGCCGCTAGGCTTGCGATCGCTGCGAAAAGTTGAAGCCATCGTGCGCCAAGAAATGAATGCAGCTGGTGCCCAAGAATTACTAATGCCAGTAGTACAACCAGCTGAATTGTGGGAACAATCAGGCCGTTGGGAGCAGTATGGGCCCGAGTTGCTGCGCCTAAAAGACCGTCATAGTCGTGAATTTTGTCTAGGCCCAACTCACGAAGAAGTTATTACCAATTTGATTGGCAATGAACTGCAGAGCTATAAGCAACTACCAGTTAGTTTTTATCAAATACAAACAAAATTTAGAGATGAGATAAGACCTCGCTTTGGTCTTATGCGCGGCCGTGAATTTACCATGAAAGATGCATATTCATTTCATATCGATCAACAGTCGTTGCAACAAACTTACGATCTAATGCATCGCGCCTATAGTAAAATATTTAGTCGTATTGGCTTAGAGTTTCGCCCAGTTATTGCCGACACTGGGTCCATTGGCGGCAGCGCCTCACATGAGTTTCATGTCTTGGCTGAATCAGGCGAAGACGCTATAGCCTTTAGCGATGGCAGCGATTACGCCGCTAATATTGAAATGGCTGAAGCCCTAGCGCCGGACACAGAACGCGCCGCTGCAAGCGCTGTATTAGCTGAAGTAGCCACCCCCAACACCCATTCAATTATTGAAGTATGCAACACACTAAATGTTGCCGCTGACACCACAATAAAGACCTTGATAGTGAACGGCGCGACTGAAGAAGAACCATTAATAGCATTAGTGCTGCGCGGCGATCATAACTTGAATGAATTAAAAGCGGAAAAGCACATTCTGATCGCCAGTCCGCTAACCTTTGCTGATAGTGACGATATTAAAGTGGCGATAAGTTGCGAGCCTGGGTCAATTGGTCCCTGCAATATAGCTATTCCAACAATTGTCGACCACAGTGCAGCAGTGATGGCTAATTTTGTTTGTGGAGCCAATAAAGATGGTTTTCACTTAACCGGGGCTAACTGGAATCGCGATGCGACTATTACAGAAACTTTTGATATTAGAGATGTAGTAGCAGGCGATCCTAGTCCCGACGGCAAAGGCATACTTGCTATAAAACGCGGCATTGAAGTTGGCCATATATTCCAGCTAGGCACTAAATACTCAGCGGCTATGAATGCAACAGTCATCGGTGAAGATGGCCGCGACCAAGTAATGACCATGGGTTGCTATGGTATTGGGGTGTCAAGAATTGTGGCCTCAGCCGTAGAACAGAATCATGATGACAACGGCATTATTTGGCCCGAAAGTATTGCCCCATTTACTGTAGTTATTATCGGTTTGATGATGCATAAGTCAGAGGAAGTCACCAAGGCCTGTGAAGCATTATATCAAGCACTTCACGCTAGCGGCATTGACGTGTTGTTAGATGATAGAAATATTCGCCCCGGAGTTAAATTTGCTGATATGGAATTAGTCGGCATCCCCCACCGCATTGTTGTTGGTGACCGCGGCTTAAAAGAAGGGAATATGGAATACAAAGGTCGGCGAGACGAACAAAATACCATTGTAAACGCAGACAAAATGCTTGACCACTTATTGCAGCAACTACGTAGTTGACATTATGAGACCACCGCTAAAAAATACAGTCTACTATCAGTTATTTGTTACTTTACTGTGTTTTTTCTGCGCGACTACTGTAGCTAACAGCACCACAATATTGAACTTAAATGATGAGCAGCTAGAGCTACGTAATTATTTACAACAGGCAATAGACTCTTCAGAAAGCTTTGAGGATAAATACTCAGCCGAAGTTTGGTTGCTAGATATGTCAACGCGACTAGAGCCTTTTGTCAGTGATAGCAAAGAACGCATACATATTTTACGCACAGTTCACTATGAAGCCACTAAAGCAGGTTTACAGCCAGACCTAGTTCTTGCGCTTATTCACATAGAAAGCCGTTTTGATCGGTTTGCGCTCTCGGTAGCTGGCGCTCAGGGATTGATGCAGATAATGCCATTTTGGAAAAAAGAACTTGGCCGCCAAGATGACAATTTTGCCCATATCGAAACTAACCTACGCTACGGCTGCACTATTCTTAAGTTTTATCTTGATAAAGAAAACGGCCACTTGTCTCGCGCCCTTGCCCGCTATAACGGCAGCACCGGCAAAACTTGGTATCCAGAAAAAGTTATGACCAAGTGGCAAGACTATTGGGCCGCAGGACAGGCCTAAAATCTTTCGCTTAGTTTTATTAACGGCTACACTAAAGTAACGTACCTTATAAGCTAGGAGCAGGGATTATGATTACGATTTTACTATTAATAGCAGTTGTCTGGTTGTTATGGAATATCCAACAACACCTAGAAGAAGCCAACGATCGTCAACGCAATGTAGCCGATAATCTTAGCAAGCTACTTACCAAGTTAGATCAAACTGGGCCGACAACAAGTACTAGTAATATCACCAAGACCAACAAAGCTGAACCCAGTAATTCACCACCAGTAAAAGTAGGTTTAAACTCGGCGAGCAAAGGCGTTTTAAGAAAACTTCCCAAAGTAGGTGCGGTAGTTGCCGAGCGGATTATTGAGGCGCGCCCTTTCGAGCGCATCGAGCAACTTAAGCAAGTAGATGGGATAACCGAAAACTTATATCTGTCGTTGAAAGACTTAGTATTTTTGGATTAGTCGCTAACTGTTGCGTATATTCTGCAGCGTAGCTTCATCACAATAACTATTACCATCCCAGCCAGTCAGTAGACAAGCAAGCTGCCTAGCCTGTAAATACAGCGACTGCAATTCAGCTATAGAGTCCTTGCCGCCGGCAAACACCTCTACTTTTTTTATCAAAGGCATCAGTGGGTGAAGTTTATTGTCCGCTTTTTTAAGCTCTATACGCCAGCGAATAGCGTACACAATGGCGCGATAAAATTTTATCTTGGTCGCTAAATTGATCAAACTGAAATCATTTACGTCGCCGAATAATTCGAAATCTATTTTTAGAAATGATGCCTTTAAAGTATTTTTGGCCACAGCGACCGTTACCTTTCTTTCAGCGCCATCGAGAATCGCTAGATCACCAAACATTTCTCCGGCAAGGATATTATTAAGCGGACGCCCCTGAGCTTCGCGCGAATATACTGACAGCTCGCCGGTCAGTAAAAAACATAAGCTCTGATCGCGCGCACCGCGCTCAAATACCAGTTCATCTTGGTTTAACTCCACCAACGAGCAAGCCATGAGGACATTTTGATATTGATCTTCATTTAACTGCTGTAATTCTCTTAACAGCGGGACACGACCCAGTACTGACGCCTGCTTGTCAAAAGGTAACTGACTGACGGTTTGTTGAAACATAATTGACCTCAAAAACGAAATTTCTAGGTGGTTAATTATAAATAGATAAGCAGAAGCTACCGTGATTCAAATCTCAGTTTGGTAAGTCAGTTATTGGATTTTTAGCTTAGCCGCTAACTCTTTGGCGTAATAGGTAATAATCAAATCAGCACCAGCGCGCTTAAACCCGATCATGGTCTCGTCCACCACAGCATCTTCATCAATCACCCCCGCCGCTGCCGCCGCTTTTATCATCGCGTACTCACCACTTACGTGATAAACCGCCAATGGCTTAGTGGTATTTTGACGGATTCGATAAATTATATCCAAAAAGGCTGTAGCTGGTTTAACCATCAAAATATCAGCACCTTCCGCTTCATCCTGCACCGACTCGGCTACCGCCTCACGGCCATTAGCCACGCTCATTTGGTAGGTATCGCGCGAGCCTTTGAACGTGCTATCGACTGCATCACGGAATGGGCCATAGAAGGCCGAGGCAAACTTAGTAGAGTAAGACATAATAGGCGTATGGCCAAACCCTGCCTCATCTAGACCAGCACGCAACGCCGCTATCATGCCATCCATCATTCCAGAAGGCGCGATCATATCGGCGCCAGCGTTTGCTGCCACTAGCGCTTGTTTAACCAAATTTTCTAAGGTTTGATCATTCGCCACATCATCATTTTCAACCACTCCACAGTGACCATGATCAGTATATTCGCAAAAACAATTATCACTAATAACCACCATCTCTGGCCGAGCTAGCTTAGCGCTGCGAATAATTCGCGCCATTAAACCATCGTCATCCCAGCTATCGCTGCCACAGGCATCTTTATTATGCGACACACCAAACAACAGCACAGCCCGCACGCCACTACTCCAAGCATCAACAACTGCCTCCGCCAAACCACTTTCTGGGTAGCGCACTACACCAGGCATACTGGCTATAGCTACTTGCGTATCAATACCTTCTTCAACAAATATCGGCAGAATCAAATCTTCTGCATGTACTCGTGTTTCACGCATTAATGCTCGCAGACCATTACTTTGACGTAGCCGGCGAAATCTAAATTTTGGCTTTTCCACGCATATCTCCAATCACTTAATTTAGTACAGCAGTAATATTATTAACGATGTTATTAATAGCACTAACATCGACTTTAATAACCATCTTAAATAGCAGCCCTAATAATAACAGTTTACGTATAATATGGTGATATTATCGATGCCAATAAGTATGGAGCCTGCGTTTGCCTAGCCTTGACCAACTACATTTCAGTAACCACTTCGCCGCATTAGCGGAAGAATTTTATAGCAAGGTAATCCCCCTTGGTATTAGTGACCCTTACCTTATTGCGGTCAGTCAAAGCTGCGCTAATTTATTGGAATTAAGCGATATTAAATCTGACGACTTTGTCGCGTTAATGAGCGGTAACAAAGTCCTAGCGCAAATGCAGCCATTGGCAGCATTGTATTCTGGTCACCAATTCGGCGTCTACAACCCCCAGCTAGGCGACGGCCGCGCATTATTACTTGGCGACATTACGACTAGCCAAGGCCAGCACTTCGATATCCAATTAAAAGGCGCTGGCAGCACTCCTTATTCACGCTCTGCCGATGGGCGTGCTGTGCTGCGCTCGAGCATTCGAGAATTTTTATGCAGCGAAGCCATGGCCGGATTAGGCATTCCTACTACTCGCGCATTAAGTTTAGTTGGCAGTGATATGCCGGTATACCGCGAGGAAGTAGAAACCGCAGCGGTGATCGCGCGAATCGCACCAAGTCATATCCGTTTTGGCTCGTTCGAAGTATTCCATTACACCAACCGGCCCGATCATGTTAAGCAATTAGCTGACCATGTAATTAGTAATCACCTACCCGATTTACTAGAGCTAGAAAACCCCTATGCAGGTTTACTGCAATATGTGGTCTCCTCGACGGCAAAACTAATAGCCCATTGGCAAAGCGTAGGCTTTTGTCACGGCGTTATGAACACCGATAATATGTCGATACTGGGGTTAACAATTGACTACGGCCCGTTCGCTTTTTTAGACGATTACCAACCCAAATTTATCTGCAATCACTCAGACACCAATGGCCGCTATGCCTTCGATCAACAACCCAGCATTGGCTTATGGAATTTAAACGCCTTAGCACAGTCGTTATCTACCTTAGTGAGCAAAGAAGAAGTCGTTGCTAGCCTTGATCTGTATGAGCCAGAGCTGGTAACAACGTTCTCCTCCGTAATGCGCGCTAAACTGGGGCTCACAAAAGAACATGATACCGATAAAACATTGATTTCAGGCCTTTTGGATCTGATGGCTAGTAACCAATCTGACTACACTAACACCTTTAGATCCCTCGCTAAATTTAAGCAAGACGGCAGCAATGAAGCCCTACGCAACAACTTTGTTGACCGACAAGCATTCGACGCATGGGCCTATCAGTATGTAGCGAGACTGCTGATAGAAAACAGCGCAGACGAGATTCGCAGCCAAGCGATGAATAAGGTAAATCCCAAATTTATACTGCGTAATTATTTAGCTCAAACTGCTATTGATGCAGCCGTGCGAAAAGACTTTAGTGATGTACAAAATTTATTAACAGTGCTTAGCGCACCCTATGATGACCACCCTGAATTTGAACACTATGCCAGTAGTCCACCAGATGGGGGAAAGACCTTAGAAATTTCCTGTTCATCTTAAGGTTAGCGGTTAAATACCAATATTGGCAAGCGTTTCCATTGTCCGCTTGATGACAGCGGCCAGTGTCGGGTGGGATACTTCAAAGTCAGCAATCATCTCATCGGCTTGATCGGCCAAGCTATGCTGCTCTTTTGACTGTAACTGAGCTTCAATGCCGCCTACCAGCACTAATAATTTATCTTTGCTTGCCAGACTTATATCACTGGCCGATTCAAGTTCTTGGCGAAGCTCTTCTATTTCCTGACGTATTTTCTCTTCACTCATTTCATCACCTTTATCAATAAATATACTGTTAGTTTATACCCACTTAATCCACAAACCCACCGTTAAGCGCTTACCTAAGTAAGGAAAAATAAATTAAATTTAAATCTCGGGTGATAGCTAGCGCGATACACTGATAGCCAAATATTTAATCAGGCTAACACTATGTCTATTCAACAATTATTTGGCCTCCAGGGCCAAGTAGCCGTTATCACAGGCGCGGGCAAAGGTTTAGGCCGAGCTATTGCGCTAATATTTGCAGAAGCTGGCGCCCATGTAGTCTGCGCTGCACGCACAAAATCTGACCTAGAACAAACCTGCCAGCTAGCAAGGCAATTCGGAGTTAAGGCACTGGCTATTGAATGTAATGTTGTCGATGAACAAGCACTACAAAACTTAGTAGCTGTCACTATGTCAGAGTTTAACCGCATTGATATTGTAATTAATAATGCTGGTGGCGCCTTCCCTCGCTCACTGAGTGACACCGATGGTGAGACTTACAATAAAGATCATCATTTTAATGTCACCAGCGCGCTCAATCTGAGTCGAATGGCACTGCCCCATCTGTGCGCCAATGAAAACGGCTGTATCATTAATATCACATCGGGGGCAGCGCGTTATATAAGCTCTGGTTTTTTATCTTATAGTACGGCCAAAGCAGCCTTAACTCAGATGACTAAATTACTAGCCGCTGAGCTAGCGCCACTAGTACGCGTTAATGCTATCGCCCCAGGCAGTATTATGACTGATGCTCTCAACCAATTTCTAGACACTGACAGCAGGCAAAAAATGGCCGACTTAACACCTATGAAATCACTTGGCGAGCCAATAGATATTGCCGCGGCTGCGTTATATTTAGCCAGCCCTGCTTGTCGCTGGGTTACCGGCAAAATTATCGAAGTTGATGGTGGTGCCGAGAATTCCACATGGCCGTTTTAAATTTCACTGAAAAGCTAGCAATGAAATTATCGGCTGTTACAATCGAAGTTAACTTAGCAACAACAATCTATCTGTACAAATCATTAAAGGATCAACGGAAACACTCTAATAATGCTCCACAAGCTATCCTTTCTTTTGCCACTGATCATTATTACAAGTATCAGCTCAGCCCAAACCGCTGTAAATATTGTGGCTCCAAATTACAGCTCGACAGCAGTAGCTACGCAGTTAGAAGAAATCACTCCCGTTGTAAATCCAACTCAGATTTACGTCAAAGAAAGGGCGAAATTTGAACAGGCGAAAAGCTATCTCGCCACAGGCAAACGGCTGAAATTTGCAGAGCTGCAAACTGAATTAGCAGACTATCCCCTAGCACCCTATTTAGAATATGCCTACATAGCAGCACATTTACGTCACGTCAAATCAAGCCGAGTTGATGAGTTCTTAAAGCATCATAGTGACTCTTCACTGGGCAAACGACTTCGTTATATATGGCTCGAAAACTTGCGTAAGCGTGACAAATGGCAGCAATTTATCATCTATTACGTAGCTAAAAATGCAACTACTGAGCAGCAATGCTTTTATCAGTACGCGCGTTACCGTAATGGCGACAAACAGCAAGCACTTGAAGCGACATTAGCTTTATGGAAAGTAGGCAAATCCCAACCGAAAGCTTGCGATAAAATGTTTGGCGTTGTCATTAAACAAAACCTTATCACTGAAGACATTGCCTGGCAGCGCCTTACCGACGCGGTTATAAACCATGAAGTTGTGCTGGCAAGATATTTAAAACGCTTTTTTGTTAGCCCTGACTACAAAGATAAGGCCGAACTTTATTACACTACTCATCGCAATCCAGTATTAATTGCTAAGCAAGAAAAATATACCGATAATTTGACTGTCAACACCGCGTTAATCCAACATTCTATAGCACACTTGGCTAAAACCTCTGACCGTAAAGCTACTAATTTATGGCTAGATTATTCGAAAAAAATAGACTTTAGCGACAGTGAAACAAGCTATGTAGTTACTAACCTACTCAAATACTTGTATAAAAATATGCACGATGGTATTGCTGACGATTTATTGCGCTCATCAATCAACCCCGAAACAACAAGCCTAGTAGAAAATCGAATCAGAAAAGCTCTGGCCACACTAGATTGGGCCAGCGTGCGCTACTGGATCAAAAGACTGCCGGCCAAAAGCCAAGCAACTGATCGTTGGAAATATTGGATAGCGAGAGCGGAAGAGCAGCTATCGCCGCAAGATACCAGTATTGCTATTGCACAATTTGAACAACTGGCACAAGAAAGAAGCTTCTTTGGTTATCTGGCTGCAGATAAAGTCTCACAACCATATTTACTAAAAGATAAGCCGGTAGTTATCGCTAAAGCCATCTGGGAAAAAGTAAGTAATAACGCTTCACTGATCCGCAGCAGAGAACTATTTTTACTCAAGGAATACACTAGCGCCCGCCGTGAATGGCAGTATATGTCACAAACAGCCGATGCCGACACTATGATCGCTGCTGCTAAATTGGCCAGCGACTGGGGCTGGCATAGCCAAGCTGCCTACGGCATTGTTATTGTCAAACAATGGGATGACTTAACCTTGCGATTCCCATCTGACTACGTTGATCTGTATAGAAAAAGCGCGACTAAATACCAACTACCGGTTGAACTAATGCTTGCACTAAGCCGACAGGAAAGCTCTTTTGCTACCGACGCACTATCGCCGAGTGGGGCAAAGGGCTTGATGCAGTTAATGCCAAAAACAGCAAAATATATCGCTAGGAAAAGCAACATTAATTATCGTCATGAGCGGCAGCTATTGGAAGCGGAAAAAAATATTCAGCTAGGCACCAGCTATTATCGTTATCTGATGAACAATTTTGACGACAATAGAATTTTGTCTACGGCGTCATATAATGCCGGGCCAAGCCGCAGTCGCCAATGGCTAAAAAAATCAGCCGGAGCTATTCCAGCCGATGTATGGACTGAAATTATTCCCTTCAATGAAACTCGTCGCTATGTACAAAACGTACTATATTTTTCGGTAGTTTATGGGCAAAGGGAAGGCATCGAGGTAAAACTGCTTACCGAGGCCGAACAGAACACTTTACTGTAGCTAGCATTAAGTTCGCAGTGCAGCAACCAACTGCCGCCACTAATAACGCCAGCTAACGACAATACTATCTGCGATACCAACTTACTGCTAAAATGATGGTTACATAACCCATGCAAATTAAGTGATACCGATGCTTGATATTAAACCCATTGCTGGCGCACTTGGCGCCGAGATTAGCGGCATTGATCTTACTGCTAACATTAGCCCTGAGGCTTTTACCGAAATTAGGCGGCTACTCGTTCAATACGGCGTAATATTTTTTCGTGACCAGGATATAAGCCATGCCCAACAGAAAAGAATTGCTGAATACTTTGGGCCCCTGCAAACTCATCCGGCCTACGCGACAGTTACAGATTTTCCGGAAATTACTGTATTAGAAAGCACTCGGGACAAGCCTACAAAAATTGAAGCTTGGCATAGCGATATGACATTTCGCAAGCATCCACCGCTAGGAACTCTGCTGCGCTCTAAAATTATCCCAGCCAAAGGGGGCGATACAATGTGGGCATGTATGGCAACGGCTTACAATGGGCTTTCTCAGTCCATGCAAAATATGCTTGAAGGTTTAGTCGCTATTCATGATTTCCGCCATGGCTTTAAAGAGAGTATAGCGGAGCCGGGCGGAGCGGAGCGTCTAGCGAATGCAATAGCGGAAAATCCGCCGGTTGAACACCCAGTAATTCGAGTGCACCCTGAAAGCGGTAGAAAGGTTATTTTTGTGAATTCGCTGTTCACTACTCAAATTGTAGGTATACCAAAAGCTGAAAGCGCAGCGATTTTAGAATTCCTATATCAGCATGTAACGACCATTGAATACACCTGCCGCTTTAATTGGCAACCTAACTGCCTTGCTATTTGGGACAATCGCAGCACTCAGCATAAGCCGGTTAATGATTATTTCCCAGCGCACCGTCAGCTAGAACGTATTACCATTGATGGCGACAAGCCCTATTAAGCCTGCCGCACAAAGCTTAGCGACGAAAGAAATCCATCGCTAAGCGAGCGAATTTATCGTTATCGATATCTTGCTCTAGGCTGTCCATTGCGACTTGAAATGTTTCTTCCCCAATTACCTCGCGACGAATATGTAATAAACTCTCAGCATAGCCTTTAGCAAACTCTGGATGCCATTGAATAGTCAGAACATGATCATTGATACTGGTCATCATATTGGGACAAAAATCATTACCCGCCAATACTTTTGCGCCAGTAGCTGTCTGCATTACTTGGTCCTGATGGGTGGCCAGAAAGCTTACCGACTCACCTGCATTGGCAAATCCTGCGATGTCTTCATAGAGGGTACAAGTTTGTACGCCAACGCCCCAACCCTTATCAGACTTTTGGGTTTGCCCGCCTAAAAAATGCGCTACCATTTGATGGCCAAAACAAATAGCGACTAGCTTTTTCCTTCTGGCATTTAAGCCAAATATAAATTCACCAAGTTTTTTAATCCACTCTTCATTTTGATAAACACTAAACTTACTGCCGGTCAGTAAATAGCCGTCCACTTCATCAATATTAGCTGGGTATTCACCTTTCATTACATTGTAAGTGACTATATTTATATCCGAATCTGCGCTCTTTAGTAATTCAGTAAACATTGCGGGGTAGTCGCCGTATGTCGCTTCAAGCTCCGGGCGCACTTCATCTGCGTTTAAAATGCCAATGGTATAGGTCATAAGTTATAGCCTTGCTGTTCGGTGTTAAATTTTATCTATTGCAGCCATGATACATGGTTAGCGATGTTAAGCGTGATAAGCTGTTAGTAGATATCAAGATTACTATTATCTGGGGCTTCCTTTGATCTTTACAACGACTGTTTCGATTAACCGTCGATTTATTCAGCAATTGAAACAAAAATTATCTCATACCATGAGCTGGCTGGTACCCCCCTTAATGGTTATTTTTGCCGCTAATGTCCACGCCGCTGGCATTGATCAAAATATAAACGAATTCGTCCAACCGCTCACCGATACTGTAGCTAACTTTATTTTTTATAAAGCTGAAATTTTTGGTACCCAAATGCCACTGATTGTTCTGTGGTTATTAATCGCAGCAATATTTTTTACCTTTTACTTTGGCTTTTTAAACATCCGTGGTTTTGGGCATGCACTGCGGCTAACTCGTGGCGATTATGATAACCCTGATCACGATGGCGAAGTCAGTCATTTTCAAGCGCTAACAACTGCGGTATCAGGCACCGTCGGCATTGGTAATATTGGCGGCGTAGCTATCGTTATCACTATTGGTGGCCCCGGCGCTGTTTTTTGGTTATTAGTAGCAGGATTTTTAGGTATGTCGACCAAGTTTGTCGAATGCTACGCCGGAGTTCGCTACCGACAGCTTCATCCAGATGGCTCTGTGTCTGGCGGGCCAATGTATTATTTAGAAGCAGCCTTCCATCTACATAAGCTGAGTTTTTTAGCCAAACCAATGGGCATGTTTTATGCCATCGCGATTGTTATTGGCTGCCTGGGCATTGGTAATATGTTCCAGTCTAATCAAGCCTTTCAGCAGCTTTTATTTGCCACTGGCGGCGAAACAAGCTGGTTTGTCGACAAAGGCTGGCTGTTTGGCTTAGTCATAGCCTCAGCCGTTGGATTGATTATTATTGGTGGAATTCAAAGCATTGCTAAGGTCACTAGTAAGCTAGTGCCGTTCATGGCAGTGACATACCTAATCGCCGCAGTGGTCATAATCGCTTTAAATGCTGACAAATTACCTTGGGCTATTAGCGCAATATTTACCGAAGCGTTTAACCCTCAAGCAACCGCCGGCGGCGTCCTCGGGGTAATGATTCTGGGGGTACAGCGAGCGGTATTTTCTAATGAAGCTGGGATTGGTTCAGCACCTATTGCACACTCGGCGGTACGTACCGAAGAGCCCGCTACTGAAGGCTATGTAAGCCTGCTGGAACCCTTTATCGACACCATTGTAATTTGCACCCTAACCGCACTGGTTATCCTAACGACGGTTTATCAGCCAGGAATGGAAAGCGAAGGAGTACAAGGAATAGAACTTACCGCACAGGCGTTTAAGGAAACTATTAGCTGGTCTACTATACCGCTATCATTCATTGCGATTTTATTCGCCTTCTCTACCATGATTTCATGGTCATACTATGGCATGAAAGGCTGGACTTATATTTTTGGTGAATCAAAAATTGTTGAAGCGCTTTTCAAGCTAATATTTTGCTGCTTCGTCGCACTAGGCTGCACTATTGAACTCAATGCGGTACTGGATTTTTCAGATGCCATGGTCTTCATTGTGGCACTGCCTAATATTCTGGGGCTCTATATGCTGGCACCGACTATTAAGCGTGAACTGAAAGTATATCAACAAAAACTAAAAAGTGGTGAGATCACACCCAACGACTGACTTTAGCTAGCGACCACGTTTAACTAAACCCCGGAGTCAATGCCCCAGCGCTTCACCACCCCGGTATCGATGCTGAATAAGTCTAATACTCGGCCAACGCTGTGATCAACAATATCGCTAATCGATTCAGGTTTGGTATAAAACGCGGGTAAAGGGGGAGCAATAATAGCGCCCATTTCAGATAGCGCTGTCATAGTGCGTAAGTGGCCAGTATGAAGTGGAGTTTCTCGCACCATTAATACTAGCCTGCGGCGCTCTTTTAACACTACATCAGCGGCGCGGGTTAATAATGATGAGGTTACACCAGTTGCAATTTCAGCCATGGTGCGCACTGAACATGGCGCAATAATCATTCCCAAACTAGGAAATGAGCCACTGGCAATGGACGCACCAACATTCTTAACCGAATGAAATTGATCCGCCATTATTCGAATATCTTCAACTTTATAATCTGTTTCATAAGCCATGGTCATCTCGGCAGACTTAGTCATTACCAAATGCGTTTCAACATCAGCCTCACGCAGCAGCTCTAGCATACGGATGCCATACACCACACCTGATGCTCCAGATATTCCAACTATGATTCGTTTTTTTTCGCTCACGCCAATCCACTTATAGCTATATCATTTTTGAGGGAACATGATACACCCGTTACCGTCGGTATTCATGCATGATAAATACGCAAAGGAGCTATTAATTAGATCAAGGGGGCAGCTATTGCTGCGCCATTTCTTATTAGCAAGAGGCGATTAATACTATAGTTCAACATTATCTCGATCTTGAGCCATGAGTGGAACAGCGTCTGGAAAATTACCCACGTCATCAACATCAACAATCCATGGATCTAAACAAGCTCTGTCAACAACACACGGATCCGTTAAAGCCTCTAAAAATGCCACGATAGAATCACGTTCATTGTTATTTATATTCGGAGCTGGCAGCACACTAGAAGTTATGCCGTTAGTATTTAACCTATCCACCGCATCAATAGAGTCAGCATAGGCAGACGGATACATAGTCTCGCAATCCAAGCCGCCAAAGGTCACTAGATCAACAACTTGCGGCAACGCGCAAAATTCTGAATTAGTAACAAATGGCACTCCTCCGACAGCACCGAAAAACTCATTAACCTCGCGGCGAGGATTATCATAATGGGCCAATACTTTAGCCAATGTTTGATATGCGCCGGCATGACTATAAGGTGCGGTAACGCCCACATTAAGCAAGCTTGCTGTTCTAAAATGGAATCTATCTGCGGTGTCACCACTGATATTCTCACGACCAAAGTCGTTGGTCGCGCCACTGCCACTATCGTTGCCCTTGCCTGCGCCAATTTGAGGGAACGCGACAATATGATGCTCTTCATCACTGAAATTATCCCCGCTATGACAACGTGAACAGCCAGCACCGCCATCGTTTTGAGAGGTAAAAAATAGTATCGCTCCAGCTTTTTGCTCATCGGTTAATGCCGTGTTATCTCCCTCTATATACGCCTTCCAAGGGTTGGCAATAAACACCATTGATCGCTCAAACTCTCCTAACGCCAACCCAATTCGATCATAACTAATTGCGGGGTCGCCAAATACGCTGGCAAAAGCTGTTTGCCACTGCGCAACATTCTGCAACCGAGAGGATAAGCCCGCTCTTAAATTTGCATTACTATCAGTAGCTAAAAATGTACCTCGCATTTCATCAACAGAGGTAACCGGAAAGCGCGCCTGCGCTGCTGGTAATGTAGTACCCGCCGCTAAGGTAATATCGGCAGTGGTGAAATTTGCTGAATCCGGTGTGACAATGGCGCCACCGCTCCCATTTTGATCAGCCTCCCCGGCAACACTTTCAATGCGCGAGTCCCAGAACATAGCTTTATCCCATAAGCCTGCGTTAAACACTGTTGGCGCATTGCGTGGCACTGCTGGCAGACCTGTTACTGCCAAATGAAAACGACCGAGACCCAAACCATTCGAATCTAGCGCGCCAGTGCTATCGACCGCACTAACTCCAACCGACAGAGATAGATTATCACCTCCACCTAATGTTGGATGGTGACACGAAACGCAAGCAGTATCTTGTACGCCCCCTAGATTTTTGGCGTAAAAAAGCTGTTTACCTAGCTGCGCCATCGCGCTGGTAATATCCGGCAAGTCTCTACCGACCGAAGGGTCTCCAGTTAATCCTACAGCATTGATTAAAGCCATAAGTTCAATATCTTGCGCATCTGGCTGCGCTGTAATTTCACTCTCAACCGCTGCTATTACTGCTTCATCAACTGCTTCAGTAGCACTATCGCTGCTACCACCTCCGCTGCAAGCAACTAACAGATAACAAAATGTAAGAGTTTGTATTAAGTTACTTATTATTTTCATAATAACTACCTAGGTCGATAAACTCCGCTAAACTAACCAGCAAATGGGTAACAAAATGGCATCAATTAAGGAACAATTGTGGAAGCCTCATAACGCAAATAACCACTAGGCATAGCCTACGAGTTTTGCTAGCGTAGGCGGCAACAACAATAAAAGGTAACAATATGCTGAACTGGCAATGGCAAAGTTTTGACGATTTAACTAAAACTGAGCTTTACGAAATACTGAGGCTACGAGAAACCGTATTTGTACTTGAACAAGAGTGCGCCTATCAAGACTTGGATTATTTAGACCAACATGCATGGCATGTCTGTGGCCGCAACGATGATGGTGAGTTAGCAGCCTATTGCCGCGTTATATATCCAGGTAAAAAATATCAAGAGCCAGCTATCGGCAGAGTCGCTACTGCTAAGAAATTTAGGGGGCTTGGTATAGGCATTGCCTTGATGGACTATGCGATTGAGCAAACAGAGCATCACTATAAGCGACAAGGTATTCGTATTTCAGCGCAACAATATTTAGAAAAGTTTTATGCCGACCTTGGCTTTACGGTCTCGTCAGAACCTTATAAAGAAGATGATATACCACATATTGAAATGCTACGTAAATAATTATCAATGCATTGATTTAGCTATTTGAAAACCATAATTTTTGCCTTTTTCAAGCCCCCAGCATGCGTTTATCTCGATAAGATATGTGCGTATTACTTTAACATGTGAGACAAATAAGATATCAACACCAATTACCCCGATTAATATTAGTAGATTGGCATCAACATACAATCGTTTTTGATCAAGTACAAAAAAGCCACCCGCAGGTGGCTTAATTGGTTTACGACAATCTAGTCAGCAGATTTAGCCGCACTTTCGTCAATCAAAGTTTTCAACTCACCACTTTCATGCATCTCAGAGATAATGTCACAACCGCCTATTAACTCGCCATCTACCCATAACTGAGGGAACGTAGGCCAATTAGCATAAGCCGGCATGCTTGCTCTGATTTCTGGGTTAGACAAAATATCAACATATGCAAACCGCTGACCGCAAGCCATTAGTGCCTGCACTGTGCGCGCTGAAAAACCGCACTGTGGCGCATTAGGGCTACCCTTCATGTAGAGCAGAATCGCATTGCTTTCAAGCTGGTCTTTAATTGTATCGATAATATCCATGAACCTCACCTCAAGACGCCACTAGCTGGCGCCTAAATATAAATTTAACAGTGCCTTAAACGGCAGGCTGCATATTGTACCCAAGCCAATAATAAAAATCCTGACTATTTTACTAGGTCTTTCTAACAAGTATCGCTAAAACGTTGCCAAAACTGGACATTAGCAGTAAAATTGCTTTTTAAAGGTGGCTATTTGCTGCCTTTTTGCGTTTGTAGGATTTGATTTTAGCAATGAGCACAATAATGAACACCTATGCGAGGCTGCCTATTGAATTTTCAAGAGGTGAGGGCTCGTGGTTATATGACACTGATGGCAAGGCATACTTAGATGCGCTGGCGGGTATTGCCGTGTGTAACCTTGGTCATTGCCATCCTAAAATCACTCAGGCAATTAGCGCGCAAGCTGCTACGCTGGTTCATACCTCTAATATTTATCATATTGGTCGCCAGCAAGAGCTAGCCGATAAGCTATGTAAAAATTCTGGGATGGAAAACGTATTTTTTTCTAATTCTGGTGCAGAGGCAAATGAAGCCGCTATTAAGTTAGCGCGTCTTTACGGCAATAAGAATGGTATCGACAAGCCTTCTATTATTGTTATGGAGAATTCATTTCATGGCCGCACCTTAGCAACATTAAGTGCTACCGGCAGTAGAAAGGTACATGCTGGCTTTGAACCCCTAGTTAGCGGTTTTGTCCGCGCGCCCTATAACAATGTTGCAGCCATAGAAAGCATTGCCGCAACTAGCAACAATATTGTCGCAATATTAGTAGAGCCCGTGCAGGGCGAAGGCGGCGTGATAATTCCTACTGCTGGCTACTTAAAACAGTTACGTGAAATTTGTGACAAAAATAATTGGTTGTTAATGGTGGACGAAATTCAGACTGGCATTGGTCGCACCGGCAGTTTTTTTGCATTTCAACAAGAGGGGATTTTACCGGATGTAGTGAGCAGCGCTAAGGCGCTTGGTAACGGCATGCCCATTGGAGCCTGCTTAACTGCAAAAAAAGCCGCTAATTTATTCCAACCGGGTAATCACGGCTCGACATTTGGCGGCAACCCACTCGCCTGTCACACGGCTAGCACGGTGATTGATGTACTGCTTGAAAACAATTTATGCGCACTCGCAAAACAAACTGGCGAGCAATTAGTTGCTAATTTTTCTATTCATCTTGCAGCAGTAGCTGGTGTTAAAGAAGTGCGTGGTAAAGGGATGATGATTGGGATTGAGTTAGACACTGACTGCCCAGAACTGGTCAGTAAAGCTTTAGTGGCAGGGCTGGTTATTAATGTCACTGCTGGCAATATTATTCGACTGCTGCCGCCGCTTAATCTAAGCAATGATGATGCAAGCACTCTAGTTGAAAAACTAAGTGCGGTTATTTGCGAACATTTAGCAGACGCCAACTCTTAAGCGCCAATTAATAGGATTATTGACTATGGCCGTTAGACACTTTTTAACTTTATTAGATTTATCTCCCAGCGAACTGGAAGGTATTATCCAACGCGCAATTGAGCTAAAAAAACAATATTATGCCGGCGAGCTTTATCAGCCTTACCAAGGAAAGGTACTGGGTATGATCTTTGAAAAATCATCTACCCGAACGAGGGTATCTTTTGAAACTGGCATGTCTCATCTTGGTGGACACGCTTTATTTTTATCCTCACGCGATACCCAACTTGGTCGCGGCGAACCAATTGAAGACAGCGCGAAAGTACTTTCTTCAATGGTCGATATAGTGATGATCAGAACATTTGGTCATGACATTATTGAACGCTTTGCAAAAAACTCACAAGTACCAGTAATTAATGCGCTAACTGACGAGTACCACCCATGTCAGCTGCTTGCAGATATTCAAACCTATGTTGAGCAACGCGGTTCGATCAAAGGTAAAAAGGTGGTGTGGGTTGGCGATGGTAATAATATGTGCCATTCATATATCAATGCCGCCAGACAGTTTGATTTCCAGCTTGTGGTTACCTGCCCTGAAGGTTTTGAGCCGGCGCAAGAGTTGTTAGCAGCCAATCAAGACAGAGTCAGTATTGTGCGAGACCCCATTGAGGCGAGCAAAGATGCTGATCTGTTAGTTACCGATGTATGGGCGTCAATGGGACAAGAAGCCGAACAAATGGTACGACAAGATAAATTCAAAGGTTATATGATAAACCAAGAGCTGCTAGATATAGCAGCTCCTGATGCACTTTATATGCATTGCCTGCCGGCACATCGCGGCGAAGAGATTAGCGCAGAGCTAATGGATAACCCAGACACTGTTATCTGGAGCGAAGCAGAAAATCGCCTACATGCACAAAAAGCCTTATTAGAATTTTTATTGGAAGCTGCGAAAAATTAATTAAGCACTCGGCCTATCGCTTTTTTCCAGCCACGGTACTTTTCATCTCGCTCTGATTGATCCATAGCAGGTGAAAAGTGTTCAGCGCTGCTAACTAAGGTACTAAGCTCTTCCAAATCTTTGTAAATACCGACCTGTAGACCGGCTAACAACGCCGCACCCCATGCCGTGGTCTCGGCCATTGCAGAGCTATTAATTGGTGTCGCCAACATATCTGCCAAAAATTGCACAAACCACTTGTTGGCAATCATGCCACCATCCACTTTCAGCTCTTTAATTTCTATACCGTCAGCTCTAATCGCGTCTAATAAATCACGGGTTTGATAGGCAATCGACTCCAATCCAGCAACCACAATGTCTTCACTAGTACTACCGCGGGTCAACCCCAAAATTGCGCCACGCGCATTGGGATCCCAATGAGGCGCACCCATACCAGTAAATCCCGGCACTAAGTAAACACCATTGGCACTGTTTTGGGCGTTGGCAATGGCTTCGCTATCGGCAGCGCTAGCAATCGCTTTCAAACCATCCCGTAGCCATTGCATAGTGGCTCCAGCCATAAAAATACTGCCTTCAAGTGCATAGCTTATGTCGCCTTTAATGCTGTAAGCAACAGTGCTTAAAAGACGATGCTGCGAGCGTAAAGCACTATTCCCGGTATGGACCATTAGAAAACAACCGGTGCCATACGTACTTTTACTCTGCCCTTGTTGATAGCAACCTTGCCCAAATAATGCCGCCTGCTGGTCACCAATCATTGCGGCAATTTTTATCGGCGCACCTAAAATATCGCTGCTTGTTTCGCCGAAATTATCAGCACTGTCTTTTACTATCGGCAACATACTTTTCGGAATAGCTAATAGCTCTAGTAGCTCATCACTCCAGCAACCGCGATGAATATCAAACATCATAGTCCGACTGGCATTAGTGGTATCAGTTGCGTGCGTCTGACCGCCAGTTAAATGCCATAGCAAAAAAGTATCAATGGTACCAAAAGCCAACTCACCAGCTTCTGCGCGGGTTCTAGCGCCTTCTACGTTTTCTAAAATCCAGCGCAGTTTAGTACCAGAAAAATACGGGTCTAATAATAAGCCCGTTTGTTGATGGACTAGCTCTTCATGGCCAGCCACTTTTAATTCATCACAATATTCTGTGGTACGCCGATCTTGCCAAACAATAGCGTTATATACCGGCATACCTGTAACCTTATCCCAGACGACCGTAGTCTCACGCTGATTGGTAATGCCTATGGCAGCAACATCGCTGGCGACCAGCCCCGCTTTCTTCAGCGCGCCTTGAATAGACGACAAGCTGGTCTGCCAAATCTCGTTTGAGTCATGCTCTACCCAGCCATCATTAGGGTAGTGCTGGGCAAAATCTTGCTGGCTAAGAGCTAAAACTTCACCGCTAGATGAAAAAATCATCGCTCTAGAGCTTGTTGTACCTTGGTCTATAGCCAATAAATACTGGGTCATGGGTTCACCGATATTATTATTTAAAAAGATAAATCTTAGTCTAACTGACACAGAACTGTAACCGAACTGTCATCATCAAAATTTATTCTACTTTTGAACATAAAAAAGAGGAAAAGAAGATGATCAATAGTGATTATAGACAAAGCAGTAATAGCAACGTTAACAGCAGCTCGCTTCCTAGGGACTATTTAGTAGTTAACAACAATGGTGGTTTTCACTGTGTTGAAGAAGATGGCAGAGTTATTTACCACTGGGTTGACACCGCCATTGAGCACCTAAGCAGTGCAAAGCTCTGGGATATTTTACATTTAGCCAAAATACCCAGTTATGGTATTGACCAACATTTTGCCAGCCAGGTGATTGACGAACTTAAATTTCGTAACCACTTTGACGAAAGCAAACCTTGGATGCAGCCACACTAAGTGCTGAAATCGTTTTTGTACCGCAAGGTTTCAGCGCCAACAAACTAAGTTTGCTGTGACCAAACTTATCAACCCCGCACATCATATTTTAATAATTAATGCCTGCACAGTTTTTCGCAGGGCATTAATGCGCTAAGTTTCCTGAATTACTCGCTGTGTAACTGTTGTACAAACATATTTATAAATCAATAATTACTGGCAAAATGACCACTTATGTCCTTTAGTATATGCCTTATATAAAAATTTTATATGCAAAGGAGAGTCTCGTGAAATAAGGCGATATTTTATCTTTTCGTTTTAATGATATAAACCATCAAACTGGCGGCTTAAAGATGGTTATTCTAATCATCTTATTAAAGAAAATTTTAATTTTGCGTAAGCAAGCTAACAACTGTGAATCTTTCGAGTGGCGACAATCAGCCTATGAACGCTTAGCTGAAATCATTGTTTTAGATCAGTTCTCCAAAAATTTATTTAACGATACAGCCAAGGCTTTCGATTCTAACTCATTAGTATTGGCACTTGCTCAAGAGGCTATTTCACTGGGCTTACAGCATCAACATAACCAACTAGAAAGAAGCTTTATAATTGCACAGTGAATCTCTCTATTGATGATATTGTTGTTGAGTTATATAACCGCAACGGCATTCAATCACAGGTCGAATTAGAAATAAACCATCGAGATATCATCAAAAATCCTGTCGACATCCACATCGAAATGGTATTTTAAATCGTCAATCAACTAATCTGTGATAGCGTTTTTAAAACAGTCTGAGGCGTCTTCTAATCAACACACAATAGGAATGTAACACTCAATGACCGAGTAAAGTCTGTCTATAAAAATTATGGCCCCATACTAAGTAAAATAAAGTTGCTAGATGATTTGGGTAACCTGGCAAATAGCGATAAAATATCTGCCTATATTAAAATTGCAGGGTAATAAAACTGGTAAAACTATGACAAAACCATGCTAACAATATCAAACAATGTTTCTTTACCCTTCGACGAGATAGAGCTTAGTGCTATTCGCGCCCAAGGCGCTGGTGGCCAAAATGTAAATAAGGTCTCTAGTGCTATTCATTTACGGTTTGATATTAGTGCTTCGTCTTTGCCAGAGTTTTACAAAATGCGACTACTCGCGTTGAAAGATAAACGGATAAACAAGGAAGGAGTGGTTGTTATAAAGGCGCAACAGCATCGCACTCAAGAAAAAAATCGTAATGCCGCGCTAGAGCGATTATTAGAACTAGTTAAAAGCGTAAAAAACGTGCAACGAGCAAGAGTTGCCACCCGCCCGACAAGAGGCTCGGTGACCCGCAGGCTGGATGGTAAAACAAAGCGCTCTAGAGTTAAATCGCTACGTGGTAAAGTTACCGACTGATCTGATCGGCCTCAACATATAACGGTAGTTCAAAATAAAAGGTCGTGCCGGCATCAATATTGCGTTCAAAGCCAATCTGGCCACCATGCTGCTGAATGATAGATGCACATACTGACAGTCCTATCCCAGTACCATCTGATTTAGTCGTATAAAATGGATGAAATAGTTTTTCTTCCGCACCCCCTTCTAGGCCAATGCCTTGGTCGATAAACGACACTTTTATAAAACCCTCGACAGGCTCTACGACAACGCTAACACCTTGCTGTTTGTTAGTCACATCCTTCATCGCCTCCATCCCATTACGCAATAAATTAAGCGCTACCTGCTGAATTTGAACCTCATCAATATAGACATCAGGAACTTTATCTTCGGGCATAAATATAATGGGTACGCCATTGTTACGACTATCCACCTCCGCCAAACTCAATACATCAATAATTAATTGATTGGGCGAACGGACAAAACGTTCACTCTTAGGCGTACGCACAAATTGTCGTAAGCGCTCTATCACTTCGCTAGCCCGAATAGCTTGGGTTTGCATTTTACCCAAGGTATCAGCCATTTTTTCGGGTTCAGGAATTCCTTTAGCAAGTAAGCGCCGGGCAACGCTAGCATAGTTAGCAATAGCGGTAAGCGGCTGATTAACTTCATGAGCAAAACCGGCAGCCATCTCACCCATCGTGCTAAGACGCTCTACATGGGCTAAATGCTGACTTTGGTTTCTTAACTGATCTTGCGCTGCGTTCAATGCCTGCTGGTCTTTAAGTCTTTCAGTAATATCCCTAAAAACTAATACACCACCAACTACCTCATTATTAACAATGTTGGGGGTTAAGCATACTGAGGCTGGAAACAAACTAGTGTCTTTTCGCGTTAGAAAAATATTGTCCAGCTCTACAATATTGCCGTTAGCAAGCGAGAGTTGATTTATGCCGGCATCAACAGCGGCCTTACCTAGATGGGTTGAGAAAATATTTTTACTTATAATTTCTTGCTCTTGCCAGCCACAAAAATTTAGCGCGGCAGGGTTTGCATAATTAATCGAGCCATCTAAGGCAATACCATAAATACCCTCTGACATACTGTTAAGAATACGATCTATTTCAGATTCTAAACGTTGATTTTTTAACGCCAGCTCACGTTCAAGACGCTTAACTTTAACGTGGGTCGCCACCCGCATAACTACTTCATCCGCCTGGAAAGGCTTAGAAATATAGTCGACCCCACCAACTCGAAAGCCTTTTACTTTCGATTCAACATCACCCAATGCCGACAAAAACACAACGGCAACGTCCGCAATGTCAGCATCAGCCTTAACGATTTCACAGACTTCAAAACCATCCATTTCAGGCATCATGACATCTAACAACACTAATGATGGATGCGCACTGCGGATAATATCTAAAGCAGTTACGCCGTCTTTGGCGACCAGTAAACGATAGCCTTTGTTCTCCAGTGTTTTATATAAGACTTCTAGATTGGTTGGATTATCGTCAACCAATAAAATTGTTTGTTGATCGTTACTCACTATGCTCTGACTCGGTAATTTTCTGGCTTAAGGTTTGACAATAGGCTCTCACTGCATCCATCGAAAAGCTTTCTACTAGCCGCTGTAAATGCGTAACTCTAGCATCCTCTTCGCTCATTAAATCAGCCAACATAGCGATCTGCTTACGCAATTCAAAAACATCACCCATTCGTGCAGTTTGTTCAATGTCAAAACACAGAGCTTTCAGTTGCTCTTGCTCAATATCGGTAAGTTCAATCTCAACTGGTTCTGTAACTTGCGCGGCCTCAACTATGTTGTCACCTGGGGCGACGACAAACTCTATATCAAGCAGCTTGGCTATTTGTTCGAACAGCGCATTAATATCTATCGGTTTTGAAACAAAAACATTACAACCAGCACTAAGCACTTCTTTATGTAACTCTGGCTGAATTGTTGCTGAAATAGCAATGATTGGGATCGTCGCTGTAATACTATCAGCCCGCAGTATGCGCGTTGCCTCAAGACCACCCATTACCGGCATACGTAAATCCATCAGCACTAAATCAACATCATGGTTTTGCAGAAAACTTACTGCTTGCTGACCATTGTCGGCCTGATGTACCACAAACTTAGCGGCAGTTAGTAGCTGTGCCAAAATATCTCGATTGGTAGCATTGTCATCAGCCACTAATACATCAACAACTTTTCCTTTTGGCAATACTGGCAATTTACTGCCGCTAGCTATTGGACTGGGCACAGGTCCCTCAGCAACGGTATAGGGCAAACTAAATGCAAATTCTGAACCTTGATTGACTTCGCTACTGACATTTAAATCAGCACCCAAAGCTTGGCAAATCTCGCGAGTAATCGACAAACCTAAACCAGTACCGCCGGCTTCTCGCCCTTCTCGGGTCTGGGCAAACGGACTAAATATCTCCTGTTGTTTATCATCAGGGATGCCAATACCGGTATCCCATACAGAAAAATGTAACTCATTTTTCCCCGCTACACGAGTAACACTTAAGGTTACCGAACCATGGTCAGTAAATTTAATAGCATTACCTAGCAAGTTAATTAATACCTGACGCAATTTCATTGCATCAGTGCAAATAGTTTGCGGTATGTCTTCTTGATTCACCCTAAATAGCAGACCTTTTTCATTGGCTCTGGGCTGCACCACATCGACCACCCGTTGCAATAGCTGCGGTAAGACACAGGCTTGAATATCTACTTCCAGCAAGCCACGCTCTATGCGCTCTAAATCTAGTACATCATTAATTAGCTCTAATAGATGCTGGCCACAGCTTTCTATGGCAGACAAAGTTTCCCGTTGCCCGGCTTGAATGTTTTGATCGCGCTGTAATAGTTGCGAATAGCCCAACACCCCGTTGAGAGGAGTCCGCAGCTCATGGCTCATCCGTGATAAAAACTCACCTTTTGCTCGATTTGCTCTATCAGCTTGCTGCGATGCTTCTTCGGCTTTCGCTAATGCAGCATTGAGCGCTTCAGTTCGCTCTCTAATCTGAGCTGCCATTTCATTAAAGGTGCCGACTAGATCAATAATTTCTCTAGAGCCAGGCTTCTCCATTATCGAATCTGAATAATCACCCCCAGCTAACCGCTTAGCATTTTTTAACAATGCTAATAGTGGCCGCTCAGTTTGACGAGAGAAGATATATGCGACTACCAGTAACACTAAGAAACCTAGCCACAACCATAATAAGAGTTGCGATGCATTAGCACGCAATGAGCGAAAAACCTCATGATCACTAATTTCTGCGATTAATACCCATTCCATCATATCGATACGAATTGGCTGCCAAACAGAAAATACAGTTTCGCCGTTGTAGCCTTCAATAATACTTTGTCCGCCAAAACCAGCTAAACCCTCGCGCACTGCCCTGCTATCAACAAACTGCTGCATCACAGAGGTATCGGGAGAAAAGCGTGATTCGGTTAACATTAGTTTTTCTGGATTAACCAAATAAGTTTCACCACTATCACCAAGCCCTGGACGCAAAGCCATAATGCCGTTTATTAACTCGCCTGAAAATTGCTGAATCAAGACTGCTTCCGGCTCGCCGTCAATTGATAGCAATACCGCCGCGCATGCTTTATGCGGACTCAGGTCTGTCTTTAATTCAAAATCTTCAAACACCACATCACCGGGAGAGTTTTTGGCTCGTATAAAACAGCGCGTTAGTGACGCTCCCCAATCTTCATTATTTCGAATGCGTTTCATTAACTGACCGCTGTCACCTAACTTGTAGATAACCATGCCATCGTCTGGTCGTAAAATAAGAATTTCACTACCAGGGAATGAGCTTTCAACAAAACGGAAGTAAGGGTGAATGCGCGCATGTGACTGCCAATACAAACTAAGCTTGTCGCCAATAAGCGGATCTTCGCCTTTTTCGTTATTTCGTATTTGACGGTACAGTTCAAAACTTGAATCACTGCGGCCAACTAATTTATTCACAAACCGCAGTTCATCTACCAAAGCAACGTTAGCGGCCAGCGACACTAAACCACGCTGCAATTCTTCAAACTCACGCAGCAACCATAATGTTTTCAAATTATTAGCTGAATTTATCCGATCAAATGCTTGACGTTTTTCGTTACTGATAGCTGTCGGCACCACCACCAAGGTAGCCGACACTAACATCACCACGATAATAGCAACCAGCAACATCATTATTTGATATCTAAAGCGCAAATTGCCTTTACGCGACGCCATTTATTAGCCTTGCTTTAAGTTTCAATATTTTTACTATTCTCTTAATCAAAACAGTGTATCACCCTAGGTTGAGCATGCCATATATTCTATTTGTCAGCAGGCAACAAGTGTCGGTATGATAGTGGTTGGCATAACTCGCTATGAATATAATAAGGAGAGCGCATGGCCGCCCTAGATCCAAAAGTTTATATAGTTGATGACGATGAAGCGGTAAGAGAATCTTTAGCCTTGTTATTAGATTCTATGGATCAAAATTGCCAAAGCTTTAATTCAGCTGTGGATTTTTTAGACGCTTATAGTGTCGATATGAACGGCTGCTTGGTGCTAGATATTAGGATGCCTGGCATGAATGGTTTAGAGCTACAAAAACAACTCAATGTACAAGGCTGTATTTTGCCGATTATATTCGTTACCGGCCATGGCGATGTGCCAATGGCTGTAGAAGCAATGCAGCATGGCGCAGTAGATTTTATTCAGAAGCCTTATCGTGAGCAAGACCTGTTAGACAAGATAAATATGGCATTGGTATTGGACGAGACCAATCGAGAAGCATTAGAGCATCGTCATAAAATCATTGACAAGCTAGCATCACTAACACCGCGCGAAAAGCAAGTCATGGAGATGATGGTAGACGGCAAAGCCAACAAAGTGATTGCCATAGATTTAGGCATAAGTCAGCGCACGGTAGAGATTCATCGGTCTCGGGTTATGGAGAAGATGGCAACAAACTCGTTAGCGCATTTAGTGAAAATGGTTGTTGCGGTAGAAAAATCCTAGGGGCTATATTACTGCGTTAGCAGTCCATCGAGCTGCTCAAAAAAAGCCACTAATCTGCACCCGTCTATGGCCTCGACTTTATAATATTCTTCCGCCATCGGACTTATTTGGGACTTTATCGGCAACAGTGCGCGCTTCTCAATTAGCATATTTAGTAGCGGCATAAACACAAACTGAACCCACTGTGGAAAGCTTAGCGTATCAACACAAAAAGGCTGAGTACTAGCCAATGCCTCAGCAGAGGGCCTCTCAGCTTGCCATTGGTTCAGTCGGCGCAGCTCTGTTTCTAGATCCATCAAGCACTCTGCCAAGGCTGTATAGTCATGCATAATTAGGCAATCTCACGACGATAATTAGGCAGCGAATCTAATATTGCCTGGCCGTAGCGCTTAGTAACAACGCGCCGATCTAACAACGTTATTCTGCCGGTATCGCTTTCTTTGCGCAATAACCTGCCGCTGGCTTGAACTAGCTTAATAGCCGCGTCAGGTACGGCAATTTCCATAAAGGGGTTACCGCCATTACGTCTAATCCAATCAGCTAGCTCTGCCTCGACCGGATCATCTGGCACGGAGAAAGGAATCTTTGCAATAACTACATGACTGCAATAGCTACCAGGTAGATCAATACCTTCAGCAAAACTTGCTAACCCAAAAATAATACTAGGAAAACCTTTGTTGATAATTTGCCGATGCAACTCTAGCAGTACGTGTTTAGGATGATGATCTTGCAACAACACTTGGCTTTGCACTGCTGGCTCTAGCTCGTCATAAACGCCTAGCATTTGACGCCGTGACGAGAACAACACCAGCGTTCCTTCGCCGCTGTCTAACAAACTTGGCACAAAGTCTATAATGGCAAGGGTATGCCCCTCTGCATCAGTTGGCTCCACTCCTAGATTAGGCACGTGTAAACTGGCGGCACCATTATAATCAAACGGACTAGGCACTACCGCAAAGGTACTGTTTACGGGAACGCCGCTGCGAGTTATGTAGCGGTCAAATGAATTTAAAGCGGTCAGCGTTGCCGAGGTAACAACCGCCCCACAACAGCGCTGCCACAAATTTTTGGACAACATATCTGATGCCATAATTGGCGTGGAGGAAACCTCAATATCCATTCCCGCCGTATTGGTCAATGCGGTTATCCATCTTGCTCTGGGCGGCTCATCCTTGTTATCAACCGTTGAGTAGCTAAGCCACAAACCTAAATTAGATTGTGCCCGCATTTTTATCGAGCCAACAGCTTGATACCAAATTTCAGCATCGTCTTTGGCAATAATCGAATTATGCCCTGCCAAGTCATCATCTAATAAATTAGCGACTCGCGCAGCGCCATTTTCAAAGCGTGAAAACAAACTATATAGCTGACCAGCCAAAGCCATCACCGCAGCAGGCAACTGGCCATTGGCAAATCTAATTCGCAGACCATCGTTGTGAGTTTCGACCGCGTCGCCCTCAGGACCAAGCATGTCTTCAAACATTATCCATAACTGATTTAACAATGCTGTTAGCTCGGCGATAATCGGCTGAATACGATCTATCTCACGTTGGTAAGCTGCTTCCCCCGCCTCTTGCCCGAGGTTCGCCAAAATCTTGCCACTTTGCTCCAACCACTTACGAGTGTTATTTACACGCTGATGATGCGCGAAATGATTAACCGCTTTATCGGGCAATTGATGGCCTTCATCAAAAATATAGATAGCGTCTTCTGGAGCTGGTAGCACCGCACCGCCGCCGAGAGCTAAGTCCGCCAGTACTAAATCATGATTAGCGATAACACAATCAACTTCTTCTAAGCTTTCTCTGGCTTTAAAATAACTGCACTGAGTAACATGAGCACAACGCCGCCCAGTACACTGCGCGTGATCGGTAGTGATTGGTCGCCACACACTGTCTTCAATTATTTCTTTCCAACTATCGCGATCGCCTTTCCAATTGCCTTCTGACAACGCCTGCAGCATTGCCTGGTATATTTCTGATGCATCTTTACTGAGCAGCGAACCCCCCTCTTCATCAGGGTAAAGTGCCAATGACATGGCTTGCCCTGGATCAACTGACAGCAGACCGTCTAGCTTTGACAAGCACATATAACGGCTGCGGCCTTTAGCTAGCGAAAACTTAAAATCTAAACCACTGCGTTCTTGAATATCTGGAAAATCGCGATAAACAATTTGCTCTTGCAAGGCAACTGTTGCTGTTGCTACAACTAATTTTTTGCCTAAGGCTTTTGCGATGGGTAATGCTGCCACCGCATAGGCAATTGTTTTACCGGTTCCGGTACCTGCTTCAACCACGCAAATCGCAGGCTCACCCATCCGCTGATCGTCGCTGCCGAGCTGAATCTTACCAAGAGTTTTAGCAACCTCAGCAATCATCAAACGTTGGCCGTAACGCGCTTTTAAATCATGGCTTGACAACCACGTACTATAAGCCGTTTGTATCTCATCCTTTAGCTCTTGGCTTAAGATCACTACCAATGACCATCAAGGGCAAAAGGATTTTCTAATGGCAACCCTTCTCGACTCATGATGTCTAGCGGCCGTTCACCTTCGCCAAACATTTGCTCTAGCTCAGCAAAATTAACTTCGCCGGCAAAATTTTCGATATCGTCTAGCAGGTAGTCGAATAAGCCACGCATATGCTCAAGCGCTACTAAACCATATTTGTCACGCTCAAACACAATCACGCTTTGGTCTTGACCAACACTAAAATCGGCTTCCGATTGTCCATTTATAGTTGGCGTAAAAACAATGCAACAGTCCAGCGCACTATCAACGGTAATATCAACACGTACATTCTCTGGAATAAATTCCTCACCACCTAAACCGTAATCTTTATCGGTTTCAGCAAAGATTAACCGCAGCTCATCTACCAGCTCAGTAACCGCTACTCGTGCCTCTTCAAATGAATGATGAGCCAAAACACCAACATGCGGCATTTGTTCGCCATCGGCTAAAGGCTGCTGGCCCCAGTCGTCTTCAAAATCGTAATCATCATCCACGTTTGATAGCCTAGGTTAGCGGGTTTGGCATAAAGCCAAAGTCAATTTTTTGCTGTATACAGTTTGCATAGTTTTGCAAAAAATATGGTTTGTGTTCTGTCGCAATTGCAGACAAACGTGCATAAAACTTGCGTGCTTCAGCTTTTAGCTTACTACTATTAAAGGGAATATTGGCGGCAGAATAATTTCCTATTGGATAAACACCATGCAGTTCTTTGTAAGCGAAGAAGTTACTAGGGTGCAGCACATAATTAGAAAATATCTGCCTATCAACTTCCGCTGCGACTAGCTCAGGGGTATCAAAATCACCAAGCATTGGCTGGCCAAAAGCGATATGCACATTACCTTTATTGCCTTCAATACTAACGGCAATACTGTTTACATCTTCCTGTTTCGCTTTTTGATACTGTCCTTCCGAGTGCTTAATATAAAGCTCTTTCGCTTTATCACCATCACAGGGGTCGTACTCATAGGAGATGGCAACTGGCACTATATTCAGCTTGCGGACAAAGTCGGCGAAGATGTCAGTCTTGCGGTCAAAATTCATGGTGAGCATTTTAATAATAGCGGGAATGGTGCCATCCAAGCCATTTTTTGCTCGACCTTCGCGCTGTGCTATCCAGATACCGACTCTATCCTCAGACAGTGATTTTGAGATATAAGCCGACAGTTGCTTGTAGGCGGCTAATATTTTTCGCGGACCTACAGCAGAGCGATTAACGATAAAGCTTTTATTAAGCCGCATAATGTCGGACACGTAATCTTTGGTAAGTAGATTATCACCAATGGCAATGCGCAATGTGTCATGCCCATTTTGATACATAGTATAAGTTAGCAATGCTGGGTCCATAGCAATATCACGATGATTGCTCATGTATAGATATGCTATTGAAGAGTCTAAACTGTCTAAGCCGCTATGCGTAACGCTGGTAGTAGTGGCATCAATCATCTTTGTCATATAACCCTCAACCACTAGTTGAAAGTCATGCACGTTAGTAATCGGCTTTATTTGCTTACCCAGATACCACTTTGCTAGCGGCTTTAATAGCCAGCCAAAAACGGGCGCAAGGCGCGGATATTTGTAATTTACAATGGTGGCAATTAGCTCTTCATGCTGAGCTAATTTAGCCAGAATAGGCTCAACCTCAGAATCATTATAAGGTCTAATATTTTTAAATTGATCATCAGATACTACTGTCACTTCTATGCACCGATTACGTTATGTTAACTGCGCGTATTTTAGTCATCTGAAGGCTAACTGGCCACGTAAATATGTAACTTTATTTTAGTGAGTTAACAATCTATTATACGCCTTAATAAAGACTGAAGAGCTAACACGACGAACTTGTTAGCGCTAATATGGTCTGAAGCGTATATTGCCCAGTAATAACAAGGAATTAATAGTGAGTTTTATTAGCAAAATTTTTACTAGCCTGTTAACTGCAGCGGCCCTTAGCGCCTGCTCTAACCTGACTATTAGCACTGACTATGACGTGAACCATGACTTTTCAGCTTATACCACCTATCAGTGGCATCCGTCCGGGCCGCCTCAAACTGACGATTTAAATAATATGGGCAGTGATATATTTGACCGTCGACTCACTCGCTTAGCTGAGCAAAAGCTAGCCGCCAAAGGAATTACTAAGGGAGATACGCCGCAATTTTACATTAATTACTCAGTTGTAACCAAAGAACGGATGTCTATGCAAACTTTTACTTCTGGTTTTGGCGCCGGTTCTTTTAACAATAATTTTTATGGCGGTGGTATTGGTATTGGTGGTGGTGGTGGTGGTTTCTCGGATACTCGCGTTAGGTATTACATCCAAGGGACTGTCGTTGTAGATATAATAGACGCCAACAAAAACCTATTAGTATGGCGCAGCAGCTCAGCATCAAGGCTTAAACCTGATTTAACACCACAACAAAACGAAGCCGATATGAGTGAAATTTTAGATGAGATATTGGCTGATTTCCCTCCGCAGTAACAGCAGTACGTTACTGCTTTTTTAACCAACTTATGCTACGATTCTCGCCGTATATTGGGCGTGGCTCGTCTCCCCCCAATGTGCGCTATAAGACTTATCGTCAAGTGGCACATTTATTATCGAACCTTTGGGGCTGTTCCCCGTCTTTGGCTTTATTTGGCCTTTAAATTTACGGACTTAATCATGCAAAAACTTAGTTTCTTAATAGCGGTAACGCTGTTTTCAGGTGTAGCCTTGGCTGCCAAACCAACCAGCGTTAATTTCGACAGTTATGGCGCAACTGATGCTGGCGTTGAGTACGCAAATTATTTTACCAAATGCTCTAATGGCAAAGCTAAACCTTTAACTGTTTGGGATAATCGTCGCAAATGGTGTGTCGGTGAAGATTCCACCGAAAACTGTCATAAAAAACAGTTAAAAGCTGCGAAACAAGCCTGCAAAATGAAGTAGGTTAAATATTATTTGAAAGCCCACCGGCAAGTGGGCTTTTTTTTATCTGCCTATCCAGCTCAGCAAGACGACTAACGATGTAAATATTTTAACTTCAACTGCTTAATGTCGGCCTTGGATAAGCCTAAGGCTTGCTGAAAATAAGCCTCGATATTGCCATAAACCTGATCCAGTGCATTAAACGCTGCATCGATATATTCAGGTCTTACTGCAAACATTGGCCGCAAGATAGCGCGGTCAATATTACTAGGAAAATAATCGGCGTAGGTATTAAGCATGTTGGATATTTCATCCTCAATAGGCAGATACTTATTACTCAACATATAATCAATTAACACGCTAGATCGACTGACGCCAAGAGCTGCCAATATCAAGGCTGAGCCAAACCCAGTTCGATCCTTTCCTGCCGCGCAATGAATTAGCACTGAGTCGGTGTTATCTAATAATAAGCCGGCAAACATTTGCTGGTATTGGGCAGTTTGATTCAACGCCAAGTCGACATTTAACTCTATCATAAACTTAGTCATTTGCTCTGCATCCGCATTGCCGCTGACAACCCTGTCAAAAAAACTATCGCCACTGCCAGGAATAATTGCCAAGTTAATAGTTTCAGCATTGCTGCCAGAGTAGCGACTGGGCGCCCGCTCACGCTCATCATCGCGCCTAAAGTCATAGATTAGCGACAGACTAAGCCGATCCATCAGCATTGTATCTCGGCGACTTAACTCACTTAACTTGCCACTGCGATACAGCGCACCCCAGCGCACCTTAGCGCCAGTTTCTGTATCATAGCCACCCATATCCCGAAAATTATGCACGCCTTCCATTGCTATACAGCGCTCGGTTGCTACGCCGCTATAGTCTGCGCTTTCAAGATAAAAGTAGTGTCGAGCATGCCAATTTAAATCATCAAGAACTACTATCGAGTCATCGGTTTCAATAACAAACTCAGATGACTCCAAGGACTGCGCATCTTCAGCAACATGAATTTTAACCGGTTTACCTCCCGCCCATAAGTTGATATCCAAGGTATATTCACCGGTTAACTGACGCTCAACCTTTACTTCATCCGCAGGAGTGAAAATGGGCATAAACAACTCATAAAAAAATTTATGGAATACAAAAAAACTATTTTAAAACACACAGCCAGAATACCCATTATTGCAATCGAAAGCGGCATACCTTGTCACAAATTGACAAATATGAGGATCTCAATTAATAAGCTATTAAACCTTTAACAATGCGTTAATATAGTAACTAATAAAAACAGATACTGGCATCGCCTTATGCTTCAACCTTACCATCAGATTATGCATCTACTGCATGTGTATGCCGAATATATTGATAATGGGGACTTTGCCGACTTGGGAGAACTATTTGTTTATGGCCAAGTGGTGAGTAATAACGGCGAAAATATTGTCGCTGGCAAAAATGCCGTAATAAATATGTATAAAAGTGCCACCAGAATTTATCCTGATAGCGGTACGCCCCATACTCAGCATATCGTCAGTAATATAAGTATCAACATTGACGGCGATAGCAGCCACGCCACTGCTAAAAGTCGTTTTACCGTATACCAGCAATTACCCGACTTCCCTTTACAAACTATCATCGCTGGGCGCTATGAAGATAGCTTCCAGTTAATCGATGCCCAATGGTGGTTTAAAGAAAGGCATATTCAGCCAGAGCTGTATGGTGATTTAAGCCGACATCTATTATTTGATCCTGAGGAACTACAACGATAATCATGCAAGCTGATCAACAAAAAAGGCTAAACAAACCCGCTGCTAAAGGGCTAAAAAGACTGGCCAATGCCGCAATTTATTCCAAACAAGGGGTTATTGCGACTTGGAAAAGTGAAGAAGCATTCCGCCTTGACGTGTGGTTATTCCTAATCCTTACACCAGTGGCATTTTGGCTAGGGCAAACAGGCTTAGAGCAAGCGGTATTAATGATTTGCTTAGTGTTAGTCATTCTGTGCGAACTAATCAATTCGGCATTAGAAGCAATAGTAGACAGAATTAGTGATGAGTTACACCCCCTTGCAGGCATGGCCAAGGATATAGGCTCCGCATTAGTACTCATCTCATGCGCGCTGACTGTTTTGGTATGGGGCCTGATCGCTTGGGATCATTTTCTATAAACTGACAAAAATCCAAATATCGGAGTAAACAACGCCGTATCGGTTGACAACGCCGACTCAAACTACAATAATGCCGCTCCTTTGATTTCAGACCTTGATTTCAATACTAGATTATGAGGATTTAAACGGTGGCTAATACTCCACAGGCTCGCAAGCGAGTTCGTCAATCAGAGAAACGTCGCGGTCACAATGCTGGCTTCCGATCAATGGTTCGTACCTATATTAAGAAAGTTATCGCGGCAATTGAAAGCGGTGATAAAGCTAAGGCTCAAGAAGCTTATAATGAAGCTGTGCCGGTAATTGACAGCATGGCCGATAAAGGGATTTTGCACAAAAACAAAGCTGCTCGTCATAAAAGCCGCTTGAATGCTAAAGTTAAAGCATTGGCTTAATTAATGCTAGACAGTGAAAACCGGCGGTAGCCGGTTTTTTTTAATTGAAAATCAATATGTTAGCTAGATTAATACCAAGTTATCACGATGAATCAACTCATCCTGATCACGATAGCCTAGAATATCTTCGAATTGAGCAGAGTGCATACCGGCAATCTTTCCTGCCTCGATGCTACTATAATTAACAATTCCCTTGGCAATCTCTCGGCCGCCAGAGTCAACACAAAGCACTATCTCGCCACGATCAAATTGCCCTTTAACTTCAGTTACGCCAACCGCTAATAAACTACCGCCAGCACCCTTAAGCACTTGGGCCGCTCCGTCATCAAGCAATAAGCTGCCATTCACTGCAGAATGTACTGCCAACCAGTGTTTGCGCGCCGCACCTTCAGACCCTGCAGTTAATAATGTCCCCACCAGCTTGCCGCTGGCGACGTCGGTTAATATAGTAGATTTTTTGCCATCGACAATAATTGTGTCAGTACCAGAGCGAGAAGCCAACCGCGCCGCCTTTATCTTTGTCGCCATACCGCCCTGGCCTAAATGACCCTTACTCGCACCGGCATAACCTAGCAACGCCTCGTCATCCGCTACCGCTTGAGATATTAGCTTAGCATTGGGATTATCTCTGGGGTCACTATCAAACAAGCCTTGTTGATCCGTTAGGATTAACAGTAAATCGGCATCAATCAAGTTGGCCACCATCGCAGCCAAGGTGTCATTATCTCCAAAACGAAATTCGTCTGTCACTACGGTGTCATTTTCGTTTACCACCGGCACAACACCAAGTTCAATCAGGGTATTGATGGCACTGCGAGCATTTAGATAACGCTGGCGATGAGACAGATCATCGTGCACTAATAAGATTTGCGCTGTGTGCATACTATGGCGTGCAAATGCAGCCTCCCATGTTTGCACCAAACCCATTTGCCCAACTGCCGCCGCGGCCTGCAAATGATGTATTGCAGTAGGACGCTCTGACCAACCAAGACGAGTCATGCCAGCGGCAACAGCACCGGAAGAAACAATCACTAATTCAATACCACCTGCTGATAACTTCGCTAAACGATCTACCCATTGATTAATGAGCTGCGCGTTCAAACCACGACCATCATCAGTTAGCAAGGCGCTGCCAATCTTCACCACCCAACGTTTAGCCGATATTATTGAATCTCTTTCAGACATTGTCATTTAAGCCATTTTATTCTGCGTAATGTACTTCTACATCTCCATCGTCTTCGTCGTCAAGGTCATCGTCAGCTGACTGATCATGCCGTTTAGCTCGTCTTGAAAGCTCCAAATCTCTAATTCGTTCACGGCCCTCAGATTGCATATCGTCTTGGAACTGACGTTCAGCTGCGGCTGCCTCATCATCATCCTTCTCACCCTGCTTTTTGTCATCAATATGAGTCATAATATCTCGACACAAAGACTCTGTACCCTGACCGGTAACCGCAGACACAACATAAATAGGGCCTTCCCAAGCTAATTTTTCTAGCAACTTTGCAACCGCTTCATCACATTCATCTGGCAGTAATAAATCCATCTTATTAACCACCAGCCAACGCGGCCTTTTAGCTAGCGTAGGGCTAAAGTTCTCCAGCTCTTGAGCGATATCTATCACCGCTTGAGCCGGATCACTGCCATCTATAGGGTGAATATCTACCAAATGCAACAAAAGCCGATTGCGAGTTAAATGCTTAAGAAAGCGAATACCAAGACCTGCGCCCTCAGATGCTCCGGCGATCAGACCTGGAATATCAGCCACGACGAAACTTTTATGCCCAGCTACTTTAACTACACCTAAACTAGGGCTAATGGTGGTAAATGGGTAATCGGCTATTTTCGGCCTAGCGGCAGAAACTGAGCTAATAAATGTTGATTTACCCGCATTGGGCAGGCCCAATAAGCCCACGTCTGCCAGCAACTTAAGCTCTAGTCGCAAATTACGCATCTCACCGGGGGTACCATTTGAAGTCTGCCTAGGGGCCCGATTAGTACTCGACTTATAACGCGCATTTCCAAGTCCATGAAACCCACCGCGAGCAACGACAATTTTCTGCCCAGCCTTAGTTAAATCTCCTAAAATCTCACCGGTATCATCATCGATAATCGATGTCCCTACTGGCACTCTAAGAAATAACTCATCACCCGCCGCACCAGTGCAATTAGCACCCTTGCCTGGCTGACCACTTTTGGCTTTGTAAAACCGCGTGTAACGGAAATCTATCATAGTGTTTATGCCTTCATCTGCTTGCATAATCACACTGCCGCCATCGCCGCCATCGCCGCCATCAGGGCCGCCAAACGGGATATATTTTTCACGGCGAAAGCTTAAACAGCCATTACCACCTTTACCCGCTTCTATTTTTACTACCGCTTCATCAATAAACTTCATACTTACCCCCAGAGCTCAACTCCGGCTAATTTCAATGCAGCTTAACGTAAAAAGCCCCGTATTGGACGGGGCTTTTAGATTTTAGATTATGTTGCTGTTAAGCCATCACAACATTTATAAATTTGCGATTTTTAGGGCCTTTAACAACAAACTCTACCTTGCCAGCCTCGGTAGCGAAGATAGTGTGGTCTTTACCACAACCTACGTTCACTCCCGGGTGAAAACGAGTTCCACGTTGACGAACGATAATGTTACCAGCCGCTACTACTTGACCGCCAAAACGCTTAACACCTAGGCGCTTGGACTCGGAATCGCGACCGTTATTAGTACTACCACCTGCTTTCTTATGAGCCATTTTACTCTCCTAAACTTAGCTTAGCCGGTAATACCGGTAATTTTAACTTCGGTATACCACTGACGGTGACCGGCACGCTTCATGTGATGCTTACGACGCTTGAACTTGATAATGTTCACTTTTTTGTGTCTAGCTTGGTCGATAACTTCTGCGGTAACTTTAGCTCCAGCCACTACTGGCTCGCCAATTTTTACGCTATCGCCTTCACCAACCAACAAAACTTCGTCAAATTCGATAGTAGCACCAGTCTCAACTTCAATCTTTTCAAGCTTTAAAGTCTCGCCTTCTACTACTCGGTGCTGTTTACCACCACTTTTTATTACTGCGTACATATTAACTCCGCGTCAGTTAGCCTGCTTGCAAATATGGGATCTTACGGCGCAAGTCCAGGCACTCAATTCTTGGTATCTGACTAAATTGAGTTTGTCAGGGGCGCAAATTATATAGATACAAATGATTGGAAGCAACTGTTTGAATAGCTTTTATGTTACGCTGCACCCTTACTTGACAGGCATGGCATGACTTTCTAGCATGCACCTCGTTTTGATAAAAACCTCTGCATGGAAACCATCAATTAATGCAAGCAATACGTAATGCTGTTGCCGAAGAATTCGAGATAGTTAATCAATTAGTTATAGCCGAATTACACTCTGAAGTAGCGCTGGTAGAAAGCATAGGCCACTATATTATTGATGCTGGTGGCAAGCGACTGCGACCACTGCTGGTCTTACTATGCGGCAAAGCATTGAAAGGCAGCACCCAAGATATAGCCCAATTTGCAGCAGTAGTGGAGTTCATTCACACGGCAACCCTACTACATGACGATGTTGTGGATATTTCTTCGCTAAGGCGCGGCCGCCCAACCGCTAATGCCGAATGGGGCAATGCCCCCAGCGTGCTAGTTGGTGACTTTATTTATTCGCGCGCATTTCAACTTATGGTGCGGATGGGCAACATGGACATTATGGCACTAATGGCTGATACCACTAATAGAATCGCTGAAGGGGAAGTATTACAACTGGAACGAGCTGGCAAGCCAGATACATCTGAAGATGCCTACTTCCGTATTATTGAGCAAAAAACAGCAGTACTTTTTCAAGCCGCTACCCAAGGGGCAGCGATTCTGGCTAACTGCGATCAACAGACTCAACAAGCCGCAAAGAGCTACGGCCACCACTTAGGAATGGCCTTTCAGTTAATTGATGACGTGCTTGACTATACTGGTGACGCTGCAGCTATGGGTAAAAATGTTGGTGATGACTTAAACGAAGGCAAGCCAACTCTGCCCCTAATACATGCGATGCAACATGGGTCTGTGCTGCAAAAAGAGCTTATCTACAATGCAATTGAATCCAAAAGTAGTGAAAATATAGCTGAGATAATTATAGCAGTGAACAATACCGGGGCAGTTGAATACACCAAAAGCATAGCCTTAGCCCATAGAGATAAAGCGATAGCAAGCATTGCTAATTTTGCCGAATGCGAGCAAACAATACAAATGCATAGACTAGCCGATCTAGCAGTACAGCGAGATCGTTAACCTTAAGCTACTTTTATATTAGGACGCTATATGGTGAGCAAAAAACCAGCGCTATCAGCAAGCCCCGCAGTTGAAAAGCTTGCTGCCAATTTAGCCAAACTATCGGCTATCGGCTTACGCAATATCTTTAACACAGACACTTGTCGCCACCAAAATATGATTATTGGTGCCGCAGGCATAGAGCTTAACTACAGCCACAACCTTGTTGACCTTGAAACGATCGCGCTATTCAACCAATTATTGGCAGAGAGGGATCTAGGCACTAAAGTTACCGCACTATTTTCCGGTGAGCGCGTCAATAATACCGAAGACAGGCCAGCATTACATAGTGCAATTCGTGCAGCTATTTTGGGTCAAGAAGCGCCACACGGAGATATTATTCAAGCTGGCTATGAAAAAGCCAAAAACTTAGTAGCAAAAATTTATAATAAAGAATTTACAGCCGCAAATGATGAAGCGCTTATCGACGTTGTCAATATTGGTATTGGCGGCTCTTACTTGGGGCCAAAGCTTGCTAGTGACGCGCTCGCTGATTACGACCAAAATAAGGTAAATATTCACTTTGTCGCTAATATTGACCCTAGTGAAATGTCAGATTGCTTAGCCAAGCTAGATCCAGACACCACCCTATTCATTATTTCATCAAAGTCTTTCGGCACCGAAGAAACACTGAGCAATGCAAAAACCGCTATTAATTGGCTTGGACAAGCTAGATTAAGCCAGTTATTTGCAGTAACCAGCAATGTAGCTGCTGCAACCAAGCTTGGAATACACGAGGATCACTGCCTGCCAATATGGGACTGGGTTGGTGGCCGTTATTCAGTTTGGTCAAATATTGGCCTGCCAGTTATGTTAAAAATCGGCTGTGACAATTTTGAGCAAATGTTAACAGGCGCTTATGCAATGGACCAACATTTTCAATCATCGACCGATGTAGCGCAGAATATGCCATTGATGATGGCCGCCCTGGAGATTTGGCATGTTAACTTTCAAAGTTACAACTCGCTAGCCATTCTGCCATACAACTACCGCCTAAAAATGCTGCCTGATTATTTACAGCAGCTAACAATGGAGAGTAATGGAAAGTCAGTTGATCTAAATGGGAAGCCGACTATCCATGCTACCAATCCAGTGTTATGGGGTAGCGTTGGCACTGAAGGCCAGCACTCATTTCATCAGCTTTTGCATCAAGGCAGCGACACTATTCCTTGCGACTTTATTTTACCGATTCGATCGCTTGCGGATAATGATCAAGCGCAATTAAAATTAGTGGCAAACTGTTTAGCACAGCGACGCGCGCTGCTCAGTGGTAAAAGTCTTACTGAAGTTGCCTCAGAGCTGTTAAGTAAAAATATAGATAGTAAAACCGTCAGTGATTTAGCGCCGCATAAAACAATGACCGGCAATCGTCCTAGCAACTTAATCACATTGGACAAAATAACGCCCCAAACCTTTGGCGCGACACTTGCCTTGTATGAGCACAAAACTTTTGCCTGTAGCGTACTATGGAACATCAACCCATTTGATCAATGGGGGGTTGAACTGGGGAAAAAAATTGGCGAAGGCTTTTACGAACAACTGCAAAGGGATCAAACTGATTTAGTCAGGGCCATCAAAAATATCGACAACCCTAATTAATAATCTATAGCTATTGAACACCTAGCAGCGTGAGCAACTCGTCACGCTTCTCTTCCATTAGCGCTACATCTGCCCGCGACTCAACGTTAAGTCTAACCACCGGCTCGGTATTAGAGCTTCGCAAGTTAAATCGCCACTGCGCGAAGCTCATCGACAAACCATCCACATAAGACTCTTCTAAGGCCGCCCCACGATAATGGTCAGCAATTGCCACTAACGCCCCTGCGGGGTCTTCAATAATATTATTAATTTCACCACTGACGGGGAACTGACGGGTGCATTCTTCAACCAAACCTGACAAGCCAGCCTTGGCGTCTGATACCAATTGAGCAACCAACAACCATGGAATCATTCCACTATCGCAGTAAGCAAAGTCTTTAAAATAATGATGCGCACTCATTTCACCACCATACACAGCATCTTCAGCACGCATCCGTTCTTTGATAAATGCATGGCCAGTTTTGCACTCAACCGACTGACCACCCAAGTCTTCAACAATAGCCTGGGTATTCCAAGTAAGACGAGGGTCATGGACTATTTTCTCAGCTACACCCGAGCGCTTAAGAAAGGCCTCGGCCAGTAAGCCAACCAGATAATACCCCTCAATAAAGTCACCTTTTTGATCAAAGAAAAAACAGCGATCAAAGTCACCATCCCAAGCAATCCCCATATCAGCATTGTGTTCAATAACTGCAGCGCGAGTAGACTCTCTGTTCTCTACCAATAACGGATTTGGCACCCCGTGAGGAAAGTTTCCATCTGGCGCATGATGGACTTTAATAAAAGTAAATGGCAAATACTGCTCTATCGCATCTATTACCGCACCGGCCCCACCATTACCTGCATTAACCACAATTTTAAGCGGCTTTAGCTTTGGCAAATTTACATAGGTGAGCAGATGTTTTATATACGCTGGACGAGTATCAAGGCTCTTTAATACCCCCTTGCCTTCAACAACACAGAACTCGCCTTGTTCAGCAAAGTGTTGGATTTCGTTTAAACCGGTATCGCCACTGATAGGCTTTGAGTCTTCACGGACGAATTTCATGCCATTGTAATCCATCGGATTATGACTGGCTGTAACAACTATTCCGCCGTCCATTTTTTCATGGAATGTCGCGAAGTATATTTCCTCAGTGCCGCATTCGCCGATATGAAATACATTAACCCCGGAATCTAGCAAACCATTGACCAAGGCATCACAAAGTTCAGGGCTGGTAAGACGAATATCGTGCCCGACCACTACATTTTTAGGCTTAACCACTTCGGCAAATGCCCGCCCTATACGGTAGGCAACATCTGTGTTTAATTGCTCAGGCACTCTGCCACGAATGTCGTAGGCTTTAAAACAGGTAATTTCTTTAAACATTAATAACTCGCATATTATGATTCTTTAGAATAGACGTTTTCATAGACATAATTAGTCGCCTCAACAAATCCATCAACACTACCGCAATCAAAACGCTTTCCTTTAAACTGGTAAGCGATTACACAACCATTTTTTGCCTGCGTCATCAGTGCATCGGTAATTTGAATTTCACCATTTTTCCCCGCTGGGGTGTTTGCAATTATTTCGAATATATCTGGGGTCAAGATATAGCGTCCAATAATCGCCAGATTACTCGGCGCGTCTTCTGGCTTTGGTTTCTCAACCATATTGTCGACGCGATACAAACCTTCACTTAGACTGATTCCAGCAATAACACCGTATTTATGCGTCTCATCGGCGGGGACTTCTTGAATGGCAACTATGCTGCAACGAAACTGATTATATAGCTTGGCCATCTGAGCCATCACCCCGTCGCCGTCATTGAAACAGAGGTCATCCGCCAGAATCACCCCAAATGCCTCGTTACCAATTAGCGTTTTACTGGTAAGAATCGCATGACCTAAGCCTTTCATTTCACGCTGGCGGGTAGCAGAAAAAGTTGCGGTATCTAATATCTCGCGAATACCATCAAGATAATACTCTTTGCCAGACCCTTGAATCTGATGCTCCAGCTCATAGCTCACATCAAAGTGGTCCATAATGGCACGTTTCCCACGACCAGTTACAAAACCGATATCAGTCATCCCAGCCTGTATAGCCTCCTCTACGCCATACTGAACTAAGGGTTTGTTGACGATCGGCAGCATCTCTTTCGGCATTGATTTTGTTGCAGGTAAAAATCGAGTTCCATAGCCAGCAACAGGGAACAAACATTTTTTAATCATTTTTATTTCTCTCGTCCGTATATATCTTCAAAGCGCACAATGTCATCTTCACCTAAATAGCTGCCTGTCTGCACCTCTATAATTTCTAAAGGTACCACCCCAGGGTTAGTCAATCTATGTTTATGCCCTAATGGGATATAAGTTGATTGATCTTCCGCTAATAACAATTCATTGCCGTTACATTCAACCAAACCAGTACCCTGAACCACAACCCAGTGTTCCGCTCGATGGTGATGCATTTGTAGCGACAAGCGTGCACCAGGGCTAACAATAATACGTTTTACCTGAAAACGACCGGCATTAACTAAAGACTCATAAGAACCCCAAGGACGGTAAACTTTAACATGAGTATGGGCCTCTGATCGCTTGGCACCTTTTAGACGATTAACAATGTCTTTGACATTTTGCACAGAGTGGCGATCAGCTACTAACACTGCGTCGGCGGTTTCAACCACCACTAAGTCCTCAACCCCTACTGTGGCAACAAGACGAGATTCACTACGAACATAGCTGTTTTTAGTCGCCGCAAGCTCTACGTCACCGCGGGTAACATTACCGTCTGCGTCTGTATTGCCTATTTCCCATAACGCCGACCAAGCCCCTACATCACTCCAGCCGGCCGCCATTGGAACCACTACCGCAGCGGCTGTTTTCTCCATTACTGCATAGTCAATTGACTCACTGCGACACTGAGCAAAAGCCTTTGCGTCTAAACGAATAAAATCTAAATCCAATACTGCTTTTTCATAAGCACTGTTAGAGGCGTCAAAAATATCAGCTGCATATTTTTTTAGCTCAGCCAAATATTTTTCTGCCGGCAGCATAAACATGCCGCTATTCCAGAGATAGCCGCCATCATCAAGATATGACTGCGCGGTTTCAGCATCTGGCTTTTCGACAAACTCAGCTACCTTAAAACCTTCTCCCTCGGCCTCACCACGACGAATATAACCAAACCCTGTCTCTGGCGCTGTTGGCACAATGCCAAAGGTTACCAAAGCACCTGTTTCAGCCAATGCCATGCCGCTAGTAACACATGCCCGAAAACTTTCAGGATCTTCAATAACATGATCAGCGGGCAACACTAACAGCACTGCATTGGGGTCATTTTTTAATGCTTGAATCGCAGCGATCGCAACAGCTGGGGCAGTATTTTTACCTGCTGGCTCCAACACCACAGAAGCGCCAGTTATTCCAGCTTCGCGCAGTTGTTCTGCCACAATAAACCGATGCCCTTCATTGCACACGACTATCGGGGCTGCTGCCTCAACACCATCCAACCGAGCAAAAGTTTCCTGCAATAAACTCTTATTAACATCGACTAATGGCAGAAACTGTTTTGGGTAAGATTCGCGAGAAACAGGCCACAAGCGACTACCAACACCACCGGATAAATATACTGGGTATAACATTAAACTAGAGCTCCATTGTCTTGGAATTGAATTCCGATCTAAAACTTTATTTGCCTACCCTGTCGCTACAGGGCGCTTGAAGTATAACAGCACAACCCACATATGTGTTAAGCTAGGGTCCTATAACAATATCCAACAGAGAGAACTTATACTTTGCCTTTAACAGACCAACATTCGTTTAGCACACAAGAATTAATTGATTGCGGACACGGCAACCTATTTGGAGCTGGCAACGCTAAATTACCTACCGACAACATGCTGATGGTAGATAGAATTAACCTCATAACCTTGGAAGGCGGCAAATATGGCAAAGGCCAAATACAAGCCGAGCTAGATATTAATCCTGACTTATGGTTCTTTGACTGTCATTTTCCCGGCGATCCAGTAATGCCTGGCTGCCTAGGCTTAGATGCCATGTGGCAACTAGTTGGTTTTTTTCTAGCATGGAAGGGCAATCCTGGTCGCGGCAGAGCATTGGGGGCTGGCGACATAAAGTTCACCGGACAAGTATTACCGACGGCGAAAAAAGTTAGCTACCAGATTGACTTAAAGCGCGTTATTGAACGTAAATTAGTTATGGGAATAGCTGACGCTACGCTAACCTGCGACGGCAAGCAAATATACCAAGCAAATGACCTAAGAGTCGGCGTGTTCACTAATATGGATGCAATGAGCTAGAGCATCATTTAAACTGGCATAAATATAAACCGAGGCAACTATGAGACGGGCAGTAATTACAGGCATGGGCGTAGTTTCATGTATCGGCAATGATCTTGAAACCGTAAAACAATCCCTCATTGATGGTAAATCGGGCATTCAATTCATGCCTGAGTACAAAGAAATTGGGATGCGCAGCCACTTATGTGGCAAAGCAGAAATCGATGCGAAAGAACTAATCGATAGAAAAACCTTACGTTTTATGGGTGAGGCGGCAATTTATTCTTATGTTGCCATGCAACAAGCCATTGATGATTCGGGCCTAACTGAAGAGCAAGTATCTAACCCTCGCAGCGGTATAATCGCCGGTTCTGGCGGGGCCTCGGCGGAAAATATTGTAGAGTCAGCTGATATTGTTAGAGCCAAAGGCGTTAAACGTGTTGGTCCCTATCGAGTTACTCAAACCATGGGGTCAACTGTGTCCGCATGTCTAGCAACACCGTTCAAAATCAAAGGCGTTAACTACTCAATTTCTTCAGCTTGCGCCACTAGCGCTCACTGCATCGGCGCTGGATTAGAGCAAATACAACTTGGCAAACAAGACATTATCTTCGCTGGCGGCGGGGAAGAAGAACACTGGACACTGTCCTGTCTGTTCGACGCTATGGGAGCACTTTCAACTAAATACAATGACACCCCAGAGCAAGCCTCGCGTGCCTATGACGCTAACCGCGATGGCTTTGTAATCGCCTCTGGTGGCGGCATGGTTGTGATAGAAGAACTAGAACACGCCAAAGCTCGCGGCGCAAAAATATATGGCGAAATAGTCGGCTATGGCGCTACATCAGACGGCTATGACATGGTAGCTCCAAGCGGTGAGGGCGCCACTCGATGCATGCAACAGGCAATGTCGACAGTGAGCGGTGACATTGACTACATTAACTCCCATGGCACCTCGACACCGGCTGGCGATATGGCAGAACTAAAGGCCGTAAAAGCTGCATTCGAGGGTAAAACAATACCTAAAGTAAGCTCGACTAAATCACTGGCGGGGCATTCACTTGGCGCCACCGGCGTACTAGAAGCGATCTTCAGTCTAATCATGATGGAGAATAACTTCATCGCGGCATCAGCCAATATTGACGACTTAGATCCTGAAGCCGGCGATATACCCATCGTCACTAAGCGGGAAGACAATGTCACGCTAAACCGGATTATGTCTAATAGCTTCGGATTTGGTGGAACCAATGCAACTTTAGTATTTGAACGCTACACCGACTAACCAAATAAGCGCTATTGATCGGCGCTATCAGAGTTACTCTGATAGCGCTTCTTTATTGCTGTCGTTAATGCTGAACGCCATGTACGCTGCTTAACACCGAATGCTTCTAGGATCTTCTCGCAATCTAATAGCGGATATTTGGTAGCACCTTGATCAGACAGCTCGTCAACTTCAATTAGCTGGACCTCGTCTAAATCAACCTCTCCATACTGAGAAGCCAACGCAATCAAGGTATCAGTAAACGCCATACTACTGGTTACTTCTGAACCACTATAGTGGTAGACCCCCCAGCAGTCAGCGCCATAATATAACTGCCAGACAACAGTATTTATAACTCGCGCTAAATCTTCTGCTGGCGTTGGTGCCCCGTCTAAATCCGCCTTCAGTCTGATTTCACGGCCACTTTCAACATACGTTAGAAGCCGATCAAGAAAACCCCCTGGTTTCGAACCAAACACCCAGCCACTGCGCAATATAAAGGCACGACTAACACTGTCCTGAATTATTTTTTCAAGCTTATAAAGCCTACTACCCGCATCATTAGTGGCATTAATTTCATCAGCTTCTGCATATGGAGTTTCTTTGCAGCCGTCAAATATCTGCGAACTTGAAATATGTACTAATGCCGCATCAACCGACTCCACCGCCACTGCCAATGCTTCAACCCACTGCACGTGAGCATCGTCCACTGCGCCAATGTAAGCTAGGCCAGGGGTGTAACAATTAACCACAAAATCGGGCATGTGTTTAACCAGTGCTTCGCCAGCACCCTCAATATTACTCTTGGTCAGCGCAATACAGTCTATTGTCTCTTGCGCTAATAATAGCTCGCACAAGTCATGACCAATTGAACTATCAGAACCTAAAACTAAAACCTTCACAGCGACCCTTAACATTGTATATAACAATAAACATTCGCTACAAAATAACCTGTAATCGCAGCGACATCAAATGGCAGTTAACAAACCTTGCTGACAATAAAAAAGGCCTGTAAAAACAGGCCTTTTGCTAAGCTGAAGTAATCCTAGAACGGAATATCATCATCAAAATCATCCATTGCTGCCGGCACTGGCGCGGCTTGCTGCTGCGCCGGTTGCTGCTGAGGAGTCTGGTTTGAATACTGTCCAGCAGGCGCGGCCATTCCGCCCTGCCCACCTTTACTGTCAAGCATCTGCATTTCACCGCCAACGATTTCAGTGGTATAACGTTTCACGCCATCTTTTTCCCACTCGCGAGTACGCAGCGAACCTTCAATATAAACTTTTGAGCCTTTTTTCAAATACTCACCAGCAATTTCTGCTAGGCGATTAAAAAATACCACTCGGTGCCACTCGGTGCGCTCTTGCGGCTGGCCAGTCTGCTTGTCTTTCCAAGTCTCTGAAGTAGCAATGGTTAAATTAGTTACCGCACCTCCAGATGGCATATACCTTGTTTCGGGGTCCGCTCCACAATTTCCAATTAAGGTTACTTTATTAATACCCCTAGCCATATCTTATCCTCTCTTGAGCTGCTGTATGATCTTCGCCTAACAATAGACGGAGTGAATTTTTATTATGCAAAAACAAACTATAACCGAATCAACCATGCCCCGCCATCACCCGATCAAACGAAGCTCTATTAAACTGAGTTGGGCATGTTTTAAGGTACATAAGCTCTGCAGATGAATCGATCATCACATCTAAAACACCCTCGATTACCAGTAAGCTGTCAGTCAATTTTTCTAGTGCTAAGCCTTTATCATTAAGTGAAATAACGATAGTTTTCCCCACTGCAGGCACCGACATTCCCAACGCAACTAACAACCATGCAAGTAACACCAAGCCACATAAGATGAATATCGCAACCGGCCCATAAAAGGCCATCGCTAAACCGCTTAAAGCACCACCGGTAAAAATGCCTAAAAATTGACAGGTCGAGTACACCCCCATGGCAGTGCCTCTGCCGCCAGCAAACACTTGCCGACTTACCATTGATGGCAACAAGGCCTCTAGCAAATTAAAACCGACAAAAAATACAAATAGCGCTGCAACTAGTACAATACCATTGGCTGCCCCCAATGCTAATAATAATAACGCCGCTAATAATACCGCCACCGCACCACAAAATACCCGTTTCAAATTGCTATTCTTATCGGCATAAATCATTGCTGGCAACATTAAGGCAAACGACAAACCCAGCACCGGCAAATACACTTTCCAATGGGCCTGAACATTAACGGCTAACACATCGACTAACAGTATTGGGATAATTGAAAATAATGCCGTCAACACAAAATGTAAGCTGAATATACCAAAATTCAACCGCAGTAAATCCTTATCAGCCAGCACCCGGCCGAACAGCTCCTTGGCAGGACTAACTTCTTTATTGACTATTTTAGGCTGTGAAGGAACCGCAAACCACAACAACCCAATGGCAAATAGTGACAATACGGCGGTAAACCAGAACAACCCAACCAAACCAAAGCTGGCGGCAACTAACGGCCCCAGAATTAACGACAGGGCGAAGGTAAGGCCAATACTCATCCCTATCGCCGCCATCGCCTTACTGCGCTGCTCCTCACGTGTTAAGTCGGCCACCAACGCTAGTACTGTGCTGGCAATCGCTCCCGCACCCTGTATCGCTCGTCCAATAACAACGCCAACCGCGGTATCAGCAGTGGCCGCAACCACACTACCAATGAAAAAAACAAGCAGCCCAATAGTGATAACAGGCTTACGCCCCCAGCGGTCAGACCATAAGCCAAACGGAATCTGCAGCAATGCCTGAGTTAAGCCATAAGCGCCCAAGGCAAGCCCCAACATAGCGGGGGAATAACCAGGGTAGGCACTCAGATAGATAGCGATAACTGGCAATACCATAAACAAGCCGAGCATACGCACTGCATACAGCGCCCCTAGTGATGCCACGGCAGTGCGCTCGGCAGCAGTCATCGCCGGTGAATGGGGAACAATATTAGCTGGCATCAATAAGAAAACACTGAAATTTAAAGAGTAGCAATATTAACAGTAAATACATGGGTAAGAAACGATTACACCACGATATAAAATATTACTGGCAACCACTACCTGAACAGGTGAGTTACAACAACACTCAAGGCTCTATAGTCATCGATGCAATAGCATCAACTGCTTCACGGATGTAGCAGTGAAACCACAAAGGAGTGCCACTTATGGACAATAATAGTCTCCCTCAAAAAACCCGACAGCGCGGCATAACACTGTTAGACCTAATAATAACGCTCAGTATTTCAGCAATCTTATCTACTGCCGCTGTGTCGGGCCTAGCTCAGCTCAAAACTAACTTTGCGGCATCGGCAGACAAGAACAGCTTGCTAACACTGGTCAAAGCAGCACGCTATACTGCAATAACTAATAATACTTACACCACAATTTGCCACCTTGAAAATAATGAATGCGCTGATTTTGCAAGCCCACTAACAGCTTTCGCCGACCGCAATAACAATAAAACTCTTAATGCTGATGAAACAATAATCGCAATAGCAACAATAGACCAGAGCGCAACTGTTTATTGGAATCGTAATAAGCGTATTAGATTTGAACCCAATGGCCGCGCAGGAGGATTTAATGGCACCCTGAGATATTGTGGTGAAAGTAAAATTTTTAAACTAATTATTTCTAGAGTTGGCAGATCACGCATAAGTGACGCTGATTTATGCGACTAACTCTCCACTCATCCTAGTATTTTTACCTATTATCCGGCTAAAGTTGGCATTCGTTGCTGACTGAAATATAACGTAGTTTAAAACCGATGGCATAGAGCTAGATGACTGCGACATATAAACAATCAGGATTCACATTAGTAGAGCTATTGGTGGTTATATCTATTGCCGCTATATTGGCAACCATAGCGGCGCCTTCTTTTGTTGATATGGCAAAGAATAGCCGCGTGAATAGTGCCGCTCGTGAATTCCAGAGCATAGTGCAGCTAGCTCGCACTGAAGCAATCACTCGCAATGCCATTGTCAATATCTACAATCCCAATACCGATGGTAACTGGAGTGATGATATATATCTTTGCCAAGCTGCCACGGCAGCAACCGCATGTGTCCTTAATAGTACAAATTTTATTAAAAAGTTTGCCATAGGTGATTTGAGTGCCGATAGCGTAAGTAATGGAGACCTTACAATAGACAGTAATAATGCCGCCAATGCCTTTATTAGTTTCAATATAAATGGCAGATTAAATGGCAACATTAGCATTAGCATTGCACTGTGTGATAACAGAATACGAGGTAATCGAGATTTTCAGCTACTAACTATAGCCGTTACCGGCCGCCCAACTATTACTGATTTAGGAGTAGGCGCATGCGAACAATGATTCCAACCATGCGTTATGAAAAAGGCGTATCACTTGTAGAAGTGCTTGTTTCAATGATTATTTTTGCGGTTGGGATTCTAGGTATGGCAGCGCTACAAACTAGAGTACTACAAGAAAACGTCGATCAACATCAACGCCAAGTAGCTATATCCTCTGCCCAAGCAATTATTGATCGAATTACCATGAATCGATCACCAGCGGCACTAGTACAGTATGTCACCAGCGTCAGTAGCAATAATATTTGCAATGCAGCGCCAGCACAAATCTGCGCTGAGTCCTATAGCGGAGGCGCCGAAGTCGACGCCGCCACATGCTCTGAGACTCAAATGGCTACTTATGATGCATGGGATATCTTTTGTGCTAACAACGAAGGCAGCGCCGGCCAGCTTACTAACTTTAATGCTAGACTTACCTGTACGACCGCAACATGTGACTCTGTTGGCGGCGAAAATCTAACATTACAACTATTATGGCGCTCTCGCGCTGCACAATCAGACCCTCGATTTCCCAGCACAACTATTGATGATGACGCTAATTTAGCAGACGGCCCAGATATTGACGGCTATATTCAGGTGTTTCGCCCATGATTAGTCACAACTCAAGAAATCAGACGGGGTTTACCTTAGTTGAGCTAATGGTTTCTATATTGATTAGTAGCGTAATGATAGGTGTAGCGCTTAGCCAGCTACTAGGCTCTAGAACATTATTTGCGCTGCAAGAAGCCGATTCTTTAATTGAAGATAATGCTCGTTATGCGTTAGAAGTCCTGCTCTCCGCTTCAGCTAAGGCTGGCTATGTCGATAGCCTAGATGATGGTCAAGAACCAGTATTCAGTCAGTTTTTTGGCGCCGTATGTGAAGCAGCCTATACCCCGTGCACAGACGATGGTGCAGGTACTAACCCTGACCACATTGCTATTTGGCATAACCCCCCAGCGGGAGCAGCCAATGAAATAACTTGCGCAGGCATAGCACTGGCTACTGCATCATCTCGCAAATATGGCATTATAGATTTGTTTTACGTAGATACAGCGACATCTTCACTTAAATGTCGAAGTTACTCGGTCAATACTGACGGAACACTTAGTGTCAGCTATATAATAGGCAGCGATCAAACCATTGTAGATGGTATTGCTAACATGCAAATCCTATACGGCATTACTGAACTTGGAACGTCCGGGGACAGGCCCGAACGCTATGTGTCTGCATCAACTCTTGAAGACTATGACGATGCTAGTGATTACTATACAAAATGGACTCGTATTGTTTCAGTGAAAATAACCCTACTTGCAGGCACTGGGTTTGATGACAATATGTCGCCTCGAGCCAATGCTAGCTATAATTTGGCCGATGCCCCCGCTATTACCCCCAACGACAACAATCGACGCAAAATTTTCTCCGGCACAACGGCACTCTATAATGCAAACTTATAAGTTAAGACGACAGCAACAAAAAGGTGCAACTCTAATTATTACTTTGGTAGTTCTTACTGCAATGACAATTTTAGGGATATCGTCGATAAGGAATACCAGCATTCATCAGCTGATTGTCAAAAATACTCAAATGCTATTCAGTGCACGTAAAACCGCTTTTACTGAGATCAATGGTCAGCTAGACATAATTAATACCAATCATAAAAGCGAAAATGACCAAATAATAACTGATTTACTAAATGACGCTGACGGCAAACTACCAATAGCCGACACTTCCGGCGAGAGCAATAACACTCCCGAGAAATTAGCGGTAAATCACGCAGCAATGGGGCAAACGGTTAGCGTCACCCTAGTATGCAAAGCCTGCACTGTTCCGGTTGGTGGGTTTAGTATTGGCACAGGGCTAAGTGCCGTTATTGGCGTTATTAATTCTCAAGCAACTATTGAAAACACCGCAACACAATCCACTCAAGAACAAATCTTTTGGTACTTAATACCCACGGGGTAAATCCGACATGAGAATTATAAAGTTCACTGCATTGTTAGCTATTTTGACGGCGCCAACGGCTAACGCCCAAATGAGTTTAATAAAAGGCAGTACCAGTTACTTAGAAGCCGTTAGCTTTATTGTTACTGTTGCACCCACTAACGATAATCAGAAAACGATCAAGTTTATTAACTGTGGCAGTGATTGCCCAGAACAACTATTTGCTGACGATGACACCCAAGTTATTAGAAAAGTCAACAACGAAAGAATCAAAACCAGGGTTGGCGAATTAAAAATAAACCTCAGCTATCCAGCGGATACTATTAGCTACGACAAAGAATCACTGCAAACCTTTGGCATTATGCTAGAACCAGGTTTTTAAAAGGTATCGTTATGAAACTATCACTAGCAAAGAATTATCTATTGGCGTCAGTATTCGCTATTGCAGCAGTAAGCACTGCTGAACTTGCCTATGCTGACGATATTGAGATTTATACAACTGTCAACAACAGTTCAAATACAGCGGCTGCAAACCATAATATTATGTTTGTCATGGATACATCCGGTAGTATGGCATGGTCAGTAGCTGGTCTATCGGCTGCCGGCGGATATGACCCGACCGAAGACTACGGCGACTCAGATGATAAAATCTATGTCTACAACTCTGAGTTTGATTTTACCGATAACACGATAGAAAACGATCAAAACAAATGCCAAACACTGGCCAATGTATTTGGCAGCGCAACAACCTACCCAGTTTACTATGACCGAGGCCTTCAATGGCAGCAAACCACCGACTTTATTGATGGTGGTGAAACCTGTAATACAACAACTTCCGGCGCCACAACTTTCCCCTCAACGACTATATTTGAAAGTGACAGAAACGAATGGGTATTACTACTAGAGGAGAATATTCCTACTGGTGGCGGCGAATTAATTATAGAAGTTAACGCTACTCGCCGAGTAAAAGTTTATGTAGAGACCTTTCGCAGCAGCAATACTAACGACGACGACTATTATTGCTATGACAAAAGAGCTGATCCTAATCGCACCTGCAGCGGTGATGTTGAAGATGATCACGACAGATTAATAGTCTGGGCTTATACAAAACGAACAAATGTATCAATAACTGTATCGGGTAGCCTTGGAGGCGTAACTACAAACATCTGCACCGACAATCCAGACACTCCAATTAGTACTAACGATTGGAAATCTGCATTCATCAACACCTCTAACAGTAGTTCTGTTTTTGAATGTAGAAATGATAATGGATCCCATGGCATTGATGGCGTTAGCAGCAATACTTATGTTGAAGACTGCCCTTACGGAACAGAATGTACTAGCCCCAGATATACATCAACTGCTAGTGACGAAATAAACTGGAACTCTAGCCCATTCCAATACTTTGTGCCTGGTAACTATCATGACTATTTAGAAAATGGTGGAACGGTAGATATGTCAGTCTTGTTAGCCGACGAACAAGATGCCTCCACTTATTGCTCTCAAAGTAATGACGATCGAATTGGCGACATTTTTATCGATAGCGATACAAAACTTGTTTTTGAATGCTTTGAGCGCATTCAAGTTATGAAAGATGCGGTAAGCAATCTAGTCAGCAGTCTTGCAGCTGCGCCGATAAACATAGGCTTAATGCGCTTTAATCGACGCGATGATGCATGGGTGGGTACCCAAGGTGGAACCGTAGTCAACGCTGTTGGAAACATTTCAACCAATGGCGCTGCTTTTGCAACTGCACTTAGTGCATTACCTGCAAGTGGCGGCACACCTTTATCCGAATCTCTTTACGAAGCATATCGTTATTATGGCGGCAAAAGCATGGACTACGGCCGTACAATAGACTGCGGCACCTCCGGCGTAGAGTGCACAGCGAGCGCAGCCCGATCTGGCAACAACTACATTTCGCCAATAACATCTTCATGCCAAACCAATAACATTATATTTTTATCTGACGGCGAGCCCAGCAACAATGATGGGGGCAGGGATGCGCAAATAAAAGCAGCCGCAGGCGTCACTGACTGTGGCACTGTTGGTGATGCGGGCAAATGTCTTGATGAAATGGCTTTGGCTATGGCAAATAGGGATATGAATCTTAATGTGTCGGGTACAAACACTGTCAAGACTTATACTATTGGCCTTGATATAGACCTACCCTTATTAGAGAATACTGCCGATAGTGGCAACGGTGAATATTTTACTGCTACTAGCTTGAGTGATTTAGAAGAAGCTTTTCAATCCATCATTATCGACATACTTTCTGACGCCGGTTCTTTCACTGCACCCGCTGTCTCAGTCAACGCATTTAATGAATCAAGAAATAGAAACGAACTTTATTTTGCATTGTTTGAGCCTAGTGGAACCCCTAGATGGGCAGGAAATATTAAAAAATATTTCTTGAGTAATAGTGGCGAACTGCTGGATAAAAATGGTGACACTGCGGTAGATCAGGCTAGCAGTTTTTTTAAAGAAACGGCCCAAAGCTTTTGGTCATCGGTAGTAGATGGGACAAATGTTGCCTTAGGTGGCGCCGCTGGCAAGCTCACCACTAGCAGAAACATTTATGCAACTTATGACAATGACGCGCCAAATATTCCGCAACTGCTTACTGCTAGTAACTTTTCATCAATTAGCTTAGATGAATTGCGCGTTAACAGTGACACTGAAAGAGCCGATTATTTAAATTGGCTGTTAGGCAAAGATGTATTTGATGACGATAAGGATAACATCACTGACGAACCTGCAATGTTCTTAGGTGACCCGCTGCACTCTACGCCTGAAGTAGTCACCTTCGGCGGGACAGCTGACTCACCAGAAGACGTACTGTTTTTTGCAACTAACCTGGGGACGCTTCATGCCATAGACCCTGCCGACGGCACAGAGTTATGGGCATATTTAGCAGCAGATCACAGAGCTAACTTGCGTGAATATATCCTTGCGCCTAACTCTATTGAGCATTTTTATGGCCTCGATGGGCCAATAACATTACTAACCAAAGAAGCTACCGGCAGCACCTCTAACAATTTCTCATTAGCTAAGGCGCAACTGTATATTGGCGAGCGACGCGGTGGCAGTAGCTATTATGGTTTTGATGTCAGTAATGCAAGAAGCCAGCTTGATACCAGCTATGCCACGCCATTTAAAAAACTGTTTACTATTACCGGCGCTTATACTGGCAAACCGGCAAATATAGCTAACCCTAGTGATATCGGTGTCAGCTCAGGCTTTAGCGATCTAGCCCAAACTTGGGGAAAAATGCAAGAGACCTATATAAAGGTGGCGGGAGTAAAAACAAAGGTTCTCATATTCCCCGGCGGTTACGATCCTCGCCACGACGACATAAATTACTCTAGTACCGCAGCCACTGATGATAGCAAGACTATTTCCGACTATGGTAACGCTATCTATATCGTTAACGCTGACACTGGGGCTCTTCTTTATTCAATCGGCAACAATTTCGATGATGATGACACTGATCCATTAAATAGCTCTGTAAGAGATGCTAGGCTACATAATTTACCTTTGCCAATGATGGATTCGATTGTAGCTACGCCTAATTTAGTAGATAGGCGTGGCGACGGGTTCGTCGACATGATTTACGCTATTGATATAAAAGGCCATATATGGCGGATTGATATAGATAGCAACAAGTCTAATAATGAAGCCGGCTTTGCTAATGGGGGAATGATTGCAGATTTATCTTCCAGCACCGAAAACAGACGGTTTTATAATTCGATAGATGTGTCACGTTCGAACATCAATTCAGGCAGTAACCACTTCAATCTTGTTGTAGGCTCAGGCTATCGTGCTTCTCCCTCAACAACAGAGACGTGGAAAAATGGTCTCTATTTTATTTTTGATGACTACACGTCAAGTAGAGCGCTTGAAGATGATGAAGAACTTAATAGGTATAAATACGTTAGTGAAACCACCGCAGGTGTAACCAGTAATCGAGCTATCGTACTTAGCGACATATTGGAAACTAGCTTGCAGGCACCGAAGGTTAAAGCTGACGCCCCTTATGGATTTTTTCTCGAGCTAGCAGAAGGTGAAAAGATATTACAATCAAGCATAACCTTTAATAATAAAGTGGCTGTTTCCTCGTATCTGGTTTCAGGTGGAACCGTTGCACAACAGAACGTTTGTGGCGGCAGCATTGGCTCATCAAGGACCTATGTGCTGGATGCCAACTCTGGCACCTCAGTACTGACGGCAGAAGATCTCAGCGGTGAAGCAATTATTATTGAAGCTGGCACTGAGATAAATGTAAATGATGTTGAATCCTTTATCAGCGCTAGCGGCCAGGAAGTTGTTATTGCAGATAATAATTTTGCTACCGATGCAAGTGGCATCATACTGAGAGATAGTAGTGGAGCTGCATTAATAAACTTTTTGACCGATACCGGTACAAAAGGTATTGGTGGCCCCATATCGCTAATCTTCCTTGATAATCTTATCGTTTGCGATGGTGCCGACTGCGACAATGAACAGGTTCAGCGGACGCTAACAGAAAACTTAGAGTTGAGGCGAGCTTATAGATCAGATTGGCGAGAAGTTAAATAACAATGTCCATACATCTGTTAAAAAAGCATAAAGGCTTTACGCTTTTAGAACTTATGATAGTTACAGCTATTATTGGGACTCTGGTGTCGATAGCGGTGCCTAGCTATACCGCTTATATTAGGGAAAGCCGTGAGACCGATGGCCGAGAAGATACCTATCGAATAATGGCGCAGCAAGAGCGATATTTTTTAAAAAACATGGCTTATAGCGACAATCTGGGGCTTGGTGGCCTAGGCTATAGCGGCGCTGCTAATGCAGCGGTAACAAGCCCTGGAGGGTTCTTTGCCATGACTGCATCAACTTGTACCGGCTGGGCTGCGACCGATTTTTCTTGCATTAGGGTCATTGCCACAGGGCAAGACCAAATGGCAGCAACTAATTTTTGGCTTGAAAGCAATGGCAGTCAATCCCCAAACCTATAAGCTAGTTTTAAGCAGTTACCGCTTAAAGTAATCCAATAACTAAAAATAAAGGTAATGTTCTTTGCCGCTAACTGCCTCATGCAGATATAATGGTCGATTAGCCAAAGAGAAGTTTTAATGGATACTATTGTTGTACGCGGTGCTCGCACTCATAATCTTAAAAACATTGATATCGATATCCCACGAGACAAGTTGGTAGTCATTACCGGCCTATCTGGATCTGGTAAGTCATCGCTCGCTTTTGACACGCTTTACGCAGAAGGGCAGCGACGCTATGTTGAGTCATTATCAACTTATGCGCGCCAGTTTTTGTCAATGATGGAAAAACCTGATGTTGATCACATTGAAGGTTTGTCTCCTGCCATTTCTATTGAACAAAAATCAACCTCTCATAACCCGCGCTCTACCGTCGGAACAATCACTGAAATTTATGACTACCTGCGCCTACTTTATGCACGAGTAGGCACGCCCCGCTGCCCTACCCATGGCAATGCCCTTGAAGCGCAAACAGTTAGCCAAATGGTTGACCATACGCTGGCACTAGAGGAAGGCAGCAAAATTATGGTGTTGGCGCCTATTGTTCGTGCCCGCAAGGGAGAACACTTACAACTGCTAGACCAAATGCGCTCACAAGGCTTTGTTCGCGCCCGTATTGATGGTGTTGTTTATGAACTTGATGAAGTTCCCGCGCTAGAGAAAAACAAAAAACACACCATTGAAGTTGTTATTGACCGCTTAAAAGTTCGCCCTGAGGCGCAGCTGCGTCTTTCTGAGACCATGGAAACTGCGCTTAACCAGGCTGACGGTTTAGCAATTATTAGTTATATGGATGACGACGACAAAGCTGATATCGTGTTTTCTGCGCGCTATGCCTGCCCTGAATGTGGTTTTGCCATTAAGGAACTTGAACCGCGACTGTTCTCATTCAACAACCCAGCCGGTGCCTGTAGTGCCTGTGACGGTTTAGGTGTCGATCAGTATTTTGACGAGTCGCTAATTGTGCAGCATCCGGAAGCAAGTTTGTCTCAAGGCGCTATTCGTGGCTGGGACAAACGCAGCGTCTATTATTATCACATGCTGACATCACTTGCCGGGCATTTCGGTTTTGATGTTGATAGTCCTTTTGAAACCCTAACCAAAAAACATCGAGACACTATTCTGCACGGCAGTGGTAAAGAAGAAATAACCTTTAACTACATAAATGACAAAGGCGATATATATAAGCGCACGCATGCTTTTGAAGGCGTTGTCCCTAACATGAACCGTCGCTATAAAGACACTGAGTCGCAAATGGTGCGCGAGGAGCTAGCCAAATATCTTAGCGTGCAGTCATGCCCAAAATGCAGCGGTACCCGGCTCGGCGAAGCTGCTAGACATGTAGAAATAGCAGGAAGGAATCTTCCCAGCATTACCCAACTTTCAGTAATGAATTGCATCAGCTATTTTGAACAGCTTAGTTTAACTGGTAGCAAGGCTGAGATTGCCGATAAAATACTTAAAGAGATACATCTTCGATTAAAGTTTTTGGCTGATGTTGGGCTTGAATACTTGAGCTTAGACCGCAGTGCCGACACACTATCTGGCGGTGAAGCACAGCGTATTAGATTAGCCAGCCAAATAGGCGCCGGCCTAGTAGGCGTTATGTATATTCTTGATGAGCCATCAATTGGACTCCATCAACGCGACAATGAAAGACTTTTCAACACCTTGATTCATCTGCGCGATCTGGGTAATACAGTAATTGTAGTAGAGCATGACGAAGACACTATTCGCAACGCAGATCATGTCATAGATGTTGGCCCCGGCGCGGGAGTGCACGGCGGTGAAATTATTGCCCAAGGTACTTTTAAAGATATCCTAGAAAACGAAAAGTCTATTACTGGTCAATATCTGTCAGGCAAACAAAAAATAGATATACCCAAAACCCGCAACAAACCCGACAGCAAAAAAATGCTGGTATTAAGCGGTGCCACTGGTAACAATTTAAACAATGTCACCATGGAAATACCGCTTGGCTTGATGACTTGTATTACCGGCGTTTCAGGCTCGGGAAAATCGACATTAATTAACAGAACGCTTTATCCGGTAGCTGCAACTGAACTGAACAACGCAACGACATTGACAGCCGCTCCCTATGATGAAATTACCGGTTTAGACTTAGTCGACAAGTGTATTGATATTGACCAAAGTCCAATCGGTAGAACGCCTCGCTCCAACCCGGCAACTTACACTGGCCTATTTACGCCTATTAGAGAATTATTTGCTGGCACCCAAGAAGCAAGGTCGCGTGGATATAAGCCGGGGCGCTTTAGTTTTAACGTTAAAGGCGGCCGCTGTGAAGCCTGCCAAGGCGATGGCCTAGTGAAAGTTGAAATGCATTTTTTGCCCGACGTCTATGTGGCCTGTGAAATCTGCCAAAGCCAACGTTATAACCGCGAAACCTTAGAGGTCAAATACAAAGGTAAAAACATTCACGATGTGCTTGAGCTAACAGTCGAAGATGCACGAGTTTTCTTTGACGCTGTGCCATCACTGGCAATAAAGCTACAAACGTTAATAGATGTTGGCTTAACATATGTGAAACTCGGCCAGCCGGCGACGACTCTTTCAGGCGGTGAAGCACAGCGGGTAAAGTTGTCTAAAGAACTGTCTAAACGTGACACCGGTAAAACCCTATATATCTTAGATGAGCCTACCACCGGCCTGCATTTTCACGATATAAAGCAATTGCTAGGGGTGCTGCATCGTCTGCGTGACCATGGCAACACCGTCATCGTTATTGAACACAACCTGGACGTGGTGAAAACCGCTGACTGGGTGATAGATCTAGGGCCTGAAGGCGGTGATGGCGGCGGTGATATTATTGCTTATGGTACGCCAGAAGACGTTGCCCAACAAAAAGACTCACATACCGGTAGATTTTTAAAGCCAATATTAGAGGCTTAAGTTAAACAGGGTGGCCCCTTAAGATAAACAGCCGCTCACAAAAAAGGCCGGTAATCACCGGCCTTCTCAATTTGCTTAAAGACTTATTCCTCGCCAGCTACTTCTGCTACCGGACGGTCTACTAACTCTACATAAGCCATCGGTGCAGCGTCACCCGTACGAAACCCAGCTTTCATAATACGCAAGTAACCACCTGGACGATCTTGATATCGTGGACCGATTTCGGTGAACAACTTACCAACAGCCGCTTTATCACGCATGCGGCTGAAGGCCAGACGACGGTTAGCAACTGAGTCAACTTTACCCAAGGTAATCATTGGCTCAGCAAAGTGACGTAATTCTTTAGCTTTAGGCAATGTCGTTTTAATCACTTCGTGATCAAGTAAAGACACAACCATATTGCGAAACATCGCTTTACGGTGTGAGCTGTTACGATTTAATTGACGGCCCTTATTACGATGACGCATGTTCGTATTCCTTAATTTTCAAATTCTCGGCTGAGCTTGCGCCCATCATTCTCAAGAGCTTAGTAGACGCTCGTCGTTGCGCAAGCTTGCTGGTGGCCAGTTATCTAAGCGTAAGCCTAGAGATAAACCACGAGATGCCAACACGTCTTTAATTTCAGTTAGTGATTTCTTACCAAGGTTAGGCGTTTTCAACAACTCAACCTCTGTACGCTGAACGAGATCACCGATGTAGTAGATGCTTTCTGCTTTTAAACAGTTGGCACTACGAACCGTAAGCTCTAAGTCATCAACTGGGCGCAACAAGATAGGATCAATTTCTTCCTCGGGTATTTCTGGCTCACTTTCACCACCAGTTTCCAGATCAACAAATACTGCTAATTGCTGCTGCAATATAGTAGCGGCACGTCGAATAGCTTCTTCTGGGTCTAAAGTACCGTTAGTCTGAAGATCTAATACTAACTTATCTAAGTCAGTACGCTGTTCAACACGGGCACTATCAACAACATAGGATACACGAGACACAGGGCTGAAAGACGCATCTAACTGTAAACGGCCAATCGGCTTGCTCTCTTCGTCGTCGCTTTGCATAGCGTCTGCGGCAACATAACCGCGACCTAAAGCAACATTAAGACGCATGTTCAACTCAGTGTTATCGTCTAAGTGAGCAATAACATGATCTGGGTTAACGATCTCAATGTCAGAGCTAACTTGAATATCAGCACCAGTAACAACACCAGGACCAGTAGCATTCAAGGTAAGTGTCGCTTTTTCCTTACCTTCCATCACTACCGCTAAACCTTTTAGGTTAAGCAATATTTCAATGACATCTTCGCTCACACCTTCAATAGTGCTGTATTCATGTAACACACCATCGATCTCAACATCTACAATGGCACAACCTGGCATTGAAGATAAAAGAATGCGACGTAGCGCATTGCCTAAAGTATGGCCAAAACCACGCTCTAAAGGCTCTAAAGTCACCTTAGCGTGTGTTGGAGAAACCTGTTCAACAGCGATCACTTTTGGCGTTAAAAATTCTGTAACTGCACCTTGCATATTCACACCTGTAATATTAGTCAACTAGCGAATTACTTAGAGTAAAGTTCCACGATCAAATTTTCATTGATCTCTGATGGTAACTCACCGCGATCTGGCAACGCTTTAAGCGTACCTTCAAGCTTAGTAGTATCAACATCAACCCACTCAACAGCGCCGCGATTAGACGCAACAGCTAGAGAAGATTGGATACGCAATTGCTTTTTAGCTTTCTCACGGATAGAGACCACATCACCAGCTTCTACCTGATAAGACGGAATGTTTACTCGAGCGCCATTTACCAAAATAGAACTATGAGCTACCAACTGACGTGATTCTGCGCGCGTTGAACCAAACCCCATGCGATAAACAACATTATCCAAACGCCCTTCAAGCAGTTGCAACAGGTTTTCACCGGTGGCGCCTTTGCGACGAGCCGCTTCTTTGTAGTAGCCGCGGAATTGTTTTTCTAATACGCCGTATAAACGACGTACTTTTTGTTTTTCACGGAGCTGCACACCGTAGTCAGATAAACGACCACGTCTTGCGCCTTGAACGCCCGGTAAAGTTTCTGCTTTACACTTAGAATCTAACGAACGAACGCCGCTCTTAAGATAAAGATCTGTACCTTCTCTTCGAGAAAGCTTACATGTAGGACCAATATATCTAGCCATCGAATTAGTATCCTGCTATCAATTCGCTTAAACGCGACGTTTCTTGGAAGGACGACAACCGTTATGTGGAATCGGTGTCACGTCGGTTATGTTTGTAATTTTGTAACCACAGTTGTTAAGTGCGCGAATCGCAGATTCACGACCAGGACCTGGGCCCTTCACTTCAACATCGAGGTTTTTAAGACCATATTCCAAAGCTGCTGTACCGGCACGCTCAGAAGCAACCTGCGCTGCGAAAGGAGTACTTTTACGAGAACCACGGAAACCTGAACCACCAGAAGTTGCCCATGATAGAGCATTACCTTGACGGTCAGTAATTGTAATAATGGTGTTATTGAACGAAGCGTATATGTGCGCTATACCGTCAACAACCGACTTTTTGACCTTTTTCTTGGCCACTTTCTTTGGCTGAGCCATATCTTTCTTTCCTGTCTAATATCAACACTGCAAATTATGATGCAGCTACACTAAACACGGTTTACTACCGAAGTAGTAACACGAGTTATTTATCGCTTAATAGGACGTCTTGGCCCTTTACGCGTACGAGCATTAGTTTTTGTACGCTGACCACGAAGTGGCAGGCCACGGCGGTGACGAACACCACGGTAGCAACCCAAATCAAGCAAACGCTTAATATTCATTGAAACTTCACGACGAAGATCACCTTCAACGTCAAGTTTGCCAATCTCACCACGAAGCTCATCAAGTTCCGATTCACTAAGATCACCAATTTTGCTTGCTTCAGCAACACCAGTAGCAGCACAGATACTGCGCGCTGTAGTACGACCAATACCAAAGATGTAAGTCAGTGAAATCACTGCATGCTTATTATCTGGTATGTTTACACCCGCTATACGAGCCATTCACATTACTCCAACACTTTATCTACCGCTAAAACCCAAACTAAAACACTAGCTCTATTTTGGCCTACGCGAAAAGGCGCGAAGGATAACGGCAGATTGCTTAAAAATCAACACCAAAGACAAATAATGTCTTTGCCTAAATTAACCTTGACGCTGTTTATGTCTAGGCTCAGCCTTACAAACTACACGTACTGCACCATTGCGCTTAACAATTTTACAATTACGACAAATTCTCTTCACAGAAGCACGAACTTTCATCGGTCACCTCAACTCTTTAGTTACTAGCGGGAACCGCTGTAATTTTTTAAATTAGACTTATTCATCAGGCCTTCATATTGATGAGACATCATATGAGACTGCACCTGAGACATAAAGTCCATTAACACCACAACCACAATAAGTAGTGAGGTACCCCCCAAATAAAACGGAACGTTCGCATACACCACCAAAAATTGGGGCATTAGGCATATCGCTGCAATATAAGCCGCACCAAACATAGTTAGCCGAGTCATAACACCATCGATATACTTTGCAGTGTGCTTGCCTGGACGAATCCCCGGAACAAACGCACCTGAACGCTTCAAATTATCTGCCACTTCATTAGGGTTAAACATCAACGCTGTATAAAAGAAGCAGAAAAATACAATCAATGCGGTAAACAAGATAATGTTCAATGGCTGGCCTGGACCAATCATTAAAGACAGTTCTTGTAACCACTCCATACCTTCATTTGACTGACCAAACCACTGGGCAATTGAGGTAGGGAATAATAATAAGCTACTAGCAAATATCGCTGGAATTACACCAGCCATATTAACCTTAAGCGGCAAGTGACTGCTTTGCGCCGCATAAGTCTGGTTGCCTTGCTGACGCTTTGCATAGTTAACCGCAATACGCCTCTGCCCGCGCTCTACGCGAACTATAAAATAAATAACCGCTAAGCCAAGGAAACAAATAAGCAATAACATTAATATGTTTAGCTCGCCTTGTCTTGCTTGCTCTAAAGACTGACCAATCGCACTTGGCAAACCAGCCACGATACCAGCAAATATAAGCATGGAAATACCATTACCAATGCCACGCTCGGTTACTTGCTCACCGAGCCACATCAAAAATACCGCACCAGTTACTAGCGACACTATTGATACCAGAATAAACGCAGGGCCTGGATCAAACGCTAAACCTTGTGACGCCATCCCTACTGACATACCAGTTCCCTGGATAGTGGCTAATAGTACTGTACCGTAACGTGTGTACTGACTGATTTTACGACGACCGGCCTCACCTTCTTTTTTTAGCTGCTCTAACTGAGGCACCATTGCTGCCATTAACTGCATAATAATAGACGCAGAAATGTAAGGCATGATCCCTAGCGCCAAAATACTCATGCGCTCTAATGCACCACCAGAGAACATGTTAAACAAACCCAACATTGTGCCCTGATTTTGACTAAACAAACTGGCTAACTGATCAGGGTTTATTCCAGGTACAGGGATGTGCGTACCAATACGGTAAACAATAATAGCCAAGAATAGAAAGCGAAGGCGAGCCCAAAGCTCGCCCATTCCAGATTGACTATTTAATGCTGGACTTTGTGCCATTTATTCCTCGATCTTACCGCCAGCGGCTTCAATAGCTTCGCGAGCACCTTTAGAAGCAGGGATACCTTTTAAGGTTACTGCTTGCTTGATTTCACCCGACAAAAATACTTTTGCACGCTGAATGTGGCTACCGATTAGACCAGCTGCTTTAAGGGCTGCAATATCAATCACATCGGCTTTAACGCTGTTTAACTCGGCTAGACGTACTTCTGCACTAATGCGTGAAACACGTGACGTAAAACCATACTTAGGTAAACGCTTCTGGATAGGCATCTGACCACCTTCAAAACCAGGTCTGACGCCACCACCGGTACGAGACTTCTGACCTTTATGGCCACGACCTGCTGTCTTACCTAACCCGCTAGCAATACCCCGACCAGCACGCTTAGCGCTAGGGCGGCTACCAGGAGCCGGACTTAAATTATTTAACTGCATACCTTCATCACTCATGACTAAGCTTCCTCGACCTTTATAAGGTAGTTGACCTTATTGATCATGCCACGGACTGAAGGAGTATCCTCTACTTCAACCGTATGACGAATACGACGCAAACCTAGACCTGCTATACATGCCCTATGGGCAGGCAAGCGGCCAGCGGCGCTGCGCAACTGTGTTACTTTGATCATTTTCTTGGCCATTATATTACTTGCCTCAACCCGTAATTTCATCTACTGACAAGCCACGCTTGGCAGCAATTTCTGCTGGAGAACGCATAACGCTTAACGCTTTAACCGTCGCACGTACAACATTCACAGGATTAGTAGAGCCATAGCACTTGGCTAATACGTTATTCACGCCAGCCAATTCTAATACTGCTCTCATCGCGCCACCGGCAATTATGCCAGTACCTTGCGATGCAGGCTGCATGTATACCTTAGAGGCACCATGGTTAGCTTTCACAGCGTATTGAATAGTGTCGCCATTGAGATCTACTTTGATCATGTTTCGGCGCGCGCTTTCCATTGCCTTTTGAATAGCAACCGGAACTTCACGTGCTTTACCACGACCGAATCCAACTTTACCTTCGCCGTCACCAACAACTGTTAGCGCAGTGAAACCAAAAATACGACCACCTTTAACAACTTTCGCTACACGATTAACTTGTACTAGTTTCTCTTGTAAGCCATCAGTCTGACCCTTGCCGCCTTGCTCTTTGTTATATGCCATGTCTCTACCTTACAGTTCCAGTCCAGCTTCACGTGCACCATCAGCCAAAGCTTGCACTCGCCCATGATATTTAAAACCACTACGGTCAAAAGCTACTTTTGTAACACCAGCCGCTTTAGCTCGTTCGGCAATTAATTTACCAACCGCTGCTGCTGCGTCGATATTACCAGTAGCACTGCCACGCAGATCACTATCTAGAGTTGACGCCGCTGCTAATACATTACCACCGTCTTCAGAAATAACCTGAGCGTACATGTGACGCGGAGTACGGTGGATACACAAGCGCTGTGCTCCGATACTACGCATCTTGGCACGGCCACGGCGGGCTCTGCGAAGTCTTGCTGTCTTTTTGTCGCTCATTAGGCTACCCGTTTACTTTTTCTTGGTTTCTTTACGACGAACATGCTCATCACTATAGCGAACACCTTTACCTTTATAAGGCTCTGGTGGACGAAAAGCGCGAATCTCTGCCGCAACTTGACCAACTTGCTGTTTGTCTGCGCCCTTCACAACAATTTCAGTTTGTGTTGGAGTTTCTGCAGTTACCCCTGTAGGTAACTGATAATCTACCGGATGGGAAAAACCCAAAGTTAGACTTAATACATCACCGCTCGTTTTAGCACGATAACCAACACCGTTTAATAACAGCTTTTTCTCAAAGCCCTTACCAACGCCAATAACCATGTTGTTTACTAAGACCCGCATAGTACCGGCCATAGCACTTGCCTTAGGATTTTTACCTTCAAAACTAAGAACATTATCGTCCTGCTTAACAGCTACAGTGTCATGCACTGTTAACTCAAGCGAGCCGTTTTTACCTTTTACAGCTACATGCTGTCCGGTAAGCTTTAGCTCTACGCCAGCTGGTATTTCTACCGGTGTTTTTGCAACTCTTGACATTTTAATCTACCGTCCGAGAATCAGGCTTAAAAAACAGTGCAAAGCACTTCACCACCAACACCAGCAGCACGTGCTGCACGGTCGGTCATTAGACCCTTGCTGGTCGATACAATCGCAACACCAAGACCACCGCGTACTACCGGTAGCTCATCTTTGTTACTGTATAAACGCAAACCAGGGCGACTAATGCGAGTAATCTCTTCGATTACCGAGCGGCCTTCATAATATTTCAAACCGATAGTAAGCGTTGGCTTACCATCTACGTCTGTTGTTTCAACTGTGTCAACATAACCTTCTTGCTTAAGCACGTCGGCAACAGATGATTTTAGCTTAGAGCCAGGCATAACAACCGTCTGCATCTGCGCCATCTGCGCATTGCGAATTCTAGTTAACATATCGGCTAATGGATCTTGCATACTCATAATTGAGTCTCTCCTGAATACCTATTACCAGCTAGATTTAACTAGGCCTGGAACATCTCCACGCATAGCTGCTTGACGTAACTGATTACGACATAAACCAAACTTGCGATATACGCCATGTGGTCGGCCAGTTAATGCGCAACGACGACGCTGGCGAGTTGGGCCCGCGTCACGAGGTAGCTTTTGTAAAGCAACCTGCGCTTCCCAACGCTCTTCTTCAGTAGCAGTTACGCTATTGATAGTTTTCTTTAAACCAGCACGCTTTTCAGCATACTTGGCTACTATTTTCGTGCGCTTTGCTTCACGCGCGATCATTGATAACTTTGCCATACTTTCGTCTGCCCCTAGCTTTTCAATGGAAAATTGAATGCACGCAAAAGTGCGCGACCTTCGTCATCATTTCGAGCTGTCGTAGTGATGACAACATCCATACCGCGCAACTTATCAATCTTATCGTAATCGATTTCAGGAAAGATAATTTGCTCAGTAACACCCATTGCGAAATTTCCGCGACCATCAAACTGCTTAGGGCTTATGCCACGAAAGTCGCGGATACGAGGGATCGAGATAGAAATCAAGCGATCCAAGAATTCGTACATACGCTCGCTACGCAAAGTAACCTTGGCACCAATTGGCCAACCTTCACGTACTTTAAAACCAGCAATTGATTTACGTGCGAGAGTAACAACTGGCTTTTGACCACCGATCTGAGTTAAGTCACTCACAGCGTGCTGCAAAACCTTTTTGTCACCTAACGCTTCACCAATACCCATATTAAGGGTTATTTTAGTGATACGTGGCACTTCCATCACATTCTTCAAACCTAGCTCTTCTTTAAGCTTGGCATGAATTTCATTATCGTAAACTTCTTTTAACCTTGACATTACGGCTACCTATAACCTTGAGCTACGCGTCTACTGCTTCGCCGGTTGACTTGAAGATACGTACCTTCTTATCACCGTCGACTTTAAATCCAATACGATCAGCCTTGTTTGTTGCAGAATTAAAGATTGCAACATTAGACCCTTGTATAGGCGCTTCTTTTTCAACGATACCACCAGCCACGCCCGCTTGAGGATTTGGCTTAGTGTGTTTTTTAATCATATTAATACCAGTAACAATCATCCGACCATTATCTTGCACTTTTACGACCTTACCGCGCTTACCTTTATCTTTCCCGGTAAGTACGACAACATCATCGTCACGTTTTATTTTAGACATTTCAAAAACCTCGCCTCGTTCTGATCCGGACTTAAAGTACTTCCGGAGCCAACGAGATAATTTTCATAAACTTTTCAGAGCGTAACTCACGAGTCACTGGTCCAAAAATACGAGTACCAATTGGCTGCTGCTGAGCATTTAATAACACAGCTGCGTTATCATCAAATTTAATCAATGACCCGTCATCACGACGAACGCCTTTTTTGGTACGAACAACTAATGCATCCATTACCTGGCCTTTCTTCACCTTACCGCGAGGAATTGCTTCCTTAACAGTAACTTTAATCAAGTCACCTACGCGAGCATAGCGACGATGAGAGCCACCTAATACTTTGATACACATAACGCGGCGAGCACCGCTATTATCTGCAACATCTAAATAACTTTCTGTCTGAATCATCTTGCAACTCCGCCAATAACAGGCTTTTAGTTTTGCCTACCCTTAAAGCTGGGCAGCCTGCTCTTCTACACGTACCAACTTCCAAGTCTTAGACTTAGAGATAGGACGAGTCTCTTGAATAGTTACCACGTCACCCGAATTACATTCGTTGCTCTCATCATGAGCATGCAACTTAGTAGAACGAGTCATGTACTTACCATACACAGGATGCTTAACGCGACGCTCAACCAATACGGTGATTGTCTTATCCATTTTGTCACTAACGACTTTACCAGTCACAGTGCGGACAACATTTTGCTCTGTCATTGTTAGCTACCTGCCTTTTCAGTAAGCACTGTATTTACTCTTGCAATGTCGCGACGAGTTGCTTTCAGCAAGTGGATTTGACCCAACTGGCCGGTAGCATTTTGAGTCCGAAGATTAAACTGCTCTTTATGCAGTTTAATTAGCTCTCCGTTCAATTCGTCTACTGACTTTTCGCGTAATTCTTTTGCGCTCATTACATCACCGTCCTTCTAACGAAGGTGGTTGCCAAAGGTAATTTAGCCGCCGCTAAAGCAAATGCTTCACGCGCCATTTCTTCGGTTACACCTTCAACTTCATAAAGTACTTTACCAGGCTGAACTTGCGCCACCCAGTATTCAACATTACCTTTACCTTTACCTTGACGTACTTCTAAAGGCTTTTTAGTAATCGGTTTGTCAGGGAAAACTCGGATCCAAATTTTACCGCCACGTTTAATGTGACGAGTCATCGCACGACGGGCTGCTTCAATCTGCCTAGCAGTGATACGGCCGCGACCTGTTGCTTTGAGTCCGAACTCTCCAAATGACACCTTGCTTCCGCGAAGTGCTAGGCCGCGATTACGACCTTTCATCATCTTACGGAACTTGGTTCTTTTTGGCTGTAACATCTATAAAACCCTTACTTAGCTGTTTTCGCGCCAGCGGTTTGACCCGCGTCTTCGTTACCCAAGATCTCGCCTTTGAAGATCCACACTTTGATACCAATAATTCCGTATCCAGTTAAAGCTTCGTATGCAGCGTAATCAATATCTGCTCTCAATGTATGCAAAGGAACTCGCCCTTCACGATACCATTCAGAACGTGCTATTTCAGCTCCACCTAAACGTCCACCAACTTGTATCTTGATACCTTGAGCACCTTGACGCATAGCATTCTGGACTACGCGTTTCATCGCGCGGCGGAACATTACACGACGCTCTAGTTGTGACGCAACATTTTGCGCAACTAACTTAGCATCTAAATCTGGCTTACGAATTTCTTCGATATTGATTTGAACAGGAACGCCCATTTTCTCTGTAAGTTCACGGCGTAACTTATCAACATCTTCACCTTTCTTACCGATCACCACGCCTGGACGTGCAGTATGAATAGTGATTCGAGCTGACTGCGCAGGCCTTTCGATAACAACTTTACTTATCGAAGCCTTTTCTAATTTTTTCTCAACATACTCACGTACTTGTATGTCATTGATTAGGTTTTTCGCATAGTTCTGCGAGTTCGCATACCAGACCGAATTATGGTCTTTAATGATACCAAGCCTAATGCCTATCGGATGTACTTTTTGACCCATCTCTGAGGACTCCTTTCGCCTTAGCTATCTGATACTTTAATGGTGATGTGGCATGAACGTTTCATGATGCGATCAGCACGGCCTTTGGCACGAGGCTTAATACGCTTCATTGTCATACCTTCATCTACATAGATAGTCGATACACGCAATTCATCAATGTCAGCACCTTCATTGTGCTCAGCATTGGCAATAGCGGAATCTAATACCTTCTTAACGATACCCGCAGCTTTTTTAGTACTGAATGTTAATTCATTCAAAGCTACTTCTATCGACTTACCACGAATCTGGTCAGCGACTAGACGGGCTTTTTGCGCCGATATACGGGCACCCTTTAATTTAGCGGCTACTTCCATTTCTCTTAACCCCTATCTATCGCTTGGCTTTCTTATCGACCGCGTGACCTTTATAGGTACGGGTTGATGCGAATTCGCCTAATTTATGTCCAACCATGTCTTCAGTTACGAATACAGGCACATGTTGACGACCGTTATGAACTGCAATCGTCAAACCAACCATTTCTGGAAAGATTGTCGAACGGCGAGACCAAGTTTTAATTGGTCGCTTGTCGTTTGCATCTAGAGCCGTCTCTACCTTCTTTAGAAGGTGTAGATCAATAAACGGACCTTTTTTTAATGAACGTGGCACAATATTTCCTCGCTTTTACCGTTTACGGCCGCTTACTTCTTGCCGCGACGACGGACAATTAATTTATCCGTACGCTTATTACTACGTGTTTTATAACCCTTAGTCGGGGTTCCCCAAGGTGATACAGGATGACGACCACCAGAAGTACGACCTTCACCACCACCATGCGGGTGATCAACCGGGTTCATTGCAACACCACGAACCGTAGGTCTAACTCCACGCCAGCGAGTTGCACCAGCCTTACCTAAAGAACGCAAACTATGCTCGCTGTTAGAAACTTCACCCATTGTTGCACGACAGTCTGACAATACTTTGCGCATCTCGCCTGAACGAAGACGCAAAGTTGCATACTGATTATCACGCGCTACTAACTGAGCTGAAGTACCGGCACTACGTGCAATTTGAGCACCCTTACCTGGTTTCATCTCTACACAATGAACAACACTACCCAAAGGAATGTTACGCAAAGGCAGTGTATTACCTGCTTTAATTGGAGCTGCATCTCCAGAGATCAATTGATCACCAGCGCTAACACCTTTTGCTGCAATCACATAGCGACGTTCGCCATCTGCATACAACAACAACGCAATGTTTGCAGTACGGTTTGGATCGTACTCAAGACGCTCAACCTTCGCAGGAATCCCATCTTTATTGCGCTTAAAATCAACCATACGGTAGTGTTGCTTATGCCCACCACCAACGTGACGAGTTGTAATACGACCAGCGTTATTACGACCACCACTTTTAGACTTCTTCTCTAGCAACGCTTTATGCGGCGCGCCTTTATGCAGATCAGGATTAACCACCTTAACTACAAAGCGACGACCTGGAGAAGTAGGTTTTGATTTAACTATAGCCATTTACCTAACTCCCCTTAAACCGCGTCAGCGAAGTCAATTTCTTGACCTTCAGCTAGCTTTACGTATGCTTTTTTCCAGTTCGCTTTGCGAACATCACCGAATCGGTTGCGTTTAACTTTGCCTTTTACATTCAGCACATTAACCGACTCAACCTTTACACTAAACAGCTTCTCAATAGCTTTTTTTATCTCAGGCTTAGTCGCATCAACTGCCACTCTAAATACAACCTGATTACCAGCTTCTGCTGCCAATGCCGCTTTCTCAGAAATATGAGGAGCCTGAATTATCTTGTATAGATGCACGCTCATGACAACATCTCCTCAATCTTCTTCAGCGCTGAAACAGTTATCAACACCTTTTCTGAACCAACCAGACTAACTGGATTTACAGCCGCAACATCACTTACGTTTACTTTATGCAAGTTGCGTGAAGCAAGGTACAAGTTTTGATTAACCTCTTCGGTTACAATCAATACACTGTTTAAGCCCATATCAGTCAACTGCTTAACTAATAGCTTGGTCTTTGGCTCTACTACTTCAAAATTCTCAACTATAATCAATCGTTCACTACGTGCTAGCTCAGAAACAATTGAGCTCATTGCAGCACGGTACATTTTACGATTAACTTTTTGCGAATGATCTTGTGGACGAGCAGCGAACGTTACGCCACCGCCGCGCCAAAGCGGGCTACGTATAGTACCGGCACGTGCTCGGCCAGAACCTTTTTGAGCCCAAGGCTTCTTACCACCACCACGAACTTCAGATCGAGTCTTTTGGGCACGAGTACCCTGACGACCACCAGCTAGATACGCTGTTACAACCTGATGAACTAGATCTTCGTTAAATTCTTTTGTAAACGCTGCGTCTGACACTTCTACAGTTCCGGCAGCGGCCCCATCAGCAGGGGAGGCAATATTAAGTTGCATCAATTAACCCCTTAGGCTTTTTTAGCTTTAATTGCTGGCGAGACAATAATGTCTCCACCTGGAGCACCAGGAACAGCACCTTTTATCAATAAAAGGTTACGTTCAGCATCCACACGAACAATTTCAAGATTTTGAGTAGTTACTTGCTCAGCACCCATATGACCGGACATCTTTTTGCCTTTCCAAACACGACCAGGCGTTTGGTTTTGACCAATAGATCCGTTCGAACGGTGACTGATTGAGTTACCATGAGTAGCGTCTTGCATAGTGAAGTTCCAGCGCTTTATACCGCCCTGAAAACCTTTACCTTTTGAAACGCCAGTGACATCTACCATTTGACCGGCTTCGAACACTGTAACAGCTAACTCTCCACCAACCGCTAGCTCTTCGGAATCGCCATCAAGACGAAATTCCCACAAGCCACGACCAGCTTCAACACCTGCTTTGGCATAATGGCCAGCAAGCGGCTTAGTTACACGTGAAGCACGACGTGTACCGGTAGTGACCTGCACAGCTGCATAGCCGTCGGTATCATCTGATTTGATTTGAGTAATGCGATTAGGCTGAGCCTCTATCACAGTTACAGGGATCGAGACCCCATCTTCGGTAAATACGCGCGTCATGCCGCTTTTTTTACCGACTATTCCAATAGCCATTTTATAAAACCTCTTGTGTATGGGGCTGTTTACCCGCTATGGCCACACCTTCGTGTGTCACACCGACCCCATCATGCAGGGCTCAATCTTAGTGGTTAACCAAGACTGATTTGAACTTCTACACCTGCTGCCAAGTCTAACTTCATCAATGCGTCTACAGTTTTTTCTGTAGGCTCGATAATGTCTAACAAGCGCTTATGTGTTCTTATTTCATATTGATCACGCGCATCTTTATTTACGTGCGGAGAGATCAATATAGTAAATTTCTCTTTCTTAGTTGGTAACGGGATCGGGCCACATACTTGAGCACCAGTTCTCTTAGCTGTCTCAACAATTTCTTGCGTAGACTGATCAATTAGCTTGTGATCAAAAGCTTTTAGACGAATTCTTATGCGCTGATCTTGCATCGAATTATTACTCCGTACCTTACCGTTAAAGAACTATGGAAACCGCTAGGGGTTACCCCAAAAAAGAGAGCGCATTCTAATGACGGGGGCGGGGTATGTCAACGCCGATATTGATTAATTTAACCAGAATAGTGAATTTTTTAATTTCCACATATAAATCAACTAGATAGGCTTTATGCGACACTGTGGCTACGGCCCACAACTGCAATAAAGCCTGCCGCCGCTAATTCAGCGAGGACTAGTACACTGATATTGTCTTTTTAAGCCCACCAAAACTAAGTAACACACCAGTTTCGGTAATTTCTTCAACTAAAATACCGTTTATTTTTTGACCTTCGCGCAGAGTGCGGTCGTTAATCACTACTTTTCTTAACGACGGCCTAGTTGCTACGTATAAATGACCTTTTATGTCAATATTATCGAAAGCACTGCTTGGAGCGACTAACGTCGGCTTCTGCGACAGCGCAGGCTTGGCTAGCTCATTACTAGCAATCAAGCTGTGCGCTGGCATTGAGATACCGATGACTGCCTCATCTGTACTAGCAACAGTAGCCCCCCCCGAGCGCGGCAACCATAGCCAGGCGGCCAAAGCGGCGATTGCGATAACAGCAATACCACCAACCAACCTAGGGGCCCTGGAGTGCTTATCGTCAATGTGAGCATCTACTATTGCACTCACCTCAGCATCAGCCGACTGCTCACCTCGCTCAGCCTCTGCCTTTTTTAACGCTGACAAAATATACGACACTAGCCAGCCCTCCCACTCAAAACAGGGGGCGATGCCAATAATGAGTTAATCAACATTATGGTCTTTTCTCCCAAAATGCCGTCAGGCTTTAGATTATGCGCGCGCTGCAACTGAGCAACCTGCTCAGCCAAGGCTTGAGAATATCGCCCACCGGTGACTAACTCTTCACTATTCTCATTTAATAACTGTAACTTCTGATTCAACCAAGCAACCATTTCAGGCGACTTATCCCCCGGCTTAAGCCATTTTGAGAAACCATCTGGCTTATTCCATAACAACCACAAACTGCCGTCCCAAGTAGCGATAAACTCACGGCTAGTTAACACTTTTTCGCCAGCTAAACCGAAAACCGTAACCGCAGTATCATCTATTGCAGCGATCATGAGCTGCTCAGCGACCCCCAGTTCGGAAACTAAAGTGACCACCGCCGGCCGGTTATGCTGCTCAATATCGATAAACTCTGCATTTGATATTCGCAAACAGCTGAACTGGCCCGGTAAGTCACTGCATAGCGTGCGAATACTGCCACCAACCGGCAACCCCCATAGCTCCTGCAAGCGATGAACCGCGGCTTTAGACTGCATTGAAGCTTGAGACTGAGATTCAGATGGAGGTATTGACTCAACAACCGATAGCTCAACACTGCTAGCTATAGCCCTTGGCGGGGCATACTGGAGATCAGTCGCTGGCTCATGCTGCTGTGCAACAGATGCTGGTATATCCAGCCAAAAACTAAAACGAGATAAATCCAACCAACTTCCCGCTAATAGCATCAAGGCTAATAGCGCGGCAAAACCCACAAGCCTGAACACAGACAATCGGCTAGCACCTCGCTGCGTCATCGCAATTTGCGCATTTGCTTCACGCACCAAGCCTGCACTAACGTTATTTCTGCTGCGCGAATAAGCACCGAGCAATGATCTGTCTGCTAACAAATTGATCAAGCGCGGGATACCGCCGCTATAGCGATAAATAAGCCAACAGGCAGGCATAGAAAATAACTCAGACTCTGACTGACCAGCGCACCTTAACCGATGTTTTATATAGGCCTTGGCTTGCACAAAGCTCAATGCGCCTAAATGACAGCGCGCCACCACACGCTGATTTAGCTGACGCAAATCCTTGCGCGCCAAGGTATCCAGTAGTTCCGGCTGTCCAACCAACAAAATATGCAGTAACTTGCTGGTATTAGTCTCCAAATTCGTGAGCAAGCGCAGCACTTCTAGCACCTCTGGCGCGAGATTCTGAGCCTCTTCGATGACCACCAACGTTTTTTGCCCGCTACCATGCGCCTGCAACAACTCTATATTGAGTAACTCGATATAATAACGCGGAGAGTGATTACCTGGCTGACAATTAACCCCAAGTTCAGTACAAATGCTGGCCAGCACATCCTCAGCATCGAGCTTAGTATTCAGCACATAGGCAACGCTAACACTGTCATCTAGCTGCTGTAAAAAAGTCCTACAGATAGTAGTCTTGCCCGTACCCACTTCGCCGGTAAGTAAAATAAAACCACCTTCGCGCTGCATACCATAGACAAGATGCGCCAATGCGTCTTGATATTGATAGCTGGGATACAGAAACGATGGGTCAGGCGATATAGTGAAGGGCAATCGCGTAAGTTGAAAATACTGTTGATACATGACAACCCTTTAAGTAAATATTACTCTTGCTCAACCATATCAACGTCAATACTAAGCTTTTGGTCTGGCTCAGGCATACCAATATCGTTAAAGTCTTCTGGCAATAACGACATGCCCGCGTCACTCATACCATGGCGATCATTAAAACTTTCCTGACTATCTCTTAGCATTTTATACTTGCGTTGAGAAATATCAGAAGCTTGCCCGCTATTACGCAATATCGTCGGCCTAATAAATACCATCAGCACTTTGTTCTCACTACTTTTAGTGGTGGACCTGAACAGCACGCCTAGGAATGGAATATCACCTAGGAATGGCACTTTACTCTCAGTACTGGACTGAGACTCGTCGATCAACCCGCCCAATACTAATAGCTGCCCGTCATTAACCATTACATTAGTGGAAATGGTTCGCTTAGAGGTAATCAAATCTGACGTGCCAGCCGTTTCAGCGTTAGCTAATACACTAGAAATCTCTTGCTCTATTTCAAGGCGAACAGCATCTCCTTCATTGACTTGCGGGGTAACCTTTAGCTTCACCCCCACCTCTTCACGCTCTATCGTTTGAAAGGGGTTTGCCGAATCATTATTTGCGTTAGTAAAGCTACCAGTAATAAATGGCACTTCTTGGCCAACCGAAATACTGGCTTCCTCATTATCGAGCGTCATTATCGACGGGGTTGATAAAATATTGGTTTGCGCATCGCTTTTTAGCGCATTAATAAGACCCGCTACACCAGTACCTTTATCCTCATCAATGCTGGCACCACCCGCAGTAATACCACCTGGAAAGGTAAAACCAGCTAATCTATCAGATGTCTGACCATCAGATAAAATAGCGCCTGCTAGCGCCGGTATCGCACTGTCAAAATTGGTTAGGTAGGCACCAGAATTACCAATGGCGGCCAATTGTATACTTAGATTATTAGCTTGATCTTCCGACAGCTCTGCAATAACCGCCTCAATCAGCACCTGCACTCTTGGCTGATCTAACTTTCGCACTACCGACTTAATACTCGACAACACTCCGGCTGGCGCAGCAACGACCAAGGCATTGTTTTCATTATCTGCCTGTATACTGTAATTCTCTTGAGTGCCGGTCCCAGTTTCGCCGGCCATTCTTAAAAATGAGCGAGAAGATAATATTTTCTCTAACAATGGCTGCATATTCTCTGCTTGGGCGTAGTGTAGATAAATGACATCCAGTCCCCCTTCATCATCACTAGGCACGTCTAGCTGCATTAGCAAAGCGCGAATAGGGGCACGCGAACGTGACGGTCCGCTGAGAATTAACCGGTTATTAAATTCATCTTCCACCACTGTTATCTGTTTACCCGATGCCATTCCCATTTTGCCGATAATATCCAACGCTTCAGAGGAAGAAGTATTGTTTAGCTTAATTATTTCAAAACTACCCTGATCTGCACTATCAATAGTTTTCATCATTTGGGTGACGCGCTCGATTTGCGCTTCGGTGTCGGTTACCACCAAGCGATTACTCGCTGCATGGGCCTGTAATTGGGCGCCTTGACTTAGCAGCGGCTTAAGCACCGGCACTAACTCCGCAGCAATCACATGATTTACCGCCAGTACTTTCGTCATCAGCTGATTACTACCTTCACCACCCGGCAATTGGAAAGCCTGGGAGGCAGGTACAATACGGACAACAGAGCCATCTTTTACCGCTTGATAACCATGTACTTGTAGGGCAGAAAGAAAAACCTCATACAATACATCACCATCTATTTTTTCTGGCGAGATGATCGTCATTTTACCCTTAACACGAGGATCAATAACAAAAGTGACGCCGGTAATCTCAGCAACACTTTCGATAACTGAGCGAATATCAGCATCACGAAAATTTATCCTTATTGATTCTGCAGCGGCCACCAATGAAACCACCATTGACGCGACTGCGATAAAACCAATTAGACTTCTTGTTATCATTCTTTTCTTCCAGTTATTCTCAACAATCATTAAAACAAACTACCGCCTAGTTGCGGCATTAATTTTTCTGCCAACGCCGCCACGTTGACATATATTTCTTGGCGCTGCCCGTCACGCTCGACTATTATTGGCACTGACGTTTGCGACATCAATGCCTGCAATTTAATAGGGTTGTTCATCAATTCAGATACGGCAACTTTACCAACCTGAACAATAACATCACCCTCGCGCATATCCCCCATGGCCAGCAAATCAGCATGCGCCCGCTGTAATTTAATCCCTGTCGAATTATCAGCCAAGGTTACTGGCGACAATGACACCATATCAGCCAAACCTGCATCCGCAGCGGAACCATTGGCATTAATAGCGCCGCCGGCCTTATCTTTGACAATACCTTGTTCAAATACCGCTTTTAGCTTCAATTCTCTTAGCCTACCATTTTCATCCAACACAACGCGCGTATCTTCTATTGCCTGGACCGAAACACCGCGCTGCAATTTATCGCCAACCCTGTAAACACCGCTTTTCTTTTTTGGCGTCGATATAGATGCTATCGCTTTGGTGCCAACAATCATCACACCTAATAGCTCGGCATTAATTCGCGATGGCTGAATGTTTTCCTCTTCTTGTACTTTAACTGCCGCAAACCAATTCCAAATCGGCTTTGCCGCGGATGGCGCAGCAACTTTTATTGGCTGATCGTTAAATATAGGTGGAGAGACAATCATCCACATCAAGTTAACTGCTAACCAACAGCACAGCAGTGCTACTGTCGCCCAATAAACCTTTTTCGCTTTAGACGAGCGCAGTAAATTAGCAACTTGCTGACCATTGTCGACAAAATTAATGTCATTAAGCTTTAACACGGTATTACGCCTTGCTGAGTAAAGGTCCAAACGCCAGCTTGACCTAAGCGAGCATTAAGTAACAGTGACATTGCGTTATATAGTGACGGCGGCGGCATCAACTTTGCGTCGACACCGTATTCATTAGCTTGTAGCGTAATAGTCGCGTTTACACTATCACCTTTAACAATCATTTTTTTAATGGCGCCACTAGTATTGACATCAATCTGTGTTGCCCCGACGGGACTGCCAAACACCCATGTTTGATTTAAGTTAAGCGCAAGCTCAGCTTTATTGATATAGCCATACTCACAGCCCAGCATATCAACCACTAATTTTTCTATCATCGCATCGCCTTGTATATCAAACACCACCGGAGCCAAACTTGGAATTTGATAAGCCTTCGCAACTGATAGCGTTGTTTCTCTAATCACCACACGACTGTCCCAATAAGCAACAGAACCGCTGACATCCAACCCTGCCTGCTTTATCGCTACACACCAATTAGTCAACCCAAGACCTGGACACCACTGCCAGCTTAACTTGGCAGTTTGCAGTTTCTGGCCTATTGCAAGCTCAACTACGCCTGAACCATTAAACATTCCACCGCGAGTGCTCACGACTGCGACACTGCTAGGCAGCTGGACTAAAGACAACCACACCTGGATAGGGCTTAGTATTAACGCCATCAATACTGCTACCACTACAAACGTAACCCATTTCAGTATAGCCACTAATTACTCACCGCGGTTTTATCAACAACTAACCGGCCCGTAACTTTATCACCAGTTTCAGCTGTTCGTGCAACACTCAAACTATTAACTTTATAACCATTGCACGCTAAATTATTTATATAACGTAAGACTGCAGCCCCATTTGCCGAGATAATAGTAATTGTTGTTTGCGCACCAGAATCAACCGTTGAAACAATCAAGCCATCGCTTTTTGCTTGCTGCTCAAGATATCCATTATTGCTAGACTCGTTACTTAACCTACCGCAGTAGCCACTTTTTGCCAGCGGCGGCTGCGCCCTCAACCAATAATAATCGTCACTGGCGGACTCCAAATTTTGAATAGCACTAGAGTGATAGCTGCTGATTGGCCGATAGACAAATAAATAACAAATTAATATCAGCACTATTGGCGCAGCCAGAAGCAGCACACGTTTGTCCTTGTCAGGCAAATTATCAACGCTGTTATTTAGTTGGCTAATAAAACGCTTCATCCAGCATCTCTCATAATACTAATAACAGTGTTTTCACCGACTTTATTGCTGCTAACATTTAAGCTGGGGATTTTAGCTAACTTAGCTTCAAACTCAGCATCAACGGCGCTAAAAGTAAGTGCTAACTTTTCCCCTTCCACCCTCATCGCTAGTAGGTTACAGCGAAAGCAGGTCGACACCACTCTATCCACCGCCTGCAGCAAACCACTAGCGCCAGCAGATTGCTGCTGGCCCTTATGCTGAGTATAACGCTGTAAATATTCTGCCTGCTGGCGCAAGCTACCACCATCAAACTCCAATGCAGAGCCAAACAAACGTTTGAAATCACGCTCGCTTGACTGCTCATATGAAGCGGCTGTTTGGTTAAATTGATAAGTCTCAACCAACATATTGGTAACAAACAACAGCAACACCACAGCAATACCGACCGCCATCGGCAACCATGCTTTTGACTCATTACTGCTGTTATTTTTCTTAACTTTATAGATGCCTTGCAATAGATTGATACTGTTAGCGGGCTCTATAGCGTTAGGACTCATAACGCTACGGTCAAAAATCTCTAGTTCAATCGCTGATTGTGCCGCCACAACAGACTCAACCCAGCCAGCGCTACCGGCAAAACCTTCGTGCTCGCCGCTGCGAACTCGAGCATAGTCCGCCTCATAACTAACTACCCACTTACCTTCAACGTAAGGCAACTCAAAAATATCAGCGATGCAATATTCAACCTGTCCTGCTTCAAGGCTCTCGACCCAACGCTGCATTTGTTCTTTGGCGACAACTGCCACTGGTACCAACCCATTGGCGTCGCGTTCTCCAAATGCGATATGAACGCCTTCGGCAGCCGTTAGCAGCCTATCTTCTAACAACCATGGAGTTAACTGAGCCCATTTACCCCGAGCAACTTTTGGCATTTCTACGCGAAAGAACGAGATCTCAGTAGCCGGCACGATAACGATTTGACAGGCGGCTTTCTGAGCTTCGTTTAACGATGCAAAGTCAGCTATATATGATTGATTTTCTGTCATTAATTTATCTCTACCGCATCACTTGGATCAATAGTCTGCGCAAGCAGAGGAACAAACTGCATTCTACGAAATAATACCGCCGCTTGGCCATCATCATTGCGCTCTATATGACTGTCTAACTGTATACGAATATCACCGAGTCGCACATCGGCCTGCATCACATAGTAACGACTTTTTATATCCACCAAGGCACTGAGCAAAACTTTGGCACTCACAGTTGAATTAAGCAACCCATCTACTGTAGCGTAAAATTCATCTAAATCTTCAAACGGGCGCTGATCAATTATCTCATCGGCCACCGCTTCATCAATATCTTGATGCAAGGCCATCAACAACCGTCTATCTGCCGTGTTTATATTCAAAAGCGTCTGCGCGGGTAACGCAGAAATTGAATCTGCTAGCGTCATGACATCATTTATTTGATAGCCGCTCAGTAAAGCCAACTCTTCAGGCTCTACCATCATGGCATTGGCCGCCACATAAGCCTTACCTAAGCGGTAGTATTCATCATCCTCAGCGCCATCGCTAGAGATGAGCCCGCTGTTCGAGTCAATCCAATCAACGATTACCGCTGCTTTCGCTAAATCTGCATCGAGCTCAAGCGACTCTAATAATCGTGTATAAGTCGCAATTAAACTAGTGCCGCTAATATCCTCACTCTCTTTTTGCCAAGTCTTTGCAGAAGCATAATAGATAAAATTATTTAGATTAAAGCGCCCCTGCAGGTCTATTATCTTGCCGGTGACGGTACCGCCCTCTATCGGTAATACCGGAATTTGCCGCGCCCAGTCCTCATTTAAATGATCAACTTTTTTATCATCCTCGACAAATACATTCAGCGCCCAACTCTCGGTACTTAATGCCAGCAGCATTGCCTGCTCGCCACTAATAACCCTTATTGCCCTAACGATATCCAATTGATGACGATAGAATATCCCCGACAACAAAATAGTCATTAAGGTCACCATCACCATAATAGAAATTAGCGCTAGGCCACGCTGTTTGCGTTTAAGATTTGGGCTGACATTCATATAGCACCCGCTTCTTCACTGTCAGTGGCACCCTGTCTGGCGATGGAGGATTCCACTCCTGGAATTAATCGCTCTAATTTACTGCCGTCTTCAAACTCAATAGTAAGTCGAATCATTTTCGGCAATTTGTGTAGCGATGCATCTTCATTCACTGGCGGCCAGACATTAACAAAACTATTACTTTCATCTAGCTGCTCAACCACAAACTCATCTACGCCAATTAGTAATATCTGTAATTGCGGCTCTAAATCTGAAGTACTGTCTAACTGTGGCCAAACCAAGCGCAACAGCTCTTTGTCATCATTAAGAGTATAGGCAATACGCTGCATGCCGGCCGGCATAGACGCCAGCATTGGCAGGCCCCCACGGGTAAAACGCACGGCATATTCTTCACTGACTTCATAGGCACGCTGATAATCATTGCGCTCATCTCGCACCACCCTTGGCCTTATATGCAAAAAATCTTGCAGCAATATAGCCATTGCCCGATGCTTTGCCGAATCCTGCGCCAACATATTTGCGCTTCTTTCATCTAGCGCTAACACTGCATCCAAAGCGCGATAGGCCAACACAGACAATATAGAAAACACCGCCAGCGCCACCAACATTTCGATCAAGGTAAAGCCCAATGCTCTGAGCTTCATTAGTTATCATCCATTAAAAACAAAGCCAGCTGGGCAGATGGCGGCACATCGGGAGATAAAGCTGATTTAGATACTTCAGTGATTTTCTCCGGGGCAAACACTTTTACTTCATAGCGATAGAAGTTTTCGACTAAGGTTTTCTCTTTAGTTAAAAACCAATGCCACTGCTGACCAGCAACATCTACCTTACCTTTGCTCTGAACCCGATAATTTGTTACATCTACCCAGCCCTTACTCACCTGATATTCTTCAGCAAGTTTATTCCATGCTATCCAATGGCCAGCAAAGCGAGTGGTTAAAACAACCCTCTGGTCAGCAAAATTACTGACAGCAGTAAACGCTCCGGTCGCTACTAAAGACACGATTAATAATGCCACCAGCACTTCGATTAAAGTAAAACCTTTAGTGCGTGAACTAATCATTAACTATCCGTGACTCAAGCACACCATCATCATTCCAATAGACGCTAAGCGGGCTTTGCTGCTCTGCCGTCACAATGAAACTTCCATTAGGCTCTATTGTGCCGCCAGGCATGAGCACCAGTTCCGGCAGCACTGGAGCATCCTCTTTATCGCTTTCAACTATGGTGTCTATAGCGCTGATCTCTTGTTCAGATTGAAAGTCAATTGTAAATGGTGCAGCAACCAAAAATGCTTCTATGGCTAAGGCTTGACCCCACTGACCTCGGCTCAGACCATAAACCTGCAAAGATTCTGGGGTTAGGTCAATACCGTAAACAACACCATCAAAAATAGCTGAATCTGCTACATACTTTAGCCAGATGACGAGCTCGTCGGCCTGTTGCTCAACTCGGCGTGACTCTATTCGTTCAAATCCTAAAATGACGATGGAAAGAAACACCGACATAATCACTAACACCACCATGATTTCAATTAATGTAAAACCACGACTACGCGTCATTACTTAATATTCCAACTACCTATATCGGCAGAACCATCCTCACCACCCTCAGCGTTATCGTCGCCATAGCTGTAGACTTCAACTTTCATCCCATGCTTACCGGGGTTGCTGTAATGATAGTCATTGCCCCATGGATCTTCTGGCATAGAGTCTAGATAGGGTCCCTTCCATGTTTTCAATCCACTTGAATTATCAACCAAAGATTTAAGCCCTTGCCCTTGCTGCGGATAACCATAGTTATCTAAACGGTATAGCTTCAGCGCGCTTTCTATCCCTTTAACGTCTTGCGCAACTCTAATTGCCCGCGCCTGATCAGGCCGATCCATTACCGACGGTGCTACAATAGCCGCTAACAACCCTAAGATGACAATCACCACCATTATTTCAATTAAAGTAAACCCTTTTTGCCCGACACTTGCATGACATGACCGATAACTAAGCAACATTCCTACTGACCTCTATATCATTTGATTCATTTCAATTATCGGCACCAATACAGCGCCAACAATAAGCAATACAATACCGCCCATAATAACCACCAACAGCGGCTCTAACAGTTTAAGCAAGGTATCAACCGTGCGCCGCAAACGGCTGCTATAATACTCGGCGACCTTGACTAACATGGTATCTAGTTCGCTACTGGCCTCACCGCTGCTAACCATATGCAGTAAAAAACCTGGCATCCCAGGCTCCTCTCGCAACGCATTATATAAACTAGACCCCTGTCTGACTCTCTCGTTTACGGCGAAGAAGCTATCACGTAAATATAAATTATTCACAATTGCCGCCGATATATTAAGCGCAGGTAAGGCGGGCACACCACTGTTTAACAAAGTGCCTAGATTTCGACACCAATCGGCCACATCGGCAATCATCAGCCAACCACCGATTTTCGGAATACCAAGTAAAAACTTATGCCAGCGCTTTTTACGTTCTATATCTCGCAGCGAGAACACAAATAAACCGACGGCAATAACAATAACGACGAAGGCAAAAATGCCATAAGATTGCAGCCATTCACTCAATGCGATCATTACTTTCGTTAGCAGCGGCAGCTCTTGCTTCATACTAGTAAAAACACGCGTAACTTGGGGCACCACATATACCAGCATAATAATGATGACCGTAATCGCGACCAGAATCATTACTGCTGGGTAAACCAGACCCTTGGTTAAGGCTTGGCGATTTTCCATGCCCACTTCAAGTTCATCGGCTACGCGATCTAGTATTCGGTGTAAATGACCACTTTCTTCACCCACCGCGACTGATGCTATAACACTATCCGGTACTTTAAATGGGGAGCGCTTAAGCGCCTGAGAAAAGCTCCGCCCCTCAATAATCTCTGACCGCCAGCTCATCACTGTGCGCTTAATAATGGCGGTGTCGCTTTGTTCAATCATCAACCGCAAACTGTCCTCTAGCGGCAGGCCAGAATTTATCAACGTAGACAGCTGACGCATCATTAATGACAAGTCAGCTAATTGAATTTTACGAGTAAAAAATGACTGCTGAGTAGATTCTGAAACAATGTTGATTTCTGTTGCCAAAAGGCCCTGATCTTTTAGTAACCCACGCGCATGCCTTTCGGTGTCTCCAGTAATAGACCCTTTTTTAATACGACCTTTTTTATCATAGGCCTTGTAGTCGAAAACACTCAAAACTGACTCACCTTTAGCCGCTGATTGATCCGTTAGGTGCTAGTAACACGCAACACCTCCTTCAAATCAGTTTTACCTTGTTTAACTAAATCAAACCCAGATTCAATTATAGGCGGTACTGACCGACGAATGTATACCTCCATCTCAGGCTCTCCGGCTTGCTCATGAATCAAGCCCTGGAGACCATCATCAACTTCAGCTATTTCAAATAAACTTTGTCTACCGTTATAGCCCGTACCGTGGCACTTATTGCAGCCGACAGCTTGATAAGACTTTGCGCCAACACCTAGATGCAACTCCACTAACGGACTATTTTCCTCTTCTAGCTTGCAGTCTTCGCATAACCTCCTAACTAAGCGCTGCGCCAAAACACCCCGCAGAGTCGAGGCCAATAAATAGCTATCGATACCCAAATCTTGCAATCTAGTTACCGCACCCGCTGCGGTATTAGTATGCAAGGTAGACAGCACTAGGTGACCGGTCAAACTGGCTTGAATCGCGATTTCTGCAGTTTCTTTGTCGCGAATCTCACCAACCAGAATAACATCAGGGTCTTGCCGCAAAATCGCTCGCAAACTTTTAGCAAATGTCATTCCAGCGCGTTGATTAATTTGTGTCTGACTAACGCCTGGTAAGTCGTACTCAATAGGATCTTCAACAGTCATAATATTACGTTGCTGCTTATCCATTTGTTGCAAAGCCGCATATAACGTTGTTGTTTTACCAGAACCAGTTGGGCCAGTTACCAAAATAATACCGTGGGGCCGTGCAATCATTCTATCTAAGCTTGATCGATTTTTTTGATCCATGCCTAAGTCGTCAACGTTTAGCTGGCCGGCATTTTTATCCATTAAACGCAGTACAACCCGTTCACCATAACTTGATGGCATTGTTGACACCCTTAAGTCAACCGCGCGCCCACCTAAATGAACAGTCATACGACCATCTTGCGGCACACGTTTCTCGGCAATATCTAATTTAGCCAATACCTTTATTCGAGAAATAATCAGTGGCGCAATAGTTGCTGGAGGAGATAAAACTGTCCGCAGAGCACCATCTAAACGAAACCTTATCTTGGCTTCATTCTCATATGGCTCTACATGAATATCAGAAGCCTTTTCTCTTAACGCTTCAAAAAATATCGCATTTAATAACTTAATAACTGGCGCATCGTCATCACCAGAAAGTAGGTCTGCATTATCACTTAAATCTTTTGCAACCTCGTCAAGCCCAACAATATCTTCAATGCCATCCATTATCTCCGTCGAGGAATTTTTATGATTGGCGTAAATTCGCTGCAGTTGTAAATCAAAATCTGCAGAGCTTAATGATTCAATCTCTGGCTCAAACCCTAAAGATCGCTTCGCCTCTAATATTGCTCCTATCGGAGCATCGCTTTTAAGTAACAACTTATTAGTCAATCCGTCAAACAGCAAGCCGTTCGACTTGGCAAACGAGAACGGAAACAACGACATTGAGGATTTAGAATCCATGCTATAGACCTAGCTAGTGGCACTTATATTTATGGTATTTGTTATTTTGTATAAATCATTAATAACTAACCTTACAGCAAGCAAATAATATAGCACAATTGACTCAATTCTTTGCAACTACACATCAAACTAGCGCACATAAAAAAAGGCACCCCAAGGTGCCTTTTTTCTAAGCAACGAAAGTTACTCGATGATTTTCGCTACAACGCCAGCACCAACAGTACGGCCGCCTTCACGG
>CAWVSB010000007.1:0-176740 GCA_963933215.1 uncultured Cellvibrionales bacterium
CTCTTTCAGCTTCTGCTCTTTCAGTCTCTACTCTTTCAGCCTCTACTCTTTCAGCCTCTACTCCTTCAGCCTCTACTCTTTCAGCTTCTGCTCTTTCAGCTTCTGCTCTTTCAGCTTCTGCTCTTTCAGCTTCTGCTCTTTCAGTCTCTACTCTTTCAGCCTCTACTCTTTCAGCTTCAGCTCTTTCAGCTTCTTCTCTTTCGGTTTCTAGGGTTACACCCTCGTCAATTACATGTATATCTGCGGTTATTTCTCCTTGTTCAAAATCGCCTTGCTCTGGAATATCATCGTTTACAACTAAATCATCAATTTCTTGCACTAAAGTTGGGCTTGCAGAGTGAACACGCAAACCCGCAGCTATGCTATCTAACATAGCGGTGATCGCATCAATAGCTTTTGTACCAACAACTACAAATACATCAGTAATGACTTCATTGTTTCTAGCAAACGCATCGCGCAATTTTTCAGTAATTTCAATTAGCGGAGCTTGCTTTATATCAACAGCTGTAACAGTTAACCCGTCAAGATGGTCTTTATATTCAATAGTGTCTTCAGCTCGGAGTGATCCATCATTATGCGCGATATGGATATCACCAATACGATATAAGCGATCTGCAAAAGTCCCCATCAATTCAGCTAAGTCTTGAACCAACTGGTCGCCGGAGCCTTGTTCAGCATTAGCATATAAGCTGTCAACAACAACTAGAAACTCTTCAACTCCATCAAATCGCTCAAGTTTATCGCCTTGGTTTAACTGAGTTAGACCGGCTCTAACATAGTCAGCAGCTAATGCCAGTACGCTGACAACTTCAGCAGACGCCGGTATCTGAGCAATCTGCAGATGTTTAATCAATCTTTCTATAGGTGTGACTACTTCTCCAATTGACTTGGTTTCAGCCATGTGAGCGCTGCCTTTTAGCGTATGCAACGCACGCTGCAAATCATCAGTAACTGGTTTACTCGCTACTGTTTGTCTGCCAGCAACTACAAAATCGTCGATAGTTGCTAAATGTTCCGCTGTTTCAGTCAGGAAAATTTGCACAATTTCGTTATTTTCTTCTACGTTATGCGCTGTGTTTGTAGCTTCAACCTCAACGTCTTGGGTGGAGTGAGTAGCGTCAGCTATAGAATCATCTTGCCCACTCGCACCGACAATGGCCAAACCTTCAATATCAACATCTTCACCAGCCTTAATCGCTCTTGCAGCAGCCTCATAACTAGAAGACAGTTCAGTATCCGCTTGAACGTTGCGACCAAAGGCGTCGATAAGCGATGGAATGATAGCAGTGACTTTTTCTAAATAAAGAAAGTGTTTCGGCTCTGCCTTGACGACATCCTCTATAATGTCATTGAGCATATCTTCAACCGCCCACGCTAATTCGCCAATAACATTTGCACCAACCGTGCGACCACTACCTTTTAACGTATGGTATGAGCGACGCACATCAGCCTTTGACTCTTGATCGTTATTATCTTGCTTCCAAACTGGTAGTTGTTGATTGATAGTTTCTAAAACTTCGTCAACTTCGTCGATAAAAATTTCGATAATTTCATCGTCAATTAAATCCTGATTATCTGCTTGCTGGGCATCGGAAACTACAGCCGAAGTGGGGAAAGGCACGACCTCTGCCGACTTAACTTCTGGCTCTAACTCAACTTCAATCTGAGGCCGAGCCGCCTCTGGGACAGGTATTTGGTCCAGCCTTTCTTCTGGATAGCCTAATTGCTCCATACTAGTAGCGGAAAAATCGAGCGCCTCTGAATCTATGTTGCGAATATCGCTGCTGACTAACTCTAAATAATAATCCAAACCACTGATTGCGTCAGCCAAGACATCTAAGTTTTGCCAGCTTTGTGATGCCTGGCCTAAAAATAAAACTTCATCGATATAACGTTGAACAGCGTGAATAACTCTAGCAGCACGCGCCAAACCAGCCATTGCCAAACCGCCGCGAATTCCACCTAACGACGCGGACACTCCGGGTAGACACTCAACATCCCACTGCGAGGCCACAAAATCAACAATAGACTCTTTAGCTCGGTCCAGCTCATTTCTGGCTTCTTTGATTACCTTATCTCTTGCTTCAGCAAAATGCGGGTCTTCACCTTCACCAACTTTTGATTTTTTATTCACGTATTGATTTAGCAGATCTTCAGACCTAATAAGCTCACTAGCAATACTAACTAGGGCAATCTTATCTTCGATATTTGCCGCCTCAACATAAGTGTCAAAAGCTATCGTTTGAGCACGCATACTTTCGGTAATATTTTCTAAGCCTAATACAGATAAGGTATCGGCAATACGCTTATAAATAGGCTGAGCATCTTTCAGCTGATCTAGTGAACCTTCGCCGGTGCGGACGAAAATATCTAATACATCTTTAACTAGTGAAATTTCACCAAGCAAAACTTCAATTGCCTGCCCCATAGCTGAATCGTCAAGCTGACCTTGATTATCACTCTTTGCCAAAGCCGCTAGCGCTTCTTGAAGATGATAATCTTCTTGAACTTCTTTAATTAATGGTGAATCAGCTTCGCTTTTAGCAATAAAATATAATAATTGTCTTAACAAATCAGCCGATACATCTTTATCTAGCTGCGAAGAGCCTTGCTCATGCAAGCCTTTAAGCTCTTTATCTATTTCTTTTAATAGTGCCTTAACTGCATTGGACGGAGGAATACTGCGATTAACCAAACCTTCGATAATCGCTAAGGATATTTTCCATAGCGGCTCGCGCGCATGGCCTTGACTTAACTTTTTGAGGCGCTGACAGACTTTAGCTAAGGTTCTTAGATTGGGGCCCCAGCGTTTATTGCGTACAATGTCAACAAAGGCAGCCTGAAAGACTTGACGCAATTTTTTAACTAGTTCTTCAAACTCTTTTTGTGGCAAGTTTGCGGATTTAACAGCAGACGGCTGAACATGTTTAATATTTGGAGAGAACAATTCCTCATCGCCAGCGACGGCCTCGCCCTTAGCTGTTTTGATTTCCGCTAGTGCGGTTTGCAACATTCGTGGAGACTCTTCACGCTCTGTGACAATACTGTTCAGGTACATGGGTAACCGCAGCATGGAACCCATTAAGGCATCTTCGCCTTTTTCTTGATCCGGCGCTTTACCGTTAGCGATCATTTCGGCTAAAGATTGTATTTCTGCGGCAAAGGTAATCGCACCGGGGAAATCTACAATTTTTAACGTGGAGTGAACTTGATGAAGATATGACAGGCAGAATCTAATTTGTGCGTTATCGTCCTTATCTTCAACGTAAGTCTCTAACGCTTCACGCGCCTGCTTAAGGGTTTCTTCGATTTCACGAAAAACACTTTCTAAAGCCAAAAAGTTCCGGCGCTCTGACATAATTATCTAGCCATTCTGCTCATTAATTATCTGCGAATATACGCATTAATATTTCGGCTAGGCAAACGCTGAACTTTTGCATTACGCCAACCCATCATCTCATTTTGACCAAAAATTAACATTCCGCCAACTTTTAGCCTATCTACCAAGTTATGTAATATCTCTGCGCGCCTTTCGTTACGAAAGTACAGCAACACGTTTAGGCAAACAATTACATCCATTTCAATTTTAGGTAGCTCTGTAATCTCTAATAAATTAGACCGAATAAAACATACCCGCTCTCGCAGCTCGGGTACTACTCTGTAGCCACCAACCTGTTGTTCAAAATGACAACGCTGCCTGTTTACATCCATTCGTTCTATTGCCCGCTCAGAATAAATACCCTGACTCGCTGCAGTTATCGCAGTACCACTCAGATCAGTCCCCGTAATACCATAATAAATCTGTCGACCAAAAGTTTCTGCACTTTCTCTGGCGACCATCGCCATCGAGTAGGCTTCTTCGCCGGTGGCGCAGCCTGCACTCCACATATCTAATGACTGGGGATTACTGCTGCTAGTCATTTTCTGCTGGATGAAACCACGCAAACAATCAAATACCGCTGTGTCACGAAAAAAACTACTCTCTTGCACAGTCAGCGTATTTAGCAACTCTCGCCACTCCAGCATTGCTTCACTGCCGCTCGCTACCTGCTGGTAATAATCATCAAAACTTTCTATATCCAGAGCGCGCATTCGGCGCACAACTCCAGATTCTAATATCGAGCCTTGTGGGCCAAACCATATACCGGCTCGCTCTTCAACTAGCTGTTGCCATTGCAGGTATTGGGCCTCACTCATTTGAGGAGAAAATTTTAAACTCCAATCCATATCTCTTCTACACTAGCCTAAACGAGAAAGACGATTAGTCAGACTTTTTCTCAGCGTCAGATGAACCTAATTCATCATCTAAAAAGCCATCAAGCTCATCATCAAGCTCGTCTGACTCCCCCTCAAATTGCATTTCATCTTCAGCATAAACACTGTCTTCTACTTGCTCATAGGTATCAAAATCTTCGGTATCGGATAATTCATCTATTTCAAAACCATCTTCTTCGAAAGTATCTTCCTGATCAAGTTCTTCTACTGAAGAATCAAACACCGCAAGCTCATTTTCTTGTTGGTACGCAGCAGGCTCATGCGAACTTAATTGATCAAATGCAGAATCATCTTCAGGTAGCTTGAAGCCCTCGACCGAAGTCCTCAGCTGAACTGCCATCTCTGCCAGAGTTCCGATAGAGCTTGCAGTCTCGGTTGTACCACTAGACGTTTGTAAAGTGATTTCTTGAATAACGTTCATCGTATTTGAAATATGACCCGCTGATGCCGCTTGTTGACGCGCCGCATTCGAGATGTTTTGGATCAATTCTGCAAGGTTGGCCGATACTGTTTCTATTTCTTCAAGCGCCACACCCGCATCCTGTGCTAGACGTGCCCCACGTACCACTTCGGCAGTGGTTTGTTCCATCGATATAACCGCTTCATTGGTATCTGACTGAATCGTTTTTACCAAGGCTTCAATCTGCTTGGTAGCCGCAGAAGAACGCTCGGCCAGTCTCTGCACCTCATCCGCAACAACCGCGAAACCTCGACCGGCGTCACCCGCCATCGATGCCTGAATCGCCGCATTAAGAGAAAGGATGTTGGTTTGATCGGCGATATCATTAATTAACGATACGATATCTCCGATCTCTTGTGAGCTTTCGCCCAATCGCTTAATACGTTTCGCTGTATCTTGAATCTGCTCACGAATCGTATCCATGCCATCAATAGTGCTTTGTACCACTTCAGCGCCTGTATTGGCGATTTTTACCGATCTCTCCGCAACCGCTGCTGACTCTGACGCGTTTGACGATACTTGGTCGATAGTTACCGCCATCTCATTAATTGCTGCTGACGCCCCTGCAATCTCTTGTGCCTGATGCTCTGCCGCTTCAGCTAAGTGTAATGCAGTACCCTGAGTTGTTTCAGCTGAGTCAGATACTTCAACCGCCGTTTCGTTAATGCGCGATACCAAGATTCTCAATTGGTCGATGGTAAAGTTAATAGAGTCTGCAATCGCACCGGTAAAGTCTTCCGAAACTGTAGCTTTACTAGTTAAATCACCATCTGCCAAGTTAGATAATTCATCAAGTAGCCGTAAAATCGCTATTTGGTTAGCTTCGTTGGTTTCTTCCTCCGCGTTTAGACGAGCACGCGTATTTCTAAAGTTGATAAATGCAAACATCACCAAGATAGCAATAATGAAGCCACCGATAATTAAAACCGTATTACCAGTAATAGGGCGAACACTACCGAGCGAACCCACCTCTTCTGTCAATTGAGTCAACTGTGTTTGCATTGCAGGAGAGTTAGTTAGGATTTTATCTGCGGCTTCTCTTGACTTCAAAAGCTCGGGAGATGCTTGGAAAATCTCATCAACTGAACTATTTACAAAGTCATAAAGCTCGCTAATTTGCGTTAAACTTTGTACCGCTTCATCTTCGTCAATTTTGCGAATGCGCATGGCCGCATTACCTTCGAGCATACCCGCCAGCACGCTACCGAATAAACTCGCATCCAGGTTAAATTGATCCGCCGCGTCTTTAGCCCCGTCGCCGCCTTCAAGCATTTTATCGACGTTACGAGCGATACGTTCTGCCAACCACGACTGCCTCTGAGCCAAAACAACTTGGTCGGCTAGGCCGCCACTTTCAATCAAGATTTCCACAACGAAATTATATTCTTGCTGCAACACTGGAATCGATTCATTAAGGGTCAAAGCAACTTCACGTAAAAATAAAATTCGATCTCTATTTGATACAATAGTTTTAGAAGCTTCATCAACACCATCCCAAAGCAGGTCTAAACCGCTGATATTACCCGCGAGCATGGCTTTAACTTCGGCACCATTCGCGAGGCTTTTTAAGCGTTTATCAAAGCTACTTCTCGATCGCTCCAGGCGTTCAAATGCCTCAGCATTACCATCAGTTGCCTCTCTAGAAGAAGCCGATATCTGCTGCATTAATACGCGCAAATCACCTGCGGTGTCCAGATATTCAGCATCACGCTGTCCATCTTGAAGAACTACATAACCGGTATAAATAAACCCGGCAAGGGCTGCTATTAGCAACACCGCTAAAAAGATAGCACCTCTGTTAGTCGGCAAATTTGTTTCAGCTCGCTTAGCACTCATGACTTGGACTCCCGCCCCTTCTATTAATGAATTGTTGTTTCATACTGCCGCATCTAAAAAGCGACTATCTCTAGCCAACAAAGAAAGACTAAAAACGTTCCAAGTCACTCCTTGATATTCGTATGCTCCTGTTACAAAAGGAGCAATATTATCTGCAACCTTCTCAAGTTTATCAACATGAGTAGCGGCGGGAAAATGCTGCATTCCGAACACCTCACTCACAACTAAACCTGAATACAAATCAGACTGCTCGACAGATAAGATTCTACGGCGTAAATTTTTAACTGGGCTGTTGCCAAAAAAGCTTTCCAAATCAACCAGAGGTAGTAAGCGTCCACGCAAGTTGGCAACCCCCCGAACCCAAGGTTTGACGCCTGGAAGCTTAGTAATACTGGAAGGCGGAGTTAGCAATTCTGCTACTTCCATCATTGGCGAAACCATTCTATGACCATCCAACATAAAACCAACACCAGACCAAATCTCTATCGCTTCTAATTGCGCCGGCAACCCCGCAGCATTAGCTATACTGCGTTCAGCGATTTCCTGTAAGAAAGTAAATGGCTTTTGTTCAGCACTCATTGATTATATGGTCTCGACTATCCGTTAAAGAACTTCTTTAATTGTTTTAAGTAATTTTTTTTCATCAATAGGTTTAACTAAATAACCCACAGCACCTTGACGCTGACTCCAAATACGATCCGTATCTTGGTTTTTAGTGGTCACGATAATGACGGGGATATGACTAGTACTGTCATTTTTTTTTATCTGCCGAGTCGCCTGAAAACCGTTAACGCCAGGCATCACAATGTCCATTAACACCACATCTGGCAGCTCTGACTTAGCCGCATCAACACCTTCTTGACCGCCACTGGCTTCAATTACTTCATGTCCGTTTTTTGTCAAAATAGATTTCATTTTTTGAATTTCAGTCGGTGAGTCGTCAACTATTAATACACGCGCCATACTTCCTCCACTTATTATTTTTTAGCCCACTTCGGTTAGCTATACCGAGTTGCCAGTACTGTTCTCAATTGCGCCTAATAGCTCGTTGCGGCTAAATGGCTTAGTTAAGTAATTGTCAGAACCAACAATTCGTCCTTTGGCTTTATCAAACAATCCATCCTTACTGGATAGCATAACGACGGGGGTTTGCTTAAACGTAGAATTGTTTTTAATTAAAGCACAAGTTTGATATCCGTCCAGCCGGGGCATCATAATATCAACAAAAATTATATCTGGACTGCTATCAGCAATCTTAGCCAGCGCATCAAACCCGTCTTCAGCCGTAAACACCTGACACCCCTCTTTTTTGAGCAGTGTCTCTGCCGTGCGCCTGATAGTTTTACTATCGTCTACTACCATCACTTTAAGACTTGAAAGGTCCATTCGTTATACCCCAGAACTTATTATTTATATACTCAAGCTGGCAATGCCGCTAATAGGGCACAGCCCATTTCTGCAAACAGAGATTTCTACCTTCACACTTTCCTTTGCAAACAACAAGCAACTATATAATTTTATTAGACAAAGGTCACGCTTTAAGAATGAACTTCAAGCTTGCTTAGGTTAAGTTCACCCCCATTTAATATTGATTAAAAGTCCCCTACACTTAGTATAGAACCAAATTTTAATTTCGCTTCTTTTAACCACTAGGATTATTTATGAGCATTCACTTAGGGATCATTATGGATCCTATTGAAAACATAAGCCCAAAGAAAGATACTACCTTAGGTATGATCGTCAGCGCCCTAAAGCTAAATTGGACTGTCAGCTATATTCAGCAAGGCAACATTTATAGCGCTGATGGGGTTATTCGCCATATTTCACAACAGATAACCAGTGCCAGCTTTGACCCTCAAAATTGGCATAGCTTAGGCGAAGAAATAGATACTCCGCTAACCGATCTAGATGCGGTAATCATGCGCGTTGATCCGCCGTTTAATATGGAATACGTTTATACCACCTACATGTTAGAGGTAGCAGAGCAACAAGGGTTATTGGTGGTTAACAAGCCACAAAGCCTGCGCGACTGTAATGAAAAGTTCTTTGCTACCCATTTCCCGCAGTGCTGCCCGCCGCTAATAGTGAGCAGTAACCCACAGCTTCTGCGAGACTTTTATGACGCCCATGGTGATATCGTGGTAAAACCATTAGACGGCATGGGCGGCGAAGCAATCTTTCGGGTAAAAAAGGGTGATCCCAATTTTTCCGTCATACTTGAAACACTTACCCAACATGGTAAAACGACCATCATGGCGCAAAAGTTTATCCCTCAAATTAGCGCCGGCGACAAACGTATATTAATGGTGAACGGTAAACCGATCCCTTATGGTCTGGCTAGAATTCCGCCCGCCGGCGAAACCCGTGGTAATTTGGCCGCTGGAGGCAGAGGTGTTGCCCAAGTCCTAAACGAAAGAGACCTATGGATTGCCAACGAAATTGGTCCGGAACTGGTCAGGCGCGGCTTATTGTTTGTTGGCCTAGACGTTATTGGCGACTATCTAACTGAAATAAACGTCACCAGCCCTACCTGCGCCAGAGAAATAGACGCCGCTTTTGATACCGATATAACCGGCCAGCTGATGCAGGCTATCGCTGAGCAGCTTGCCTAAAATGACTAAAGAAAGCCTAAGCTTACTAGCAGAAGACCGCTTTGCATTATGCTTAGGCTTTGCCATTGTTAGCCATGCTGCATTAATTTTTGGCGTGGTTTTTAGTACAGAATCCCCACCTGATCGTACGCCAAAACTTGAAATCACCTTAGCCAGCTTTAAAAGTGATCAGACACCTGAAAAGGTCGACTTTTTGGCTCAGGCCAACCAAGAAGGCAGTGGCACCCGCGAAGAAAAAGCGGAGCTGACAGCCATCGATGTCAGCGCTAAACGTGCCCTAGAAATTTATCAGACAGCAACAGCTGCCAAAACCAATCAATCTGAACCGCTACCTACTGGTAGAAAAATTGTTACTACTGTTAATCGCTCGCCTTACAAGGCTCAGACTGAGCTGAGTGATAAAAAGACTGAGCCGCAACAGATCTCCGGCGCAGACACCCAAGACCATATCAGCACAGAAATTGCGAGCCTAGAGGTGAAGCTCGCACGGCTACAGCAGGCTTACGCCAAGCGACCAAAAGTATATCGAATCACATCAGTGGCGACCAAAGCAGCTGAAGATGCTGCTTATCAGCTAGCCTGGCAACAAAAAGTCGAATATGCGGGCAACAAAAATTACCCGATTCAAGCACGGCGTGAAGGTATCGAAGGCGATGTAAGGCTAATGGTTGCCTTGTTTCCTGATGGATCAATTAGAAAAATAATAATAATGGCCTCTTCAGGCAGCCCCTTGCTAGACTCGGCGGCCGTTCGCAGCGTGTATCTTGCCGCCCCATTTGCGCCTTTCCCTCCAAAAATTAGCCGCAAGGCGGATGTATTAGAAATTATTCGCACTTGGCAGTTTCGTCGTGACCGATTCTCGAGCCGAGGGTGATATAATTTTGTTTTTAGATAAAGACCCACGATCCATATAAGGCAGCCCCATGAGCACCACAAACACTCTAAAACATCATTTTCTCGTTGCTATGCCTGGACTAACTGATCCAGCATTTGCAGGCTCGATTATTTATTTGTGCGAGCATAGCAGTGAAGATGGCGGCATGGGCCTCATTGTCAATAAGCCTTTAGCGATAACTTGGGCCAATGTGTTTCAAAAACTGGTGAAAGGTGATTTCCAAGACAGTACTGAACCCGTCCTAATCGGTGGACCAGTAGAAGTTGAACGCGGCTTTGTCTTGCATACCAACTCCGCAACGCGTTGGGAATCTAGTATGCGGATTACCAAAGATCTGCTAATGACAACTTCTACCGACGTAATCTCTGCCCTTGGACAAGGAGAAGGTCCAGATAAAGCTCTGATATGCCTTGGTTATGCTGGCTGGGAGCCTGGCCAACTAGAACAGGAAATCACTAACAACGCATGGCTATCGGTACCCGCTGATATGGATATTTTATTCAACACCCCAATCGAAGATAGAGCGGTGGCAGCAGCCAAATCAATCGGTGTCGATCTTAATCTGTTAAGTGCCGATAGTGGCCATGCCTGAAATCATCAGTGGCAAATTACCAGACCAAGTTTATACCGCCCTTAGCTTTGACTTCGGTTCAAAAAAAATTGGCGTGGCTAGCGGCCAATCACTTACTGGCACAGCGAGCCCATTGCTGATTATTAAAGCAAATGATGGGATCCCGAACTGGGATGAAATTGGGATGTTAGTGAATCAATGGCAGCCTGCATTGATTATTGTCGGCCTACCGTTAAATATGGATGGCACTGAGTCGAAATTATCATTACGCGCCAAAAAGTTCGCTCGCCGCATGGCAGCGAATTACACCTGTGCGGTTGGCTTAATGGATGAGCGCTTGACTAGCCGCGAAGCTAGAGCGCTATCAAGCCATAATGGTCCAATAGATAATGTAGCAGCAGCGCTGATTTTAGAGTCTTGGTTTAACTCAACCAACTAAAACTCTTCCTCGCTACCACCTTCCATTTTTAACCCACCACTGTAAACCTTCATGTCATCTTTATTGAGCTTAATCAACAACCGTAAGTCGTTGGTTGAGTCCGCATGGGCCAATGCATCCTCATAGGTAATTTGCCCAGCCTTGTATAAGTCGTAAAGCGCCTGGTCAAAGGTTTGCATCCCAAGTTCTCGCGACTTAGTCATTTGTTCTTTCAAACTATGGACATCGCCTTTGCGAATCATATCGCTGACTAGCGGGGTGTTAATCAATATTTCGATACAAGCTTTACGCCCCTTGCCATCCGGCGTTGGAACCAACTGCTGCGCGATCATTGCGTTTAAATTAAACGACAAATCCATCCACAACTGATTATGTCTTTCTGGCGGAAAAAAATGCATGATTCTATCTAAAGCTTGGTTAGCGTTATTCGCGTGCATAGTACATAGACACAAGTGGCCAGTTTCAGCAAACGCCAGCGCATGCTCCATGGTTTCTTTTGATCGGACTTCACCAATCAAAATTACATCTGGCGCCTGACGCAAGGTATTTTTTAGCGCCACTTCAAAAGACTCTGTATCAATGCCCACCTCGCGTTGAGTAATAATGCATCCTTCATGCTGGTGCACAAACTCAATAGGATCCTCAATAGAGATAATATGTCCTTTGGAGTGTCTATTTCGATGCCCCAACAGCGCTGCAAGCGTTGTAGACTTACCCGCACCTGTTGCCCCCACTAGAATTAATAAGCCACGCTTTTCCATCACTAAGTCAGTTAAGACCTCTGGTAAATCTAAATCTTCTGGCTGGGGAATAATAGTTTCTATGCGCCTTAACACCATCCCCATATTGCTACGCTGATAAAATGCGCTAACCCGAAAGCGACCGGAACTGCCTGATGCTATTGCAAAGTTAAGCTCTTTTTTTTCCAAGAAGACTTCGCGTTGTTTTTCATCCATTGTGCCCAAGACTATCTTTTCTACCAACTCTTCATTCAACGCTGTCTTGGCAACCGGTGTCATCTTGCCGTTTATCTTCATTGACGGCGCGACCCCAACCGTAATAAATAGGTCAGAGGCTTTTTTAGCTGCCATCACTGCCAGTAGTTTTTCAATATCCACAGCATATTCTCATTGCTAATATTTTAATCAAAAGTTATCCGGATTTGAGGCTTTCTCTCTCGCCACATCTCTAGACACCATATTTTTACCAACCATATCTTCTAAGCATTGATCCAAAGTCTGCATGCCAACCGCACCTCCGGTTTGAATAGCAGAATACATTTGGGCAACCTTTGCTTCACGAATCAAGTTACGAATCGCCGGCGTGCCCAACATGATTTCATGAGCTGCAACCCGTCCGCCACCGGTTTTTTTCAGTAGTGTTTGCGAAATAACTGCCTGCAGTGACTCCGACAACATTGACCTAACCATGTCTTTCTCCGCCGCAGGGAATACATCAACAATCCTATCAATTGTTTTTGCTGCAGAGGTAGTATGCAAAGTACCGAATACTAAGTGGCCAGTTTCTGCTGCCGTTAATGCTAAGCGAATGGTTTCCAAGTCGCGCAGCTCACCAACAAGAATAATGTCAGGGTCTTCCCGCAAAGCTGAGCGCAGCGCTTCATTAAAGCTGCGAGTATCGCGATGAACCTCTCGCTGGTTCACTAGACATTTTTTTGACTCATGTACAAATTCAATCGGATCTTCGATAGTCAGAATATGCTCGTATTTATTCTCATTAATATAATCAACCATAGCCGCCAATGTAGTTGATTTACCGGAACCAGTTGGACCAGTTACCAAAATAAGCCCTCGCGGATTTTGCGAGATATCTCTAAACACCTGCCCCATTCCTAATTGATCCATATTAAGTACTTCTGAGGGAATAGTTCGAAATACTGCGGCAGCGCCACGATTTTGGTTGTAAGCGTTTACCCGAAACCGCGCCACGCCTGGTATTTCGAATGAGAAATCAGTCTCCCAGTTTTCTTCAAACGTTTTGCGCTGTTTGTCATTCATAATGTCATAGATCAAGGCATGCACTTCTTTATGATCCATCGGCGGCAAATTAATGCGACGTACATCCCCATCCACTCTAATCATCGGGGGCAGCCCTGCTGATAGATGTAAATCTGACGCACCTTGCTTTTCACTAAAGGCCAATAATTCGGTTATATCCATTTTTGCTTCCTAATCTGCACTCACAACTGAATACTGTTTATAATAGCGCTCTTTATTATTTTCAGAGCTTAATATCGATTACCATGACTGACATAAAACAAAATATAGCAGACGTAGGCCATCGTATCTGCCTTGAAGCGGAAAAAAATAACAGAAATCCTGCTGCCATCACACTACTGGCAGTTAGCAAAACTCGCTCAGCTAAACAAATACGCATCGCTTGGCAGGCTGGTCAGCAGTGTTTCGGCGAGAATTATCTGCAAGAAGCACTTGAAAAAATTGAGCAACTGCAAGATCTTGCCATCGAATGGCATTTTATTGGCCCAATACAATCGAATAAAACGCGCGCAATTAGCGAGAGCTTTCAATGGGCACATACAGTAGATAGACTAAAAATCGCCCAGCGTCTAAATAGTCAGCGGCCGGTAAATTTGCCCGCGCTGAATATTTGTATACAGGTGAATATCAGCGCTGAAGACAATAAATCGGGCATTAAGCCATGCGATCTAGTCCAGTTAGCCCAAGTTATTACAACATTAGACCGCTTAACGCTGCGCGGCTTAATGGCAATCCCGGAAGCGACTGACGATCAACTGTTACAGCGCCAACGGTTTGCGCAATTACACGCGCTTTACTTGCAAGTTCAGGCGGTTGCCCCAACTATAGATACATTATCTATGGGCATGTCAGCTGATATGGAGCAAGCCATTGGCGAAGGCTCTACTATGGTTCGGGTTGGTACCGATATTTTCGGTGCCAGAGCCTGAACCCAATAGCTTAGTGACAAACAATAGGATCACCACGTGACACAAACAAACATAGCCTTTATCGGCGCAGGTAATATGGCCACCAGTATAATAAGCGGCTTAATTAACAAAGGACACAATCGCGCAAATATTTGGGCGTCCGCCCCGAGTGAGACCGCCCGCGCAAAGGCTGCTGCACTAGGCATTAATGTTAGCGCAGACAATTTTGAAATCACTAGCAAAGCTGACGTTGTCGTTATCGCCGTCAAACCTCAAGTCCTTAAACAGGTTGTCTCGCCGTTGAAGGCTCTACTTGAGGGCACTAATAAAATTGTGATTTCTATTGCCGCCGGAGTCGATCTAACTAGCCTGCAAGCTTGGCTAGGGGACACCACAGCAATCGTACGTTGCATGCCAAACACTCCATCTCTGCTAGGTTTAGGGGCAACGGGCCTGTATAGCAATAATAATACAACTACTGCACAAAAAGACTTGGCTAGCACCATATTAAATGCTGTTGGCGTTAGCGTTTGGGTTGATAACGAAGCAGCGCTAGATGCGGTAACAGCGGTTTCTGGCTCAGGCCCCGCTTATTATTTTCTACTGATGGAAGCCATGCAAGATGCTGGCAAAAAAATGGGTTTAGATGCCCACTCCAGCAAGCTACTCACCTTGCAAACAGCACTGGGGGCTGCGCAAATGGCTCTAGACAGTGACGTGGATGTAGGCGAGCTCAGGCGCCGAGTTACCTCCGCAGGGGGAACCACCGAACAAGCCGTTAACACCTTTGAACAAGGCGGTCTGCGCGAGCTAGTAGCTAAGGCAATGAACAACTGCGCCAATCGCGCTAAAGAGATGGCAAAGGAGCTAGGAGAATAGTATGTCGGCGCTTATCGAAATTTCAGCATATTTAATAAAAACCGTTACTAGTTTTTATATCGGCTTAGTCATTATTCGCTTTTTACTACAAGTAGCCAAGGCCGACTTTTACAACCCTATATCCCAATTTGTAGTGAAAGCTACCAACCCCGGTTTATTGCCGCTGCGTAAAATCATACCCGGCTTGTGGGGCCTCGATATTGCCTCTGTTGTACTTGCAATTATTATTCAAATGTTTGCAATCCATGCCATTTTACTGTTGGCAGGTTACGGCTTTGGCAGCCCTGTAAATACCTTAATCTGGTCACTGATCGCCGTGGCTGCTACCGCTACCAAATTTTTATTTTTCTCTATTATTATCTCAATAGTATTCAGCTGGCTCGCGCCAAGCAGCAGTCATCCAGCTCTAACATTACTCCATCAAATTAATGAACCAATTCTCGGGCCAGTGCGCCGCTTGCTGCCAGCAATGGGCGGTCTAGACTTTTCGCCAATTTTGGTATTTATACTACTAAATATTGTCGATATTCTAATCCGTAATGCGGCGGCATCGGTGGGAATGCTATCTGGCTTAACAATGGTTATGTAAAATTTATGCCTGCTCACTAGCTAGCAATGTCAGAACAGTGATTTAATACTGCCCTGTCATATTAAACTGGGGGCATCTAAGGATGACTGTTTCGGCGTATTTGCGAGCGGTTAAAAATAAGCCCTAGCACTGGGTCGCTAGTTAAAAGCAGCAACAAGCAACCGATTTAGTTTCTTGCTAACGGATCTAATAGCAACAGAGTACTGATTACAATAACTCGGGCGAAACAGGTAGACAAACTGTGTGCGTTAGTAGGGCTAAAACTGCTCCCAAATAATGCGAAGTAAATAAACCCTAAGCTTGCGCATCAGCAAGGCCGTAATTAGACTGCCCACATTGAAGTAAAATGTAGCTTAACGCACACGAGAAGTATGCCAAAAAATATACCCGCCAACTCAGTAGGACTTGTTAGTCCGACAACGCATCATTTTGAGCAGCCTCTTACGCTGGCTTCTGGCAAAGTATTGCCTGCGTTTGATGTGGTTTATGAAACCTATGGCACACTTAATCGCGCGGCCAGCAATGCAATTCTTGTTTGTCATGCCTTATCTGGCGACCATCATGCCGCAGGTTATCATGGTATGGATGATACCAAGCCCGGCTGGTGGGATGAATATGTTGGCCCCGGTAAAGTTATCGATAGCAATAAGTTTTTTATTGTCAGCTCTAATAACATTGGCGGCTGTTCTGGCTCTACTGGGCCCGCTTCTATAAATCCTGAAACCGGCAATGCTTGGGGAGCAAGCTTTCCTCGCCTGCGGGCACGGGATTGGGTAAAGGTACAAGCAAGGCTTGCAGATCTATTGGGCATCCAACAATGGGCAGCCGTTATTGGTGGCAGCCTCGGCGGCATGCAAGCCATGCGCTGGTCGTTAGAATACCCAGACCGACTACGTCACTGTATTGTCATTGCTTCAGCAATGAAATTAACTGCCCAAAATTTAGCATTCAATGAAATCGCTCGTCAGGCTATTACCTCGGATTTAAATTATCATGCTGGTGACTATTTAGCTCATGGCACAGCGCCTGAAACAGGCTTAGCACTTGCTCGGATGATTGGCCATGTCACTTATTTATCTGACGGTGCCATGGGAGAAAAATTTGGTCGCGAATTACGTTCTGGGAGCTTTGATCTTGGCCAAGACAGCGATATCGAATTCCAAGTACAAAGCTATTTACGCCATCAAGGGAAATCATTTACCGGAAACTTTGATGCCAACACCTATATTTTAATGACCCAAGCATTAGATTACTTTGATCTTGCCCGCGAATATGATGACGATGCTGCAACAGCTTTTACTGGCGCTCAATGCAAGTTCTTAGTGGTGTCATTTACCTCTGACTGGCGCTTTGCCCCGGAGCGGTCGCGTGAGATTGTTAACGCATTAATTGCCGCTGGCAAATCTGTCAGCTATGCTGAAATAGAGTCAGCTGCCGGCCACGACGCGTTCTTACTGCCAAACGTTAGGTATGAAAAATTCTTTGATGCCTATCTTTGTAACGTAATTGAAGAATGCGAAGGAGAGAAATAATGCAATTACCTCCTGAGGTTATCAACAGCTGGATTCAACCAAATTCGAGAATATTAGATTTAGGTTGCGGCGACGGCGCCTTACTAGAACAGTTAATTAACGAAAAAAAAGTTAGCGGTTACGGTTTAGAGATCGACCCTACACAAATTACTCAATGCATTGCCCGCGGCGTTAATGTTATTGAGCAAAACTTAGATAAAGGCTTAGGCAATTTTTCTGATAACAGCTTTGACACTGTGGTAATGACACAGACTCTACAAGCTGTGCATTACCCCGACAAAGTACTTGATGAAATGTTGCGCATTGGCAAAGAATGCTTAGTGTCGTTCCCTAATTTTGGTTACTGGCGTACGCGACTATATTTATTGACCAATGGTAAAATGCCGGTCTCTAACTTCATGCCCTATAACTGGTATGACACGCCGAACATTCATTTTTGTACCGTCAATGATTTCGAGGCTTTATGCCAACAAAAAGACATCCGTATTCTTAGCAGGCGCGTACTCAATCACAACAACGAAACAACAACCCTTGGCGTAAACTGGCCCAACTTATTTGGTGCAACCGCTATTTATCGTATTAGTAAGTGAGACTTATGAAAAATATTATCGCTGCAATGTCATTACTGTTGTTCTCTGTAGTCACTCATGCGCAAGAAAGCTTTGAATACATCTACCCACCATATGAAATTTACTACAGCGTTTTTAACAGTACATTTGTCACTCCTGATATAGCCAAGGCCTACCAACTGACTCGTGGCAAAAATATTGCGATGATAAATGTGTCCGTCCGTAAAAATATTGACAGCGGTAAAAACATTGAACGGCGCGCCGTTGTTAATGGTACAAAGAGTGATTTGATTCATAAATTACCGTTAGAATTTATCGAGATTGAAGAAAAAGGCGCCATCTATTATCTGGCTAGCTTTAAATTTAATCACCGCGAGACACTCAGTTTCAATATTGATGTTCAACCTGACAGAAATAGAGCCCCTATTAATATTAAATTCAGTAAGGCCCTATATCAAGAAGGCAAAAAGTGACTAAAGTTGTTTTAGCTAGCGGCAATCAAGGCAAACTTAAAGAACTAAACCAATTACTTGCGCCCTGTAATATTGAAGCAGTATCGCAAAGTGAATTTGATATAACACCAGCAGTAGAAAACGGCTTAAGTTTTGTTGAAAACGCTATACTAAAAGCCCGCTGGGCTGCTAAGCATAGCGGCTTGCCAGCAATAGCTGACGACTCGGGATTAGAAGTCGACTATTTAAAGGGGCAGCCCGGAATCTATTCCGCGCGCTTTAGTGGGGTCGATGCCACTGATGAAAAAAATAACACCAAACTACTAAATTTACTAAAGGGTGTTGCCCTCGAACGACGCACCGCAAGATTCCAATGTGTTGTGGTCTATATGAGACATGAAGATGATCCGACGCCGATGATTTTTCAGGGGAGCTGGGAGGGCGCTATTGGCACAGAGCTTGCCGGGGATAATGGCTTTGGTTACGATCCGCTATTTTTCGTTCCTAGTTTAAACTTAACCTCAGCTCAACTAGTACCCGAACAAAAAAATAGACTTAGCCATCGCGGGCAGGCAATGACTCGTTTATTACATCAGCTTAACTAACTATTGTGCTTTCTCTTCATCTCGGGGCTTTATTTCATTCCAATAAAAAACACCGAACAACATTATATTGATAAAATAAGTTGCCATTGGACCATTCATTTTACGCAGCTTTGGCAAATAAATTACAAACTCAAGTAGATGGGAGGCCAACAGTACCCAAAACGTTGCTTTGCCGGTAATCACCCAAATAGAGTTATCGGTAATCACTAAACACCAAATACATGTGGCCCAAATAATTAGCGTAATTATTTTACTGACTTTCATTATCACCTCTCTATAAATTTAACCAACAATACCTTAGTACGGCTTAAAACTGCGGTATCATAACGACAGTTTAATGGATTTATTTATGCTTAATCAACAACCGTCTATCGGGCTTTATATACATATTCCGTGGTGCGTGAAAAAGTGCCCTTATTGTGATTTTAACTCGCATCAGCAACAAGGTGACTTGCCAGAAGTCGACTATGTCGCCGCTTTGATTAAAGACTTAGAGCAAGAGCTAACATTATTAGACAGCCCATCTCTTAGCTCCATTTTTATTGGTGGCGGTACGCCAAGTATTTTTTCAGCAGCTGCGATAAAAACTCTACTTAATGCGGTTCGTCACAGAATCCCTTTTGATGACGATATTGAAATAACGCTAGAAGCAAACCCCGGCACTGTAGAGCAAGAAAAGTTTTCTGGCTTTCGGGCGGCAGGCGTTAACCGACTCTCTATCGGTATTCAAAGTTTTAACGATGCGCATTTAGCAAAACTTGGCCGTATTCATGATTCTGCGCAAGCAGCATCCGCTGTTGAGGCCGCTAAGGCTGCAGGATTTGATGATTTTAATATTGACTTAATGCATGGACTATCAGGCCAAACGCCAACCGAGGCTATTGAAGATTTACACCGTGCGATCGAGTTAAACCCTACCCACTTATCTTGGTATCAACTAACAATTGAACCTAATACTATTTTTTATAATACTCAGCCTAGCCTGCCTAAAGAAGATGCACTAGAAGAAATAGAGCACGCAGGATTTGAGCTGCTTCATAGTATGGGCTTTAACCGCTATGAAATCTCAGCTTTTGCCAAGGCTGGCAAACAAAGTCAGCACAATACTAACTATTGGCAATTTGGTGACTATATTGGTATTGGTGCTGGCGCCCATGGGAAAATATCTACTGCGACAAACGCGAAAATCAACCGGCGCTGGAAGACTCGCCAGCCTAATGATTATTTGAATAAGTCACCACTCGCTGGCACCCAATCGGTAACAGCCAAAGAATTACCATTGGAATTTATGATGAATGTGTTACGCCTAACAAATGGCGTTAATGAAAGACTGTTTGAAGAAAAAACCGGCCTTCCTTTAGAGCTAATCGCACCAATGCGAAATAGGCTTATCGCCAAGGGTTTAATGGTGGATGGACCACAGATTGCAACAACTGCCCTAGGTTTTCGTTTTCTAGATACAGTATTAAACGAATTTCAAACGGTAGAAGTTATTTAGCTTTCTCGTTTAAACAACAAATCCCATACGCCATGCCCTAAGCGTTCGCCGCGACGTTCAAACTTGGTCACTGGCCGCCAATCTGGTCTTGGCGCATAGCCTTGTGCGGTATTACTGTAACCCTCGGCCTCACTCATTACTTCTAACATTTGCTCGGCATATGGCTGCCAATCAGTTGCCATATGAAATACACTGTTAACCGTCAGTTTTTGCCTTAACTGCTGCACAAAACTTTGCTGCACTATACGGCGCTTATTATGTTTTTTCTTATGCCAAGGGTCTGGGAAATATAACTGTACTCGCTCTAGACTGCTGTCATTAATACAATTTTTTAATACTTCAACCGCATCATCACAATATACTTTTAGATTAGTTATGCCTGCCTCTTCGGTCAATAACATCAACTTACCGACGCCAGGTCTATGTACTTCAATACCAATAAAATCCTTGTCGGGCTCGGCTTGCGCCATTTCTACCAATGATTGCCCCATACCAAAACCAATCTCCACGACCACTGGCGCGCGGCGGCCAAAAAGGCTTTCATAATTGAGCATGCCGTCAGATTGCTCCAAGCCCATTGCAGTCCAATTGCGATCAAACGCATTTTGCTGCCCAGCAGTCATTCTGCCGCCACGCAGTACAAAACTTTTTATGGTTCGCATTCGCTTGGAGTCTTGCTCGCTCAAAGTGTGCCGTCCAACGATTTATAGGCTGACCAAGTAAACAAACCCCAACCTACTAAAAGGCATAGGCCACCTATTGGTGTAATAGCCCCTAAAATTTTTATGCCACTAAGCGCCAGTGCATATAAACTGCCAGAGAAGATGACAATACCAATCAAAAAGAAAAAGCCTGACCATTGCCAGGTACTAATAGCGGGAAACTTGATCGCTAAAACAACAACGGCAATTAACGCTAGGGTGTGAATAAACTGGTAGTCGACCCCAGTGCGAAAAACTACCAACATATCAGAAGACAAAATAGTTTTTAGCGCATGGGCGCCAAAAGCGCCAAGCGCAACACCGATAAAACCACTTAAGCCGGCGCCAATTAATAGGGCTTTAATCATAATGACTCCAAAACATTTATTTTAGCCAAAACAAAGGCCGCTAAATAGCGGCCTTTTTCGATTTCTCAAACGTTAGTTAGGCAACCATTGCTGCTTTAACTTTTTTCATTGCATTTGCTTCTAACTGACGTATACGCTCTGCAGATATGCTGTATTTAGCAGCTAAGTCATGCAAAGTGGCTTTGGGTTCTGTTAACCATCTCGCCGCTAAAATATCTTGGGAGCGCTCATCTAAGCCTTTCATCGCTGCATAAAGTTTTTGACTGTTATTATCTTCCCAATCATCTCTTTCTGATTGCTGAGCTGGGTCAAATGAGTGATCTTCCAAAAAATGCGCTGGCGTATAGCTTTCATCATCTTCAGGATTGCCATCAAATGAGGCATCAGATGCGGCTAAACGACCTTCCATTCGTTGCACTTCTTTTAGTTCAACACCTAAGTCCTCAGCAACCGCCTTGGCTTCGTCATGACTTAACCAACCAAGATTTTTCTTCGCTCTACGTAAATTGAAGAATAGTTTACGCTGTGACTTAGTAGTCGCTACTTTCACAATACGCCAGTTACGCAAAATAAATTCATGCATTTCAGCTTTTATCCAATGCACAGCAAACGACACCAGTCGAACACCCTTTTCTGGATTAAAGCGCTTAACTGCCTTCATTAAGCCGATGTTACCTTCTTGAATTAAGTCAGCCATGGGCAAGCCATAACCGGTGTAAGATTTAGCAATATGCACAACAAAGCGCAGGTGACTTAGCACTAGCTGACGTGCAGCATCTAAATCTTCTTTGTAGAACAATTGTTCGGCAAGCTCGTGTTCTTGTTCTGCAGTCAGCATGGCGATAGCGCCCATTGACTGCATGTAAGTACTTAAGTCACTGCCAACAACTGCAGGAATTGCACTAAGTAGGCGATTACTCATGACTTCTCCTCTTAAAAAACTAAAATTAGTTTAGCACTCTTTGTTTAGAGTGCCAACAGGGAGTAAGTTCAGTAAAAACAGTAATATGTGAAAGCTACTTTGGCTCAATATTGCCTAAATGACGGGCCACAGCGAGCCAAGCACCAGCCCAGCCTAAAACCCCGCCGCCCAGCCATAAACCCAATGTTTCGTTGAAGTTGGGCCCTCGCAGCGCAAAACTTCCCTCATAAAGGCCTACTAGCTCTACCACTGGCCCTGACAGTATCTGCAGGACTATTTGCACGATAAACCAAGCGACCAAACCACCCCCTAAGCCATACCACCAACCGGTATACAAAAATGGCCTTCTAACAAATGCATTAGTTGCGCCAACCAGCTTAGTGACTACAATTTCATCACGGCGGTTTTCAATTGCCAAACGAATAGTATTGCCAGTAATTAGCAATACTCCCAATGCCAACAACGCAGCCAAGGCGTAAATAGCTCGGCGCGCCAGCTCCATTAACGCATATAGTCGCTGCACCCATTCCATATCGAGCTGGGCCATATCTACTTGTGGCAAGTTTTCTAATTTCTCCAATAATGCGCTAGTTGTTAACGCATTAACGATACTGTCGGCAGGCCTGATCACAATAACCGCCGGCAATGGATTTTCATTTAACGAATCTAATGCTTCGCCAAAGCCTGAAATCGCTTTAAATTCGGCCAGCGCATTTTCAGATGAGATATACTCAGTCTGTTCAATACTTGCGTCTGCCAACAACGATTCGGCTAAATCTTGGCCATCTTTACGACTTACCTGCTCAGATAAAAACAACGACACTCTGGCGGTGCCGTCCCAACCAGCACTAACCCGCTCCATATTGTCTAATGCCACATACATACCCGCTGGCAGCGCCAATGCTATACCGATAACCAGCCATGTCATTGCACTTGACCCAGGAATAGACAGCAGCCGCAGTAGGCTTTGCTTACACTCCAGACGATGGCTACCTAGCCAAGCCCGCAGTTTTTGGCGAACAGTGGTATTTGAGAGACTGGCACCGATTGCGGGCGCCGGCACAGGCTTCGGCTCAGCCGGCTTAATTCTTCGGTTTTGCGGCCTATTCATAAGCCACTACCAGCAGTAACCAAACGACCTTCGCGCAAAGTAAGCAGGCGATAAGGCATCCGCGCTATAAGTGACAGATCATGGGTAGCAATTAATACGGTTACACCGACCTGATTAAACTGCTCAAACAGATTCATGATATCGGCGGACAAATCTGAGTCTAAATTCCCGGTTGGCTCATCCGCCAGAAGAATACTAGGCTTATTCACTACAGCCCTGGCAATACCGACTCGCTGCTGCTCGCCGCCCGACAAAGTAATTGGGTTGTTCTTTTCTTTACTAAGCAAGCCAACCTTATCTAAAGAGGCACGAACCCGACGCGCAGCTTCGCGCGGCTCGCAACCGGCAATCATAAGTGGTAATGCCACATTATCAAATACACTGCGGTCGAACAGTAATTGATGATTTTGAAAGACAACGCCGATATCACGTCGATGAGCGGGGATAGCAGGAGCGCGCATTTTGCGCAAGTTGCGCCCGTTTATCAGCACATCACCAGATGTTGGACGCTCCATCAGCATGATGAGTTTTAACAAAGTACTTTTGCCCGCACCAGAGTGGCCGGTTAAAAATGCCATTTCCTCTGACTCAATATGAAAACTGGCCCGGCTCAAGGCTTCTTGACCGGACTCATAGCGCTTGCTTACATTATCAAACTGAATCATAGCCGTGACTGTCTGCAAATAATGCTTTAATAAAATCAGCGGCTACAAATGGACGTAAATCATCAATTTGCTCGCCAACACCAATATACCGAATTGGCAGCCCTAGCTGCCTTGCAATGGCAAAAATAATACCACCTTTGGCGGTACCATCTAACTTAGTTAAGGCAATACCGGTAACGCCAACTGCCGACTGAAAACTTTGTGCCTGACTTAATGCGTTTTGCCCAGTGCCGCCATCTAATACCAGTAACACTTCATGCGGGGCAGAATCATCTAGCTTACCCATTACGCGCACAACTTTCTTCAGCTCTTCCATCAAATTGTCTTTGTTATGAAGGCGCCCAGCGGTGTCGGCAATCAACACATCAACGCCACGACTTTTAGCCGCTTGTATGCTATCAAATATTACTGAAGCACTATCTGCTCCGGTGTGCTGGGCGATAACTGGTACGTCATTACGCTCCCCCCACACTTGTAACTGCTCTACCGCGGCCGCTCTAAAAGTGTCGCCTGCGGCTAACATTACTGACTTGCCTTCGCTTTGTAAGCGCTTGGCTAATTTACCAATAGTGGTAGTTTTTCCTACACCATTTACGCCAACAACCAAAATAACATAAGGCTGTTTTTCGGCTACTATTTGTAATGGCTGCTCACTAATTATCAGTAATTCCAACAATTCTTGTTGTAGTGATGTGTACAAAGCCTTGGCATTGGCCAGCTCTTTACGCTCAATCTTGCCAGTTAAATTATTAATAATAGTACGGGTTGCCTCTACCCCAACATCGGCAACTAACAGCTGCGTCTCTATATCATCCATCAGGTCATCATCTATTTCTTTCTCACCCAGAAATAAATTACCCAACCCCTGAGAAAAGCCTCTGCTAGTTCTACTCAAACCACTCTTTAACTTGGTAAACATACCAATTTTTGGCTCGCTAGCGGTCGTTTCAACAGACTTGCTATCAACGCCAGATGAGGCTGGTTTTTGGTGTTTATTACGTTTAAATAAAGCCATTAACTGTCTACTTATCTTTCAATTTACATCAGTTACTTCAAGTTGGGTTATGCTACCACTTTCACTCGTTAGACAGACCATTTATGGTAAGAAAATCTAAAAATAACAACCTGCGGCCACTGGGCTCGGTGCGCATAATAGGTGGCCAGTGGCGTGGCCGCAAATTACCCGTCCATACTAGCGACGGATTACGTCCCACCGGCGATAGAATAAGAGAAACTTTATTCAATTGGCTAAGCGCAGAATTATACGATGCTCGTTGTTTAGACTTATTTGCCGGTAGTGGGGCACTCGGATTTGAGGCGCTGAGCAACGGTGCTAGCCACGTGACAATGCTGGAGTTAGAACCAACTGTCGCCAACCAATTGGCAACAAACAAACAATTACTCAATTCAGACAACGCCAATATTGAAAACACCGATAGCTTAAAATGGTTGTGCCAATATCAAGGTGATGCTTTTAAGATTGTTTTTGTCGATCCTCCTTTTGCCAGTCAGCTATGGGATCAAACGCTCACTGCATTAGTAAACTCCACCGCCGTAAGTGCGGCCAGCTATATCTACATCGAGCATCCTAAAAACCACGCTATCAACTTGCCCACTGGCTGGCAATGGCATCGCCAAAAAATCGCTGGCGACACCGCTTTTGGCCTGGCAATAATTGATTAAGCTCTACGCTATAACTGGCTTAAAAAGGTAAACTTCGCTACCATTAACAGCTTATTCATTAGTGGGTTTAGTGACATGACTACGGTTGTTTATCCAGGCACTTTTGATCCGATTACCAACGGCCATATTGACCTCATACTTAGAGCGTCAAAACTGTTTGATAAATTGATTATTGCCATTGCCTTTAGCGAAAAGAAGAATACATTGTTCTCGTTCGAAGAGCGTGTTGCCTTAACCGAAAGTATATTGGTTGATAGCCCAAATGTTGAAGTAGTGGGTTTTTCAGGCCTATTAGTCGACCTAGTCAAAGAGCACAACACTAATGTCGTGCTGCGGGGAGTACGCAATATAGCTGATTTTGAATACGAAATGCAGCTAGCGAACATGAACCGCGCTATGTCACCCCACTTTGAGAGCGTATTTTTAACCCCTAGCGATAATTTGTCTTATATTTCATCGTCGCTAGTTCGAGAAATTAGCACCATGCACGGTAATATTGAGCCTTTTGTTCATCCTGTGGTAGTCGCTGCATTAACCGACCGTTTTAAGTAACAGAGTTATCTAATGGCTTTAATCATTACCGACGAATGTATTAATTGTGATGTCTGTGAACCTGAATGTCCAAATGATGCAATTTACGAGGGCGCTGAGATTTATGAAATCGACCCAAACAAATGTACCGAGTGTGTCGGTCATTTTGACGAACCTCAGTGCCAACAGGTTTGTCCGGTAGATTGCATCCCATTAGACCCTAGCCGAGTAGAAACTGAAGATGAGCTAATGATTAAATATCTTGAGCTAACAGGTCAAGACTAAGCTTATTTTTGGCAGGCCGTGCAGTAAACCGTTGCCCGCTGACCTAAACGACTCAAACTTAAAGAGCGATTACAATTCAAGCAAGGTTGCCCGTCCCGACCATAGACTTTTAACCTATTTTTAAAATAGCCTGGCTTACCATCTCCATCAACAAAATCTTTTAGTGTAGTGCCACCAACTTTTATAGCCGCAACGAGCACTAATTTCACTTCCTCTGCCAGACGCTGATAACGAGCTTTAGAAATACTGCCCGCCTTGCGGTGAGGACTTATGCCCGCACTAAACAACGCCTCATTGGCATAAATATTACCTACGCCAACAACGATTTTCCCATCCATCAAGAAAGTTTTTACAGCACATTTACGATTGCGCGACAGCTGATAAAGTAACTCACCGTCAAAATCCTCTGACAGCGGCTCTGGCCCCAAGTGAGCTAACAATTTATGTTGCTCTGGCTCACCTGTCACCCACAATACTGCACCGAACCGGCGCGGATCACGTAGACGCAACGCTGTCCCATTAGCTAACACAATATCAACATGGTCATGCACGGTAGCAGGCTCTACTGCTTTAATAATGCGCAAACTACCACTCATACCTAAATGAATAACAATATGACCGCCATCAAGCTCGATAAGTAAATATTTAGCACGGCGCTTAACGCCCTTTATCGCTCGCCCCTTAGCCGCCTTAGCCAAAGCCGCCGGCACCGGCCATCTCAGCTTTGGCTGGCGCACGATCACCTTTGCTATCGTCTGACCTGTTATATGAGGGCTAACGCCGCGCATGGTAGTTTCTACTTCGGGCAACTCTGGCATGTCATGTTCTCGATCAACTGAATAGGCCTACTGTAGCAAATTACAGGCATAAAAAAGCCCGGTATCAAAACCAGGCTTATTGAAACTAACGTTAATTACTTAATTTTAGCTTCTTTATACATAACGTGCTTACGAACAACTGGATCATACTTGCTCATTTCCATTTTTTCTGGAGTATTACGCTTGTTCTTCTCAGTAGTATAAAAGTGGCCGGTACCGGCACTTGAAACCAATCTGATTAAATCGCTTCCGCCTTTAGATGCCATTATAATGCTCCTTAAAATTTTTCGCCGCGGGCTTTAAGATCAACTAATATTTGATCAATACCGCATTTATCGATGATACGCATACCTTTCGCTGAAACGCGTAGTTTCACAAAACGTTTTTCAGACTCTACCCAAAAACGGTGTCTGTGTAAGTTAGGCAAAAAGCGACGCTTCGTACGGTTTTTTGCGTGTGATACATTATTTCCAGCTACAGGGCGTTTGCCGGTAACCTGACATACTCTTGACATCTTGACTGCCTCTCCACCGTTTTGGTGGCCTTAAATCTAATCTGAATTAACTGCGGAACAATCCCTAAAGAGGACTACCCTGTGAAAGAGCGCGACTTTATACCAGAACGCCTATTTCAAGGCAAGAGAAACACCAAATTAGTACTGATATTAGCTTTATAACTGCCCTCGCTCTGCTAATGACACTACTTCGCCCTCTCCTACCACCATATGGTCCAAAACCCTAACATCTACTAGTTCTAGCGCGGCCCTCAATCGCTTGGTAATTCGAATGTCAGCTTGACTAGGCTCGGCTACCCCCGATGGATGATTATGCGCAAAAATGACTGCCGCCGCATTATGCTTTATTACCAATTTAACGACTTCACGCGGATATACGCTGGCGCCGTCAATAGTACCAACAAACAGTTCCTCGCTCGCGATTACCCCATGCTGACTATTAAGTAACAACACCAAAAATACCTCTTGTTGACGATGGCGCAAGCAACCAGTTAGGTAAGCCCTTGTTAGCTGGGGACTAGTAAGAACATTAGTGTTGCTTAAGCTCTGTAATTGATAACGAGTAGACATTTCTAGCGCGGCTTGCAGCTGAACGCATTTGGCGATGCCGACACCGGGGGCTAAACACATATCGTCCAGCGTGGCGTCGAGCAGTTTGCGCAAGCTACCAAAATAGGTGAGTAAGTCTCTCGCTACATCGACGGCAGACTTGCCTTTTATGCCGGTCCGTAAAAATATTGCCAACAACTCCGCATCTGACAAGGCTTGCGGGCCTTTTTGAATCAGTTTCTCTCGGGGGCGCTCTTCAATGGGCCAATCTATAATGGACATGCAAACTCCTTTTGCTTGTTTGTTGCTACGCAATCCTTGCCAGCAGTGGTATCTTTACGGTTTTATGGCTTTATGCCAACTTAATAACCGCTTTGGAAATTTAAACTACCATGTTCAGGCTAGCAAACAAACATATCATCGTTGGTATTAGCGGCGGCATCGCCGCCTACAAAGCGGCCGAATTAGTTAGGCGATTAAAAGATACTGGCGCCGATGTACGAGTGGTAATGACCAAAGCAGCACAAGAATTTATTACTCCGCTTACTCTGCAGGCTCTGTCTGGCAATCCAGTACATACTACTTTATTAGATACCAAGGCTGAAGCAGCTATGGGCCATATTGAGTTAGCGCGCTGGGCAGATCTAATCCTCATTGCACCATGTAGTGCAGATCTAATGGCTCGCCTTGCTAGCGGCACAGCTGATGACTTATTGACTACCTTGATACTCGCTACCAGTGCTCCTGTCGCTATTGCTCCGGCAATGAATCAAGCCATGTGGGCAGACCCGGCAACACAGCAAAATCTTGCTCAACTGCAACAGCGTCAGCTGCACATTTTTGGCCCGGGCAGTGGCGACCAAGCATGCGGCGACATAGGTCTTGGCAGAATGCTAGAAGCTGAAGAGCTCCGTGATCTTGCGGCTACTCTTTTTGACACCCGGGTATTAGACGGCAAGCGGGTTATTATTACCGCGGGCCCCACCCGCGAAGCTATTGACCCGGTGCGCTACATTAGCAATAACTCTTCTGGAAAAATGGGTTTCGCACTAGCTCAAGCCGCAGTGGAAGCTGGCGCAAAAACTATATTAATTGCTGGCCCGGTTGATTTGCCAACCCCGGCTAACACCCAACGGATTGATGTTGTCAGCGCGGAAGATATGCTGGCAGCAAGCATAAAAGTGATTAGTAGTGCTGATATTTTTATTGCAACTGCGGCAGTTGCTGATTATCGCCCCATAAATTGTGCCGACCAAAAAATCAAAAAAATGGCTAGCGGTCCCACTAACATGACTATTGAGCTAGAGCAAAATCCCGATATTGTTGCAACGGTTGCAGCACTCAGCCCAAAACCATATACCGTTGGTTTTGCCGCAGAAACTCAAGATGTTTTGAGCTATGCACAAGCCAAGTTGGCGAGCAAAAAACTCGATATGATTGTCGCTAACGATGTGTCAGACACTGATATTGGTTTTAACAGCGATAACAATGCGGTTAGCGTAATCTGGGATCAAGGGCAGAAAGAATATGCACAAATGAGTAAACACCAGTTAGCTCGCCATCTCATCGATGATATAGCTAAGCAATTGGCCGCCAATATTAAGTTTTAGTACTAAAAAATCAGCGTACGCTGAAGACAGTTGTGCTAGTCTGGAAGAACCAAATAGAAAAATAAAAGTACCTAAACATCAATAGAATTTTGAGTTAAAAAGTGGCCAAAAAAAATACCAAGCAAATAGATAGCACGCTATCTCCTGGCAAGCAGTTGCTAGCGAAGCCACTAGCAATATTTGTTGCCTGTGTTTGTATTATACTGTTAATTACTGCAGCAATAACCAATCTAGTTTTTTTAGAGAGGGCGAGTCAATCGCAACTTAGGGTTACCGCTAATCAGCAAGCAGAAGACTATTCTAGAACCATTTCTAGCTACCTTGAAGGTCATCAGAAAGATCTCGAAAGACTTATTAGCCAACCGCGTATTACCAATATTTTTTTGAATCATGACCCTGCTGAAATTGCTGCTGCAGAAAACGATTTCAAAAATGCCTTTGCAGATGCCATCGACTTAAAAATAATTCCTTTAACAGAGCTCGGCACTGCCGACCCACACTTTTCAAACCGACTTTTAGCCACCATTGAAGTTGATATGATTCAGCGAGCTATTAAAGGGCAAGATGTTCTCGCTGAAGGTTACAGACAGGATGGCCGCAGAGTTGGACTACTGGCCAAGCATGAAAATAAAACTGGCGAAGTTAACGGCGTTCTTTTAATCAGTTTAAGACTTAGTGGTTTATATCGCTTACTGATCAGTATTGCTGGCGAACAAGGCGAATTAACAATCATTCAAGCACATAATCAGAATAATAAATTATCCCTTGCGCAAATTGGTATGGCCGCTGATAACGTACCGGTAATTACTAAGGGAATTGATTTAGCACACAATTGGCAGCTAGAGTTTCGTCCGTCAAAAACCTTGGCGGAAACAGCTTCTATAGATAGTGAGATTACTTGGACAATTTTTGGTATCTCAGCAGTACTGACAATTATTTTTGGCTGGATTACCTACAGATTAACAAGCACTCGACTAGATTCAGACATTAATACTATGGGCTCAACCCTAATACTGTGGAGTAAAGGCAAACAAGAAAAAGCTCCAGAGTTAAAAATCGATGACCTAAACGAAATTTTGTTTATTGGTAAAAAACTAGTCAGGGCACGAAAAAAAGCAGCTGGTCTGCCTACTGGAAAGAACATAGATTCGGAACCTCAAACAGCTGCGCCATTACCGCCATTACCGCAACCAATTGAGCCAGAAGAGCTAGGGGGACTGCCCGAAGAGCTAAAAATGGATTTATTTGGTTATCAAGACACTACTCCAAAATATATAAAACCAGAAATTTTCAGAGCTTATGACGTAAGAGGTCTGGCCAATAGTGAACTATCAAGATCTGCGGCTTACCAAATCGGTATGGCGCTTGGCAGTGAAGCAAAAGAAATGGAAAACTCTGATATTATCGTTGGCAGAGATGGTAGGAACTCAAGCCCCGATCTGTCAGATAACTTTATTCGTGGGATTATCGATAGTGGCTGTAACGTTATAAACCTAGGCGCAGTTCCAACTCCTTTAGTTTATTTTGCTACTCATAAACTGCACGCCAATAATGGCGCAATTATTACTGGCAGTCATTTAGACTCAGAATATAACGGCATAAAAATGGTACTGGATAATGTCGCTCTCGCTGATGACGCCATTCAGAACCTAGCGAAACGGGTAACCGATGAAAACTTTACCCATGGCCTCGGAGACCACACCGATTTAGATATTATCCAGCACTATATAGATGATATAGCCTCAGACATATCGCTGAGCAAAAGTCTAAAGGTAGTCGTCGACTGTGCTAATGCTATTCCTGCTATTGTCGCGCCTGAGCTACTGGCAACACTTGACTGTGAAGTGGTCCCATTATTTTGTGAACTAGATGGTAATTTTCCTAACCACCCGCCAAACCCTAATAAGAAAATACATTTAAAAAGTCTTATCGATAATGTAAAGCTGCATAAGGCTGATCTAGGACTGGCTTTTGACGGCGATGGCGATCGAGTAGTGGCTGTCACTGGATCTGGACGCATAATTAGCTCCGATAATCTGGCAACTTTATTTGTTCGCGATATCTTAAGTGAAAATAAAGATGCCAATATTGTTGTCGATGTTAAGTGCGGGCGAAATTTAGAAAAAGCTATAAAACAAAATGGTGGTAATTTTATCATGTCGGCAAGTGGTCACTCTCGAATTAAGAGAGCAATGACTGAGAACGATGCTATTTTTGGCGCTGAATATACTGGGCACTTCTTTTTTTCAGATCGCTGGCCTGGTTTTGATGACGGCCTATATAGCGCGGTCCGACTAATTGAACTGATCGTAGATTCAGGCAAGTCCCTAGATGAACTAATGGCGACATTGCCGATAAGTCATTCACCAGAGGAAATTTTAGTCCCCGTTGACGACGGTGATCAGTTTGCTATTGTCAATTCCATTAAAGACAATACCTCTTGGCAAGATGCTAACGTTAATACCATTGATGGCCTGCGAATCGATTACAAAAATGGTTGGGGTCTAATTAGAGGGTCAAATACTGCCTCAAATCTTTCCTTAAGGTTTGAGGCAACAGATGCTAAAACTCTTAGTAAAATTCAAAGTAAATTTCGCCAAGCTATAAAAGTTGCGCGACCAAATTTAAAGCCAAGGTTCTAAATTATTCCAAAGGATCCGCGGTAACAAAAAATGGACAAAACAATGTCTCTTGATATAGACAACTCATTAACGACGGCGAAAGTTCTTACCGAAGCCCTACCATACATTCAAAAATTTGCTGGCAAAACTGTGGTCGTTAAATTCGGCGGCAATGCCATGATTGACCCAGAGCTAAACCATCATTTCGCCAGAGACATCGTACTAATGAAATCGGTCGGAATGAATCCTGTCGTGGTGCATGGCGGTGGCCCACAAATAGGGTCATTATTGGCAAAGCTAAATATTGAATCCAGTTTTATCGACGGTATGCGAGTCACTGATAGCCAAACTATGGATGTCGTAGAAATGGTTCTTGGTGGCAGTGTAAACAAAGAAATTGTTGGCACGATAAATCAGCATGGCGGCAAAGCTATCGGCATCACCGGCAAAGACGGTAATCTTATTCAGGCTAAAAAGCTTCATGTTACTCGTATTACACCTGAAACAGATGTATCAGAGATTATTGATATGGGCCACGTCGGCCAAATCACTAAAATCAATACAGCTGTAATCGATATGTTAACGCAAAGCGACTTTATTCCCGTAATTGCACCAATTGGTATTGGCAGTGACGGCATGTCCTACAATATTAATGCTGATATTGTGGCGGGTAAAATAGCCGAGGTGCTACAGGCAGAAAAGCTTGTGCTATTAACAAATGTACCTGGCCTAATGGACAAAAGTGGCGAAGTACTAACTGGCTTAACGACCAAACAAGTGGACGATTTTATTGCCGATGGCACCATTTATGGTGGCATGTTGCCAAAAATTCGCTGCGCATTGGAAGCGGTAAAATCTGGTGTTCACTCCGCGCATATTATTGACGGCCGGGTGCCACATGCGGTGTTATTGGAAGTCCTGACCAGCACTGGGGTAGGAACACTCATTAGCAACGACACTTAATTTACATTATCAGTTATTTTTCAAACTATAGAATCGAAGCAGACCAATGCCAGATAAAAAAATTAAAATTAATCGTCGTCAACAAATTCTAGAATCGCTAGTGCATATGCTAGAGGTAAATCCCGGCTGTCGGATTACAACTGCGGCCTTAGCTAAAGAAGTCGGCGTCTCTGAAGCAGCCTTATACAGGCACTTCCCCAGTAAATTTAAAATGTTTGAAGCACTGATCGACTATGCGGAAGAAACAATCTTTTCACGAGTGTCAACAATTCTAAAAGATCACCCCGATGCAGAAGGTCGGATCAACCATATTTTAACTTTGATGCTAACTTTTACCGGCCGCAACCCTGGCATAACCAGAATCTTGACTGGCGATGCATTGGTTGGCGAAAACGACCGCCTTCATGCGCGCGTAGCCCAATTATTTGATCGTCTTGAAACTCAGTTAAAACAAATATTGAGGGATGCTGAGTTAACTGAAAGCCTGCGCCCTACAACCACTAACAGCGTTGCTGCGAATATGCTAATGGCCTTGTTAGAGGGGCGGATTTGTCAATTTGTGCGCAGCAATTTCAAAAAATTACCGATGGAAAGCTGGGCTGAACAATGGCCAGTTATTATGGCTGGATTCTTCCGCCCAGGTTAGCGCTTTTGATATAACTCTAGCCGTTGGCGTAGCATTTTAAACCGCTCTATATCGGCCTCATAATCCCTTGCTACAGTTATTTTCTCTTGCAGACGCCGATCTATAGAATCGACCACTAACTGTAACTCATTCTTAAAAGCAATTAAGGTTACCCTCCGCGTTTCGCTAATCTCTTCGCCTTCACGTTCTAGCTGCGCGGCCTCTACTTGCTGCACTTCAATGTCTTTTTTAAGTTTCTTTAAGCTATTTTTGTTAAGTGAAATAGCCACATCAATAACCCTCAAGGCACGATTTTTAGCCTGACTGATCTCGTCGACCTGACTATACCGCAATAGCAAGCTTTCATCCCATTGCCGCAACCGCTTTTGCTCAGCCTGCTCTGTTTGCAAGCGCTCTGTTTCTAGCCTCGCCTGATTGAGCTCACTATCAGTTTTCTGCGGCGGTACAACGGTGATAACTTCACCTTCATAAGTAATCACCTCGTAACCTTTATCAGCATACTCGGGTGGAATCACGTCATTAATTACTTTAGTGCCGGCAGAATTAGTATAACGGTATACTTTTTGGGTCGCACCATAGCTACTAACCGCGATTAATAACATCAAGGCAACTGCAACAATATTGCTACTAAGCCAGTTCATACGATCAATTACTAACCCCATATTGTTCTCGATAACTTTCCATTTGTCGAATTAATTGGTCGTTCTCACCCTGCATTGTTAAATAATCAACAATATTGTTCAATCGAACAATGCTTATGACGGTCAAATCAAAATCGCGCTCCACCTCTTGAATCGCTGACAACCGACCGTTGCCCCGCTCTTGTCTATCCAAACCTATCAAAACCGCCTTGGGATTAGCATTTGCTGCTGCAATAATGTCTATCACTTCTCTCACTGCTGTACCGGCGGTTATAACATCATCGATAATAACAACGTCACCGGCAAGTGGTGCGCCAACAATTGTGCCCCCCTCGCCATGATTCTTAGCTTCTTTACGATTGAACGCATAAGGGATTGATTTGCCAGCGGCGGCCAAAGCTATGGCCGTACTAGCCGCTAAAGGAATCCCCTTATAAGCTGGCCCAAACAATAAATCATACTCGACGCCGCTGCGCCTTAGGGCCTCAGCATAACACCGCCCGAGAGTTGCTAAGTTGGCGCCGGTAGAAAAACTCCCCGCATTAAAAAAATAGGGGCTTTTACGACCCGATTTCAAAGTAAATTCACCAAATTTCAGAGCGCCAACCTCAATCGCCATTTCAATAAAGTCGCGTTGGTATTGCTCAATCAAGAGTATTTCTCCACATAAAATCTATAAATTACTGCTATTCTACTTTTTTCTACTACTTCTAGCACTCATCATGCCACATATTTATGCTTGATTAATTTTCCATCAATGCGCTGCTCCGGTATGATGCAGGCTCGAATTTGAGGGTAGATTATGCGAGTTATTAGCTTTTGCGCCGACGGCATTAAAACCGCCGCTGAAAATGGTTTTTATGACTGGGTTGGAGAACAAGATGCGGACTTTATCTGCATTCAAGACTTGCGCGCGCAAGAATACGAGCTGCAGGCAGATTTGTTTCACCCCCAAGGTTATTTCAGCTACTTTTTTGACTCACCTAGCCCTGCAACCAATGGTGTGGCAATTTATGTAAAAGAGATGCCCAAAGCGATTATGACCGGCCTTGGTTTTGGTGAAGACGATATGGAAGCACGCTATATTCAAGCTGACTACGACCATATTAGTATCGGCTGCCTGTTGGCGCCTCAAGCAGCAACAGGTGATACCGATGCGCTTGAACGCAAAGCCAAGTTCTATGAGATGTATCACAACCATCTCAACAAAATTCGTAATAAGCGGCGCGAATATATTATTTGTGGCAGCTGGTTTATCGCTCATCGCGATGAAGATGTGCAGTCGCTTAATGGCGCTACTGGGAAATATGGCTTTTTAGACGAAGAGCGCCAATGGCTAGACATCCTCTACCGTGACCTAGGATATTCGGATGCATTCCGCCGCATTAACTCTGACCACGACGAATTTAGCTGGTGGCCCGACAGTAATCGAGCAGCCAACGGCTGGCGCACCGATTTTCAGATAGTATCTAGCGGCGTGCGCAACCGAGTTGACTATGGCGCAATCTATAAATCGAAAGAGTTTTCCAGTCATGCGCCATTAATAATGGATTACGAGCTAGAAATCTAGCTCGTAAAACTTCGCTAATCAGCTAAGGCTTGCAGCTGTAACGCGATTAACTCTTTTATGCCCTTCTGCGCCAAAGCCAGCATTTCAGTCGCTTGGCCGCCAGTAAATATACCATCCTCAGCCGTGCCTTGAATTTCGACAAAACCGTCGGTGCTGGTCATTACCACGTTCATATCGGTTTCAGCATTCGAATCTTCCGGATAGTCCAAGTCTAAAACGGCTTGGCCCTGATAAACACCCACCGATACCGAGGCAATCATATGCTTTAACGGACTCTCTTTAATCATGCCTTTTTCTTTCATCACCGTCAGCGCATCAACCAAAGCAACGCAGGCGCCAGTAATAGATGCTGTGCGCGTGCCACCATCAGCTTGTATTACGTCACAATCAAATTTTAAGGTGTATTCACCCAAGGCCTGCATATCTACCGCTGCCCGCATAGAGCGACCAATTAAACGCTGAATCTCCTGAGTGCGACCACTTTGTTTGCCTCGCGCCGCCTCTCGGTCCATACGACTGCCGGTTGAGCGCGGTAACATTCCATACTCTGCGGTTAACCAGCCTTGGTTTTTACCGCGTAAAAAACGTGGCACGCCTTCTTCGACAGAAACCGTACAAAGTACTTTAGTATTGCCGTAGCAGACCAAAACAGAGCCTTCAGCGTGGCAGGTATAATTACGGGTAAATGAAATGGCGCGCAATTGATCGGCGTTTCTATCACTGGGTCGAAAAGTACTCATAGACAAATCCTTATTGACAAATTTTGGCGCAGTATACACCAGCTTATCTCAACTATAGGCAGTGGATGTGAACATCTAAATTAGCATCGACAGAAACCAGATGTAGCTAGCTCTGGACTAGGCTAAAATAATTAGCCTCATCATACGAAGAGCACCAAATATGATCTACAGCATGACCGCCTTCAGCCGAATTGACAGTAATCTACCATGGGGATCGCTGACCTGGGAATTACGCTCAGTCAATCATCGCTATTTAGAGCCATCTTTTAAACTCCCTGAAAATCTGCGGCAATTAGAAGCTGCGCTAAGGGACATGCTTCGGAAAAATCTAGCCCGAGGAAAAATAGACTGCACCCTAAAACTAAGTCTAGGCACAACTGAAAATCCCAACATTGTGGTAAACATCAAACAGGCCAAAGCTGTTATCGCGGCAACTGAGACTATCAAGCAACTAGCGTCAAGTATCACCTCGAATAATGCACTTGATATTCTACGCTGGCCTGGAGTGGTTGATGAAACAAGCGTGTCTAGAGGTGTGTTGCTAGATGATGCTCTGGCCAGTTTTGACGCTGCCCTGGCTGAGTTAATTGACAACCGTCAGCGCGAAGGTGCTGAACTGCAGCAATTTATACTATTGCGGTTAAATAGTATGGATACGCTAGTCAGCGAGGTAAACCAGCGTGTGCCCGAAATCCTGGCTCTACATCGCCAAAAACTAACAACCAAGGTGAACGAGCTAGTGGCCGAGCTAGATCAAAGCCGCCTAGAACAGGAATTAGTATTAATGGCTCACAAAGCTGATGTCGACGAAGAGATGGATAGACTGGGCGCACATCTTAGCGAAGTGAGACGCGTAGTGACTAAAGGTGGTGCCTGCGGTAGACGTTTAGACTTTTTGATGCAAGAGTTAAATCGTGAGGCAAACACCTTATCTTCGAAGTCTATTAGCCAATCAACCACCCAAGCGGCGGTAGAAATGAAGGTGTTAATCGAACAAATGCGCGAGCAAGTACAAAACATCGAGTAGCCATACTTGCTCAGACTTTATTTTGTACGATAATAAACTCGTAACAAAGTGAAAAAACTAATCATGATTGAACAGGAATACCGCATTGAATAACAGCAGCCAAGGCACTTTATATACTATTTCAGCTCCATCTGGGGCTGGAAAAACTAGCCTGGTTAACGCCTTAATCGAACAAGACCCATCGATTCAAGTATCAATTTCGCATACCACTCGAACTATTCGCCCAGGGGAGCTAAACGGAGTCAATTATCACTTTGTTGATCAAACCGATTTTTTGGCCATGCTAGCGCAAGCTGACTTTCTGGAACATGCCAGAGTATTTGATAACTATTACGGTACGTCCCAGCAATGGGTTGAGGAAACCTTAGCTAAAGGCCTTGATGTTATTTTAGAAATAGACTGGCAAGGCGCAGCTCAAGTGGGAAAGCTTATGCCCGATGCTATAGCGATCTTTATCTTGCCCCCGTCTAAAATGGCATTAGAGCGACGGTTGACCGGCAGAGGGCAAGACTCACCAGCGATAATCGATAAACGTATGAGCGAAGCGCAAAGCGAAATGAGCCACTATATTGAGGCTGATTATATAGTTATCAACGATAATTTTGACACTGCCTTAGTCGAATTAAAGGCCATCTTCCTCGCCCAACGAAATTCCTTGGCCCAGCAACAGCTTGCGCAGCAGTCGTTATTACAAGAGTTGCTATCCTAGAGCATAAATTTTAGGTATAATTCGCGGTCAATTGCGGCTTACCAAAACTGGTAGGCCTTGTTTTGTTAAAGATCGCGAGAAAGTTATGGCCCGTATTACCGTAGAAGACTGTCTAGAAAATGTTGATAACCGCTTTAGCCTGGTAATGGTTGCAAGTAAAAGAGCACGCCAAATTGCCGTCGATGGCAAAACCCCAATGGTGGAACTTGAGGCAGATAAACCAACGGTTCTAGCACTACGCGAAGTGGCTGAAGGTTTTATTAATCAAGATATTTTGACTGAAGTTGAAGTTGACGTTGACTTCCCAGAAGAAGAACTAGCTAATCTTGTTCAAGCTGACGCAGCACAAGAGGCTTAAGCCTTAATTCGGAATCTTACTATGCACTGCATTTATTCATCCCGATGTGACGACGCTGTTTCAAAGGCCGGATAATGCAGACCATAGACTCCTTAGCAGACAACCTACGCGGCTATCTGAGTCAGGAGCAGGTCAACCAAGTTTGTCGTGCCTACTACTATGCTGAACAAGCCCACGACGGACAAATTCGTCGCAGCGGCGAACCCTACGTAACACACCCCCTTGCAGTAGCTTTTGTGCTGGCCGAAATGCAAATGGACCATCAAAGTCTCATTGCCGCCCTATTGCATGACGTTATTGAAGATACTGGTATTGAAAAACATGCCATCGAGCAACAGTTTTCCTCGGTTGTTGCCGAGCTGGTAGATGGTGTTAGTAAGCTTACCCAAATCTCTTTTTCATCTAAAGCTGAAGCACAGGCAGAAAACTTTCAAAAAATGACCTTGGCCATGGCTAGGGATATCCGAGTTATCTTAGTAAAACTGGCCGACCGCTTACACAATATGCGCACACTTGGCGTGCTGCGACCGGACAAACGCCGACGCATCGCTCACGAAACCTTAGAAATCTACGCCCCCATTGCACAGCGCCTCGGCATGAACACCATTCGAGTTGAATTTGAAGAGCTAGGCTTTGCCGCCCTGCACCCAATGCGTTCGCGCCGAATTCAGTCAGCAGTAAAAGCGGCACGGGGTAACCGCCGCGAAATCGTCGCTAAAATTTCTGACGCGCTGGAAGCCAAACTTAAAGACGCCGGTATAGACGCCAGCGTGGTGGGCCGTGAAAAGCATTTATATAGCATCTATAACAAAATGCGGCAAAAGAAAAAATCCTTTGCCAATATCATGGATGTGTTTGCATTTCGGATCATTGTCGACAGCCCTGACACCTGCTATCGCGCGCTCGGTGCTGTACACAGCTTATACAAACCTGTTACCAGCCAGTTTAAGGACTATATTGCGATACCAAAAAATAACGGCTATCAATCTTTGCACTCAGTCTTAATTGGTTTGCACGGGATGCCAATTGAAGTGCAAATTCGTACTCAAGAAATGGAAGAGATGGCGAATAACGGTATTGCAGCACACTGGCTCTATAAGGCTAGTACCGAGCATGAATCGAACGGTGAAAGCCACAGCAGTCATCAACGTGCGCGCCAATGGGTACAAAGCCTATTGGAAATGAAAGAGCGTTCCGGCGACTCGATGGAATTTATTGAGAATGTCAAAATTGATTTATTCCCCGATGAGGTTTATCTGTTTACACCCACTGGTGAAATCAAAGAACTACCCGCCAGTGCGACAGCGATTGATTTCGCCTATGCGGTGCACAGTGATGTTGGTAATCGCTGCGTTGCCTGTCGCATCAACCGTAAGCTAGCACCGCTGTCTGAACCACTGCAAAACGGTCAAACAGTGGAAATTATTACCTCACCAACCGGCAAACCGCAATCAGCATGGTTAAACTTTGTCACTACCGGTAAAGCACGCACATCTATTCGCCACTATTTGAAGCATCAGCAACAATCCGAGTCAGTCTCCCTCGGCAGGCAACTGCTAGATAAAGCATTAAAGGACTTGGGCGCTAGCTTTGATGAATTGAGCCAGGCTCAATTGGAGTTTTTACTGGAGCAAACCAGCTGTAAAACCATGGACGAAATACTAGAAGATATTGGCAAAGGTAACCGGGTAGCATTTTTGACAGCCAGACGTCTATTATCAAAAATTGAATTAGACGGCTCCAAACATGGCAGTCAACCCATGGCCATCAGCGGTACCGAAGGCGTAATGATGAGTTTTTCCCAATGCTGCTATCCAATTCCAGGAGACGCGATCTTAGGCCATGTTAGCGCAGGCAAAGGGATTGTTGTTCATCGTGACAGCTGTAATCGCCTAAGCACTATTCGTAAAAAACCTGAACAATATATCCCGCTTAGCTGGGCAGAAGACGTTAATGGTGAGTTCTCTGTCGCCATTCGTATTAGTATGGTTAACCGCCGCGGTATTTTCATGGAGCTCGCTAGCAAAATTAATCTTATAGATGGCGATATAGAAAACATCGTTACCGAAAAACAAGATGCTACTCACACCGATGTTGTACTAACTTTAGGTCTTACTGACCGAGTTCACCTGGCGAAAATTATGCGCCGGGCTAGGTCTATTAATGGCGTATATCGTGTTGAACGTATAAAAAGTAATCCCCTAACAAAAAGGATAAAACCGAGTGACTCATAAAATCGTTATTCAAACTAATAATGCTCCCGCAGCAATTGGCCCCTACTCGCAGGCTATTAAGGCAGGTAACACTGTCTATATTTCTGGGCAAATTCCGCTAGACCCTACCACCATGCAAATGGAGACAGGCGATATACAAGCTCAAACGCGACGGGTTTTTAACAATATTGCCGCTATCGCCAGTGCTGCCGGAGGATCTTTTGAACACATGGTTAAACTTAATATTTCAGTGACAGATTTAGCCAATTTTGCGGCGGTTAACCAAGTGATGGAAGAGTATTGCAGCCAGCCATTCCCAGCTCGGGCCTGTGTTGGAGTAGCGTCTTTACCTAAAGATGCTGAAGTGGAAATTGAAGCAATTATGGTTGTGGATGACTAAGCTTTTTCAAGCGCTGACTATTTTTTAATCGGTGTTTGAGCGCTGTCGATAATCACTCGATACCCTTCCCGATACGAAGGGTATTTAAACTTATAACCCAGCTCTAATAAGCGACGGTTACTGCAGCGTTTACTGCCTGCCCTTCGTTTTAGCTCGTCACCGTCTTTAATAGCGCCATCAGCTAATTGATCACGCAACCAAGCAACTACTTCGGCTAATGGCGCAGGTTCACAGTCCACCGCCATATAGCACTCAGCCAAACTTTGCCCTTTCTCATAGCACATAATTAAATGCTCCAACACGCCAGCACAGTCATTACTATGAATGCGGTTAGAATAGTATTCCTGAGATGGCGCCACTGCACCAGCTCGAACTTGATTCAAAAAGACTTCTTGCCCAGTTCGATATATGCCACCAAAACGGACATTGATACTCGAATTTTTGCTGTCTGCCAACAACTTTTCAGTCTTCAGCATAACTTGACCAGAGTAACCTTCAGGATTGGTCGGTGATGTTTCATCCACCCAATTGCCGTCAGCTTGGTGGTAAACACTAGTGCTAGAGGCAAATAACAATAAAGTATTTGAATTGTGTTGCAGTGCGGCAAGAATGTTTTTTGTGCCCTGATAATAAGACTGCATATAGCCTTCTTCACTCCGCGCAGAAGGCGTTAAGGTTATCACTACCGCATCAAAGTCTATCTTGGCTAAAGTACTGAGAGTTTCTGGTTTAGTTACATCTGCGCTCATGCCTTCAAACTCCACCGGTAATAGCGCAATATTTCTACGAATAGCCGTTACTGTATAACCGTGGGCCAGCATACGGTGACCTAACTGCGTGGCAATATCGCCACAACCCACTAACAACAACTTTTTGTTCGCTTTTACATCGTTCATGCTATCGCTGTAATCCATTTTATTGCACACTAAAGAACTATAACTCTAACTGAAATTTATCAGCTAATGCCATTAATTTATCGTTGTGACCAAACAAAATAACCCGACAGATCTATCTCAACTTTCAGTATCCTCGTTTAAGGGCGTGGGCCCTCGCTTGGCCGAAAAACTTGCCCGGCTTGGAATCACCACTGTCGCCGATGTATTGTTTCATTTGCCGCTCCGCTATCAAGACCGTACCAAAGTGGTCGCCATTGGTGGCTTGCGCCCAGGCGGTGAAGTCGTCATTGAAGGCGAAGTCAAAATAAGCGATGTCGTCTATGGCAAACGCCGTAGCTTAGTCTGCAAGCTACAAGACGGTACTGGTACCACCACGCTGCGCTTTTTTCATTTTAACGCCGCGCAAAAAGCGATGCTGTGCGCAGGCCAAAAAATACGCTGCTTTGGCGAGCCTAGACGCGGCGCTAGTGGCTTAGAATTTTATCATCCTGAATTTCAAACTATCAGCAACCAGCTAATTTTAGATAAGGCCTTAACGCCAGTGTATCCGTCCACTGAAGGTATTCATCAACCTAGTTGGCGTAAACTTAGTGAGCAAGCCTTAGCGCTGCTAAACACCAATAGTCTGCCAGAATATTTACCCAGCCATTCCAAGCAACAAATAGACTTAGCAGCGGCATTGCAGTATCTGCATCGTCCGCCACAAGATGCTCAACTGGAACTGTTAAAAGAAGGTCAACATCCGTGCCAGCAACGGTTAGCACTTGAAGAACTAGCAGCACATCATTTGAGCCTATTGCGGCTTAAGCAGCAAACCCAAAGTCATCCGGCGCCACTAATGACTCCTCTGCCTGACAAAGGTAAAACCTTTCTTGATAGTCTGCCTTTTACACTGACCAATGCGCAGCACAGAGTGGCTGAGGAAATCAGCCAAGATTTGGCGCAATCATTTCCAATGCTCAGGTTAGTACAAGGAGATGTAGGCTCTGGCAAAACATTAGTAGCAGCACTGGCAGCACTGCAAGCAGTTAATAATGGCTATCAAGCTGCAATCATGGCGCCCACTGAAATACTCACTGAGCAACACTACAATAATTTCAAACAATGGTTTGAGCCACTGGGAATCAGTATTGCTTGGCTAGTGGGTAAGCAAGGGGCAAAGCTGCGCCGCGAGCAGCTACAAAAAATTGAAGATGGCAGTGCACAAGTTGTTATTGGCACTCATGCATTATTTCAAAACGACGTTGTTTTCAGCAAGCTAGGTCTTGCAGTTATTGATGAACAACATCGCTTTGGCGTTCATCAACGACTTAGCCTGCGTGAAAAAAGCAGTCAGCATAACTTTGCCCCACATCAATTAGTAATGACCGCCACCCCCATTCCAAGAACACTAGCGATGACGGCTTATGCCGATTTAGATTGCTCAGTTATCGACGAACTACCACCAGGACGTAAGCCCGTGCAAACCGTGTTAATCGTCAATAGCCGGCGCCAGCAAGTAATGGAGCGTGTTAACAAAGCTTGTCAAACGGGCAAGCAGGCCTATTGGGTCTGTACGCTAATTGAAGAATCAGAAGCTTTGGAAGCGCAGGCAGCAGAAGTTACCGCAACCGAGCTGGCCGAGCTGCTTCCAGATTTAAACATCGCCTTGATTCACGGCAGACTTAAACCGGCAGAAAAAGCACAGATAATGGCCGAGTTTAAAGCTGGCAACATTCAGCTATTAGTGGCCACCACCGTTATCGAAGTAGGCGTTGATGTACCAAACTCCAGCTTAATGATTATTGAAAACCCAGAGCGTCTTGGCCTTTCCCAACTACACCAATTACGCGGCCGCGTTGGGCGAGGCAGTGAGCAAAGCCACTGCGTACTGTTATATCAATCGCCACTATCACGCAATGGACAAATAAGATTAACCGCCATGCGCGATAGCAATGACGGCTTTTTTATCGCTCAAAAGGATTTAGAACTGCGTGGCCCAGGGGAAGTATTAGGCACTAAACAAACCGGCGACATGCAATTTCGCATCGCCGATATTATTCGCGACCAAGGTTTATTAGATGAAGTTAAGGCGCTCGCCGATGAAATTTTGTTAAGCCACCCTAATGTTGTTGAACCACTAATAAGACGCTGGCTACATTTCGGTGAGCAATACGCTAAGGTTTAGCGCTAACCCAACGCTTATATAAAACATAAATAGCGGCCACTACTGCAACACCTAAAGCGTTAGCCACAATGTCTAAACCAGACATCATTCTACCTGGTACCACACTCTGCCCTACTTCCATTAAAGCGCTGTAGCCAATAACAACAGCACACAATACATAAAATGTTTTATCCTTAGTGGCGGCACTCCAGGAAATCAACCCAAACAACCCATAACAGCCAAAATGCAGCAGCTTATCCCAAATATTTACAAACACTTCATCAACGGGTGTTAAGGAGAAATACGCTACAAAAAATCCATACGCGATAAAAACTGGCAGGCCAAAAATGCTTAGACCCAGCCTTTCAAATAATACTCTCATGATGACACTATAGTATTTGAAAACTGAGATAATTTAGCATCCATAGAACTACACCAATATCGCTGGCAATTCTTTCTGCAGCCGCATTTTCTCTTTCGTGCCATCGCCCGTTAAAGCAAAGCCTAGCAGTGCGCCGTTAGCATCTCTGAATTCAGCAACTACATTGTTACCGTCCTCATTAATAGTCCACTCGCCTGCGGCATCACGTGGTGCAGGGCTGACGACTAATGGACAAGCAGGTACTTTAACGGTTACCGGCATTGCTGGATAAACAACTTCAGTGGGCTCGCCAGTTAAGGTTTTGGCCAATGCTTTAGCGGCCGTCATTAATGGCGCAACATAAACCAATACATGGCCCGCCACTTCGGCACAGTCACCAAAGGCATAAACGTTATTGGCGCTGGTTGCCAATAATCTGTCGGTCACAATGCCGCGGTTTACTTCAATACCCGCTTGCTTGGCCAGCTCAGTCCTTGAACGCACGCCCACCGCACTGATAACAATATCAGCCGCTAATACTTCGCCATTATTTAGGCTTACTGCCAAGCCGCCCTCAGCTTTTTTGTTTACAGCGGTTACTAATGGGCCGAAATGAAACTTAGCGCCTTTTTCTTCTAATGCGCGCTGCACCGCTTTACCAGCTGCTTCTGGCAGCAATGTTGGCAGGCAGTAGCCTAGAGGGTCTACGGTTTCAACGTCAAAGCCACCGTTGATTAAATCATTGGTGTATTCACAACCAATTAGGCCGCCGCCTATTAGCACAACTTTTTTAACATCGTTCTGTTTTATCGCACTGCAAAAATCATCGTAGTCCATTAAATCGTTAATGGAATAAACCATGTCTAAGCCGTCGCCAGCAATTGACGGCGTAATGGTGTCCGCTCCTAGTGCCAAAATTAGCTTACTGTAATGGACACTAGTATCTTTGTCGGCCAATTTAAGGTTTTGGGCGTCAGTATCTATGCCAACCACTTTAGTCATTGTCCATACGCTGGCATTCAACTGCGTGCCCATAGCGCCTGCATCAGCCTGCACTAGGTCAGCAGGGCTTACGCCACGAGTAAAACCGGTTGATAGCATCGGCTTAGAATAGGCGCGGCCATCATCGCTAGTAATTAAAATTAGCGGGGTATCACTGTCTAATTTACGGAATTCTTTGGCCAGTCCATAACCTGCTAACCCGGTACCTAAGATAACAATCGGCGCGGCTGCGCTGCTATTTTGCGCTTGCTCGTGATGGGGGGCGGCTTCAACTTCTGAGCTTTCAATCAGTTCAAAGTCTTCTTTACCAACACCGCAGTCAGGACATAGCCAATCTTCAGGCACATCTTCCCACTTGGTTCCCGGCGCAACATCATTCTCCGGGTCTCCAGTTACTTCGTCGTAAACCCAACCACAAACAATACATTCCCACTTACTCATTAAAAACCTCTCCTACTCTATATACGTGGTATGTTTTAGCCAAATCAACAACTTGCATCTTAGGCACGAATACTCCACTGTGCCCCGTCAACTAATACACATTTTACAACTTTGATCAGCGCATTTAACCGAACAATATGACAGACGGCGTATTCTACGACTTTAACCCCAATCAGTTCCACCCCGCAGGCATTAACTGGCGGCAACATAGGCAGATATTTAACGAAATACCACTAAATATTAAGCATTGCCTATTAGATGAGGGGTCATTAACCCAACGATTGGTTACCGCCAGCGCTAGTAACTTCTCCGTGCAGGTGCATTCTCAGGGCTGGCACACGCCATATTTAGACGAATGTCGGGCGCTGGATATAAATTCACGTCATTTAGCACAAGTGCGCGAAAGTTTATTATTATGCAATGGAATGCCATGGGTATTTGCTCGAAGCGTTATTCCTGCCTCCAGTCTCAAAGGGCATGCTCGCCAACTACTAAAGCTCAATAATCGCTCACTGGGCAGCTGGTTATTTAATGACTCAAGCATGCGCCGCGCCCCTTTCGAGCTAGCGACTATTGGCTCCAACAACACTGTGGTGCCGATAAATTTACAAATGCAGCAAACGTTATGGGGCCGCCGCTCAAAATTTACTGTCCAAGGCCTGCCCTTATTAGTAGCCGAAATATTCCTGCCTGCGTTTAAGCCATGGCCGGTGATCTAGCGCAAATTAACAGCAGACGTACTACTCGCCTACTGGCCATGATTAGTTTAAGATCGACTAAATAAATAATGATAAAAATGATCGGATTACTAAATAATGAGCGTTGCTAACAAGGTTTTAATCGCGCTAATTTTGGGCATTGTCGTCGGGCTTATTCTAAATATCTCTGACTTAGTGCACGTCGCGTGGATAGATGAATATTTTATTAATGGGGTTTTTTATGTGGCGGGCAAGCTTTTTGTTAATGCGCTCAAAATGTTGGTTGTACCATTGGTTTTATTTTCCCTTATACCGGGCATTATCGGTATTGGTGACATAAGCTTATTAGGCCGTATTGGCTCCAAAGCAGTCGCCCTTTACTTAGTAACCACTGCAATTGCTATAACTACGGCAATAACCTTTGCCGTTAGCTTTGGTATTGGCGAAGGCCTGACTATTGAAACTCCGACGGCTTATGCCGGTAGTGAAGCGGTGGCCTTCTCTGACGTATTAATTGGCATAGTGCCTACCAATCCCATTGCAGCAATGGCCAATGGAGACATGCTATCGATCATTTTCTTTGCCATATTTTTCGGCATTGCGATGCTCTCTATTGCCAAAGAATCAAAAGAGTTAGTGGCCTTAATTGAGCAAATTAATAGCGTCATTATGCACATGGTCACCATGGTTATGTATTTTGCCCCGATTGCGGTTTTCTGCTTGGTGACCAAAGCAATTGCTGAATTAGGGATTGACCTATTGGGCCAATTAGCCGGTTATGTTTTAGTATTACTGGCTGCGCTTATTTTCCATGTGCTGGTCACTCAAATGATATTTCTTAAAGTCTTTACCGGCTTAAATATTCGTCTGTTTTTAGAAAAAATACGCACCGCCCAATTATTTGCGTTTAGTACCTCTAGCTCCGGCGCAACCATTCCGGTTACCTTGCAAACAGTGCAAGAGCGCTTAGGTGTAGACCGGTCAGTTTCTTCTTTCTGCGTTCCATTCGGGGCCACCATTAATATGGATGGCACGGCGATGATGCAGGGCGTTGCAACCGTGTTTATCGCCAACATATATGGTATAGACTTAGGCTTAAACCAATACCTATTAGTTATTGTAACGGCAGTGTTAGCGTCAATCGGTACCGCTGCGGTGCCATCAGTTGGCCTTGTGATGCTAACGTTAGTATTCAGTCAGGTTGGCCTGCCGGTTGAGGGTATTGCTATAATCTTGGGTGTTGACCGATTGTTAGATATGGTTCGCACGGCGGTTAATGTCTCCGGCGATGCGGTGGTTACCACCATTGTTGCTAAAAGTGAAAACTGTATCGACTTAGATATATTTAACGATCCACAAGCCGGGATTATCGACAACCCACATATCACTCCAGAGACATAATACTCGTTATAATCCTCGCTAAGCTTTGCCCACAGCCAAGGCATACTTTATAGTCTTGGTTCTAATTACTGGGCTCTAAGAAAACCATGCTTGATAATCTTGTCGCCTACAAACAACTCATGCGTACCGACAAACCCATTGGTACGCTATTGCTATTATGGCCAACGCTTTGGGGCTTGCTGCTGGCCAGCGGCGGCAAACCAAGTATTAAAAATTTAGTTGTTTTTTGCATCGGCTGTTGGCTTATGCGCGCTGCTGGTTGTGTAATAAACGACTTTGCTGACCGCAAAATAGATGGCCGTGTTGAGCGCACTAGAAACCGGCCATTAGCTGCTGGCACGGTGTCTGCCAAAGAGGCATTAGGGCTATTTGTCGTACTTTGCCTCGCCGCTTTTATTTTAGTGCTACAAACCAATCACCTCACTATCATGCTCTCTTTTGTCGCGGTAGCGCTAGCGGCAACTTACCCGTTTATGAAGCGCTATACCCATCTGCCCCAAGTTGTTTTAGGGGCTGCATTTGCTTGGTCAATACCGATGAGCTTTAGCGCCGAAACTAACAGTTTGCCAACAGCGTTATGGCTGCTTTATAGCGCTAACTTAGTTTGGACTGTCGCATATGACACGTTTTATGCAATGGTTGACCGCGATGACGATATAAAAATTGGTGTGAAGTCCACCGCTATTTTATTTGGTCGCAGTGATCGACTAATTACAGCAACGCTACAAATCATTGTTATACTTATACTTATCGTTTGCGCTGAAGCATTTGACTTAGGCACTATTTACCTACTGAGCTTAGTCATTGCCAGTGCATTATTTATTTACCAACAAAGCCTTATAAAACATCGCAACGGTGATCAATGCTTTAAAGCATTTTTGAACAATAACTATGTAGGAATGGTTATTTGCTTTGGTATTGCTTTCGATCTGTGGCTAACCTAAATGCGCGTAGAGTTTATTTCTTCGATTAACGATATCAGCGCCGCACAATGGAACGACATTAGCGGCACAGACTACCCATTTATGCGCCATGAGTTTTTAGCCGCACTAGAAAATAGTGGCTGCACTAATAAAAAGTCTGGCTGGCAGCCCTATCACGCCCTAGTTTACAACGACAATGAACTCTGCGCCGTGCTACCCCTGTATTTAAAAACCCATTCTTATGGCGAATATGTGTTTGACTGGAGCTGGGCCGATGCCTACCGACAAAATGGCATCCCCTATTACCCAAAGCTACTTAGCGCTATACCGTTCACGCCGTCTACTGGCCCGCGTCTGTGCGTAAAAAATGCTGACTACAGCGTGGTGTTGGCCACCGTATTTGATGCCATTACCCAAGTATGTGAGCAAGACAATCTTAGTGGCTGGCATTTATTGTTTACCGAACAAGACAAAAAACCTGCCTGCACTAAGGTTAACTTAATGCATCGAATTGGTTCCCAATATCATTGGTTTAATAATGGCTATCAAAGCTTCGATGATTTTTTAGCCGACTTTAGTTCACGCAAGCGTAAAAACCTCCGTAAAGAACGTAAACGAGTCTTCGAGCAAGACATTACCTTTAAGGTGTTAACAGGTAATGACTTAACGTCAGAAGTATGGGAACGGTTTTACTATTTCTATCAAATAACCTACGCTAAACGCAGCGGCCACGGCGGTTACTTAAACGAGGAATTTTTTAACGCCTTAAGCCAAACCATGAGCCAGCAAATAGTTTTAGTGATGGCTTATCAAAACGGCCAAGCGGTTGCAGGTGCCCTTAATTTTAAGTCAAGCGACACACTATACGGTCGTTACTGGGGCACAGTCGTCGACATTGACGGCCTACATTTTGAAACCTGTTATTACCAAGGTATTGAATACTGTATTGCCAATGGCTTACAGAAGTTTGACCCCGGAGCCCAAGGCGAGCATAAAATTCAACGCGGCTTTAACCCTATCGAAACAGACTCTTGGCACTGGCTGGCACACCCTGGTTTTAGTGATGCGGTTGCCGACTTTTTAGACCGAGAGACCATTCATATAAAAGAATATATTGCCGATGCCACCAAGTCACTGCCATTTAAGGCCGACGATTTAGCCGGCTAATTTAACTACTCCTTCATTTATTTTGCTCACAGCGGTTGCTGACTGCTTATCCCGCCATCTAGCCTTAGATGGTTAACTGACGTTAGTTGTCACATTTTATACCACCCAATTGCCCCACTGCCGCTTGGAGTAATCGGTCGGCAGGGTTGATCTTTAGCATAGCAAGCCCGCAACCACGGCTGAGGTTAAAAACGACAGTCACCCATAACATACCCCAAATGAGGGTGACGTTTGCGCTCGAAATATTCCAGAATGCAATCATCAACAACCGATAAGGTTAGCGATCAAAACAACTGCTGGAAATAGTCAGCAGTGTTTACGCCCTTTCATAGCAACGTTAAACAACGACATAATAAGGTGTGCATCATGGCCCTAGCAAATATTCAGCAACAATCTCCGGCGCAAGCCATGATGGATCAAATTATTGCCATGCAGCCGCGCTTGCGGGAGCGTTCAGGGCAAAATAGAACCGATCGAAAAGTAGCACAAGCTACTGTCGACGAACTGCAGGAGCTAGGTTTCTTTTTGGCATTACAGCCTAGGCAATACGGCGGCCTCGAATTAAGTCCTCAAGATTTCTTTGCCTCGCAAATGGCCATAGCTGAAGGCTGTATGTCCAGTGCTTGGGCATGTGGAATTATTGCTGTGCATTCGTTTCAAATAGCATTAATGGATGATCGAGCCCAGCAGGATGTTTGGGGCGAGGATGTAAATACGCGGGTGTCTTCTTCTTATGCCCCAATGGGTAAAGTCGAGCCGGTCGAAGGCGGATTTAAATTCAGCGGCCGTTGGGGCTGGTCAAGCGGCTGTGACCATTGCAGTTGGGTATTATTGGGCGGTATTATTGCCGGCGAAGGTTACCGCACATTTTTGATTCCGAAAGAAGATTACACCATCGAAGATACCTGGCAGTCTATGGGTCTGCAAGGGACTGGCAGCAACGATATTATTGTCAACGATGTTTTTGTGCCCGATTACCGTACCCACAAACAAATGGACGGCTTTTTGATTAAAAATCCGGGCAAAGCAGTTAATCCACAGCCATTATTTCAATTGCCATGGGCCCAAATTTTTGCCCGCACAGTATCTACTCCCGCAATCGGAGCGTGTAAAGAAGCGCTACGCTTATATAAGCAAGGAGCGCTTAACAAGCAAAGTAACGACCCGACTAAGCTAGCTGGTGATACCGCTACCCAAGAGCGTATTGCTCGTGCCCAACACGAAATCGATGCTATGGAAGCGCTACTATTTCGCAACTTTGATCGGATGACGGATCTGGTCAATGCCGGCGAACAAGTTCCCTTAGATGATAGAATTCACTACCGTTATCAGGCCTCTCTGGTAATAGAAAAATCAATAGAAGTCGTCGATTTGTTATTTGAAGTCGCAGGTGGCGGCTCGGTGTTTTTGGGTAGTGAAATCCAACAGCGGTTTCTTGATATTCATACTGCCAGAGCACATGTTGCAAATAATCCAGTAGGCTTTGCCCGTAACTTAGGCTCGGTAGCACTGGGTGGCGAGAATAAGGATATGTTTGTTTAACACGGTGGCCAAGCAAGGCACTCACAACAAGAGAGGCTAGCACTGGCGGCAATTGAGCTAACCACTAACAAAGGTAACAGTGAAGCTGCCAACCTACTCCTTTTGCCAGTGTAACAATCGATTATTAGCAGGCATCTCATTGTCTGCTAATAACTTAAACCCTTGCTCGCTAGCCAGTTCATCCACTGCTTCGAAATCGCGAATCCCACTACCTTCGTTTTGCTGCGCTAGCAACATATCAAACCGGGCATTACTGTTGCTGGTATATTTACCTGCGTAATTAAACGGCCCGTATACACACAGCGAAGAGCAGTTAGGTAAATATTCGCCCACCCCTTTAAAAAAATTTTGTACCGACGGCCATGACATTATATGCAGTGTATTAGCGGAAAAAACCCCGTCAACATCATCCGCTAACGGCCACTGCTTATCGTTTACATTAAACGATAGAGGTTTAATAAGGTTAGGTAAATTTGCCTCAGCTAACCACTGGTTAATGCCAGCATGGTACTGCGGTTGGTCGGTTGTTTGCCAAACTAGCTGCGGCAAGTGTTTGGCGAAATGTACGCTGTGCTGACCAGTACCAGTACCTATTTCAAGTATTTTTTTATTATCGTTAAATGCCGTTATTAGCCGCTCTAAAATAACGCCTTTGTTGTTTTCGCAAGCTTGGGAAAATGGCTTTGTCATTATCTCCATTATTGCTCTGGGCGGGTAAATACCCAGTCGCTGCCAGCTGTCATATCACTATTAAAGCGGTAACCCTCAATATTAAAGCCTTTGATATCTTCTGCCTTGTTAATTTTGTTGTTAATAATATAGGCAGCCATCATGCCGCGGGCTTTTTTGGCATAAAAGCTAATAATTTTATATTTGCCGTTTTTATAGTCTTTAAATACTGGTGTCACCATATCGGCGTCTAATTGTTTTAACTGCACCGATTTAAAATACTCATTAGAAGCTAGATTAACTAACACCTTATTACCAGAATCTTTAATGTCTTGGTTAAGAAGGTCGGTGATTTTATTATCCCAAAACTGATATAAGTCTTTGCCGCTTTGGTTGGCAAATTTGGTGCCCATTTCTAGGCGGTAGGCTTGCATTAAATCTAATGGGCGCAATAAGCCATAGAGGCCAGACAAAATGCGTAAATGCTTTTGCGCAAAAGTAAACTCTGCGGCACTAAAGGTCTCAGCTTGCATACCGGTATAGACATCGCCTTTAAAAGCCAATACTGCTGCGCGGGCGTTGCTGCTATCAAACGGTTGCTGGAACGCTTGAAAACGGTCATAGTTTAGCGTGCCTATTTTGTCGCTAACTGACATTAAGTTTGAAATGTCATGGGGTGCTAGCTTTTGCAATTGGTTAATTAATTGCTGGGACTGGTCTAAAAACCTTGGCTGGCTATTTTTAGTGGTTGTCAAAGGTGATTCATAATCTAACGTTTTGGCAGGGGATATAACCATTAACATGGCGGGGTTTCTCCGTATGTTTACTACTGTGTCTGTAATTTAGGACTAATTCTATTACACTACCACAGCTTTGATAAAAATTGGCCCGACATTTTTTAGGGATATTTAGCGTAATAATAAAAGGTAGTAAGAGTGGATTTTATGATGCTTTGGCAACAGACGGTTTCTCAGGTGGTCGCCGGTTTTTGCATGGTTTTTGTTACTGCTTGCAGCGTCAACCCCGTGACGGGTGAAAACGAGCTAAGCTTGATGTCGCAAAACGACGAATTGAATGTTGGCAATGAGCAGTATTCGCCCACCCAACAAAGCCAGGGCGGGCAATACTATCTCGACAGCGAACTCACTTTTTATGTGTCGTCGGTGGGTTCAAAACTAGCAGCAGTAAGTGACCGCCCTGACCTGCCTTATGAGTTTGTTATATTAAATAATTCTGTACCCAATGCCTGGGCCTTGCCTGGCGGTAAAATTGCCCTAAATCGTGGTCTATTATTAGAACTACAAGACGAGGCCGAGCTGGCCGCTGTGTTAGGTCATGAGATTGTTCACGCCGCGGCTAGACACACCGCTGCGCGGATGACTAAAAATCAACTTCTTGGCGTTGGCGTTGCAGTGCTGGGAATGAGTCTTAACGGCAATGAGTACCAAGGATTAATTTTAGGCAGCGCGGCGCTTGGTTCACAACTGGTACAAAGTAAATACGGCCGTGATGCGGAACTAGAGTCAGACTATTACGGCATGGAGTATATGGCCAAAGCAGGCTATGACATACAAGGAGCGGTAGAGTTACAAAAGACTTTTGTGCGGTTATCGAAAGGCCAGCAAAGCGACATTATTAGTGGTCTGTTTGCCAGCCACCCCCCCTCCCAAGAACGGGTTGACACCAACGTTGCCACCGCTATTGAACTAGGTGCTGGCGGGGTTAGAAACAAAGCCGTTTATCAACAGCGTATTGCCCAGCTTAACAAAGATAGGCCAGCTTACCAGGCCCATGATAAAGGCAGAAAAGCACTACAAGACAAAGACTATAGCGCGGCGTTAACTTTCGCTAACACCGCAATTGGCATGCAGCCAAAAGAAAGTATTTTCTATGAGCTTAAAGGGATAGGTCTAGAAGGCAGCGGCAATAAACAAGAGGCTTTAGCTAGTTATAACCAAGCTATCAAACTAAATAAGCAATTGTTTAGTCATTACTTACAGCGCGGCTTACTAAAACAAACGATGGGTGACAATAAGGGCGCTGAGGCTGATTTAACCGCCAGCAAAAAACTATTGCCAACCCAAGAAGCCGCAAATGCCTTAGGTAAAGCGTCTTTCGCTCAGGGTAAAACAGACCAAGCAGTCGCTAACTTGCAAGCAAGTGCCGCCGCCGGCGGCGTACTCGGCCAGCAATCGCGACTATTGCTAGAGCAGATTGAGCTGCCAACAAATCCTGCGAAATACCTGCCCGCCAAATTAGGTTTAAATAGTAATGGCTACTTAACAGTTCTTATCGGTAATAGAGCCAGTATCACTATAACCAACCCAGTTATTGAAATTTTACAGTATGATGGCCAATGGCGCAGCGCCAAGCAGTTTACTGTTATGCAAAATATAGCCTCGGGCAAACAGCTAGCAGCAATTGACACTGGCATTGGCCCACTAACGGCTGAACAAGCTAGGTATTACCGTGCACGGGTGATTAAGTTCAGTAGTGATTAACTAAATGCTGGGGCTATAATAGCGCCACAATAATAATTTAAGCAGTGTTAATGGTGACAAAAAATTTTATATCTCGTATCACTGCCGCATTTGATGCCATTAGCGAATGGCTAGGCCGAACGGTTGCGTGGTTAATTTTAGCCATGGCGATTGCTACCGGCGCAGTAGTCGTTATACGTTACCTTCTTGGCTCCGGCTCTATTGCGCTGCAAGAGTCGATCAGCTATCTGCATGCTACCGTTTTTATGCTGGGCATTTGCTATACATTAAAGCATGACCAACATGTCCGGGTTGATGTTTTTTATCAAGGCTTTTCAGCCATCACTCGAGCTTGGGTTAATGCTATCGGTAGTATCATTTTTGTTTTCCCCCTATGTGTTTTTATTATTTTTATTAGCCTTACCTATGTCGGTAATTCCTGGGTAATTAGAGAGGGATCTGCCGACCCTGGCGGCATTCACGGCGTTTATTTACTAAAAACCTTAATACCTATTTTGGGTGTTACTTTGCTGATGCAGGCGGTCAGTGTGGTGTTAACCAATTGTGCGACATTAATGGCGTTTTATGGCAGCAAAGAATGATCGCTGAGTTTGCGCCACTAATTTTGTTCTTTGCAGTGTGCGTCATGTTAATGGCAGGGTTTCCAGTGGCCTTTACGCTTGCAGGTACGGCACTGTTTGGGGCTGCCATTGGTATTTTAACCGGCACCTTTGATGCCCAAATAATGGGAGCCTTTCCCAACCGTTTGTTTGGCACCATGACTAACACCACCCTTACCGCAGTGCCCTTGTTTGTTTTAATGGGCGTATTGCTGGAACGGTCTAAACTAGCTGAAGACCTGCTAGACGCCATGGCCAGTTTGTTTGGCAAGATGCCGGGCGGCTTAAGCATTTCAGTCATTTTAGTTGGCGCGTTGCTGGCCGCCAGTACCGGTATTGTAGGAGCCACTGTGGTAACGATGGGCTTAATGTCGTTGCCCACCATGTTAAAGCGCGGCTATGACCCCGCTATTGCCTGTGGCAGTATTTGCGCAACCGGCACCTTAGGACAAATTATTCCGCCATCGATAGCGCTGGTTTTATTGGGCGATATTTTGTCCAGTAGCTATCAACAAGCTCAATTAGCCCAAGGTAACTTCACCCCCGATACAATTTCGGTGGGCGACCTATTCGTTGGCGCGCTTATTCCGGGGCTAATATTAGTAGGTATGTATATTAGTTATATTGCTTTGGTCGCTTGGCTAAAACCACATTTAGTACCGCCAATAGAGCAAGTTAAAAAACCAACGACTAAAAAGCTACTGCAGGCGTTATTACCACCATTAATTTTAATCGCAATCGTGTTGGGTTCTATTCTCGCTGGCGCCGCTACGCCAACGGAAGCGGCAGGAGTGGGCGCAGTGGGGGCTGCTATTTTAGCTTTTGCCAAAGGTCAGCTAGACCTTCGGCGCGCTCATGAAGTGGCGATTAATACCTTAGAAGTTACCTCAATGGTATTTATGATTTTGATTGGCGCAGCAGTATTTTCGTTAGTGTTTAGAGGCTTTGGCGGCGAGCTTTTAATTGCTGATTTGTTTGCCCAAATGCCGGGCGGTGTTATCGGCGCCACCGCAGTAGTAATGCTGGTGATATTCTTACTCGGCTTCATTTTAGACTTTATTGAAATCACCTTTGTGGTAGTGCCAATTGTTGCCCCTATTTTATTAGCTATGGGAATAGATCCATTATGGTTAGGTATTATGATAGCGGTAAATCTGCAAACCTCGTTTTTAACACCGCCATTCGGTTTTGCGCTGTTTTATTTGCGTGGCGTTGCGCCGGCAGAAGTACAAACGCTACAAATTTATAAGGGCGTTTTGCCCTTTATCGTGTTACAAATAGCACTGCTAATAATATTAACAGTATGGCCAGAGTTAATAACTTGGCTGCCTAGTGTTGTTTACAAATAATTTTATTTAACGAGCATAAAACATGTCACAAATAGATACCGCGCCAACCCCCAACGGCGAGCTTGCCCTTCAAACATTTGCTATGCCTGCCAATACTAATGCCCACGGGGATATCTTTGGTGGCTGGTTAGTATCACAAATGGATTTGGCCGGCAGTATTGCAGCAGGTCGCGAGGCTAAAGGTCGAGTGGCTACCGTTGCCATTGATAAAATGAACTTCATGGTGCCAGTAAAAGTTGGCGCTATTGTGAGCTGTTATAGCGCTATCGGCTCAGTCGGGCGAAGCTCTATCGAAGTTAATATTGAGGTGTGGGTTAGCTATACTGACAATCCAGAACAAACCAAAGTAACGGAAGGGGTCTTTGTGTTTGTTGGTATTGACCAAAATGGCCGTACCAGGCAGATTACATAAATCTGCCTGATAGGTTTATAAATCTCTAGCGTCTAAATACGCTTGTTCTGAAATATGATGATAGTTTATCACTCCTTTTTGATAGGCGGTAAACGAGTCATAAATTTCTTTGGCTAGTGGCGAGTCTTCCGATAACTCGACTAATACCTCAGCTGAAATCGTTTTCAATTCTTTTAAGACATCATCTGGCAGTTTGCGTAGCTCTACGCCGTGATTATCGACCAAGTCGGTTAGTGCTCTGTTATTAAGCGCTGTATATTGATCTAACATATCTTGGTTAACTGCTCTGGTAGCAACAGTTAGAATATGTTGCAAATCTGCTGGTAAGCTATCCCACGCATCTTGGTTAACAATTGCTTCCAAGGTTGGGCCTGGCTCATGCCAACCCGGGTAATAATAATATTTTGCCACCTTATGTAAACCAAAAGCTTGGTCGTTGTAAGGGCCAACCCATTCAGTTGCATCGATAACCCCCGTTTGTAGCGAGGTAAATAACTCACCACCAGGCAAGCTAACAGCAGTACCGCCAGCCCGGGTGAACACCTCTCCAGCAAGTCCAGGGATACGCATTTTTAAACCACGGATATCAGCTATAGAATTTATTTCTCGATTAAACCAGCCAGCCATTTGCACGCCGGTATTGCCGCCAGCTAAAGGGTACAGACCAAAAGGGGCATAAGCTCTGCGCCATAATTCTAAACCACCGCCATGATGCAGCCAGCCATTCATTTCTTGTGCAGTTAGGCCAAACGGTACCGCGGTGAAGAAAGACGATACGGCTAGCTTTCCTTTCCAATAATATGCGGCGCCATGGCCCATTTCGGCAGTGCCTTCAGATACTGCTTCAAACACTTGCATGGCCGGTACAATTTCGCCAGCACCGTAAACGTCAATCAGTAAGCGGCCGTCACTCATCTCATTAACCCACTCGGCTAATCGCTCTGGCGAGGTCCCTAAACCAGGAAAGTTTTTTGGCCATGTCGTCACCAGTTTCCAGCGGAAGATTTTATCTGATTTAGTAACTTGAGCCGTTTCAGCTATTTCTTGTTTTGCGGTAGTTAACGTTAAAGCGCCAATGCAAACCACTAACGCGGCAATGAGCACTAATATAATGACCGGCATTTTACTATTGAGTCTTGCGTTGTTCATTTATTTTGTACTCTTATTTTTTTAATTATATTGCTTGCAAGCCAGCATATTGCAGCACCAACCACTTGCTACCTTCGTTATCAAAATTGACTTGTACACGGGCGTTATCACCATGGCCTTCAACATTTAATACTGTGCCTTCACCAAACACTTGATGGAATACCCGACCACCTAGGCTTATCCCCTGCTGTGGCTCAGTCTCGTCTGGCGCACCAAATAATACCGGTCTGGTAATCTGAGCGCCAAGTCGGACTTCTTGTAAACATTCGGGCGGAATCTCGCGCAAAAAACGCGATGGCGCATTGAAGTTATCACTGCCGTATAAACGACGGCACTCGGCATAACTAATGTATAATTTAACCATCGCGCGGGTAATACCGACATAGCACAAGCGTCGCTCTTCCTCTAGTCGCTCAGGATCTTCAGCTGACATTTTATGTGGGAAAAGATTTTCTTCAACGCCGGCAATAAACACTGTATGGAACTCTAATCCCTTGGCCGAATGCAGTGTCATTAACTGCACGGCATCTTCAAACTCATCGGCTTGGGCATCACCCGCATCAAGGGCAGCAGTATCTAAAAACTGTTGCAGTGGCGTACCATTTTCATCTTCGTCCCAGGCAAAAGCCCTAGTGGCAACAACCAGCTCTTGTAAGTTTTCTACCCGCGCTTGGCTTTTCTCGCCTTTCTCATTGCGATGGAATTCTAATAAGCCAGAGGCGTCGATAATATGGTCAACCTGCTCGTGCAGAGGCAGCTCATTCGTGCCTTCAGTAAGGTCGGCAAGGAGCTGAAGAAAGTTACTAATGTTGCTGGCAGCCCTTGCAGGCAAAATATTTTTCTCAACCATAGTGCTAGCCGACTGCCATAAAGACGCGCCATGTTCACGGGCAAACAACCGCAGATTTTCAACTGATTTAGCGCCTATGCCTCGCGTAGGGGTATTGATAACTCGCTCAAATGCTATGTCGTCGTGAGGGTTATTTAGTAACCGCAGGTATGACAAGGCATTTTTAATTTCTAACCGTTCATAAAAACGATGCCCACCGTAAACTCTGTACGGTACACCAGCGCGCAACAATGAGTCTTCTAGTACTCTTGATTGTGCATTGGAGCGATACAATATGGCGCAATCACTTTTAGCGACCTCTTGGGAAGCTTGTTGAATTTGCTCAACGATAAAGTTAGCTTCATCGACTTCGTTAAAGCCGGCATACAGAGAAATTTTTTCGCCTTTTTCGCCTGCCGTCCACAGCTCTTTGCCAAGACGCCCTTGATTGCGAGAGATTACTTCGTTAGCAGCCTGCAGTATGGTTTCAGTCGAGCGATAATTTTGTTCAAGCTTGGTTATTTGAGTATCAGGAAAATCTTCACTAAAGCGCTGAATGTTTTCTATTTTGGCCCCGCGCCAACCATAAATAGATTGGTCGTCGTCGCCGACGGCGGTAACTTTGCAGTTATTGCCAGCTAACACTCTAAGCCATGCGTACTGCACCGCATTAGTGTCTTGAAACTCATCAACTAATAAGTGACTAAAACGCTGTTGATAGTGCTCAAGTATTGCTGGTTTTTTCAACCATAGCTCATGGGAGCGTAATAATAACTCTCCAAAATCAACCAAGCCACCACGCTGACACAACTCTTCATAGTGCTGATAAATTCGCACCATCGTCTTATGGTGTAAATCGCCCCAATCATCAATATGAGCAGCGCGTTTACCCTCATCTTTTTGACTATTAATAAACCACTGTGACTGCCTTGGCGGCCATTGGGAATCATCTAGATCTAAGGCACGGGTGACTCGCTTTACCACTCGGAGTTGATCGTCAGAATCTAAGATTTGAAAGTTCTCTGGCAGACCTGCATCCAGCCAGTGACTTTTTAACAAGCGGTGCGCCAAGCCATGAAAGGTGCCCACCCACATGCCTCGCAAACTTGAGCCTTGTAGGTCTTCAATGCGATTACGCATCTCTTTAGCAGATTTGTTAGTAAAGGTTACTGCCATAATACTGTAAGGCGATACCTTCTCGGTTTGCATTAACCACGCAATGCGATGAACCAAGACGCGAGTTTTGCCGCTACCCGCACCGGCCAAAATAAGTTGATTGCCTGACTCAGCGCAAACCGCATTGCGCTGGGCATCGTTTAATGAGTCAATTATTGAAGTTACATCCATTGCGCTATTCTATCAGGCAAGAACATTCTAGGCACCGTAAATAGCGGTAAAGACTAGCAATGTTTTGCAGTGCAGTTAAACTAACGATAATTATTTTCAGCGGATATGACTTGTTTATGCGCCATGCAAATTTACTTCAAAAAATTGGTCAAACTATGGCCGACATGCGCAAGTCAGAACGCAAAGTGGCTCAGTATGTTTTAGCGCAGCCCAACGACGTAATTCATATGCGTATTGTCGATTTGGCTCAGGAGTCGATGGTCTCAGAGCCAACGGTGGTTAGGTTTTGTCGTGCTTGTGGTTGCGATGGTTTTCAGGATTTTAAATTAGGTTTGGCCCAGCAATTAGCATCAACCCCCAGCTTTAGCCAGTTTGCCGTTGATACTAACGACTCGCCCATTGAATATGCCTATAAAGTTTTTGACGCGACCATTAATACTTTACAGCGCGTGCGTGACTCCCTGGACCCGGCGGCATTGAGCGCTGCGGTTGATGCATTAAGCCAAGCCAGGCGTATCAGTTTTTATGGCTTTGGAGCTTCTGGTGCGGTTGCTCAAGATGCCCAGCACAAGTTTTTCCGCCTAGGTTTGGAAACTGTTGCCTATAACGACCCACATATACAAAACATGGCGGCGGTATCACTGCAGCCTGGTGATGTGGTGGTAGCAGTATCTCAAAGCGGGCGTACCAAAGCGCTTATTAATTCTATAGATTTAGTTAAAGCTGAAGGCGGTATTGTTATTGGTATAGCGCCAAGCGCTAGCCCTGTGGCTAACCGCTGCAGTATTGCTTTATGTATTGATGTTGATGAAGACACCGATAATTACGCACCACAAAGCTCACGCATTGCGCAGCTAACGGCTTTAGATGCATTAGCAGTCGGAGTCTCGCAAGCTAATAGTGAGCAAATTACCGAGCACCTACAAAAGCTAAAACGTGGTTTAAGCAGTTTACGGCTGCCCAATGACAAATATTAATAGCTGAGTGAAAACTTGTTCATCAATCACTTCCGACAGTTTTCAGGCGCTATAATTACTCCCTAGCTATAATAACTGCTGAGCCAACCATGATTGAATATGATTACGTTAAAACCAAGCGCAGCGATGTTAAAGCTTTTCCGAGTGGCAAAGAAAAACAGATAAAAAAATTCATTAAAATAATGACCAAAGTTAATGTTTGGGTGTTCAGAAAAACCAATGGTCGGTTAATGAAGAACTTTCCAGGTGGTTATCCTATTTGTATTGTCGGCTCCAAAGGCCGCAAGACCGGAGCAAGGCGTGAGATAGCATTAATTCATTTGCCGAAAGACGATAAGTTACTACTAGTAGCCTCCCAAGGTGGTATGGATACTAATCCTGTCTGGTATTACAACATTGCGGCCAATCCCGATATCGATGTAATGATTGGTGGGGTGGAAACTAAGATGATTGCTAGGCAAGTTGGGGATGATGAAAAGCAAGCGTTATGGCCACACTTACTTTCTTTATATCCAGACTTTGATGAATATCAGGCTAGAACTGACAGAAATATCCCAGTCTTTGAATGCACTAAAGTCGACGCTTAATTACCTTTTTCAAATAAAATATCGATACGTAATTCTAGCTCTGGATTTGGATTCCAGGAGTCCTCCCGCAGAAATCTGACCCGCGGATCCAAGGTTAAAAATATCCAATCTTTAAACAGCGGCAAACGATAATTAGCCGCTAGAAAATAGGTATTTAATCGAGGATTAGGTTGATTTGAACCCGTTACGCCAATTGTAAACGAATGCCAGTTGCTGCCGGGAATATGCTCATACAAGGTAAAAAACTGGCCAATCTCTAATTCTTCATGCTGTTTTTGATATTGAGCCTCGGTGCTAATTCTTAGTTGGTAGTGTTCATTTAACTCAGTTAGTAAAAAATACTCTGACGATTCTCCCCAACCCTCTTCATGGAAATACCAAGCTTTTTGCTTGAAACCGTTAATCCAATTATCACTTAAATTAACGGTGATTTCCGCTTTTACCCTTGCGAAAGGATCTATCGGGTAGCTAAACTTTGCCCCCACTTGAGTGTCAAATTGAAAGTTTTTTGTCTCCCGCGTTCGCCCGATGCCCACGGTGGTAAAAGTATCTTGTTGGGTATCAAGTTTTTTATCTACTAAACTGCTTTGATCGTTGACATCGCTGTCGATCAACAACTTTAACTGCCGCTTGGTATTTGGAATATCAAGCTTACCGCGAATATTAACGTCTGTTTCCCAATCGCCGGATTTAGCAATGAACTGCTCTATGCTGATATTTACTCGGCTTTTATTATCGCTTGTGCTTTGCCCGTCAGATAACCAAGAATCAATATAGCGAGATGTCTCTAGCCAAGTTTGAGCTAGACTGTCACGCATCTTTTGAGCGCTATCCATGACCTTCTTGTCTTCATCGTTGGCGAACAAAGACCGCGGCATTAACATTAGTAATGCCCAACTAATAAGAACTATCAGGCTTCGCTTCAAAGCATACCTTGATTATTATTTTATTTATAATAATAACCAAGTTAACTATTAACACAAGTAAATAACTGCTATTCGACAGTAACTGACTTCGCCAAGTTTCTCGGTTGATCTACATCAGTACCTTTTAAAAGTGCCGCATGGTAGGACAATAATTGCAGTGGAATGGTATAAATTATTGGTGCAATAATATCTGGCGTATGCGGAATCGCAATCACCGATATACCATCTTCATCTTCAAACCCAGCCTCTTTGTCGGCGAACACGAAAAGCTTGCCACCTCGGGCCCTAACCTCTTCTAGGTTTGATTTTAACTTTTCCAGCAGCTCATTATTAGGCGCCACTGCTACCACCGGCATATCATCATCAACTAACGCCAATGGCCCATGTTTTAACTCGCCGGCAGGATAACTTTCAGCATGGATATAAGAAATTTCTTTCAGCTTTAATGCCCCCTCCATCGCCACCGGCCACTGCACGCCACGACCTAAAAACAAAGCATGATGTTTGTCGGCAAAAGCTTTTGCCATTTGCTCTATTTTTTTATCTAACTTTAACGCCTCGCTAACCAAGTCGGGCAACTGATGCATTGCGGCTACAATGTCTTTTTCAGCATCAAGGGATAAACCATTACGCCTACCGAGCAACACTGTTAAAAGTAGTAGGGCAACCAACTGGGTGGTAAATGCTTTAGTCGATGCCACACCAATCTCTGGCCCAGCTTCAGTCATTAAACACAAATCTGACTCTCTAACGAGAGAACTTTGCGCTACGTTACAAATGGCCAAAGTGGAGGTATAGCCAAGGGTTTTTGCTAACCGCAAAGCGGCTAAAGTGTCAGCAGTTTCGCCTGACTGAGAAATTGTCACTAGCAATGTGTTGTCGGTGACAACAAGCTTTCGATAACGGAATTCGCTAGCAACTTCTACTCGGCACGCGACACCTGCCACCCCTTCAATCCAGTACTTAGCGACCATAGCAGAGTGATAACTGGTTCCGCAGGCAACAATTTGTACTGCTTTAGTTTTGTCTAAGACAGTTTTCGCTTCAGTACCTAAAATTTCTTCTAACACTCGATTACGGCTGATACGCCCTCTTAGGGTGTTAGCTAAAACAGTGGGCTGTTCAAAAATTTCTTTTTGCATGTAGTGACGATACTTACCCTTATCGGCATTGTCGGCACTGCCGGTCATTACTACAACGTCTCGGATCACCTTATTGTGTTGTGAATCTATAATGTCGTAACTCTGCGGCGTAATAATGGCCATATCGCCTTCTTCAAGATAAACAAACCGATCAGTAACCTGGCGTAACGCTAGCTGGTCTGAAGCAATGAAATTTTCACCGATACCAATACCAATAACTAGCGGGCTACCAGAGCGTGCGCAGATAATAGTGTCAGGTTGATCAATAGAGATTACCGCTAAACCATAGGCCCCCTCTAGCTTAGCTACCGCAATCTTTAGCGCACTAAGTAGGTCGTTACCTTCCCTTATTATTGAATCTAATAAGTGAACAACTACCTCGGTATCGGTCTGTGATAAAAACGCATAGCCTTGTTCAGTTAACTGATCTCTCAGTTGATTGTGATTTTCAATAATACCGTTATGCACTAATGCAATGCGGTCATTAGAACAGTGTGGATGGGCATTTATCTTAGACGGTTTACCATGGGTGGCCCAGCGCGTGTGGGCAATACCACAGCTACCTATAATGGGGGTTTTAGCAATAGCGTCAGCTAGCATTGCTACTTTGCCTTTCTCTTTGGCAACAGATAGTGCGCCATTTTCAATAACCGCTAAACCGGCTGAGTCATAACCCCGATACTCTAGCCGACGCAGGCCTTCAACTAAGATTTCCGATACTTCCCGTTTGGCACTTGCACCAACAATTCCACACATAGTATTTTCCTAGTCCTGTTTTTTAATTGGTCGCTGCCAGCCATCCAAATTACGTTGCTTTGCTCTCGCAATGGACAATTGATTCTTTTCGATATCCTTGCTGATCACAGAGCCAGCACCAACTGTTGCATTTTCACCAATTGAGACCGGTGCAACTAATGCGCTGTTTGAGCCGACAAAAACTCCGTCTCCTATATTTGTCACATACTTATTAACACCATCATAATTACAGGTAATGGTGCCAGCGCCAATATTGACGTCTTTTCCTATGTTGGCGTCGCCCAAGTAGGTTAAGTGACTTACTTTTGAGCCCTCGCCAATATTTACTTTTTTGGTTTCGACAAAATTACCTACTTTAACCCCGACGGCGAGATTAGAGCCTGGCCTTATCCTAGCAAACGGTCCGATGACGCAATCATCGGCAATGACCGCGTTTTCAATAACAGTGTTAGCTTTAATTTCTACATTGTTGGCAATTATCGTGCCTGTAATAACACAGTTAGGACCAATGGTTACATTGTCTCCGATACTGACACTGCCTTCAAACACCACATTAATATCTATCGCGACATCACTGCCAACTGTTAGCTCACCGCGTATATCTAAGCGATTTGGATCGCGTAAACTAACGCCAGCAAGGAGTAATTTAGTGGCCTGCTCAGTTTGAAATTGCCGCTCTAAATTAGCCAGCTGTACTCTGTCATTGACCCCTTGAACCTCGGCCTCAGTCGCTGGATGAAACGCTTTAACAGTCACCCCCTCAGCGGCAGCCATGGCAATAATATCTGTTAAATAATACTCGCTCTGCTTATTGCCGTTTGATAAAGCAGGCAGCCAAGTATTAAGGCGTTGCGCGGGCACGGCCATGATACCGGTATTAGTTTCAGTTAATGCCAATTGTTCAGAGCTTGCTTCTTTTTGCTCAATAATTGCGTTAACACTGTTGTTTTGATCCCGCAATATCCGGCCATAGCCATCGGGATTACTAAGATCTACTGTTAACAAAGACATTTGATCACCGCTTACATCAGCCAGCATTGCTTTAAGTGTGCTAGCTTTGATTAACGGCACGTCACCATATAAAACTAATACCGTAGAATTATTACTGATGTTCGGCATTGCCTGCGCAACTGCATGACCGGTACCCAGTTGCTGTGTTTGCTTAACCCAGTTTATTGATAGATCTTTAAAGGCGGCTTCTACGTCTTCTGCTTTATGCCCTACAACCACGTGAATGGCACTTGGCTCCAATTCAGATGCCGCAGAGATAACATGGCCTAGCAATGAGTTAGCGGCCAAAGTATGCAATACCTTCGGCTTATTGGAGCGCATTCGAGTGCCTTTACCGGCGGCCAAAATAACAACTTCTAGACTCATACTATTCTCTTTTATATTTAGTTAAATAGCTGTTTTTGACAGATTATACTGGATATTAGGCAATAGGCGCATTTTTGTCTCAGATAACGAATAGCCGATTGATCGCGCGGCGTAATCAGCTTGAGGTATAACATGCAGGCACAAAAAAGGCGGCTAATGCCGCCTTTTTACTTGGATATATCTATTTACCCATTTTTTTCTTCAATGCCCGCACTGCTCTTATTTGAGCAGCTGCCTCGGCTAGTCTAGCGGAGGCCAACGTGTAGTCAATTTCACTACTTTGATCAGCTAAATCAGCTAAAGCTCGCTTTTGCGCTTCAACAGCGGCAGCTTCATCCATGTCATCAGCGCGCAGTGCTGTATCAGCAAGAATGGTGATAGTGCCTGGTTGTATTTCTAAATAACCGCCAGAGACATAAAATATCTCTTCTTCACCACCTTGAGTAACAACACGAACAGGCCCAGGCTCTAGACCCGTGAGTAACGGAGCATGACCGTAGCTAACACCTAAGTCACCTAAAGATGCGTTGGCTACAACTAGCTCTGCTAATCCAGAAAAAATCTCTTGCTCTGCACTAACGATGTCACAATGAATTGTCATTGCCATAATAAATCTCTCTTATAACTCGCTTACTAAAGTCTTACTGACTTGTATTAAAAGTTACATATTTTTCGCTTTTTCGATGGCTTCTTCGATTGATCCAACCATGTAGAAAGCTTGCTCAGGCATGTGATCGTATTCACCCGCAAGAATACCGTTAAAGCTTGCTATGGTTTCTTTAAGGGGTACGTACTTACCTGGAGAACCGGTAAAAATTTCAGCAACAAAAAATGGCTGCGACAAAAAGCGTTCAATTTTACGAGCGCGTGATACTGTCTGCTTATCTTCTTCAGACAGCTCATCCATACCCAAAATTGCGATAATGTCTTTTAGCTCTTTATAACGCTGCAATACAGATTGAACGCCACGAGCCACATCATAGTGCTCTTGACCAATAATTAACGGGTCAAGCTGACGTGACGTCGAGTCTAGTGGGTCGATCGCTGGGTAAATACCTTTCGATGCGATGTCACGGCTTAGTACAACCGTTGCATCTAAGTGAGCAAAAGTTGTGGCGGGCGATGGATCAGTCAAATCATCAGCTGGTACATATACCGCTTGGATAGAAGTGATAGAGCCAGTTTTTGTAGAGGTGATACGTTCTTGCAACACACCCATTTCTTCAGCTAGGGTCGGCTGATAACCTACTGCAGAAGGCATACGGCCTAGTAAAGCAGATACTTCAGTTCCAGCCAAAGTGTAACGATAAATATTATCAACAAACAACAATACGTCTTTACCTTCATCGCGGAATTTTTCCGCCATAGTCAACCCAGTCAGCGCTACTCGCAAACGGTTTCCAGGAGGTTCATTCATCTGCCCGTAGACCATTGCCACTTTTGATTCTTGTGGATTTTCTAAGTTTACAACACCAGACTCTGCCATCTCGTAGTAGAAGTCGTTACCTTCACGAGTACGCTCACCAACACCAGCAAACACAGACAAACCACTGTGCTCTTTAGCGATGTTGTTAATCAATTCCATCATGTTTACGGTTTTACCAACACCGGCTCCACCAAATAAACCAACTTTACCACCCTTGGCAAATGGGCAAACTAAGTCGATAACTTTAATGCCGGTCTCAAGCAATTCATCACTGCTTGAAAGATCAGCATAGGCTGGCGCGTCTTGGTGAATACCACGACGTTCTTGCTCACCAATTGGCCCGCACTCGTCAATAGGGTTACCCAACACATCCATAATTCGGCCGAGGGTTTCGATTCCCACCGGTACTTGAATCGTTGCGCCAGTGTTATCAACGTCTAAGCCACGCTTAACGCCTTCAGAAGAACCCATAGCGATGGTACGAACAACGCCGTCCCCTAGCTGCTGCTGAACTTCTAGTGTTAAGCCTACAGCGCCAACTTTCAATGCATCATATACTTGAGGCACTGCATCTCTTGGAAATTCGACGTCTATGACCGCGCCAATAATTTGTACAATACGACCGCTACTCATTTGAGGATCCTCATTAAACCTTAAACTTAAAAAACTAATCTTTAACTAATTAAACCGCAGACGCGCCACTTACAATTTCAGACAATTCCTGAGTAATTGCGGCCTGACGAGCCTTGTTATAAATCAACTGTAATTCATCAATTAGATCGCCAGCATTATCTGTTGCGCTTTTCATTGCCACCATTCTAGAAGCTTGTTCACAAGCCCCGTTTTCCACAACCGCTTGGTAAACTTGCGACTCAACATAACGGGTCAACAAACCATCTAATAACTCTTGTGCATCAGGCTCGTAAATATAATCCCAATGATGTTTTAATTCCTTATCCTCAGATGGCAATAACGGCAGCAGCTGAGCAACCGTAGGGTCTTGAGTCATGGTATTAACAAACTCATTACTAACCAGAAAAAGCTTATCAATATTGCCTTTATCATAGCCATCTAGCATGGTCTTAACACTGCCGATTAAATCAGCTACTGTTGGCGCCTCACCTAAATCACGAACTGAAGCGACAACGTTGCCGCCAACACTGTTAAAAAACGCTGATGCCTTGCTGCCAATTAAACACAGGTCAATCTCTACATCTTGATCAGCCCATTCTTTAATTGATCTAAGCGCCGCCTTAAATAAGTTTGTATTCAAACCACCACATAAGCCACGATCAGACGACACAATAACGAAGCCAATGCGTTTTACTTCACGCTGCGCTAAGTATTGATGGTGATACTCTGGATTAGCATTTGCGATATGCCCAACAACAGAGCGGATGCGAGTAGCGTAAGGCTTGCCCACTTCCATTCTTTCTCGTGCTTTACGCATTTTACTGGCCGCTACCATCTCCATTGCACTCGTTATTTTCTGAGTACTGGTGATAGATCCGATCTGTGTGCGTATTTCTTTTGTGCCTGCCATGTCTTAATGGGCCTCGCGCAACTATTCTTAATTAGCAGGAAAGAAAAACCTTCCTGCTAAACCAATTACCAAGTCTGGTTAGCTTTAAAATCTTCAACCAACGCTTTGAACTTAGCTTCTAAATCTTTATTCCAATCACCAGCGACAACGATTTCTTTCATCAAGTCACTATGTTCGCTATTCGCGTAGGACAATAATGCCGCTTCGAAGTCTAATATTTTATTGACGTCGATATCGTTTAAGTAATCTTCGTTTGCGCAGTAAACCATCAAGCCCATTTCAGCAACCGACTGTGGCGAGTACTGTTTCTGCTTCATTAACTCAGTTACACGCTCACCATGGTCTAGCTGTGCTTTGGTCGCATCATCTAGGTCAGACGCAAACTGTGAGAACGCCGCTAATTCACGATACTGAGCCAATGCAGTACGAATACCACCAGACAGTTTCTTCATGATCTTAGTCTGCGCTGATCCACCAACACGCGATACCGATACACCGGCGTTCATTGCAGGGCGAATACCGGCATTAAACATGTCACTTTCTAGGAATATCTGACCGTCAGTAATAGAAATTACGTTAGTTGGTACAAATGCCGATACGTCACCAGCTTGGGTTTCGATAATAGGCAATGCTGTTAATGAACCCGTTTTACCTTTGACTTCACCGTTAGTGCATTTTTCTACCCAAGCTTCCGATACGCGAGCTGAGCGCTCTAGTAAGCGTGAATGCAAGTAGAATACGTCACCAGGGTAAGCTTCACGTCCTGGTGGGCGTTTCAATAGCAATGAAATTTGACGATATGCCCAAGCCTGCTTAGTCAAATCATCATAAATAATCAGCGCATCTTCACCGCGATCACGGTAGTACTCACCAATAGTGCAACCGCTAAATGGTGCGATAAACTGCATCGATGCTGGATCAGAAGCTGTTGCGGCAACAACCACGGTATGTTCCATTGCCCCGTGCTCTTCAAGCTTACGCACAACCGCTGCGATAGAAGAAGCTTTTTGACCAATAGCAACGTAAACACATTTAATGCCACTACCTTTTTGATTAATAATCGCATCAACTGCTACTGCAGTTTTTCCGATCTGTCGATCTCCAATAATTAGCTCTCGCTGGCCACGACCGATTGGTACCATCGCATCAACCGCTTTAAGACCTAACTGCACTGGCTGGTCAACTGACTTACGCCAGATAACCCCTGGCGCAACTTTTTCAATCGCGTCAGTTATTTTGGCATTGATTGGACCACGGCCGTCGATAGGGTTGCCCAAAGCGTCGATTACACGGCCTTCTAATTCGGGGCCAACCGGTACCTCAAGAATGCGGCCAGTACACTTACATTTTTGACCTTCTTGTAAACCCCGAGCATCGCCAAGGATTATCGCACCAACCGAGTCACGCTCTAAGTTAAGAGCCATACCAAAACGGTTGCCTTCAAATTCAATCATCTCGCCGTACATAATGTCGGCCAAACCATGAATACGAACGATACCGTCAGATACGGATACAATGGTACCTTCGTTTTGCGCTTCTACGGCAACATCGAGGGAATCGATACGTTGCTTGATGATGTCGCTAATCTCAGATGGATTCAGTTGCTGCATGCCCTGTTCCTCAAACTTAAATCTTAATGGCTCATCGCATCAGTTAGCTGAGCTAACTTATTGCGGACTGAACCGTCTATAACCATGTCACCGGCTCTAACAACAACACCACCTATAAGGTTGGTATCAACTGTTGAACTCAAATTGACTTCGCGTGACAAATTGGCTGAAAGCGCCTTTGTTAACTGAGCAGCTTCCGCCTCACTCAATTCAAATGCACTGGTTACTTCAACGTTTACTGTCTGCTCTTGTTGAGCCTTTAACGCCTGAAATTGCTCACTTATATATGGCAATAATAGCAAACGCTTATTCATTGCTAAGGCGCCAATAAAGTTGGCTGCCTTAGTTGTTAAATCATCACCTAGTAAACCACCAAATGTTTCTGCCATTTGACCTGAGGTCAAAGAAGGCGATGACAACAATTGTGCTACCTGTTGTTGCTGCGTGATTTGAGCCGCCAAACTGAGCGTTTTAGACCACTGTGCTAAGGCATCGTTATCCCGAGCAAACTCAAATGCCGCTTTTGCGTAAGGGCGTGCCAATGTCGATAATTCGGCCATCGTATCCTCGCTTAAAGCTGCTCAGCCAGCTCAGAAAGCAGCTGTTGGTGTGCATTGGCATCGACGGTCTGTTGCAAAATTTTCTCTGCACCAGCAATCGCCAACGTTGCTACTTGAGCACGTAAAACTTCTTTTGCTCGATTCGCTTGTTGCTCGATTTCAGCATTAGCAGCGACTTTTAATCGATCGCCCTCAGCTTTAGCAAGCTCTTTCGCTTCATCGACAATTTGATTAGCACGCTTATTTGCTTGCTCAACAATCCCTGCGGCTTGCTCTTTCGCTTCGCGCAACTTATGTCCAGCAGCATCTTGTGCCAACTCTAGATCTTTTGTTGCTCTGTCAGCCGCTTGCAAACCGTGTGCAATTTTTTCTTCACGTTCTTGCATGGCAGTAAGAATTACTGGCCAAACAAACTTCATGCAAAACCACACAAAGAATAAGAACGATATTGATTGGCCAATTAGTGTTGCGTTAATGTTCACAACGAAACCTCGTGTTAGTGATATACAAAGCGCAACTTACATTGCCGCGCTAAACCCATGTTTCTGTTATTAAACAGCTAGAGTTGGCACTACCACAAATAGGATGTACATACCGATACCGACACCAATCATAGGCACCGCATCTAGTAAACCAGCAATCAAAAACATCTTACCTTGTAGCATAGGTGCCATTTCTGGTTGGCGTGCACTGCCTTCCAATAACTTACCACCTAACAAAGCAAAACCTATTGCGGTTCCAACTGCACCAAGACCTATAAGTAGTGATACCGCTATAAGAGCTAAACCCATTTTCTTTCTCCTAATATATTAAAAAGTAATGTAAAAATAAAAGTTAGTGATCTTCGCCATTATCAAAGGCCATCGACATGTAGACGATGGTTAATACCATGAAGACAAACGCTTGCAAGGTGATTACTAAGATATGGAAAATTGCCCAGGCAATTTGCAATACACCTGCAAACATGCCAAAAAATAGTCCGGCGCCGTACATAACAGCTATCAGAATAAATATCATTTCTCCGGCATACATGTTGCCGAATAATCGCAAACCTAGAGATATTGGCTTGGCTATCAAATCGATGGTTTCTAATACTAAGTTGATCGGAATCATCCAAGGATTATTAAACGGATGCATCGTTAGACCTTTAACAAAGCCCATTAGACCTTTTTGCTGGATACTGAAAAATATAATTAGACCAAATACAGTGAATGCCATACCTAAAGTAATATTCGGGTCTGTACTTGGTACCACTTTAAAGTAGAGATGTGGATTACCAGACAAATAAGCGGCCAATTGCGGAATCCAGTCAACAGGAATCAAATCCATCAGGTTCATAAAAAAGATCCAGACGAAAATGGTTAGTGCTAATGGCGCAACAAACTTACTTTTGTATGGGAACGAGTCTTTAACATTAGTGTCTATGAACTCTACTATCATTTCAATAAAGTTTTGAAAGCCAGTAGGTACACCAGAATGAATATTAACCGCGACGCGACGAAACAAAAATATAAAAATAAGACCGAGCGCTATTGACCAACCCATACTATCCAAATGGATTGCAGAAAACCCCATTGCTGCGGCTTCACCGCCGTCGTGGGCAATAGTCCAGGTTGGTTGTGCTAGTGCTTCACTAACTTGACCTTGCGCATCTAAGCGCTCATAACCGGCCGGTAATTTACCGTAGGTAAGATTGGTTAAGTGATGAAGAATATAACCAGAGGTTGTTAAACCGCCTTCTGCTGCCATCTATCTATTCTCTTGTTTCAACAATTCCGGCCGCTATACAAGCCACCAGGCGCCAATTAACTGAATAAGTGTTATCACACCGTAAGCCGCAAATAATGGTACTGCGTGAACCGGTATAATCAACACAAATGCTAAAGCAAAACCTATAGCACTTAATCCAAACTTTCCTGCCTCTGCGCGATAAAATGATTGCGCAACTCTCTCGGCAGCTTTTGCTCCTCGGTATCTAAACACCCGCAGAGCGAAATAACTGTAAGGTATAATAGCGATTAAAAAACCTGCTATTACCGATGGCGTTAACGCAGAGTTTAAAACCACTAAAACTCCTATTCCAGCAAGGGCAACAAAACACTGTATGGCAATTACTTTATACACTGCTGGCCTGCTTATCACGCCGTTCTATCTCTTTAAAAACCCTATATTTATCATGGTCTTAACTTAATCTTAGTAAGCACCCCAAAACTGCTTCATGGGGAGGCCGTATCGGGCGCGCAAGTATAGGGAGTTAGATCTAGCCGCGCAAGCCATTCACATGATATATACGGTGATTATGATAATTTAGCTACTGAATATGAGCCAAAATCCCTTCAAGCTCATCAAGGCTGTTGTACTTAAGTACCAATTTGCCTTTCCCACTCTTGGTATGCTGAATAGAAACTGGCGCGCCGACTTTCTCACCTAAGCTTTGTTCTAAGCTAGCAATATCTGCACTGGGCTTATAAATTTCTTGTTTTGTCGGCGGCTTTTGACTCTTACGAACTAAATCTTCTGTTTGCCTAACTGTCAACCCACGACCAACAACGGTGCGAGCGACTTCCGATTGCTTATCGCCGCTTAGTGCTAGCAAAACTTTAGCATGACCCGTTTCTAAATCGCCACGCTCTAGCATAGTTTTTACATCACTATTCAACGTCAATAAGCGCAGTAAATTAGCTACTGTCGCCCGTGACTTGCCTACCGCTTCACCAACTTCTTGTTGGGTTAATGCAAACTCCACGCGCAGGCGCTCTAACGCAACAGCTTCTTCCAAGGAGCTGAGGTTTTCACGCTGAATATTTTCAATCAACGCCATCGCGATTGCAGCTTCGTCTGTCACGTTACGAATAATCGCTGGGATAGTATCTTTTTCAGCTAATTGCGAAGCCCGCCAGCGACGTTCACCGGCAATGATTTCATAGCGACCTTCGCCAACTGAGCGCACTACAATTGGCTGCATTACTCCTTGAGCTTTTATCGAATTAGCAAGATCTTGCAATGATTCTTGATCCATTTCCCGACGTGGTTGATATTTACCACGCTGCACTAAATCAATTGGCAAATGTTTTAGCTCGTTATCAGGCAGTTTTTCTGGGGCCTCTACCGCTTGGCGTAAGTCTGAGTTTCCAAGCAAGGCATCTAAACCTCTACCCAATCTTTTTTTCGGGGACATAGTGATTTCCGTTAATTTGCTGTCTTATCTAATTTATTCATAATTTCTTGCGCTAAGGCTTGATACGCCGCACTACCGCGTGAAGATCGGTCATAACGGACAATAGGTAACCCATGGGATGGCGCCTCAGCTAGACGAACATTACGCGGTATCACGGTGCGATAAACTTTATCACCAAAGTGTGTAAGCAATTGTGACGATACGTCTCTAGTTAAGCTATTACGTGGGTCATACATAGTGCGCAAAATCCCTTCAACGCGTAGATTCGGATTAATACTAGAAGCAACTTTACCCACAGTGTTTAACAGCGCCGACAAACCTTCGAGCGCATAATATTCACACTGCATAGTAATAATTATTCCATTTGCAGCTACCAATGCGTTAAGCGTTAACATGTTTAATGACGGCGGACAGTCAATTAAAATAAAATCGTAATTCCCAGTAACTTCAGCCAACGCCTCATGCAAGCGTTGCTCGCGTCTGTCGCTATTTAATAACTCTACTTCTGCAGCGGTTAAATCACCGTTAGCTGGCAGTAAGTCAAAGCCAGCCACGCCACTGCGCTGGATGCATTTTTTAGCGCTAGCGCCTTGGGCTAAAACTTCATAAACACTATTTGGTAAATCGTTTTTTTCTAAGCCACTACCCATAGTCGCATTACCTTGCGGATCTAGATCTACCAACAACACCCGCTGCTCAAGATCACTAAGACAAGCTGCCAAGTTAACAGTGGTGGTGGTTTTACCCACCCCACCTTTTTGATTTGCTATGGCTAAAATTTTAGTCAATTTTATTATCCTGATTATTAATCTAAAGCGATGGCGACCAGATGTCGCTCAGCGGCTAAGCCAGGTACTTTCAGTTCATGCACTGCTGTGACTTTATATCCTGTTGGTAATTCACTCAACTCTTCTGTTGGATAAACTCCTTTCATTGCCAAAAACAGCCCCTTGTTTTGCAGTAAATGATTTGTCTTTGCTAACATATCAGTTAGCGATGTAAACGCTCGTGAAGTTACTGCGTCATATTTTTTTTCAGCCGCTAGCTGTTCTGCCCTTTTGTTTAACACCGTAATATTGGATAACCCTAAATGAGTAACAACATGCTGCATAAACCGTGTTTTTTTGCCATTGCTGTCGACGGTGGTAATGGCGGCCATAGGGTAACAAATTGCCAATGGAACACCCGGTAGCCCAGCGCCGCTGCCAATATCTATTATAGACTCCCTACCTGCAAAAAATGGCACTACCGACAAACTATCTAAAATATGCTTAACCATCATTTCGCCTTCATCACGGACAGCAGTCAGGTTATAAGCCTTGTTCCAATGGGAAAGTAATTTAACATAATCCACGAGCTTTTTTTTCTGTTCACTGTCTAAAACTAACTGCAGTTGCGCAACGCCATGTTCTAACAGCGCTGACAAATTATTATCAAGCAATCTTACGCTCCAGTAGTCCGCGTTTTTTCAATGATATTAACAACAGTGATATTGCTGCCGGCGTAATACCTTGAATCCGCGACGCCACCGCCAATGTTGCTGGTTTAGTAGCCATTAATTTTTGTTTTACTTCGTTCGACAAACCTTCTATTGATTGGTAGTCAAAGTCCATAGGTAATATCGCTGTCTCATATTTTTTCAAGCGCCCTATTTCTTCTTGTTGTCGATCAATATAACCGGCATATTTTGCAGCAATTTCTAGCTGTTCAACTACTTGCTCATCAACCAAGGCTTGGCCTTTCAAACTTGCTACGTCTGCATAACTCACGCCAGGCCGGCGCAGTAAATCCATTAAGTTGTACTCACGACTAATTGGTTTTTCAATCAACTGGTTAATAACGTCAGCTTCTGGAGTTTTAGGTTGAATCCAAGTGCTTTTTAAGCGCGTGGTTTCTTGCTCTACTGACTCTCGCTTGTTACTAAAATATTGCCAACGCTGGTCATCGACTAAACCCAGCTCTCTTCCTATCTCGGTTAGGCGCGTATCGGCATTATCTTCGCGTAGTGACAATCGATATTCTGCCCGCGAGGTAAACATACGATAAGGCTCTGTGGTACCCATAGTAATCAAATCATCAACCAACACGCCCAAATATGCTTGGTCGCGGCCTGGATACCAAGCATCTAACTCTTGACTGCGCCTAGCAGCATTTAGACCGGCTAGCAAACCTTGCGCAGCGGCTTCTTCATAACCAGTGGTACCATTGATTTGCCCGGCAAAAAATAAACCTTCGATAAAACGTGTTTCTAAACTGTGTTTTAAATCTCGCGGATCAAAAAAGTCATACTCAATGGCGTAACCAGGTCTGGTGATATGAGCGTTTTCAAAACCTTTAATCGATCGCACTAGATTTATTTGTACATCAAACGGTAAACTTGTTGATATCCCATTGGGATATAACTCATGTGTATCTAAGCCTTCTGGCTCGATAAATATTTGATGTGAATTTTTGTCAGCAAAGCGATGTATTTTGTCTTCTACTGATGGGCAGTAACGCGGACCAACGCCATCAATCACCCCAGTATACATTGGTGATCGATCTAACCCGCCGCGAATTATATCGTGGGTTTTTTCATTGGTATGAGTTATCCAACAACAGACTTGTTCAGGATGATCGTCTACCGAACCTAAGTAAGACATTACCGGCAATGGCGTGTCACCCCACTGCTCTTCTAATTCTGAAAAATCGACTGACTTGGCATCTATCCGTGGTGGCGTACCTGTTTTTAAACGGTTAACTCGAAACGGTAATTCACGCAGTCGATCAGCTAGAGCGATTGACGGTGGATCGCCCGCTCGTCCTCCAGAGTGATTCTCTAAACCTATGTGGATTTTTCCACCCAAGAAAGTACCTGCGGTCAATACCACTGAGTCGGCATAAAATTTCAAACCCATTTGAGTCACAACACCAACAACTTTGTCTTGTTCGATAATTAAATCGTCAACAGAGTGCTGGAATATTTGTAACTGCTTTTGGTTTTCTAATATTCCACGAATAGCGGCTTTGTACAACACGCGGTCAGCTTGAGCGCGGGTTGCTCTTACTGCAGGGCCTTTACGCGAATTCAACACTCTAAATTGGATACCGCCTTTGTCGGTAGCTGTTGCCATAGCGCCGCCGAGTGCATCAATTTCTTTTACCAAATGGCTTTTTCCAATTCCACCAATAGCAGGGTTACAAGACATCTGCCCTAAGGTTTCGATGTTATGAGTTAGCAAGAGCGTAGTCACACCCATTCTGGCACTAGCTAGCGCTGCTTCAGTGCCGGCATGGCCGCCGCCAATAATTATAACGCCGTAACGAGTTGGGTAATTCATAGTGCACACATGGCTATTTTTAAAAGGGCAGGCAGTATAGGGGCTGCTGAAAAAATGAGCAAAGTAACTTTATATTTAATTTTTTTTGTCGTTTATTTATTAGTTACTTATATATATATAGTTATTAGGATATAGAGTAATAAAGAATTAGTTATTATTAGTCAGCACAAATTCAGTTGATAAGTAATTAATAATTATTAAAATCAATACCTTAGGTCAATGATAACTACATACATAAGCCCAGTGTTTGAATGTGATTTAGCTGTTACACGGCTGTGTACTGTTTTAGTTTTTTTTAGGCCATTATAATAGGCTTTAAGTTATCAACTGATTTACACACATTTTATGCACTAGGTTATTACTTGCTTATTAGTACTGAATTGTAACCCCTGTTAAATAAATAGCTGTGTGGATAACTATAGGGGAAAGCTGTGTTATTGCTGTAGAGATGCTCTTACTTAACGGTGCAAAAACTTGAAAGCACTTTTCACGCAAATACTAGAAATGAAAATTACAAAAAAGCCCTATACAATAAATTCATTACTTAGGGCTTTATTATTTCCATATTCTAAATATTAGTACAAATAAACAGCGCCGGCAGAATCTGCAGAGTTATCCGCTTGGTCACCATTAATACCATTAGCGTTACTATCTTCACCTGCAGCAACAACAGCTAATGTATTTCCATCCCCATTTAAGCTAACCCCAGAGCCAAAAAAATCATTGTCTTCAGTATTACTGGCTTTGATATAAGCTTGCTGAACCCAAATATCACCTGTGCGGCTAAAGGCATATACTGCACCTGGATCATTTCCTGAGCTGTTTGCTTGGTCACCATTTATACCAGTGGCATTACTATCTTCACGAAACGCTCCAACGGCTAATGTATTGCCATCACCGCTTAGGCCAACTTCATTTCCAAAATGCTGTCCAGAAGCCATATTATTACTAGCTTTAATATAGGCTTGCTGCGACCAAGTAGTATCTGAGCGGCTAAAAATATACACAGCTCCTGCGGTAAATATATCATTATTACTCTGGTCACCATTAATCCCTGTAGCGCTACTGTCTTCACCTGCCGCGCCGACTGCTAATGTATTTCCATCAGTGCTTAAGCTAATATCCGAAAACCCGTCCCTGGCTCCACTATTGCTAGCTTTAATGTAGGCTTGCTGGACCCATGCAGTAACTGCTCGGCTAAAGATATACACAGCGCCTGAGTTAATTGCCGAGTTATCGGTTTGGTCACCATTAATACCAGTGGCGATACTGTCTTCAGAAGTAGCGCTAACCGCTAAGATATTTCCATCACCACTCAAGCTAACTTCTCCACCAAATAAATCTTCAGTTTCAGTATTACTCGCTTTTAAATAAGCTTGCTGGGTCCAGGCAGTACCCGTGCGGCTAAAGATATACACAGCCCCTGCATCAGTTGCCGAGTTATCAGTTTGGTCACCATTGATACCGGTAGCGTTGCTATCTTCAACTGGAGCGCCAACCGCTAAAGTACCCCCATTGCTGCTCAGACTAATGCTAATGCCAAAGTTGTCAAAACTCTCAGTATTACTGGCTTTTACATAAGCTTGCTGGGTCCAGGTAATTCCCGTGCGACTAAAGATATACACAGCGCCAGCGGCATCTGCCGAGTTATCGGTTTGGTCTCCACCAATATCGGTAGCATTACTGGCTTCACCATTGGCACCAACTGCTAAGGTATTGCCATCATCACTTAAGCTAACACTTCTACCAAAATTGTCAGTTGAGCCAAATACACCCGTCGCTTCAGTATTACTAGCTTTAATATAGGCTTGCTGAGCCCAAGTAGTATCGGCATCGGCGCGGCTAAAGATATAAACAGCGCCAGCATTAATAGTGGAGTTATCGGCTTGGTTACCATTAATACCAGTAGCGTTACTGTCTTCAGAAGCAGCAATCGCTAGCGTATTACCGTCCTTGCTTAGGCTAACACTAGCCCCAAAAGAGTCATGGGTTTCACTATTACTGGATTTAAAATATCCAATGCTAGCGACTAATGAATCACTGACTGAGATAGTGGTAGAGTTGGTACAAGCATTACCAGTGCATGTTTGTAGAATATACTGAGCATTAAACCGTTTGTATAAAGGGGCAGTAATGCTAGTAGTTTGAGTCCCTTGAGGAATAGCACTCCCCACTTGGTTAAAACCAGAGTTACTATCTGGATTTTCTAACAAACGATATTCTGTTGCATCGGGAATATCAGTCCAACTGAAGGTGAATAATTTTGTTTGTTCAAAACTAAGGCTTAAGGCAGCAGCCCTACTAATTGCTGTTGTATCTGTTGCTGGCGCGTTACTGCCGCCCCCACCCCCACCGCCACATGCACTTATAAAAATAAAGCTAGTTATAATAATTACAAACTTATTTATCATGAGTTTTCCAATATAGTTTAAAAAATATGGGTTGTATTGTTTCTAATTATACTAGTTAAAAGCGATACTATTTTCCTATGCAAAAGCTTGAAAAGATCTTTCCGAGCAAATCATCAGCACTTAGTTGACCAGTAATTTCACCCAGCGTTTTTTGTGCTTGGTACAAGTCATCGGCTAATAACTCTCCTGCACCATGATTATTTAGTTGGGATTTTCCTTGCTGTAAATAATCCAAGCTTCTTTCCAAAGCATCTAAATGCCGGCGCCTAGCAGTAAACGTTCCTTCGGCGGCAGTATTATAACCCATGATTTTTTTAAGATGATCAGTTAGTTGCTGTAGGCCTAGTTTGGCTTTAGCTGATAGTTTTATCTGCACAACTCCGCTAATTGTCACCATGCCAGGCTCCGTGCCAGCTAAGTCACATTTATTACTAATAACAGTGACGTTATTTGGCAGTGGTAAACCGATAGATAAACCGGCCCAAAGTTTGTCTATTTCAGTTTCTTGCTCACAACTTGAATCAACAACAAGTAATACTTGATCAGCTTGTTCTATTTGATCAATTGCTCTGGCAATGCCGATTTCTTCAACAACGTCTGGGTTATCTCTAAGGCCAGCAGTATCGATAATATGCAGCGGCATACCATCAAGCAGTATTTCTTCTTTTAATACATCACGAGTGGTGCCAGCAATATCTGTCACTATGGCGCTGTCTTTACCAGCTAATGCATTAAGTAAACTAGACTTACCGGCATTTGGTTTGCCTGCAATAACAACAGTCATCCCTTCGCGAAGTAAAGCGCCTTGTTTAGCTTGTTGTAATAATTGTATTAATAATTCTTCAATAATATTTAATTGGCTACTGACATGGCCATCGGCTAAAAAGTCGATTTCTTCTTCGGGGAAATCAATTGCCGCTTCGACGTAAATACGTAGCTTGGTTAGTTGCTCAACCAAATTATTTATTTGTTGTGAAAACACACCTTGCAGCGAGCGAATAGAATTACGCGCAGCTTGAATAGAAGACGAATCAATTAAATCAGCAATCGCTTCGGCTTGAGTTAAGTCTATTTTGTCATTTAAAAAAGCCCGTTCGCTAAACTCTCCAGGGTTAGCCAATCGTGCACCTAAGCGCAGGGTTTCTTTTAATAGCATATCAAGAATAACTGGACCGCCATGGCCTTGCAGTTCTAGGACATCTTCGCCGGTAAAAGAATTCGGTCCAGGGAAAAATAAAGCGATGCCTTGATCGACAACGACAGCGTTGTCATCGCCATCAATACAGGCATAAAAGTCGCCATAATGGGCGCTGCGGGGAGTTAGTTTTTTATTGGTTATAACTAAAGCGATATCTTTAGCTAAGGGGCCAGAGATTCGAATAATCCCAATACCACCTCGACCGGGTGGTGTGGCTAGAGCAGAAATTGTATCAAAGTGATCAATCATAACTCTAGCCTACCAGAACTTGTTAACAACTATTGTGCAGCAGCCGCTGCGGCTTCAATTTGGCGAGTGATCATCCACTGCTGCAAAATTGACAAGATGTTGTTCACACACCAATACAATACCAGGCCAGCTGGGAACCATAAAAAGAAGAAAGTAAAGAAGATTGGCATAATCTGCATAACCTTTGCTTGCATTGGATCTGGTGGCGGTGGATTAAGTTTTTGCTGAATAAACATACTCACACCCATAATCAGCGGCAATATGTAGTATGGATCCATAGTTGACAGATCTTGTATCCAACCTAGCCATGGCGCATGACGTAACTCTACGCTTTCCATTAATACCCAATATAGCGATATAAACACAGGCATCTGGATAAGTATCGGTAGGCAGCCACCAAGTGGATTTACTTTTTCTTTTTTGTATAACTCCATCATGGCTGCAGATTGCGCTTGCTTATCATCCGCATGGCGCTCTCGTATTTCAGTCATTTTGGGAGTGACCAAGCGCATTTTTGCCATTGAGCGATAACTGGCGGCGGACAAAGGATAGAACAGTAACTTAACAAACATGGTGAGGAAAATAATTGACCAACCCCAATTGCCAACATAACCATGGATAAAGGTCATAATCCAAAATAACGGCTGTGCAATCCACCACAACCATCCGTAATCGACAGTCAGTTCTAAGCCTAATGCGATTGCCTCTAGGCTTTCTTGATCTTTAGGGCCAGCATAAAACCGACTTTCAATAGTTTCTACGCTGTGTGGTGCAACCGTTACTGCGGGGCTGATATAACGAATAAAATTGAAACCGTCACTGTTTACTTTGGTTGAATAAGCGTTGGTGACATCAACTGGTGGAATCCACGCTGAGATAAAATAATGCTGAACTATTGATAGCCAACCATTAGTGACACTTGCTTTAAACGGCTCATCTGCTAGATCAGAAAAAGTTGTTTTAATATAAGGTTTTTCTTCTGTGCGGGTAGCAACACCTAAAAATGGTTGCATCCCCATGCCGGTGGTATCGGCTGCGGGGTCTTCGCTGCTGTCACGTTTTAGTTGAGCGTAGAAGTTGGCAGTCCATTGCTCATCGCTGTTGTTTTCAATAATATATTGTTGTGTGACTAAGTAACTGTTGGCAGTAAAAATAAAGCGCTTAGTAATATAAGCACCGTTGCTATCGGTAAACTTTAAATCAACATTTAAAGTTTCTCTGCCATTTAAATTATAGTCGCGAACAGCGCTGCTAAATAAAGGTTTACCATTTGCTGTGTCGGTGCCGTTAGGACCAATTAACCCACTTTGGGCGATGTAGGTTCGACGTGAATTTTGCTCAAGAAGGACAAAGGGATTTTCTTTTTCGTCAAGTTTAGCTAAATGCTTTGGTAACAAGACACTTACAATATCGCCCCCGTTTGGGTCGATGCGCATTATTAAGGTGCCCGTTGTTACAGTAATTAAATTAGTACTAACCGGCGCTACCGTTGATTGGCTTGGCGCCACTATCGGTGCATTTAATACAGGCGTATCGCTATTACTGTTAGTTGCAATATCGCGGGGTACTTCGCCAGTATTTTGATAGCTCTCGATCGGCACTTGGTTAGCATCTAACAAAGCTTTATCGGCAGCTTTAAAATCAGTCCACTCGTTAACCAATATTAGTGAGACCGCAATAATGGCCCCGATAATGCTATAACGGATCAGATCCATGGGTATCTATACACCTATGCTTATGTTGATGTGAATATTCAGGTACTGGGTCGAGACCACCGTCATTAAATGGATGGCAACGCAGTAATCTTCGAAGGGTTAAATAACAGCCTTTTAAAAACCCAAAACGGCCGACTGCAGTTTGGGCATAAGAAGAACAGTTAGGGTAGAAGCGGCAATGGTTGCCTAGTAGCGGACTAATAAAGTAGCGATAAAATGCGAGCAGACACAATGCTACCTTAGCGGCTAGCCCAGGCTTGTCGGTTTTACTTAACACACCGATTTCTCGGTGGCTCGTCGAATTAATCTTTGCCACTGTTTTTCCAGTATTCGATTAAAGCTAGGGTTATCTAAGCCTCCACATCCCGATCTAGCAAGCACTACAATATCTAAGCTAGGTAAATTATCAGTTTGGAGTCTAAAGCTTTCTCGTATCTGTCGTTTCAGTCGATTTCTTGTTACAGCTAATTTGACATGTTTTTTAGCAATAACCAGCCCCAATCTAGATTGAGACTGTTGGTTAAAACGGGCAAGCAATAATAGCTCGGGACATGATGTCTTTACTTCGGCCGAAGAGAAGACGAATTGAAAGTCTTTGGCTGTCAGTAGGCGTTTCGATCTAGCAAAATTAAGTCCCGTGACCATGCTCTAACCAGCCAGTTTTATGGCTTAATTAGGCAGAAAGACGCTTGCGTCCTTTAGCTCGACGACGGTTAATTACCGCTTGTCCGCCTTTAGTGGCCATACGTGCACGGAAGCCGTGAGTACGTGCGCGCTTTAATACACTAGGTTGGAATGTTCTTTTCATAGCTATTACTCGGTATTTGTCAGCATTACTTAGTGTAATACTAGCCTTAAAAAAATGAGCGCGAATTTTAGAGAATTAACTACCAAATATCAATGCCCTTTTTTAATCTCTTGTCATGTCACTTCAGATACAAAGGATAATTAATACAAATTGCCCCTAGAAACAACTTATACACAGGTTAAATTAAACTTATACACAGGTTTTTATAAGATAGGTTTTAGTAAATTTAAATAGCACTACCCCATTTTTATATTTTTTTAAGATACTGATTTATATGGAAATAAAATAAAAACAAAATATTTGTGGAAAACTTTTTAGGATGTGGATAACCTACGTCATTCGGTCTTTTTGACCTTGTTTTTAACATTTTTTTAAAAGTCAGCGCAAATATCTTTATATTAAGTGCTACGGCTTTAATAAATATAAAAATATAAGTAAGGAGTGACATTAAGTCACATTAAAAGGGGTAGACGTGTTACCACAAGCAGTTTGGACAAAATGTGTTGGTTATTTGCAAACTGAATTACCTGCGCAGCAATTTAATACCTGGATAAGGCCGCTAAGGGCTGATGCGAATGATTCGCAGTTGTTATTATTAGCACCGAATCGTTTTGTGAAAGACTGGGTGAGTGATAAGTTTTTGCCAAGAATCATTGAGCTGGTGATTGAGATAAGCGAGCGACGGGTGCAAAAGGTTGTCATTGATATTGGTTTACAACAAATTGCCGCGCCAGCCAGTAGTTTTGCTGATCCGGCCTCTCCCCATATTTTGGCGCATGAAAATATCATTAAAGATGTTCCAATTGACACTGGGTCTGTTAATCGGCCCGTAGTCGAATCACCATTGCTTAATATAGGCTCTGGCGGTATCCAACCGTCTAGATCTGCTGCTAATACAGTCGGCGGTTTTAGGCACCAAAGTTCGCTAATGCCCGGTTATACTTTTAATAGTTTTGTAGAAGGAAAATCTAACCAGTTGGCGCGGGCGGCCGCTACCCAAGTATCACAGAATCCAGTTGGCGCCTACAATCCATTATTTATTTACGGTGGCGTTGGTTTGGGTAAAACTCATTTAATGCACGCGGTGGGTAATGCGTTACTTGAAAAAAAACCAGATGCTAAAATTGTTTATTTACACTCAGAGCGTTTTGTTGCTGACATGGTTAAAGCGTTACAGTTAAATGCCATTAACGAGTTCAAACGCTACTATCGTAGTGTTGATGCGCTGTTGATTGATGATATTCAGTTTTTTGCTGGTAAAGAAAGATCGCAAGAAGAGTTTTTTCATACCTTTAATGCCTTGCTTGAAGGCGGCCAACAGATGATACTTACTTGTGATCGCTATCCGAAAGAAATTAACGGTTTAGAAGAGCGATTAAAGTCGCGCTTTGGTTGGGGCTTAACCGTTGCTGTGGAGCCACCTGAGCTAGAAACACGGGTAGCTATATTAATGAAAAAAGCAGAGAAAGCGCGCATTGATCTGCCGCCGGAAGCGGCTTTTTTCATTGCTCAGAAAGTTCGCTCGAATGTTCGTGAGTTAGAGGGTGCGCTAAAGAGAGTGATAGCGAGCGCTCACTTTACTGGTAAAGTTATTGACGTAGATTTAATAAAAGAATCGCTTAAAGATTTATTAGCGCTGCAAGATAAGCAAGTCAGTATGGATAACATCAAGCGTATTGTTGCAGAATATTATAAAATTAAAGTGGCAGACTTATTATCGAAGAGACGCAATCGATCTGTGGCACGACCAAGACAAGTGGCGATGGCATTGGCGAAAGAGCTGACTAACCATAGTCTGCCAGAAATTGGTGATGGGTTTGGTGGTAGAGACCATACGACAGTATTACATGCCTGCCGTAAGATTAAAGAGTTGCGTGATACTAGTGCAGACATTAGAGAAGACTATAAAAATTTAATTAGAACATTAACAACCTGATAGACCTGCAAACCAAACACAACAATTGTTTTTAGGAATGATAGAACTATGAAATTCACTGTTACTAGGGATGCATTACTTAAGCCATTAAATCTTGTTGCTGGAGTGGTAGAGCGCAGACAAACCTTGCCAATTTTGGCCAATGTGTTGATTGGCGTGGAAGGTAATCAACTGACGTTAACGGGTACTGACCTTGAAGTCGAGTTACTCGGGAAGGTGAGTTTAGATGGCGTTACAGTCGATGGTGATATTACCGTTCCAGCGCGTAAGCTTTTAGATATTGTTAAGTCACTGCCTGACGACAGTGTAATTAGCGTTGAAGTAGAAGACCAGCGTGCGATTATTAAAAGTGGGCGCAGTCGGTTTACCCTTTCCACATTGCCCGCCAGTGAATTCCCAAATGTAGAACAAGGGTCAGCGACTCTAGAGTTTGATGTGTTACAAGGAAAGTTGAAAGGTCTTATCGACAAAACAGCATTTGCTATGGCTCAACAAGACGTGCGTTATTATTTAAATGGTATGCTGTGGGAAATCAAAGACAGTGTGTTCAGAGTGGTGGCAACCGATGGTCATCGACTTGCGTTATCGACACTAGCTGGGATTACTACCAGCGAAGAGAAACAGGTTATTCTGCCACGTAAAGGCGTGCTAGAACTAAGTCGACTATTGATTGATGAGGCCGAGAGCATTCATTTGGCCTTTGGCGACAACCATTTACGGGCAACCACTCAGGCCTTTACCTTTACCTCCAAATTGGTCGATGGTAAGTTTCCTGATTACGACCGCGTTCTGCCTAAAGGCAGTGATAAAGAAGTTGTAGCGCAGCGCGATATATTAAAGCAAGCTTTGGCTAGAGCGGCGATTTTGTCTAATGAAAAGTATCGCGGTATTCGTATGCAATTTAATGCCGGTGATTTGCGTATTGTTGCCAATAACCCAGAACAAGAAGAAGCTGAAGATGTTGTTGCTATCGAATACGATGGGGATACCTTAGAGATCGGTTTTAATGTTAGCTACCTGCTTGATATTATGAATGTGGTGTCTGGCCCTAAAGTTAAGTTCTCGTTGCTTGACGCTAATAGTAGTGCGCTGCTGGAAGACAATGACGACGGTAATTCGTTGTATGTAGTAATGCCGATGAGGCTATAGGGGCTGTTTGCGATAGTAGATGACTTATCTAAATCGTCTAAAGGTGACTGATGTCCGTAATATTCGTTCGGCCTCACTTTTGAAGTTTGCCCAAACTAACCTCATCCATGGTGCTAACGGCAGCGGTAAGACCACATTACTAGAGTGTATTAATATGCTGGGGTTGGGTCGTTCGTTTCGTGGTTTGCAGATGAAACCAGTGATTAATACTGAGGCTGAGCATTGTACTGTATTTGGTGAGTTGGCCGCGATTGGTGGCGGTGTAAGTCCGGTGGGTGTGGCTAAGTCTCGCAAAGGCGAAACTAGGTTAAAATTGAATGGTGAGTTGATAACCTCGGTTGCGCCGCTAGCTGAGTTATTGCCATTACAATTAATTAGTACCGATACCCACCTACTACTATCAGGTTCTCCAAAGATACGTAGACAATATATTGACTGGGGTTTGTTCCATGTGGAACATAGTTTTTTATTTCATTGGAGGCGGCTACAGCAAGCATTAAAACAACGAAATTCTTTGCTTCGTCGTGGTAGAATAAACAGTGTAGACATTGACCCATGGGAGCTGCAGCTATCTGCCGCTTGTGACATTATTCATGAGTTTAGATCTGCTTATATAGCGGCGCTTAATTCCGTCTTTAAAGACACGCTAGCGGCGCTGTATGATGAGCATGAAGACATTGAATTACAGTACAGTTGTGGTTGGGACACTGATAAAGAGTATTCCCAGTATCTGATCGACAACCGTGAAAAAGATGCTCAGCGCGGTTTTACGCAGGCCGGAGCTCACCGGGCTGATTTAAAGGTTAAGGTGGGTAAACTAGCTGCAGCAGACGTGCTGTCGCGTGGTCAGCAAAAGTTATTAGTTGCAGCGTTGCGCTTATCTCAGGGTAAGTTACTGCAGCAGCAGACCGGTAGAATGGCTATTTATTTGGTAGATGACTTGCCTGCTGAACTTGATAAAACCCATCGGCAACGCTTTGTTAACGCTTTGTTTGAGACAGGTAGTCAAGTATTTATAACCTGTGTTGAGGCCGAAGAATTGATAACTGCATATATCGACAAAGAACAACCCGCTATGTTCCACGTGGAACATGGTGAGGTAGAACAGCAATAACACATAAAAATATGAGACCTAACGGGCAGTAGCAACTGAACGGAGATAATATGACTGACGAAACCAGCAAACAACAAGAACAAGAATACGGATCGGATAGCATCAAAGTGTTAAAAGGCCTGGATGCGGTGAGAAAACGACCGGGTATGTATATCGGTGACACCGATGATGGTACCGGTTTACATCACATGGTTTTTGAAATCGTTGATAATTCTATTGATGAGGCCTTAGCTGGGCACTGTTCAACAGTTAAAATTGTGATTCATCCTGACGAGTCTATTACCGTTTCAGATGATGGGCGCGGTGTTCCAGTAGGTATGCATGAAGAAGGCGTGTCTGCCGCGGAAGTTATTATGACCGTATTGCATGCTGGCGGTAAGTTCGATGACAATAGTTATAAGGTTTCTGGTGGCTTACATGGCGTCGGTGTATCAGTTGTAAACGCCCTGTCGGAAGAGTTAAAGCTGGTTATTCGTCGCGACGGGAAAGTTCATGAACAAATTTATGTTCATGGCGTGCCGCAGGCGCCGTTAGCAGTTATTGGTGAAACTGATACTACTGGCACCGAGCTTACCTTTAAGGCGTCCCCCGCTACTTTCACTAATATTCAGTATCACTTTGATATTCTAGCCAAGCGTCTGAGAGAATTATCATTTCTTAACTCTGGTGTCGGTATTCTATTAAAAGATGAGCGCAGCGGCCGCGAAGAAGAATATCGTTATGATGGCGGTTTAGGGGCTTTTGTTGAATATTTAAATCAAAATAAAACCCCGATTAATAACATCTTCCATTTAAAAACTATGCAAGATGATATTGAAGTTGAAGTCGCTCTGCAGTGGAACGATGGGTACCAGGAAAACTTATACTGTTATACCAATAACATTCCGCAGCGTGATGGAGGTACTCACCTAGCAGGTTTTAGAGCTGCCCTCACTCGTTCATTAAATAGCTATATTGAAAAAGAAGGCTTGGGGAAAACTAGTAAAGTTAGTACCTCCGGTGACGATGCTAGAGAAGGCTTAACCGCGATAGTGTCAGTAAAAGTACCGGATCCTAAGTTTTCATCACAGACCAAAGATAAGCTAGTGTCATCGGAAGTTAAGACCGCTGTAGAACAAGCCATGGGTAAACTATTTGGTGACCACCTTATTGAAAATCCAGGTGAAGCTAAAATTGTTGTACAGAAAATGTTAGATGCAGCACGTGCCCGTGATGCAGCGCGTAAAGCCCGCGATATGACTCGCCGCAAGGGCGCGCTAGATATCGCTGGCCTACCCGGTAAATTGGCTGACTGCCAAGAGAAGGATCCTGCATTGTCTGAACTCTATCTGGTGGAGGGTGATTCTGCTGGTGGTAGTGCGAAGCAAGGCCGCAACCGTAAGCAGCAAGCAATACTGCCGTTAAAAGGCAAAATTCTTAATGTTGAGAAAGCACGTTTTGATAAAATGTTGTCTTCTGTTGAGGTAGGTACTATCGTTATCGCTCTTGGCTGTGGTATCGGTAAAGACGAGTTTGATATCGATAAATTGCGTTATCACAATATCATTATCATGACTGATGCGGATGTTGATGGTTCGCATATCAGGACCCTACTACTCACCTTCTTTTTCCGTCAAATGCCAGAACTGATAGCCCGTGGCCATATTTATATAGCTCAACCGCCGCTATATAAACTCGGTAAAGGTAAGCAAGAGCAGTACGTTAAAGATGAAGAGTCGTTGAGTACTTACTTGACTCAATCTGCCTTAGAGGGTGGCTCACTGCATGTTAACCAAGATGCACCAGGTATTAGTGGTGAAGCATTAGAGGCGCTAATTGTACAATATCGTAAAGGGATGGCCACAATTGACCGGTTGTCACAATTGTACCCAAGCGCGTTACTACACTCGGTTATTCATATGGATGAATTACTAACAGACTCCCTAATTGATGAAGACGCAGTTGCTAAGTGGTGTGCGGATTTAGATCTACGTTTAAATGAAGCGAGTACAGGATCTGGTAGTCATCGCTATAAAGTGACCGGTGAAAAATCGGTTGAACGTGGTATTTGGTTGCCAAAAGTTGAGGTCATCGCCCATGGCGTACCAACAGATTATCCAATCAGCCATGACTTTTTCTCTTCCAGCGAATATCGCTCCTTAGTAGCTTTGGGTGAAGCGCTAGATGGACTAATAGAAGACGGTGCTTACGTTAAGCGAGGTGAGCGCTCGCAAACTGTAGAAGTCTTTGAGCAAGTCATTGACTGGTTGATGAAGGAAGCCAGAAAAGGCTATTATATCCAGCGTTATAAAGGCTTGGGAGAGATGAATCCGGAGCAATTATGGAATACCACAATGGATCCAACGCAGCGTCGAATGCTGCAGGTTACAGTGGATGACGCTATTGCCGCCGACCAAATATTTACTACTTTAATGGGTGACCAAGTAGAGCCTCGTCGCGCCTTTATTGAAGCGAATGCACTAACCGTCGCCAACTTAGATGTTTAAGCTTTAGTGGCATAGTTAGAGGCGCCCTATCACTAGCGGCGCCTTTTTTGTATCAATTGCTTAGCAGTAAGGAACAAGATGGCAGTTTTTATTGCGATGTGTGCTTACTCGCTCAGTATGTCTATTTCCCCTGGGCCGGTTAACTTGGTTGCGTTAACCTCCGGTTTAAATAAGGGCTTTCGCCGTGCGATACCGTTTGTATCTGGCGCCGCAATTGGCTTTGCATTGCTGCTACTAACGGTTGGACTAGGGGTAGGAATGGTAACTACAAGCTTGCCATTATTTTTAGCAATATTGAGTTATAGCGGCTCGGCCTTTATTTTTTATATGGGTCTCAACATTGCAACAGCCGATCCAGTAATTAAGCAAACAAATGGAACATCGTCGTCGTTTATACATGGCTTTGTTTTGCAATGGCTAAACCCTAAAGCCTGGATCGCCAGTATTTCAGGTATTGGAGCATTTGAGATTGAAGCGACTCATCACCTATTTGAATTTGTAGCGATTTATTTCTTGATCTGTTATGCCAGCATTGCTTGTTGGGCCCTCGTTGGCCATAAAATGAATTTGATATTGAGTGAGCCGAAAGCACTTAAAATATTTAACCTAGTAATGGGGGGTCTACTGATGATGGTGGCAGTTTATTTATTATTAATGCAGCTCATGTAGCCAGTTGTAAACTTAATAGGATCTTTCCTCATATTTTCAATTCAGCTTATTACATCTATTAACGGCCTAATTGATAGCGTAAAGTGAAGACGTTATTGTCAGACAATTAAGTAAAACAATAAAATAGATTATGCCATCGCTATATAAAAAAGCAGGCTGTTACTAATTCGATCGCGTTATCATTATTCAAGTAACAATACGGATATCATCAGTTTATGAGATCTACCATTTACCTAATAATTAGCTGTTGCCTTACTCTGTCTTTTACGACTTTCGCAAACGACAGAGTAATTGAATCGCTTGAAAACGCAGTGGATATATCAGGGCAATGGAAATACCGAGTAGGCGATAACGCCGCTTGGGCAAGTCCTAGCTATGATGACTCTGCTTGGCACCATATCTTGGTGCCGCAAAACTGGGGGAAATCTAAGTTATCATCAGACGTAGATTATTTATGGTATCGCTTAAACGTAAAAATTGATCGTACAGCAGTAGACCAAAAATATTTACATAGATTGTCGGTATACATTGGCCACGTAATGTCAGCTTATGAGATATACGTTAATGGTCATCGATTAGGCGGTTTAGGCTCGCCAGATGATCACTTACCTGAATGCCAGCATCAAACTAATTACCAAATTCCTTACTATGTCATTGATGGCACAGATGAACTCGTTATCGCACTAAAGTATGGCGTAAACCGTTTTTATTTAGTGGTGGTTTAGGCGGCGCAAATCATGGGCGTTATCTGTTAGCAACATCTGAACAGCTCTATCTAGAAACATTTTGGGATAATATGGTTCCAGTGGTACTGGCATCAATTTACCTTTTATTTGGCATCTATCATCTTTATCTTTACCGCCGGAATAAAGAATTTCCAGAATATCTCTGGGTTGGTTTATTCACTATAAGCCTATCAATCTATACAGTTTTGATTAGCCATGTAGGAGACTTATTACCAATCAACAGTGCTCTCAAGGTCAAGATAGAATATTCACTTATTTTTGCCCTACCTATAATGGGCATATCGTTTGTCACTAATTTAATGCGGTGCACAGTTAATAGATTTGTTAAGTTTTATCAATATTCTTTTCTGGTTTTCATTTTTTTGTTACTAGTCGATATAGAACTATATGATAAATCATCATTAGTCTTTCCTTGGCAAGTTTGGTTAGCGCCGGGTATTGTGGTTAGCTTGTTATATGTTATTAAGCTTGCAATCAATAATAATCAAGAAGCTAAAACCCTTGTCATTGGCTTACTTATTTTTTCGGCTACTGTCATTAGCGATGGACTAGTTGTTAACGGAGTTATAGAGCTGCCGAGGCTGACATCCTTAGGGTTTTTGTTTGTTGTTATTGGGATGGCGTCTTCCCTGTCGAATAGATTTATTTTGTCACACGCCAACCTAGAGGATGCTGTTAAAGAACGAACACAAGCACTGCAAAAAATGAACGCCGAACTAGATTCAATGGCACATATCGATCCGCTTACCAATATCTACAACCGTCGATCTTTTGAAGATACATTTAACCGTTTGGTAAATACTAAGAGTAAAGGTGAACACTGTTATTGGCTTGCATTGCTGGATATTGACAACTTTAAGGAAATTAACGACTCCTATGGCCACAATATTGGAGATCTTGTTTTAGTCACACTAGCCAATATTATTAAACAAAAGCTAGATAAAAACGAGTTACTAGGCAGGTGGGGTGGCGAGGAATATATTTTATTATTAGAGCAAGACAATAAAAAACTAGCCCAAATAATTTTAGAAAGTATTAGACACGATGTTGAAACTCTAGTTATAGAATCTGATATAGGACCAATTAAAGTCACAGTGAGTATAGGTGTAATAAAATATCAACATCAATCACTGAGCACTAGTATTAAAAATGCAGATAAAGCTTTGTACCAAGCAAAGCTCGACGGTAAAAATAAAATTGAATTTATTACCGCCGAACAAGACTAATCTTTATTATCGCCAACTAATAATGTTGGAATACCTAAGTTGTGGCTTTTAATAGTAGCGACTAAAGTATTGCGCTTCATCCCTGATTTTATATCACTGATATCGACCTTGCCTGCCCGTAAATATCGATGGTACTCATTGATATCCTCGACTGCCAAACCTAAGCCCCAAAACCCATCTTCGTGCTGGTCTTTATTCTCATATTCGCCTACTTCAAGCAGCAAGCCATCTAAAGGATAGAAAGATAGTTCAGCATTAGTCTCACCCAAAGTAATCGTATTTTTAAGCTGCAAGTTTAAAGGCGGAGCAGCTAACTTTCCACGCATTTGCTGCGGGGAGTTAGTCATATAAACCACCATATTGATACCTACGTCAGTAGTATGTTTTTGCTCTGAAGGCGGACAAATTTGAAACTCAGCAATCGGTGAGTTTTGGCCTTCATCCCCAGCTAAATTAATTTTAGCAATACGAGCGGCAATAACCGTCGTTTGTTTCAACCAAAGATCTACATTTTTAAGTGCCAATAAATAAACGTCATCGCTGAATTTAGCGGCGCCACAGTTAAACAAATACTGATATTCCTCAACGGCAGTTAAGGCATTAGGGACTTCAATTACAATACTGACACAACGACGATTCATAATTTTCTCTAATTATTGATGCTTTGTTTGACCACAAGCTGGCGACGAACGACGATAAACCCGCCACCAATAATTAACTGTACACCGCCGTAGAGCAGCAAAGTAAATAAAACCATATTACCAATAGGATCTATCTGGCCAATAACCGCCGGAAAAATAGACGCCTTAATAAGCAGGCCTAAATTAATATTACGCACCACAACTTCCATCTCGATCGCGGTACTATCAGCTGCGGATAATTTTGCCAGCTTGCTAACTAACCATGCCGAAAAATGCAGCGCAATAATAAAGAAGCAAACAATCAGTACATTGTTAAACCCAAATGCTTCCGCGTCCAGTCTGCCAGCGATTATTGACCCAACGACAATCATAAAAATACCGAAAATAGATGCTCTAATACACCAAACAGAAATTATTGGCGCAAGCTTGGGAAAAAATTTCAACAGCAACATTCCCAATCCTAGTGGGGCTAATAAGGTAAACATTATTTCTTTTACAATCTGCCCTGTCGGCATAACGAATGCCGCCGGCATATATTCTGAAATCAATAAATCCATAACGAACGGAGTACTTGCGAGACAAACGAGGGTTGTAATCGCGGTGACAGCAATAGACAAAGCAATGTTGCCGTGGGCAAAAAAGGTAAACATATTAGATGAAGTGCCGCCGGGTATAGCGGCAATAATAACGAGTCCCACCGCCACCCCGCCAACAATACCGAATGTATATATAAATAGATAAGCTGTTAGTGGTACTAAAAATAGCTGAATAGCAGTGCCTATGCTCACCGGTTTTGGTTCGGTTACCACCTCGGAAAAATCATTTGCCGTTAAGGTAGCACCCATACCAAACATGGCAGTGACTAATTGAAATACTGCAAACCAGTATTCGTTTTGAACATAAAAATCTGCCATTACTTGTAACCTGTTTATGCTTCTATTAAAGCGAGCTAACAATTTTGCTGCATAGAGATATTAATTGATACGTATTATGCGCTAATTTTTATCGCTAGCTGATGATTAATGTCAGCGGCTAAACCGTTACTATTTTATTAACGATTAATACTGATGGCCTATTATGTTCAGCTACTGCAGTTGCGTTTTTAATACATAGTCTTTGCGGGCCAGTCATAACCCGTACTGGCTGTGTGACCACGTATCCTTTAGCATAATGAAAACTATCAAGATTGAGAAAGGTAGCGCCCATGAAAGCCGCATTAGCTAAAAAATAGCCCAAATTATGGTCGCTAAATAACACTTGGTGGTGAAGTTCCGGTTAATGTAAGTTGAATAAACTTAATTCGTTAGCGCCAGCATATGCCTTGTTTCACGGGTAATAGTGGTGCATAAATTAACTAAAAGAGTGTTAGTAGAGGTGGTTTGTTAGGCATGGCTATTGTTCTGTTGTAAGGCTTCGCCACAGCAGACTACGGTCGAGTATCACCAACAGGGCCTAAAAACAGCGGCAGTTTAAAAAAACTGCCGCTGATTGTTTACTTAAAAGCTAATTCTAACCCCAGCGACAATAGATCGCCCGGCTTCTGGCGCTTGGTCTCGTAAAACCGACACACTATTGCGAATTTCTTCGTCAGTCATATTTTTCACTTTTAAGAATACCAAAGCGTTTTGTCCGTCTTGCTTGCCAAAGCGGTAATCCATACCAGCATCCCAGCGGGTATAGCCATCAGTTTTGTTTTCAAACTCTCCTGGGTTGTCTTGGTCGGCGGCATTGAGTACTGAAAGGTAAGAGCCAAAAGCACCATTCTGATAACTTAGCTCTGAGCCAAACCGTAATGGCGGCAATAAAGGCACGTCCCCGCTGCTATCTAGCTCACCGGTTATAGCGTCACCAAATACGCGTAGTTCAACATCGCCACCCAATGCTTGGCCTAGTGCTGTGGTTACATCAAACTCTACACCATAAAATTTCGCATCTTCTTGGCGGAAGAAAAACACATCTGTTTCATCTTGTTCCATATTGCCATTAGCTAAATAGATGTAATCACTGAAGTCGTTGTAGTAAAACGTCAAGTAAGCATCAACCGTGTCACCATGGTAATCCAATGACAAATCTAGGTTATTCGATTGTTCATTAGATAAGTTACTGTCGCCTACTTCAATCCTGTTAGTTGCCGCATGCACAACATAGTCGCCTAAAGCATTGGTATTATTGGAATATAACTCTTCCACTACCGGCGCTCGTTCTGACGAAGACAGTGCGGCACCAAAATGCCAGTTTTGTGAAAGTGTCCAACTACCGGCAACCGATGCACTAAAACTGTTAAACGACTCATCGCTACCAACATCGGCATCGTAATCATCAACGTCATAGCGTAAACCGAATTCATAAATGGCATCGTTATGGTGAAAATCTTCCACAATAAACACGCCATAGCTCTGGGTGTTAGTAGCCGGAATGAATGCTTCTTCGCCTACTGCGGCAAAGTCAGAATCTTCAAACTGTAAGCCGAATGCACCTACAAAGCCGTTGATATCACCATGAACAAGTTCTAAGCGGCCTTCCATGCTTTCGTTGGTAAATTTGGTACCTACTTCGCCATTACCTTCTATTTCTCGGTGTTGATAATCGTTGTAGGTTAGTGCAACCCGCATTTCATCAATGAAACCATCGATGTTGGTTAAGCCGCCACGAAGATCATAACGGGTTTGCTCGACATCAATGCGGATGTTTTCCTCGCCCCCTTCTTCATGCCCCTCGCCCTCATGCCCCTCGCCCTCATGTTCGTCCTCATCGTGATGTTCCTCATCTTCGTGCTCATCTTCATCATGATCTTCGTCTTCATCATCGTGATGGCCATGAGTGCCGGCAGGAATACCATAATTATTGGATAGCTCGCTAACAGCTAAACCAAAAAAGCCATTATCACCGACAAAACTGGCACCAAAAGTGAATGTGTCCATATCGGAGTCGGTGTTTTCAATCACATCTTTTTTACCTTCGGGGGTATCGAAGGCAGGGTTAGTAGCATAGCCAGGAATATTTATGTCATTGCTGTCGCGTTTTACGCCGTCAAGGTGGAAGGCAAAAGGACCACTACCACCTTCTATTTTTAATACCGCCGTAGTCTCATCATTCACATCCCCATAGCGAACTTCGCCAGCCCCGGTAAGGCCTTCAATTTGCTTAGTAGGAATTCGATTATCTATTACATTCACCACACCGCCGATGGCGCCGCCGCCGTATAATAGCGTTGATGGCCCGCGAAGTACTTCTACCGATTCTGCCAACACAGGTTCAACACTCACCGCATGGTCAGCACTGTTATTGGAAGCATCACCGCTACCGGTACCATTTTGCAGTACAGAGACACGCGGTCCTTGTTGGCCACGGATAACAGGTTGTCCGACAGAGGGACCAAATGATGCATTAGCAATACCAGGCATACTGCCCAAGGTGTCACCAATAGAGTTGGTAGATAGGTTACGTAGTTCTTCACCGCTAACAACAGTAACGGGTAAAGCTGTTTCAGCTTGGGTTTTGTGTAGAACGCCACTAACGATAATGTGTTCTAGTTGATTTTTTGCATAAACATTATTTGTAGATACAGCAGCGCATGCCACTGCTAGGCATATAGATTTACGAGCAAACATAAGAAACCTCTTAAATTAAACAATAAAAAGAATGAATATTGAAAAACTAAGAGATGCTAGGCGGGGCCCGAGATAAATAGATATTAGTAGATAGGTAGGTAACATGCTCACCGCTAACACGAGAAAAAGAGGTGCTAGTGGTAATAGATAGATCAAAATGAAACTCAGCGTTTATAGCTTGTGCTGTATGGCCGTACACACAAACAACACAATGCCGCTGGTCACTGCTGTTGTCGTGCTCATGGCTAACTTCCCCAACGCTGGTAAGTAGCGTAGTGAGGGCAAGCAAGCCAATTAATAATATCGACCGTAAGTTCATGGTCGCGATCGTAGTCATAAAGAATGACAAAATCAATAATTATATGTTGTTAGTTGTTGGCGCAAGGCCTCAACCCGCTTAGCATTTACCCCCATATCACCAATGCCAAGGCGCGATGAAGAGCGCACATGAATAAGCTGTTGTTGATTGATAAACAGTAATTGCAGGTCATCTTTAAATCCCAAGGTTGGTGTTGAGACCACAACGTGTAAAAAATTAGCGTCGTCAATCATCAGCACCCACCGCGCTTGGTTGCCAATCCATTGCTTTAATTCTAGCCACTGCTTTTGTGTGCTGGGCAATGGCTTGACATAGGATGAAGCGCTGTCATTTACACTGCTTGCACAATTAGGAAAGCTACCACAGGGAGCTACGTTTTCTGCCGCTGTCGGTTGTGTCGGCGGGCTTGTACAGGCACAAAGTAATAATGCTGCAGCTATTATTGCCGCACAAGTAATCGGTTGACGAACTAGATGCTGCATCGTGACTTTCCTTGTGATAGCTTTTAACTATGACTAAATAGAAATAATATATTTTATTTATGTGTCTGCGTGCTTGATACTCACTTCATTCAAGCAATAATCACATTTGGAGGCTCTTATGACAACTAGTATCAATGTACGTAATTACATGAATTTAAGACCAACAAAAGTAGTAAGCACTACCACCTTGGGAGAGCTTACCAAAATATTGGCTGATAACCATGTTAATGGTGCGCCGGTGGTTAACAGCAACAACGAAATAATTGGCTTTGTCTCAGAGCAAGACTGTATCAAGCAGTTGCTATTAGGCAGTTATCACTGTGATCAACCAGCTATAGTTGAAGATGTTATGAAGCGTGACGTAGTGAGCGTAAAGCCTGATGACAGCATTATCGACTTGGCTGAAAAAATGGGAGATCACCAGCCGAAAACCTACCCAGTGACTGAAAACGGTAAGTTGGTAGGCGTATTGACTCGCCAACACGTGTTAGCAGGTTTAGAACAAAATCAACAACATTGCGGTGCTTGGTAGCACCCTTACTAAAACTAAAGAGGAAAACACTATGTCTAATACAGTCCCTAACGTTACGTTTAAAACCCGTGTTCGTGATGAATCCATTGGCGGCGACAATCCTTTTCGCTGGCAAGATAAAACGACTGCTGATATTTTTGCCGGTAAAAGCGTTGTTATCGTGGCATTACCGGGTGCGTTTACTCCAACTTGTTCAAGTACGCATTTACCCGGCTATGAAGCCAAATATGAAGAGCTGAAAGCCAAAGGCATTGATGAAGTATATTGTGTCAGCGTTAACGATGCGTTCTCAATGTATCAATGGTCTAAACAGCTAGGCGTCGACAAAGTAAAAATGCTACCTGATGGTAATGGCGACTTTACCCGCGGCATGGGTATGCTGGTGAAGAAAGAAAACTTGGGCTTTGGTGATCGCTCATGGCGCTATTCAATGCATGTAGTTGATGGAGTGGTTCAATCTCAGTTTGCAGAAGCTGGGGTTATGGATAACTGCCCAGAAGATCCGTTTGAGGTTAGTGATGTTGATACTATGCTAGCTAGTCTGTAATTTTTGTAAGCCCCCCGGTAGTTACTGGGGGGTAATTTGCCAGTGCTTACTGCTGACATAATGGACTTTTAATCACTTTACTCGTAATCTTCCTTGTCGCTTAAAGACCAATTAATAAGCCGAACCTAGGAATTTAAATGGCCTGTCAATCCGTACTCAATAAAATAAATACCTCTTTTGCTGATTTGTCTTTTATTAAAGATATCGCTATTCCTGCTGATCTTGAGCTAGCCACTAACTATGGCCAAGAAGCGTCAGCTGCCAGTGTCGGTGTTGCCAGCGAGCAAATGCAAAATGTATGGCAAGCGGTTGAAAATTTGTATAAAACACGGATGTACAACATGGTCGGCTTTAGTTTGCGCAGGCAGGGCCAATTAATATTTAACCGCAGCTTAGGGATGGCCAGTGGGCAGTATGGCGAGTTAGCAGCCAAAGCGGCGACAGTGGATACACCGGTATGTTTATTTTCTGCATCAAAGGTTATCTCTGCATTGCTATTGCTAAAACTCGAAGAACTTGGCCAGTTAAGCATGCATCATACAATTAGCCATTACATTCCAAACTTTGGCGCCCATGGTAAAAAAGACTTAACCTTAGAAAATCTGGTTTCACATCGCGCTAAAGTCCCCACCTTAGAATTTGAAAACGCCGAGCAACTTACCGATCATGATTTGATCTTAAGTATGCTATGCGACCAAAAACCGCATAAGAAAAAGCAGGCTTATCATGCAGTAACCGGTGGTTTTATTGTTGGCGAAATTATTCAAATCGTCACTGGCCAATCAATTGAGAAGGCCTTAGATAAGTATTTTCGTAAGCCGCTTAAAATGAAGTATTTCACTTATGGTGTTGCCAAAAAATATCGTAATAAAGCAGCACAAAATCATTTTTCTGGCCTGCCATTACCGCATCCTATTAGTAAGCTACCAAAATCAATTTTAGGTTTTGAGTTTGAAGAAGTAATAATCCGATCAAACGAAGAGCTGTTTCAATCATCTGCCTTGCCGTCTGCCAATATGTATGCAACCAGTGAAGAGTGCACGCGCTTTTATCAGATGATATTAAACGATGGCAGTTATGATGGCGTCGAAGTCTTAAAATCCGAGACAGTTAGAAAAGCACTTAAAGGTTATATTTTACCCGGTTTTGATAGCACTCTAAAAATACCCATGTCGTTTTCACGTGGTGGTTTTATGCTCAATCATAAATCTGTTCCGTTGTTTGGCCTTAAAGCAAAGCAGGCCTTCGGCCATTTAGGTTTTATGAATGTAATGAATTGGGCTGATCCAGAGCGAGAAATTTCGGTGGCTGTTATGACGTCAGGTAAGCCTACAGTGGGCCCTCATCTTGCAAGTTTACTTAATGTCGGTAACACAATTACTAGAAATTTTTCTAAACTATCGTAGCGCTATTTGGCGATAGTCTATGGTAGTTCTTGGCAATTTATGACAGGTAAAGCCACTTTATTGTCCTTTTCAGCATGAATCAACACACATTGACTTTGTTCCAACCAAAGAGAAAAATTAGCAGGGGCAGTTAATTCTCGCCCGATCTGTGTGGTACGAAAAATACTAATCTCGTTGTGGAGGCTAAAGGCATTGTCAGCCAGCACCACCCTTTCTAGATACAGCATTTGAGCAATGGTGTTACTGATTACTTGCCTGTCTTGTTGACTATTAATAACTGCTGGCTTGCGAACGTTGTTTTGACAGCTAAGTACTACTCCAAGACAGCTAATAAAAATAAAAATTCTTATAATTACGCTCATCAGAAAATATCCATAATACGATTTTGTAACCATAGTGGCTTAACAACCCCCCCACTATAGTTGGCGGGCTCGCTAGCACGGGCTTTTTCTGAGCCACCAGATTTACTACTACCGCTAGCCGATGGAGCAGGGCAAACACCTGTAGCGCGATATGACAAAGCAGCGGCTAGCCGTGCTTCGCTAGGATCACCGAGCTCGTGAGTATAGTCATCTGCTACGGCACAACCGGTGACGGGTACTCCGCTACTAGACAAAGAGTTACTAGGTCTAAATCCATCGGAATAAGCGCTGAAGCCTATATCATTTTCGCCGGCAAACTGAATACTGAAATAAGTCGTGCCGCAGTTATCTTGTGGGTAAAAACCATAAGGTTTACCGCAGGTTGTGCCGCCGATAAGAATAGTTTCAAACCCGATTCCCTGCAGGCTATTGATGATGGCTTCGCTGGCAGAACAAGTATCTTCACCGGCGATAATATATACGCGAGATAGATTTAGTGTCGGTACTGCAGTGCCCGCGGGCAGCATCGATGATAAGCCTATAGTCTCTGATAAAAACAGCAATGGTTGCAGTAGCTCGTTGGTTATAGGGTTAAAGGTAGTATGTTTATCATTAAATATCAGGCTCTCAAATGCCTTACCGCTAGTGGGCGCGGTGCCTGCAATCATGTATGCAAGCTGGCTTGCTAGAGCCAGAAAACCACCGCCGTTATAGCGTAAATCAATAACTAGATCCGATATTCCGGCGCTACTTAAAGACTGTACTGCAACGCTAAGATCAAACTCTGCGGTGGCTATGTGGTCGTTAAACACTATATAACCCACATCGCCGGTTGCTGTTGTAATAGTTGTTGTAACTAATACTGGACTAGTGCTAATACTGGCTGTAGTTAGCGTTACTTTTCTAGAGGCCGTTGCCCCTGCATCAATAATAGTAAAGCTGTTAGATTGCCCGTTAACACTAGGAAATAAACCGAGATTTAATGTGTTAATGCCTGCAGTAGTATTATCGTTAATAGCATCTACGCCGTTGACTGCGATGATTCTGTCGCCACGGGATAGACCATTTATGTCTGCAGTTGAACCGGGTTCAATGTAAGCCACCAGGATCTGACGCGGAGGTAAACTAGAGATGAGAGAGAAGGTGGCGCCATAACTAACCGATACGCCTGACTGGGAGAGGTCTAGCCATTCGTTTGTAGGATAAGTGAAATGAAATTTATCTTTAAGGTTACCAGAACTAGTGACACCATTAGTTTTCAATACATCAAAGTAATCTAGAGTCGATAAGTAATCATTTGGATTTTGATCCACGATCTCACCGTACCACAAATATAAATCATTGCTCCAAGAGCGCAGCCAAAAGTTCTCAGCAAGTATTGAACCGCTGGCATCCGTATAAGCAGCACCGGTTTCAGGGTTAGTATTTGAGCGTGGATTTTCACATGAAGCTTCAAAGATACTTGCCGCTTTAAATAGACCATCGGTAAATGTAAGATCGCTAGTTACCGGCTCAGTGATAGCTGATGCTGGAGCGTCACTGCCACCACTGCCACCACTGCCACCACTGCAGCCAGTAACAGCGAACAATAAAATCAGTATTAATGGGTGCTTCATAACAGAGTAAACCCTTTGATTTTAATTGTTAATAAGTTTGAATCATCGCAAGCTCTGTTTCAATCCATTGCTGAGACATAGCCGTAATCTCGCGCGCAGACCTTCCATCAGTTTTAATTGGTTGGCCAATACTAACAACAATCGTACCAGGCTGTTTGGTGAAAGATCTAGCAGGCCAATGGCTGCCAGCGTTGTGAGCGACGGGTATAACATCGACTCCGGCTGCTTTGGCAATACCCGCGCCTCCTCTAGCATACTTTGTTTTAGCGCCAGGTAATTTACGTGAGCCTTCAGGAAATATTAGCACCGACATTCCATCGCTTAAGCGGGCTTGGCCTTGGCGCATCATTTGCCGCAATGCTTCCCGTGGTGAGCTACGGTCTATGGCGATGGGTCTCATCAGGCGCAATGCCCAGCCAAACGCAGGAATTCTAAACAGCTCGCGCTTTAACACTGTTGTCACTGGGCGAAAATAGAGTTGAAAAAAATAAGTTTCCCATGCCGATTGATGGTTAGCTAAGATAAGTACCGGTTTCCCGCTTACATTTTCGGCGCCGCGGACTTCAATTGTTACCCCGCAACTGAGACAAAACCACCAAACAGTGAAACGATTCCACAGTAGTATATATTTAGAGACTACCTTATAGGGCAGCCAGAATAAAAATAGCCCTGCGCTAATGCCAATAAAAGCGGTCGCCAAAACATAACCGACAACAAAAATGGTACTTCTTATCAGCCGCTCTAATTGTCGTAGTAAGTTCATGAACTATCCGTGGTGAGGTAATTGGCTACCGCCATAAGATCATCAAATATTTTGGTGGTGCGCAGCTTGGGATCCGTTTGGTCGGCAAGTGTAGCAGCGGTCTTTTGTCCCTTGCCAGTTCTTACCAGCAAGGGTGTGCAGTCTTTCGCAATTCCGGCTTGTAAGTCACGTAAGCTGTCGCCAACCATGGGGCAGCCTGCGACGCTGCGGTTGGTATAGTTTTCAATTTGGTCTAATAAACCTGCTAACGGTTTGCGGCAAGCACAGGCATCGATTGGCGAGTGGGGGCAATAAAAAATACCGCTTATATGGCCACCGGCTTGTTCAACTAAGTCGGTCATTTTCTTATGCATGGCATCCAAATCAGTTTGGTTGAAATAGCCCCGACCCAAACCCGATTGATTAGTGGCGATAAAAACCTTAAAACCATGCTGGCATAATTTACCAATGGCATCCAAGCTGTTAGCTATGGGCAGCCATTCTTGTGCATTCTTTACATAGGCGTCGGAGTCTTGATTAATGACTCCGTCGCGATCAAGAATGATAATTTTCATGCTTAGCTTACTAACCTAGCTTTGTAGTACTGATATGTCGGCAATTTGAATAAATTGCTGATTCAGCACGCGCAATAAATTAACCCGGTTAGTCCGCACTGCCATATCGTCATCCATTACCATTACATCGTCAAAAAATGTATCGACGCTATCTTTTAACGCGGCCAATTTAGTTAGCGCGCTGGTGTACTCACGGTTTTGGGTAAGCTGTGAAACATCGCTAGTCAGTGTCGAAATCAACTCAAACAAGTCTGTTTCAGCAGCTGAGTTAAATAACCCTACAGCTACATTAGCAACGGCAATATCACCGCCTTGCTTGGCCAAAATATTCTGCACCCGTTTATTAGCGGCGGCTAATGCAACGGCTTCTGGTAGGGCTCTAAAGCTTTGTACCGCCTGGATGCGCAAATAAAAATCATAGGGATTATGCTCGCCGCTTGCTTTAATCGCCGCTTGCACCGCCATAACGGTATCAGCAGGAATATTCTGATCTTGGTAAATAGCGCGATATCTATCCATGATGAAAGTATTGACCTCAGCCACTACATTGTCGTTGCTGATTTTCCCCGCTAAGCCATTTTTAGCCTCAACCAGTAAGCTATCAATATCTAACCCTAAAAACTGTTTTTCGCTGATGATACGGATAAAACCTAATACCGCGCGGCGTAGCGCAAACGGATCTTTAGAGCCTGATGGAATTTGATTAATGCCAAAAATACCGACCAAAGTATCAAGGCGATCGGCCAAGGCCACCGCACACCCCGTCAGTGTTTCAGGCAGTTTGTCGCCAGCAAACTTAGGCAGGTATTGCTCGCGGATAGCGTTGGCTACCTCCACTGGCTCGCCATCATTTAGGGCATAATACATGCCAGCGATACCCTGCATTTTGTCGAACTCTAAAACCATGTCAGAAACTAAATCGGCTTTGCATAAATAACCAGCGCGATGGGCGTAGTCGCTGTTGCCATTAATGTGTGCAGCTATATAGGCGGCTAGTTTCGATATGCGCTGAGTTTTTTCGTAAGTTGTGCCTAGTTGTTTTTGGAATACAACCGTTTTTAAACGCTCTACGCGGGTGTCTAAATTGGTTTTTTTATCAGTGGCGAAAAAGAAAGCGGCGTCATCTAAGCGCGGGCGAATGACTCGCTCGTTACCGTTGATCACTTGCGCCGGGTCTTTGCTTTCAATGTTAGCAACAGTAATAAAATTCGGCATTAATTCGCCATTGGCGTCTTCAACATGAAAATACTTTTGATGTTCTTTCATCGATGAAATCAACGCTTCTGCTGGAACGTCTAAAAAGCGCTTTTCAAAGCTGCCGGTTAAGGCAACAGGCCATTCAACTAAGCCGGTAACCTCGTCTAATAAATCTTCGCCAATAACGGCGTGTCCGCCAATATTTTCGCCTTCAGCCTTAACTTGTGCAGCTACCATTGCTTGACGTACTTGATAGTCAACAATCACATAAGCGCTTTTAAGCACCGCTTCATAATCGGTCGCATTGTTAATAGTGATATCTTCATTGCAATGAAAGCGATGGCCGCGGCTTTTATTTCCAGACTCAATACCTAATATAGTTGCGGGGATAACATCGCTACCAAATAACATAACGACCCAGTGGGCAGGGCGAACAAACTCAGTACGGCTAGCACCCCAACGCATACGTTTTGCGATTGGCAGTTGGTCTAAAGCGTTTTGCACAATGCTAGGTAATACATCAACCGCTTTGCTGCCGGATTGTGTGCTGCGGGCACAGAGCTTGTCCTGCTTGCCGTCGTTTTCAACTTTCAAGTCTTCTACAGCAACACCGTTTTTGTTAGCAAAGGCGATAGCTGCTTTGCCGGGTTTGCCGTCGTCATCAAAAGCGATTTTTGCTGGCGGACCCCAAGCAACGATTTCTTTTTCAGGGCTTTGCGCAGCCAAACCTTCAACCACAAATGCTAATCGGCGCGGCGCGGCTAATAACTCTTTACTGCTAGTAAAGCTTAATTCTGCCGCCGCAAGGCCAGCAGTAATGGTTGCCGTAAAGCTTAGTGATAGTTTTTTTAGGGCTGTTGGTGGCAGCTCTTCTAGGCCAATCTCAACAATAAAATCTTGCGCGCTCATTATTTGGCCTCCTTACTAGCTTGCTTGGCAATGGTGGCTAGTGCTTCTTCGCGCAAATGTTCTGGCGCCAGTGGAAAGCCCAATTTGGCGCGGGTATCTAAATAGCTTTGCGCTACCGCGCGAGCAAGCGTTCTAACGCGTAAAATAAAACGCTGACGCTCGGTTACTGAAATCGCATGACGAGCATCAAGTAAATTAAATTGGTGCGACGCTTTTAATACTTGCTCGTAAGCTGGCAACGGCAGCCCCGCTGCAATCAAATTTTGGCTGGCAGCCTCGCATTCGTCAAAGGCGGCAAACAATGCGGGCACATTGGCATGCTCAAAATTGTAAGTAGATTGCTCTACTTCGTTTTGGTGGAATACATCGCCATAGGTGACGGGGCCATCGGGGCCATTAGTCCAAACCAAGTCGTAAACGCTGTCGACGCCTTGTAAGTACATGGCAATGCGCTCTAGACCGTAGGTGATTTCGCCGGTCACCGGATAGCATTCAAGCCCGCCAACTTGCTGAAAATAGGTGAACTGAGTGACTTCCATGCCGTTAAGCCAAATCTCCCAGCCTAAACCCCAAGCTCCTAGCGTGGGTGATTCCCAGTTGTCTTCTACAAAGCGAATATCGTGAATACCGGTATCGACGCCGAGGCGAGCTAGGGATCCAAGATACAATTCTTGAATATTAGCGGGCGATGGTTTCATCACTACTTGAAATTGGTAGTAGTGTTGTAAACGGTTAGGGTTTTCGCCGTAGCGGCCATCGGTAGGACGGCGGCTAGGTTGTACATAGGCTGCATTCCAAGTCTCCGGGCCAATGGCGCGTAAAAAGGTACCCCAGTGGAAGGTGCCAGCACCGACTTCCATATCTAAAGGCTGCAAAATAACGCAGCCTTGCTCGGCCCAATATTCTTGCAAGGCTAAAATTAGCCCTTGGAATGTGCTTGTATCGGCCGTTTTAGAATCTGCCACCTGTAAACCCCTAAGATAGTCACGTAAAGCGCGGCATTATACAGGTACTTGGCCTTGCGCGGTAAGGGTTAGCGGGCAGTTTATTCGCCGCCAAAGTGTAGTCTTTGCGCCGATTGAGATACCATAGACAGCCTATTTGTTGCTGTTATGGACCAATTCTGTGCTCGCTGCCCTAGTTAATTTTATTATTCGCCTTATCGCCCTTTTGCCTTTGGGGGTAGTACGTTTTATTGGCAGCATGATCGGTGCTCTCGCTTGGCTGTTTAATTCGTCAGTGACGAAAATCACCAGAAAAAATATTGAGCTATGTTTCCCTGGGCTATCAGCTAAAGAGCGGGCCAATTTAGTGCGTCGGTCGGTGATAGAAAGCGGTATTACCAGCATAGAGCTATTGAAAGTCTGGGGCACGCCGTGGGAAACCCTAGAAAGCAGTGTTGTTAACGTTTACGGGCACGAATTGGTCGAAGGTGCGGTGGCCGCAAACAAAGGGGTATTACTTATTGCGCCCCACTTAGGTAACTGGGAGGCTTTGGGTTATTACATTGCTAAAACGATTCAAGCGCCAACGATATTGTATAAACCACCAAAACGGCCAGAGCTAGAGTCAATTATTGTTGCTGCTCGAAGCAAACTGGGAACTAAAATTGTCCCTACCAATGCGCGGGGCGTAATGGCAATTTATAAATCCTTGCGCAAAGGCGGGCTAACCGCCATTTTGCCAGACCAAGAACCGGATGATGATAACTCTGGTCTGTTTGCTGATTTTTTTGGCCAGCCAGCATTCACCATGAAGTTGATACACAGCTTAGGGAATAAAAGCGGCAGTAAATTATTAATGACGGTGGCATTGCGAGTTGAAGGCGGTTTTGACATACATTTTATTGAGCCCGACGCAGACATGTACTCAAGTGATGAAGTCATCGCCGTTGCAGCACTTAACCGCAGTGTTGAGGCTGCGGTAATGATGGCTCCAGCTCAGTATCAATGGGACTATAAGCGCTTTAAAACTCAACCAGACGCTACGCTCAAACTATACAAAGGCGCTAAATAAATATGAGTTATCAGTTTAACGAAACCCTAGATAACCCTATTCCAACTTATGATGGCGATAAGTTTTTGGCGGGGCTAGCGCAGATTGTTGACAGTGATGTGCTGTTAACAACAGCAGAACAATTAGCCCCATTTGAAAGCGATGGCTTGTCTATGTATCGCCAACAACCATTCGCTGCTGTGCTACCCAATACAATTGAGCAAGTGCAAAAAATACTGCAATTGTGCGATGCGATGAACGTGCCGGTGGTAACTCGCGGCGCAGGTACGGGTTTATCGGGCGGTGCCCTGCCGTTTGCCCATTGTTTGCTGCTGGTGATGAGTAAGTTTGACCAAATAATAAATATCGATGCCAAGAACAACTGCGCGGTGGTGCAACCGGGGGTGAGAAACCTAGCTATATCAGAAGCGGTTAGTTCGCTGGGCTTATATTATGCCCCCGACCCTTCTTCTCAAATTGCCTGTTCCATAGGCGGCAATGTGGCAGAAAACGCCGGTGGCGTGCACTGCCTAAAATACGGCTTAACCGTGCATAATTTAATGGCGATTAAAGCCTTTACCATTAGTGGTGAAGCCGTTGAACTTGGCGGCAGTGGTTTAGATTCAGCAGGCTTAGATTTAATGGCCTTACTAACAGGCTCTGAAGGTTTACTGGCGGTGATTACCGAAATTACTGTTAAGCTGCTAGCCAAGCCCTTAACCACCAAAACCTTACTTGTAGCGTTTGACTCTATTGATAAAGCCAGCGACGGCGTAGGCCAAATCATCGCCGCAGGCGTTATTCCGGCGGGCTTAGAAATGATGGACAGCTTGGCGATTCAGGCCGCAGAAGACTTTGCTCAAGTTGGTTACCCAAGAGATGCCAAGGCAATTTTATTAGTCGAGCTAGACGGTTTTACAGAATCGGTAGATGAAGAATTAGAACTGGTTAATCAGGTGTTAATGACTGCGGGCGCCACCTCTATTCGTTTAGCAAAAGATGACGCCGAGCGTGCGCAATTTTGGCTGGGTAGAAAGTCAGCTTTCCCCGCCGTAGGGCGTTTAGCCCCCGACTATTATTGTATGGACGGTACTATTCCTCGGCGTGAGCTGGCCAATGTGCTGAATTATATCCATGAGCTGTCTGAATTTTATGATCTAAAGGTGGCCAATGTTTTTCATGCCGGCGATGGCAACTTACACCCGCTAATTTTATTTGATAGCAGTAAACCAGAGAGTGTTGCTAATGCCGAAGAGTTTGGCGCAAAAATATTGGAAAAATGTACAGCCGTTGGCGGCACCATAACCGGTGAGCATGGCGTTGGCCGCGAAAAGCTAAACCAAATGGCAGTACAGTTTACTGATGCAGAAATCGCCCAGCTGCAAGCGGTAAAAAGTGCGATTGATGACAAGGGCTTATTAAACCCTGGCAAATTAATCCCCACCTTGCGGCGCTGCCAAGAGTATCGCGCTATAAATGCGGGTGCTGGCAAATGAGTGATGGTCTAGCCCAAGAGTTTGCAGAAAAAGTAAAAACCGCCGCCGCTAATAACCAAACATTAGCGATTGTCGGTGGTGGCACTAAAGCATTTTACGTCCAACCCAAAGCCGATGGCGAAGTAAATCTGGGCGCTTATAGCGGCATTGTAGATTACGACCCACGTGAGTTAGTGGTTACGGTAAAAGCAGGCACAAAACTAAGTGAGCTACAAAAAGTACTAGCAGAAAACGGCCAAATGTTGGCTTGTGAAAGCCCAGCTTTTGGAGGGGACGCAACCATAGGCGGCACAGTTGCGTGCGCTTTTTCTGGCCCACGCAGAGCTTATACTGCAGCCCTGCGAGACTATGTGCTAGGCGTAAAAATGATAAACGGTCAAGGCGAAATATTACGTCTTGGCGGCCAGGTAATGAAAAACGTGGCAGGTTTTGATGTACCAAGATTGCTATGCGGGTCATTAGGTAGCCTAGGTATTATTCTAGAAGTGTCACTAAAAGTATTACCCCTCCCCCATGGCGAGAAAACACTAGTACATGAAATGCCAATGGGCTTTGCGGTGGGAAAAACACACCAAGCGTTGCAGGCAGGCTTGCCCGTTACCGGTTCAGCTTATGACAACGGCAAGCTTTATTTGCGTATTAGCGGCGGCGAGAAAACACTAGCCAGTGTTAGCAGCATCATCGGTGGCGACCAAGTAAGTGATGATGCCAGCAATACATTTTGGCAGCAGCTTAAAGAGCAGCAACTAGATTTTTTCGATACTGATTTACCGCTATGGCGGGTATCGCTAGCTGCCAATGCCTCAGTGGATGAGCTAGGCGACCAACTATTTGATTGGGGCGGAATGCTGCGTTGGATCAAAACTGATTGCGATGCCCAGCAAGTTTTTGACATGGCAAAATTAAACGGCGGCCATGCGAGTTTATTTCGTCATCCAGCCAATCAAAGCACTATGAATAGACATCAACCCTTATCTGGCGTGCAAAGCCAATGGCATCAGCGGTTAAAAGCAGCGTTTGATTCTGCCAATATTTTTAACCCTAACTTATCTTTTGTGGGGGCGTAAATGCAGCCAGATTTTAGCCAAGCATTTTTAGCCACCGATGATGGCAAAGAAGCCGAGCGTATTTTAAATGCCTGTGTGCATTGTGGTTTTTGTACCGCTACCTGCCCTACTTATCAGTTAGATGCCAACGAGTTAGACAGCCCCCGCGGTCGTATTTATTTGATTAAAGAAATGCTGGAAGACAAGCCAGTAACAGATGTTACCCAAACACATTTAGACCGTTGTTTAAGTTGCCAGTCTTGCGAGACAACCTGCCCGTCGGGAGTGGAATACCACAAGCTATTAAACATAGGCCGCAAACGGCTAGATGATTTAGGGCTGCGCCCAACCCACCAAAAAGTTATACGCTGGCTAATTGGTACCTTTATGCCCAAGCGTAGTTTGTTTGGGTTTATGCTGGGCGTCGGTCAATTCTTTCGCCCTGTATTGCCCACTATATTAAAAAACGTAGTACCAGTAAAAATTGATGCCGGCCAATTGCCAGCCAATAAGCATGGCAACAAAGTTGTCTTAATGCAGGGTTGCGTGCAGCCCGCAATGAACCCAAATATAAACGCCGCTACAGTCAGAGTGCTAGACAAGCTTAATGTCGAAACCATTTTTGCCGCAGGCGAATCTTGCTGCGGCGCGCTTAACTATCATTTAGACCAACAACAACAAGGGCTAAATTTAGCAAGAAAAAACATCGATTTATGGTGTGAGCATTTAGATAACGGCGCACAAGCCTTAGTTATTAATGCCAGCGGCTGCGGTAACTTTGTTAATGAATATGCCGACTTACTAAAACATGATGATAGCTATGCAGCTAAAGCATCACGCGTGGTTGCCCATACCAAAGACATTGGCGAGTACCTAGCCAGTCTTAATGTTAAACCTTTAGCAGATGCTGAAGGAGTAAAGGTAGCTTTTCATAGCCCCTGTACTTTGCGTCACGGTTTAAAACAGCATGAAGTGGTGGAGCGCTTATTAACAAACTGGGGATTTGATTTAACTGCAGTACAAGACCCGCACCTGTGTTGTGGCTCTGCCGGTACCTATTCTTTACTGCAACCCGAGCGGGCAACAAAACTGCGCACTAAAAAACTAGCCGCATTAAATATAGGTGCGCCAGAACTTATTGCTACGGCTAATATTGGCTGCCAAAGCCACTTGCAAAGCGGCAGCGAATTACCAGTACGACATTGGGTAGAAATACTAGATACTTTGTTAACTAAATAATAATTGATAAAAGCAAGTTTGAGGGAGAATAAAAATGAGACTGATAAAAAATGGTTTAGTGATTGCTGCTGTAGTGTTGCTAGCAGGCTGTGAGTCAACTTATTACAGCGCGATGGAAAGCATAGGCTCTCACAAACGCGATATATTAGTAGACCGCATTGAAGACACCCAAGAAGCACAAGAAGACACTCAGCAGCAGTTTAAAGATGCATTGGAGCAGTATCGCTCAATAGTGCAATTTGACGGTGGCGACCTACAAAGTATGTACAACAAGCTCAACAGCGAGTTTGAAGACAGTGAATCTGCAGCGCAAGGTATAACTGACCATATTGATAGTGTCGAAAATGTCGCACAAGCGTTGTTCACCGAGTGGAATGAAGAGCTAAAACTTTACACCAACGCAAGCCTGCGCCGCGAAATGCAGTCTAAATTAACGACGACTAAGCGCGAGTATTCACAAATGCTAGCCGCTATGCGCAAAGCAGAAAAAAGCACTGTGCCAGTATTAAATTCAATGCGTGATCAAGTGCTGTATTTAAAACATAGCTTAAATGCCAGAGCCATCGCCTCAATTAAAGGCGAGCTTGCCGCAATAGATTCAGACGTAAGTCGTCTAATCGCCAATATGCAAAAATCAATTGATGAGTCGAATCGTTTTATAGCGAAGATAAAGGATCAGTAGGACTGGGGAGTTTAAATAACTGACCTTATTTCTAAGGCTCGCCAGTTAGGCCATCTTGAATAAACTAAATAGTAGTTTTGACATGGAGCACATGCTTTACGTGCTCATTATGTTTTGTATGTTTGGGCTTTGGGTGAGCTGGAGGGGATTTTATTCTGCATATATAGAATTAGAGCCTAAAAAAGTAAAGTTTGTAGCTGATGCTACTTTTACATCTGGATCTAACAGAAATACAGCATTATTATTTAAGCGAAATAATAAAACTCGAGTAATGATATTAAATGAAATGAAATGAAATGGAATTAGAAAATGAGGAAGTTCGACTCTTAGTAAATTTGAACCAAGATTGTGTTGTTACTGAAGGCTATGATACTTATATTTATAATTACGTAGCGTTAGAAATTACTTCGTGTTCTGGTAAAAAGATTTTTGAGCGGAGTAATGCGTGGTACGTGGCAAACTATAGAACTTTTTCCATATACGACAAAGCAGGGTTGGCTTTTTCGTTAATAGGTTTGTTCATCTGCCTTTACAATTTTAAAAAAATAAGGCAAGAACGGATAAGTGCACCGCTACCCTAGAGCGTAGTAATTTCATTCTGCTTACTAACCAATAAATCCCAAACCTGATCCGCAGCAATAGCTTTTAAGCATTGCGCTTGCGGACCAACGTATCCTTCTACCGCACATTGTTTTTTATAACAGGGCATACAAGGGAATACTTTGTCGTAGATATGGGCAGAGTGGTCGCCGTAGGCGCCAATCAGCGCTGGGTCAGTTGGGCCGTATAAAGTCACCATGGGTACATTAAGGGCGGCGCCAATATGGGCAAGGCCAGTATCCATACAAACAGCGCCGGCGCTACGTTTAAATACTGCGCCAATATCTGTTAACGATAAGCGCGGTAATACACTGGCGTGGTCATGTTTTTCAGCTAGGTTTTCGGCCTGGTGTTTTTCTTCTGCACTACCCCATGGCAGCACCACTTGAAAGCCTTCTAGCTTGGCGCGAATAAGTAAATCATGCCAATTACTATCATCCCATTGTTTTGTTACCCAGCTAGCGTTATGAACAAACACTAAAAACGGCTTGGTTGGCAACATCACGGCAGGCTCTTGCCAGACAACATTGTCTAAGCCAAAATCGATAGAGGTTGTTGGCAAATCATAGCCCAGTATTTGCGAGAACATAGAGCGCCAACGGTTAATAGCTAATTGGTCTTTAGCGACTGAAAAGTGTTTTTTGTAAGCCCAATGGGCACCGTATTCTCGCACCGAGTTTTTATCTGGTCCGCATTTTAGCCCACTAGAAAGTGCTGTAACAACGGCACTTTTAATATTCGTTTGGGCGTCGATGACTAAATCGTATTCGGTTTCATTTAATGCTTTGTAAAACTGTTTTAGCTCGCCACTGCGAATAACTGACCATAAATTTTTGCGCCAGCGCCGGTGGGCAGTTTTGTAAATAGTATTAATGGCTGGATGCCATTTGGGTATTTCAGCAAACGACTCATCCACTGCCCAGTCAAACTGAATACCTGGAATGGCTCTGGCGGCATCAGTGATGGCCGGAAGAGCTTGGACTAAGTCTCCCATAGAGCTAAGTTTAACTATAAGTACGCGCATAATTAGTTGGACTATTTACTCGAAAAGAAGTTCTTTAATTTTGCACTGAGGCCATGAACGAATTCATGTTTGCCCTTTGCGCCTTCACCGACTAAGTAATTCATTTGAATTGAAAGTCGTTTTCCTACAACTGGCTTGTGGCCATGCCAGCAATTGTCGGTAACTTGAAATACCACCATGGTGCCAAGGCTGGGCGGGACTTCTTCCACATAATCTTCAATGTCGCTGCCGTTGTTAAGAATACGTAAGTGACCAGAATCGTTTTCCCATTCGTCATTAAAGTAAATCAGTACGGTAATCACTTTGGTTTTTGAGTCGGTGTGAATGCGGCCGTCTTTTTCACGCATAACGCCGCGCACGGTAGTCATTGTTGGGTAGCCTGCTAAGCTAATGTCAAACTTGTTAGCAATTGCTTGGCGCAGCTCATCACTGTCTAAATCTTTAAGTAAGTCGGCAAAGCCACTGCCGTAATCAACGCTTTCAACGGGAATACTACCGGCATGTTCTAAGACAGGAAAATCCTGTAATAGCTGGGCAATGGATTCGGCTTTAAGCGAATTCATCACCACCATATAAGGATAGGGTTCACGCTTAAGAGGGGTTTGGTTAAAAGCATTTAGATCTAACATGTCGTACCTGTTTTTTTCACAAAGAGCTGCATAAATAGTTTCACCAACAATTTCACGAAGCAAGCAGTAGAATTCTAGCATAAAGCGATAGCAGGTTTGATAGGCATATATGCTTAACTAGGCTTGCGGCCAATGTAGTAGGCCATGTTAGGTTTATCGTCGCTGTTGTCGTCTTGTTGGTAAAACAAGGTTTCTAAGCTTGAAAATTGCTCCAACAATTCATTGTCGGCAAGTAAGAAATTGGGGTTGGAAGGCGCGCCATTGCCAGCTTTAGCGGTGAAGGTTTGATAGTAAACCACCCCGCCACTATTTAAGGCTGAAATAATATTGGTAAATAATGGTCGGTGAAGATAGCGACTAACGGTGATGACATCAAAAGTCTGACTCGGGAATGTATCGTTTTCCAGATCAATCTGTCTGCTTGTAACGGCAAAATCTTGTAGCGCTGCAAAAAGCTGTAATTTCTCTAAACCGATTGCTGCGATATCCCACGCTGATGTGGCCAAGCCACATTTTGCCAATAGCAAAGCGTTACCGCCAAGGCCGCAGGCTAAATCTAGCGCGCTACCTTGTGTGGGTAAAAAATCCAGACGATTTTGCAATACGGTGGCTGCGGCTGGAGGCTTGTCAGCATTAGCAAAGCGCTTATTCCATTTTTCCGAGGCGCTGTCTGTCATTGATTAGCGACGCCAGAATGTTGGCGTAAACAGTACTAACAAGGTGAATATTTCTAGTCGGCCAAGCAGCATAGAAAAGCATAAGACCAGCTTGGCGAAATTGGATATGTCGCCGTAGTGGCTAGTGACATCACCAAGCCCCGGGCCTAGGTTATTAATGGTGCCAGCGGTGGCTGAAAATGAGGTTATATAATCTAAACCGGTTGCTTGTAGCAGTAACATGATGAAAATAAAGGCCATCATGTAGACGGCCATAAAGCTCCATACCGCGCTTACCACGCTGGCAGGCACGCGGTTTTTACCCAGCTTTAATGGAATGACCGCATTCGGATGAACCAGTTGTTTTAGCTCGCGTGCGCCCTGCTTAAAAATTAGCATGACACGTACTGCTTTAGCGCCGCCTCCGGTAGAGCCGGCACAGCCGCCCATTACTGCGCATAGCAGTAACATCATCGGTAAAAATGTTGGCCAAATCGAAAAGTCGGTGGTCACATAGCCAGTGGTGGTTGTAATCGACACGGCCTGAAAGATACCGTGGTAAATACTGTCGCTAGCATCGAATGTGCCGGTGTAATAAAGGTAGCCACAGGTGATGACTATGGCGAGAAATAAAATAGAAGAATAAAATTTGGTTTCCGAATCTCTAAAGTAATGTTTTATCGAGCCGGTGTTCCACCAAAAAAAATGATGAGCAAAATTAATAGCGGCGGCGAACATAAAAATACTGGATAACATCCATAGCAGTGGATTATCAAAATGGCCCATGCTGGCGTCGTGAGTTGAAAACCCGCCGATGGCGATGGTAGAAAACGAATGGCCTATCGCGTCAAAGCCGCTCATGCCGGCAATCCAATAAGCGATAGCGCACATTGCAGTAAGGGTTACATAAAGTAAGAATAACGCTTTAGCGGTAGAGGTAATACGCGGCGTCATTTTGTTGTCTTTTACCGGCCCAGGCGTTTCAGCGCGATAAATTTGCATGCCACCAACGCCTAGCATTGGCAGAATGGCAACGGCGATAACAACAATACCAATGCCGCCAATCCATTGTATAAATTGACGATAAAACAAAATAGATTTTGGTAAGGCATCTAGCCCAGTATATACGGTAGCACCTGTAGTGGTTAAGCCAGAGACTGATTCAAATATGGCATCGACGCCATTGTGAGATAAAGAGTCAGTTAAATAAAACGGCAGGGATCCGAAAATACCTAGTACAGTCCAGAACAGTGAAGTAATTAAAAATCCATCGCGGGTGGATAAGTCTCGCTTGTTTCTAGCCGTGGGCAGCCAGATTAAAACCCCGCCGCCAAAGGTTAGTAGTAAGGATAAAATAAAGTTTATATGCTCGCCGTCTTCATAAATAATAGAGACGAATAGCGGTACTAGCATTGTTAAGCTGAACAGCATTAACAGTAAGCCTAAAACTCTAAAGCTAGCAGATATGCGCATAGCGTATTACCCGAAAAATCCTAGGCCAACTTGGAACTGCTTTTCGACCTGAGTAATTTTTTGTTTATCGACAAGGAACAAAATCACATGATCGTTAGTTTTCATTACTACATTGCGATGAGCAATCAGTACTTTTTCACCGCGAACAATAGCGCCGATGGTGACCCCTTCAGGCAGGACTATTTCATCTAACCGCCGGCCGATTACCTTAGAGTTACTGGCATCGCCATGGGCGATAATTTCTACCGCTTCGGCTGCGCCACGTCTTAGTGAATGCACGTTCGCTACATCGCCACGGCGAACGTGTGTTAACAAGCTGCCAATGGTGATTTGCTGTGGTGATAGTGCAATGTCTATTTGCCCACCTTGTACTAAATCTACATAAGCAGGGTTAGTAATTAAGCTGATAACTTTAGTCGCACCGAGCCGCTTGGCTAATAATGATGACATAATATTTGCTTCATCATCGTTGGTTAGTGCTAGGAACACATCGCAGTCTTCAACGTTTTCTTGAATGAGTAATTCTTTATCAGATGCACTGCCATTTAATACAATAGTTTTACGCAAACTTTCAGACAGGCTACGACAACGCTTATAGCTGCGCTCAATAATTTTTACGTTAAAGCTGCGTTCCAATTTTCTGGCCAGCCGTTCACCAATATTACCGCCGCCGGCGATGATAATGCGTTTGTAGGGTTTGTCTAGTTTTCTTAATTCGCTCATTACGGCGCGAATATTTTTTTGTGCCGCAATAAAAAACACTTCATCGCCGACTTCAACTACCGTTTCAGCTGTGGGCTTAATGGCGCGATCTTTTCTAAAAATAGCGGCAACCCGCGTGTCCACCCCCGGCATATGTGAGCGAATGGCTTTTAATTGCTGGCCAACAATTGGGCCGCCATGAAACGCTTTTACCGCAACTAGTTGTGCTCGGCTTTCAGCAAAGTCTAGTACTTGTAATGCCCCCGGCGTTTCTAGCAGTCTTGAAATATAGTGGGTAACTAATTCTTCAGGGCTAATAATAACGTCGATAGGAATATGGTTGGCATCGAACAATTCTGGCTGGTTGATGTATGACCTAGAGCGGATACGGCAGATTTTTTTAGGCGTACGAAAAACAGTGTGAGCAATTTGACAACCAACCATGTTGATTTCGTCACTACTGGTAACGGCAATAATCATATCGGCGTCTTCGGCGCCTGCTTGGCGAAGTATATTAGGATGGGAGGCATGCCCCGTAATAGTGTTTATATCGAGGCGGTCTTGTAGCTCTTTCAAGCGATCAGCGTCGGTATCTACTAGCGTTATGTCGTTGCGCTCGCTAGCAAGGTTTTCGGCTAGAGTGCCGCCAACTTGGCCAGCCCCAAGAATAATAATATTCATAGCCTTGCTAGTCCTTTAGTGTAAAGGGAAGAAAGATTAGGCACGTTTTTGAATGCAGGCGTAATAGAATCCATCGGGGCCGGTGATGCTTGGCAGAATTTGGCGGCCAACGGATTGTTTGATTCCCCAGTTGGCGTTGATAAGAACTTCTTCAGCATCTGTATGTGCAGCAATAAATGATTCAACGTTATTTGCATTTTCCATCGGTAATATCGAGCAAGTTGCATAAACAAAAATTCCACCCGGTTTTACACATTGCCACAAAGCGCCAAATAGCGATTTCTGCAATGCAGCCAGCTTAACAATATCTTCTGGCTTGCGCAGCATTTTAATATCAGGGTTTCTACGGATAACCCCGGTCGCTGAGCAAGGCGCATCCAGTAAAATGGCGTCATAAAATTCACCATCCCACCATGCGTCAATATCTGCAGCATTGGCAGTGATTAAGTTGGCAGTAACCTCTAGCCGCGTTAAATTTTCTTGCACGCGCACTAAGCGATTTGCTTCTATATCGATTGCGTCGAGTGATACGTCGATTGTCGATGCTTCAAGTATATGCCCTGTTTTGCCACCGGGGGCACAACAAGCATCCAAAACTTTACGTGGCTTGTTCTGCAGCACTAAGTTGGCTGACAGCTGCGCCGATTCATCTTGCACGCTGCAATGGCCATCAATAAAACCTGGCAGCAGCGTGACCTCTGTTGGGTCATCTAGGGTAATGCCAGTGTCCGCATACAAACATGCTTTGGCTGCTATCCCTGCAGAGCTTAAGCGCGCTAAATATTCAGTTGTGCTTTGATATTTGGTGTTTACCCGAATGGTCATTGGTGCGGGTGTGTTATTGGCTTGTGTGATCTGCGCTAAATAATCAGGCCATTGTTGCTTTATTTCATCGAATAGCCACTGTGGATGCGCATTACTCGCGGCATCGCTTAAGTTGTTCTCTAAAATTTGTTGTCGTCGGCTGTACTGCCTTAGTACGCCGTTGATAAAACCTTTAGCCCAAATTTTATTCAGCTGTTTTGCTGCTTCTACCGTTTCAGACATGGCGGCATGGTCTGGCACCCGCATATAGCTGAGCTGATAGGCACCTATTAATAGCAGTGCATATATATCGGAGTCTTTTTCTCGTAGCGGTTTCTTCAGTAGTTGATCAATGACCCCGACCAGCTGAGGTGATAGGCGAGCGACTCCATAGCAAAGTTCTTGTAGTAGGCCGCGATCTTTTTCATCAATGCGTTCAACGGCTGGAGGCAGCAACAAGGCAAGGGATCTACCTTTACTGATAAGCTCTGCCAAAACTTGCGCCGCTACTGCACGGGGATTAGTGATAACTTTTTTTATTTTTGCCACTAGGAGTTAGATCCAAATATAGTGCCTGCTGTAAACCAGTTTGCACGACCATTTAAAATTGCGGCAGTATCTAACACTTTGCCCCCAGGGAGCTGTAAAAGAGCTATATCTACAACCCCTTCACCGCAGGCAACTTTAATAGATTGTTTGTCAGCTTTAATGATAGTGCCGGGAATTACACAGTGATTTTCGCCGCTTGCCAACGCTTGCCAAATTTTCACCCGCGCAACATTTCTATCGGTGGGTAAGTCGGTATAAGCGACATTGGCAGAATTAAAAGCCCGAACTTTTAACGCAATATCAGTACTGCTTTGAGTCCAGTCGATAGCGGCTTCATACTTGCTCAGTTTGCTTGCATAAGTGCTTAAGCTATGGTCTTGCGCTTCTGCTTGGAGCTCATCATTGGCAATATCGGCCAGTGTTTGTACCAGCGAGGTAAACCCCCTTCCTGCTAGCTTTTCACGCAGGCTGTCGCCGTTGTCGCCGGCGTTTATACCGCAGTAGACTTTTGCCAGCATGGCGCCAGTGTCGAGACCTGCGTCCATTTGCATAATAGTAATGCCCGTTTGTTTGTCGCCAGCCTCTATCGCTCTCTCAATTGGAGCCGCTCCACGCCAGCGGGGCAATATAGAGGCATGCACATTGATGCAACCAAACTTGGGGGTGTCTAATATTACTTGTGGCAGCAGTAAACCATATGCGACCACGACCATTATATCGGCATTCAATTCAGCTAATTGTTGCTGTGATTGTTCAGATTTAAAGTTAATGGGCTGGTAAATAGGCAGCTGATGATCATCGGCAACTTGTTTCACCGCACTAGCAACAAGTGTTTTGCCACGCTTGCCGGGGCGGTCGGGCTGGGTATAGACACCGACAATATTGTGGCCGTAGTCAATTAAATACTTTAGATGCTGTGCTGAAAACTCAGGAGTACCAGCAAAGACAATGCGAAGACTATGAGCGCTTGTGGTCATTTTAGCTGCGCTCTTGCTTGTGCTGTTTTTCGAGTTTTTTTCGAATACGCCCGCGCTTCAAGCTAGAAATATAGTCAACAAACAGCTTGCCTTCTAAATGGTCTATTTCATGCTGAATACAGGTAGCCAACATATCATCGGCTTCTATCTCAAAGCCGTCGCCATTTTCGTCGAGGGCATTTATTTTCACATGGGCGGGTCGTTCTACTGCCTCATAGTATCCAGGAACAGATAGGCAACCCTCGTCGTATGCACGTAAATCGGCAGACAATACCGTGATTTTTGGGTTAATAAAGACTCTTGGTGCGTCGCCTTGTTCGGATAAGTCCATCACAATAACGCGCTGGTGAACGTCTACTTGGGTCGCTGCAAGACCAATGCCTTTAGCGTCATACATGGTTTCAAACATGTCTTTGACAAGAATTTTAATCCCATCATCAACGATTTCGACCGGCATGGCTTTGGTTCTTAATTTGACGTCAGGGAATTCTAATATGTTTAATATGGTCATTAGCTTTGTGATGTACTTCTAGTATAAGGCTAACTTGGCCTGCTAAGATGATGAGAACTAAGAAGAAATTAATCTCAAACCGGTTATTTTCATGTCAAGTGCTATAGTATACAGAGTGTCGAGCAAAAAGGCTTCATGCAGTATTAACGTATTTGAAATGACAGATTAGAAGAAAAAAGGAAAGTCTGATGAAAAAATGGGTATTGTCATTATTTGCGGCGTCATTATTGTTGCTGGCATCTGTGGTGTCTGCGCTGGAAATGAAAGACGGCCATCCAGATTTTTATGTGGTGAAAAAAGGCGACACCCTTTGGGATATTTCTGGGATGTTTTTGGCTAATCCTTGGGAATGGCCGGAAATCTGGCAGGTTAACCCACAGATAGAAAATCCTCATAAAATTTACCCCGGTGACTCACTAAGTTTGGTTTATGTCGATGGCCAGCCTAGCTTACGTTTAAACCGTGGCATGGCAGCTAATACCGTGAAATTGTCGCCAACCGTCGGTATCACAGAGTTAGAGCCTGCAATTCCTGCAATTCCGCTGGAAGAAATACACGCGTTCATGCGTGACAGCCGTTTTGTTAATCCAGAAGATATGGAAGGTGCGCCTTATGTAATGTCTGGTACTAGGCGTCATATTCTTGCCGGTGCAGGGGATGAAATTTTCGGTCGCGGAGATTTCAGTGGTGATAACAAAGTCTATGGCATATTCCGTGAGGGAGAGGTTTTTAATGATCCTGAAACAGGAGAACTTTTGGGTATTCAGGCCACCTCAGTTGGCGAAAGTCGATTGATATCGGTCAGCAAAGATATTGCACGCCTAATTGTCAATAGTACTCATGGGGAGATAAAACAAGGTGATACTTTACTGCCAACGGTTGAAGAGCCGGTTCGAGCTTTTTTTCAGCCGAGCAAGCCTAAAGAGTTTGTTAGTGGTGAAATTGTTGGGGTTGAGTCGGGCGTTTCGCAGATTGGAGCAATGAATGTGGTTATTGTTAATTTGGGGGAACGTGAAGGCATAGAGCCTGGCAATGTATTGAGAATCTATCGTAAGGGCGAAAATGTTTATGACCCAGTGGCCGAAGAGCTGGTGCAGTTACCGGATGACAAGGCAGGTTTGTTGATGTTTTTCAAAGTACATGAAAAATTAAGCTATGCAATTGTATTGACCGCAGAGCAAGTATTGTCGGTTGGAGATCCTGTTTTAAGGCCATAATAGTAATATTTAGTTGCGTGGCCAGGATGGCCGCCTATAGTTCACTCAAGGATGAGTCTGATGCAGTCTGCCCTCTTTTATTGGCACTTTATAAATTCAATTCCTGGTATCGGCAGCCAATCGTTGCTGCACTTAACGCGCCATTATGTTGATCCGCAACAAGCTATCGAGGCACCGGTAGCAGAGCTGCTGCAACTTGGCTTAACGCGTCAAGCGGTTAATAGAATAAAGTCTTGTGCTAAGGCTACCGCTAATAACCAGCAGTGGGATAAAGCGAAGCGAAGCTGGGAAGCAATGCTTGAGCAAAATATCACGCCTATTGTCTTTGGCGCTGACAACTATCCGGCGAGGCTAGCGATGATCGATGACCCTCCGGCGATGCTATATGCCAAAGGTAAGTTGACCGTTTTACATGAGCCTCAGATTGCTATTGTTGGCAGTCGTAATGCTAGCCATGATGGCGTTGCACTGGCACAGGCGTTTGCCAAAGAGCTGGCTGTGAGCGGTATTACGATAACCAGTGGCATGGCGTTAGGCGTAGATGGCAGCGCTCACTGCGGTGCAATTGCTGGTGGGGGTGATACTTGTGCGGTGCTGGGTAGCGGGGTTGATGTAGTTTATCCGCTAAGGCATCACGCGCTGGCGCAAGACATTCAGCGCCATGGCGTATTAGTTAGTGAATATCTGCCAACGACCCAGCCACGACCAGGCCATTTCCCTAAACGTAATCGTATTATTGCTGGTTTATCTTGTGGCGTGCTGGTGGTAGAGGCGGCGTTAAAAAGCGGCTCACTAATTACAGCCAAGTTAGCGATGGAATATAACCGTGAAGTGTTTGCCATCCCCGGGTCTATTCACAACCCTAGAACACGCGGCTGCCATTCACTGATTCGCCAAGGCGCGGTACTAGTTGAGACGGTAGGCGACATTCTAACCGAATTGAAATCGAGCTTGGGCGAATATACCGCCAATGAACCGCCGCTAGAGCTAACTAGCGGGGCACTTATGCTACCGAAGAATTTGGCCAGTATTGTTGAGGCAATGGGCTATAACCCCATCAGTACGGATGAGTTAAGTGGCCGCTTAGCGCTGCCCGTTTATGAGTTGAGCGGCTATATGTTAGAGCTTGAGTTGCTAGATTGTGTGACCGCGGTTAGTGGTGGCTATCAGCGTCGATAGAACGTTAAAATGGGTGTTGCTGGTTACTTGCAACCGAGCTGCTAGTTCGATAGCCTGCGGCCTTTTACCTTGTTTGGAGAGCCCAATTATCACCTCTTTTGTTGCAGTTTTAGTAACGTCAGATAGTTGTCTGTCAGTGATTAAAGCGAAGCTTCTGTAGCAATGGATTCTTTGTCATCTAAGGCTGAATTAGTTGCGCGTACTGTTCGTGCTGGGGGGGTGATTGCCTACCCTACTGAGGCCGTTTGGGGCTTGGGCTGCGACCCCTTTAATGAGATCGCGGTTAGACGGCTGCTAGTGCTAAAAAGTAGGCCAGAAACCAAAGGGCTAATACTGATTGCTGATACTATCGAAGTGTTCGAGCCGTTACTCGAGGGTATAACGACTGAGCAACGACAGAAACTAGCAGAGTCTTGGCCGGGTCCAAATACCTGGTTAGTCTCCCACGGTAATTTACTGCCAGCTTGGATAGTAGGCGAGTATTCAACAGTTGCCATTAGAGTTAGCGCCCATCCCACCGTTAAAAAATTATGCCATGCCTTTGGCGGCCCTGTAGTATCAACTTCTGCTAACCCCAGCGGTAAGCCGCCAGCATTAGATAGCGCCTCAGTTAAAGGCTATTTTGGTGAGCAATTAGATGGGATATTAGAGGGCTCAGTCGGTGGCGCTAAGAATCCGTCAACAATTAGAAACCTGATTACCGACCAAGTTATTCGGTCTGGCTAATAAAGAGAACCTTATGTCACTAAATTTAGATGCTGTTGAGCAATACCTAAAGCAATTGCAAGATGATATCTGTCTGCAGATAGAGGCTGAGGATGGTCAGGCTAAGTTTGTTGAAGACAGCTGGCGAAGACCTGGCGGCGGCGGCGGTAGAACGCGGGTAATGAATGATGGCGCCGTGATTGAAAAAGGTGGGGTGAATTTCTCCATGATACACGGTGACACTTTGCCCGCATCTGCTACAGCACATCGCCCTGAGCTAACGGGTGGTAGCTTTAAAGCCATGGGGGTGAGTTTAGTGTTGCATCCCAAAAATCCTTATGCACCTACTGCTCATGCTAATGTCAGATTGTTCGTGGCGGAAAAAGAAGGCATAGAGCCGGTGTGGTGGTTTGGCGGCGGTTACGATTTAACGCCTTATTATCCGTTTGCAGAAGATTGCTTGCATTGGCACAAGACAGCAAATGATGCCTGCGTGCCATTTGGCGATGACATTTATCCACGCTTTAAAAAATGGTGTGATGAATATTTTTACTTAAAACATCGGGATGAGACTCGCGGCGTTGGCGGTTTGTTTTTTGATGATTTTAATGAATTGGATTTCGAGACGAGCTTTAGCTATATCCAATCAGTGGGGAATAGCTTTATCAAAGCCTACCGGCCGATCCTAAATAAGCGCAAAGGCATGCCATATGCTGAGCGCGAAAGAAATTTTCAGTTATATCGCCGCGGTCGTTACGTAGAATTTAACTTGGTATTCGACCGCGGCACGTTGTTTGGATTGCAAAGTGGTGGCAGAACAGAATCTATTTTAATGTCATTACCACCACTAGCTCGGTGGGAATATGACTGGCAGCCGATAGCAGGCAGTCCTGAGGCGAATTTATATGATAATTATTTAGCCCCGCGTGACTGGATATAAAGTTACTATGGCCGGTCCAATTGTCATGAAAAATATTATCGTACTACTAGTGTTAGTATTATTGACTAGCAAATCACTAGCGATAGACTCTTATAGCCTGCCGGGTAGCCCTATAACCACCGCCCCGCAAGTATCTGTAGAGCCGTTAGGTTACAAATCGGAATCAGTTAGTGGCCTCGACTTAAGCGATTTATATACCGTGCAATTGGCTGAATTTAGTTTGCAGCGAGATGCGCAAAATTGGGTTAACGAAAATGCCTTGTCGACTGATGATATTGGCATTGCCTACATTTTAGATAATGGTGTCGCGAGTTATATTGTGGCAGCAGGCGTTTATCAAGGTTTAATAAGTGCCAGTAATGCAGCCGATAACTTTTGTCATCAAAATAAGTTACAGGGTTGCTGGCCTAGAAGTCTAGAGCGGCTTGAAGCGATGGCGGCGGCAGGAAAAGTTGCAAACCTTACTCAAGAGATTTCACCATGACAGACCAATATGCGGTTTTTGGAAACCCCATTGCACATAGTAAGTCGCCGCTTATTCATGCCGAGTTTGCTAACCAAACCGAGCAGGATCTTAGTTACGAAAAGACGCTGGTTCAGTTAGACGAGTTTGTCAGCCGCGCTGATGCATTTTTCAACCGTGGTGGCAAAGGCTTAAATATTACTGTGCCGTTTAAATTAGAAGCCTATGAGTATGCCCAGCAATTAAGTCTGCGGGCGCGTCAAGCTGGCGCGGTCAATACCTTAGCTAAGCAAGCCAATGGTCAGATCATCGGTGACAATACTGATGGTATAGGCATGGTTAGTGATATTACTAGTAACTTAGCATGGCAGATTAGCAACGCAAGGATCTTAGTCTTAGGTGCCGGCGGAGCAGTACGCGGCGTACTTGGGCCGCTGTTAGCTGAGGCGCCAGCTGAAATCATCATTGCCAACCGCACTGAACAAAAAGCGCTGCAGTTAGCCACAGCGTTTCGTGCCAGCGGCAATCTTAAAGGTTTAGGTTTCGATGCTGTCGAAGGGGAATTCGACTTAATCATTAACGGCACTAGCGCCAGCTTAACCGGCGCTTTACCGCCAGTTCCGGCGTCTGTTTTCAAAGCCACAACGGCTTGTTATGACATGATGTATGCGCCGCAAGATACAGTGTTCATACAATGGGCGAGAGATAACGGTTGCAGTAAAGCGGCGGACGGCTTGGGGATGTTAGTGGAGCAAGCGGCTTCTGCTTTTGAGTTATGGCGAGGCGTAAAACCGCAAACAACGCCAGTAATAGCACGGCTGAGAAATAACGCAGTATAAATAAGGCTATAAAAGGCAAAGAGGAAGCTTGCGATGCAGCGACTGTTAACAATTATGGTTTTAGCGACATTATTTTTGGCGGCCTGCGACGCTAATCACAAACTACAACCGCTAGCAGATGATGCTATTATTTTAGCGTTCGGAGATAGTTTGACGTTTGGTACGGGCGCAGCTAAAGGTACTAGTTATCCCAGCGTGCTAGCTAATTTAGCGGGCCTTAAAGTTATCAACAAAGGTATTGCGGGCGAGCAAACGGCGCAAGGCCTAGCGCGACTGCCAGCAGTCTTGGAGCAGACCAAGCCCGCTTTGGTGATCTTATGCCATAGTGGTAACGATATTTTGCGTCGCAAAAGTAAAGATCTAGCGCGCCAGAATCTAGAAGCCATGATTGATTTGATCCAAGCGAGCGGCGCGCAAGTATTGTTAGTGGGGGTGCCTGATTTCGGTTTATTTTTGTCCGCTGCCGATTTTATCAACCAAGCGGCAGAGAACACTCAAGTGGCCTATGTGGCAGATCTATTGCCTGACTTACAAGGTGATAAAAGTATTAAAAGCGACGCGGTTCATTTTAACGCTAAAGGTTATGCTCAGCTAGCCCAAGGCATATATAAAAATCTACAAGACTTTGGCGCTTTATAGCCGAGAACAAACTAGACTCATCATTCATAAGGTTTTCCATGATCGATAATCCACTGTTAAATAATTATAGTACGTTGCCTCGTTGGAACGATATTGATGACACCCATGTCGTAGCTGCAGTAGAGCTGTTATTAGACAAAAACCGCAGTGAAATAAAGCAGCGGTTATCAGAAGGCGCGCCATTTACTTGGCAGAATTTTGCCCAGCCACTGGAAGAATTAGCAGATGAACTAAACAGTGCTTGGGCACCAGTAAGTCATTTACATGGCGTAAAAAACAGTCCAGCATTGAGAGCAGAGTATGAAAAAGCGCAGCAGCTGTTAACGGCTTATAGTACAGAAATGGGACAGAACAATGAGTTATATCAAGCCTGGCTAAGCCTAGCTGATTCACCGGCGTTTAACGATCTAACTACGGCCCAGCAAAAAATGGTGAGCAATGAACTACGAGACTTCACTCTTGCCGGAGTTGCTTTGCCCGACGACAAAAAAGAGCTTTACGGAGAGTTAAAGCAGCAGTTGTCTGAGTTAACAACTAGTTTTTCTAATAATGTTTTAGATGCTACTCAAGCTTGGTTTAAACATTTACCAGACGCGACGCGATTAGCCGGTATTCCTGCAGCGGTGTTACCGACATTGACGCAAGCAGCCAAGGCGCGCGAGCTTGAAGGTTATGCATTAACGCTCGACGTCCCCTGTTATTTACCAGTAATCCAATATTGCGACGACCGACAGTTGCGCCAAGAAGTTTATGTGGCGTTTAGCACCCGAGCATCGAAAGAAGGACCAGATAATAGCCAATGGGATAATGATGACAAGATGGTGTCTATTCTCGGGGCGCGCCAACAGTTAGCAGAGCTACTTGGTTTTGATAGCTATGCATATCGATCTGTGGCAACGAAAATGGCAGAAACTCCTGCTCAGGTAATGGAGTTTTTACAACAACTTGTTAGCAGTAGTTTGCCAGTTGCCAAAAGAGATTTAGCGCAATTGACTGAGTTCGCTAAAGCTAATTATGGAGTGACCGAGCTGCAAGCTTGGGATGTGCCCTACTACAGTGAAAAATTGCGTGAGCAAAAGTTCTCCATTTCGCCCCAAGAGCTTCGGCCTTGGTTTCCTGCTGACAAGGTTATTACGGGAATGTTTGAAATAACCTCCCGCCTTTATAACGTAACGATTACTGCCGACACCGCTGCCGAAATTTATCACGATGATGTAACGTTTTATCGGATAAGCCGAGATGGGCTGGAGCTGGCCAATTTTTATTTAGATGCCTACGCGCGTGAGCACAAACGTGGCGGCGCATGGATGGCAGACTGCCGCAGTCGAATTAAACGCAGTGATGGCAGTATGCAACTGCCAACCGCATTTTTGACTTGTAACTTTACCCCGCCAACTGACGGTATTCCAGCTTTGCTAACTCATGATGAAGTGACTACTTTGTTTCATGAGTTTGGCCATGGGTTGCATCATATGCTTACCAAAGTAGAGACCATGTCTGTGTCGGGAATTAGTGGCGTAGCATGGGACGCGGTTGAGCTGCCGAGTCAATTTATGGAGAATTGGTGCTGGCAGCCAGAAGGTTTGGCATTAATTTCTGGTCACTATGAAACCGGCGAGGCATTACCTGAGTTAAAGTTACAGCGTTTGCTCGCTGCCAAAAACTTCCAGTCTGGGTTACAAATGGTGAGGCAGTTAGAATTTTCATTGTTTGATATGCAGATTCATTTGCAAAAAGACATTAATAGCGCGGCAAAAATTCAGCAGGTGTTAGCCGAAGTAAGAGCGCAGGTGGCAGTTATTATTCCGCCAGAATTTAATCGCTTTCAAAACAGCTTTGGGCATATTTTTGCTGGTGGTTATGCGGCGGGCTATTACAGTTATAAATGGGCAGAGGTTCTGTCAAGCGATGCCTTTGCTCGATTTGAAGAAGAAGGCATTTTTGAAGGCCATGCGGCTAAAGATTTTTTAGAGCAAATATTGGAACAAGGTGGCAGCAGAGAAGCATTAGAGTGCTTTATTGCTTTTAGAGGTAGGCCGCCGACAGTCGATGCACTACTACGCCATAGTGGTATTGAACTAGAGGATGTCGCATGAGTGAGTCAACTAAAAGATTTATAGCCGGCGCTGTTTGCCCTAGTTGTTCGCAATTGGACAAATTAGTGATGTTCGTAAGAGACGATGTGCAGATTCGAGAATGTGTGCGCTGTGGCTACAGCGACCAGCAAGATGAAAATGGCAATATTACTGAAATTAAAACACGGGTTAATCAGCCTCGCGCTGGTGAAAAGTCGGTGCCAGGTAGTGAAGATGTGCAAGTACTTAGTTTAGGCACTGAGATAGGAAATAAAACCATTCATTAAAAAATAAAAATAATGAGGTAAAAATGTCGTCCAATAAAACAATGAATATTGCCATCATTGGTGCAGGCCCATCCGGCATTGCAGTTGGACGAGAGTTATTACATCAGGGTATTAACAGCTTTACTATTTTCGAAAAAGAACCCGCTGCAGGTGGTACTTGGCAAATCCATAGTTATCCCGGTTTAGCCTGCGACGTATGGGCGCACTCTTATACTTTTTCTTATTTGCCAAATCCTAATTGGTCAGCGAGTTTTGTGCCGCAAAATGAAATCAAAGAATATCTGCAAGACTGTGTTGGCAAGCTTGGGCTGACGTCTCATATGCGCTATAATAATCGTATAACTCGGGCGATTTTTGGCAACAAACATTGGCAGCTTGAATTTGAAAAAGGCGACCCGCAGCAATTTGATATTGTTATCAATGCGATGGGCAATCAGCATACCGCCGCCTATCCTAATCTTAAAGGAATGGAGGCATTTCAAGGGCCAAGTTGGCATAGTACCGAGTGGAATCACGATGTCGATTTGACCGGTAAAAAAGTGATAGTTGTCGGCTCTGCCGCTGCTGCGGTGCAAGTTGTGCCAGAGCTTGCCAAAGTGGTTGATCAATTATTTGTGTTGCAACGCACGGCCAATTGGATAATGCCGCGGCGAAGAAAAATATATTCAGATCGTCAACGCAAACTATTTAATAAATTCCCCATATTAATGAAAGCACTGCGGGCCGGCCAAGGCTTGTTAATGAGCGGCATTGAAAAAGGTGTCGAGCTAGGCCATAAGCGGATGGACATGTTTGAAAATATGGGGAAAAAATATATAAAGGACGTGATTGAAGACGAAGCATTACAGCAGATTTTGACGCCACAAACACGCTTTGGTTGTAAGCGTGCGTTGGTATCAGACGACTTTTATCAGGCGCTAAATAAAGACAACGTTACCCTCATTGCTGCTGGCGCGGCAGAGATAGTAGAGGCGGGCTTAATCACCAGCGACGGGCAAAAACTAGAAGCTGACGTTATTGTTTATTGCACCGGTTATAAACTAATGGATTTTGATCGTATTGAAGTATTGGGTGTTGCTAGTAAAAACTTGGCCGACACTATGGCGCATTCGCCAGAAGCATTTAAAGGGATAGCAACGCCTCAGTTTCCTAACTATTTTTTTGCTATTGGCCCAAACGGTTTAGCATTGTCGGTGTCTTATTTTATTACCGCTGAAACCAATGCGGAATGTATTGTCCGCCTGGTTAAAGAATTACAAGCTAGCGGCAGCTCTGTGCTCGATGTAAAGCAGCAGTTGTGTGATGAATATAATCAGTGGATGATGGGTGAGTTTAGTCAGTTTTCTTGGGGCGAAGCTAGTTGTACTAGTTACTATTCGACCGCTGATGGCCATCACCCCTTTATTTATCCGGGTGGATTTAAGTCCTTTAAGCAAGAACGCAAAGACGTGAGCTTGCAAGACTTTGAGTTGAGCTAAAAATATGAAAAAGTTACTGGTATGTGCCTGCCTAGTCTTTGTTACCACTAATCCTTGGGCGCAAAATTTAGATCCTGAATCAGTCGCTGCCTTACAACAAACTATCAGCTTGTTAACCGACCAAGCCCAGCGCGATGCATTAGTCAGTGCAAACCCTGCCGCCGCGAGTGCTGACCAAGCTGTTCGAGAACTTGTTAATAGTGATGAGAAAAAGTCGGCTGCAGTTTATGCACTATCATCGTCGGTTATGACTGCAATTATTAATAGCGCCAATGGCGATCTAAATCAAATGAACGCTATTATGGTAGAGTTACAGAATAATCCCGCTGCTATGGCAAAGTATTTTTCGCCTCAAGATATGGCTAAGTTACAACAGTTAGCCGAGCAGTTAGAGACACCATGAAAGCTGGGATACGAGAGCTAAAATTAGGCGACGTCGATGGCATCATAGCCTATTTCCTTCGCTTGTCTGTTGCCGAGTTAGATCAGATTGGTATTGATGGCGCGAGTCTAAAACTTGAAGACGATTGGACACAGTGGTTTGAAAAAAATCTTTATCAACCTTTGTATAAAGTGTCGGCTTATTTTTTAGTATGGGATATAGACGACGCTATGGTCGGTTTTACTTTCGTTGACCGTATTGTTTATGGCAGTGATGCTTATTTGCATATGTATTTAATTCAGCCACAATTGCGCAAATCTGGCTATGGCCAAAAATTCCTCCAGCAATCAATAAAAACCTTGTTTGATCAATTCAAGTTTGACCAGTTGTATTGCGAGCCATCGGCAATAAATACGCAGGCCCAGCGGGCGCTGCAAGCCTGCGGCTTTAAATATATTAAAACCCATAACCAGTCCTCACCCGACTTTGCCTACAAAGCGCCGCTTAGCCAGTGGTTGCTTATAAGCTAAACATTTGGTAAATCGCATTTACCTTGTAACTGGTTATGCTGAGCTAATAATAAATAGCTAAAAAGGCGACGCTATGTTTCTCGGCTTTAATTCAATGAATACCGTGCTGGACCCTGCCCCCGATGTGTTGGCTAAGCGCTTGGAAGACTGCAGCTTTGAATCACTTTGGTATGGGGAGCACAGCCATATCCCTATGTGCCTTTCAACGCCCTATCCGGTTGGCGGCAAGTTACCAGAACCCTATAAGAAAATGATGGATCCGTATATTTCGCTAATGCTAGCAGCGAGCGCAACGACCACATTAAAACTTGGTACGGGTGTCGCCTTGTTGTTGGAGCGTGAGCTAATTTCTCAAGCGAAAACAATCGCTACGCTAGATCGACACTCTAATGGACGAGTGATAATTGGCAGTGGTGTAGGTTGGAATGAAGAAGAGTTCACCAATGTAACGGCTCTGCCGTGGAGCAGACGGTTCACCGCATTAAAAGAAACCGTCGCTGCCACCAAAGCGTTATGGCAGCAAGAGTCGCCAGAGTATCACGGCGAGATGGTTGATTTTGATCCAGTTTGGTTTGAGCCAAAACCTATGCAAGCTAAAGGGCCTGCGGTTATTTTAGGTGTAATGGGCCCATTGGGTATTAGCCATGCCGCTAAATGGGCAGATGGTTGGATGCCTGCCGATGTGGCGTTATTGGACCCAGCTGAGTCGATTAAAAACTATCGCCAACAAGTGAGTGATGCTGGCCGCAATCCAGATGATATGGATATAACGCTGGTGGTAATGGATTCACCGGATGCGGATAAATTAAAACGCTATCGCGACTTAGGGGTAACTCGTGCCTTGGTCGGTGTTGGCATGGAAAATTGGGATAAACCTGAAATTGTGATGCCAATGATAGATGAATTTGCCGAGTTGATCCCACAGCTTGCAAGTTAGTTTTATTAGCGCTAACAGTTTACCTTGTGGCCTAATGTAAAAAACTTAGCTGCAGGTAATCATCGTGAAAATTATTCGCCAAGAAGATCTTGTTAAAACACAGGTTTCTCACAATGCCAATATCGTTAAAACCATCTTTATTCAGCCGGGTGAAGTTCCTAATATTGTGTATTTTTCTCAAGCCATCTTCCCGCCTGGGGAAGTGGCGCTTGAGCATGCGCACGTTGACATGACCGAAGTGTTTTATATTCAGTTTGGTGAAGGCGCGATAAAAGTAGATGATAAAGTGTTGCCGCTAAATACCGGCGATTGTATTACCGTTGCCCCCGGCGAAAAACACGAGTTAGTGAATATGGGGGTAGACGATATGATTGTGACTTATTTTGGCGTCAAAACATGAGTGGTATTGGGGACAATATCGAGGCGGTTGATAAAAAAAACCTAGCAGAGCTATTGCCATTAATGCGTCAGTACCAAGAATTTTATCAAGTTACTGATATCAGTGATGAGCGCAATCGCCAGTTCTTCTCACAGTTTGGCATAGACAATCCCTCTGGCTGCCAATTTTTATATCGCCAAAAAGGGCAAGCGATAGGTTTTGCCACAGTCTATTTAACGTACACCTCAACCATTGCCGCCAAGGTTGCCATAATGAATGATTTATTTACGGCTACAACTGCGCGTGAAAAAGGTGTCGGCCGAAAACTGATAGAGCACTGCAGGCAATATGCCAAAGCCAGTGGCGCAGTGAGATTACAGTGGGTAACCGGCGAGGATAATACTAGCGCTCAAGTTTTATATGACAGCTTAGATACCGCTAGTCGTAGTTGGAAGTTCTATACCTACCCTGCTGAATGAAATAACCAGAGCCAATTATGAAAACAATCTTACGACTACTAATGCTACTTATTGTTATTGCGGCGGGCTTTTATTACTCCGATGTTATTGGTTACAAGTGGTATAAATTAACGGCGCCAAAAACGGTAATCTACACAGCTAAATCAGTTGTCACTATGGATGAAAAACTACCGCTGGCAAAAGCCGTGGTGGTTGAAGATGGCAGAATTATAGATGTGGGTTCTATCGAGCAAGTAGTCAAAAATCTAGAAGGCAAGACGTATACGCTTAGCGAAGAGTTTAGCGATAAAACCATTATGCCCGGCTTTATAGAGCAGCACTTACACCCCTTACTTGGCGCGCTAACTTTATCAATGGCGGTGATAGCGCCTGAAGCCTGGGAGCTGCCAGACAAAACATGGCCTGCTGCCAACGGGGGTGATGACTACTTAGCAAAACTTGCTGAACAAGAAAAACAAAGTGATGACGATGTGTTGTTTAGTTGGGGTTATCATCAATACTTTCATGGCGAACTCTCTCGTGAAGCATTAGATGAAATAAGCAGCACTCGGCCCATTGTTATTTGGCATCGCAGTTGTCACGAGTTTTACTTAAACTCTGCAGCAATTGAAAAATATGGTATTGCCCAACACTCGATTGATGCCGCAGGCGATGAGGTTGCCAGGCAATCGAATATTCAGCGTGGACACTTTTATGAAAACGGCGCATTTCAGTACATAGCCCCGCTAATAATGGCCGATCTTGCCAGCCCTACTCGGTTGCTAAGCGGGCTTAATCAAATGATAGAAATATTGCACAGCAATGGCGTTACCGCATTTAACGAGCCAGGTGCATTGATTGATAGCAATATTTTATTGGCTTACAAGCTAAGCTTGCAGCGCTTAACTACGCCCATGTACTCGTTTTTTATTCCGGAAGCAAAAACCGCCTTCGTTGAATACGGCGTAGAGGGAGTGTTAGCCGCTGTTGAGAGAATTCCTGCCGCCCTACCTCAGACGGGGAAAGCACGATTTTTTCCCAAGCAAGTTAAGCTGCTAATGGACGGAGCGATTATTTCCCAGCTAATGCAAATGAAAGACGGCTACCTAGATGGCCATCACGGCGAGTGGATTCAAACCCCTGAAGAAATCGACACTCTAACCAAAATATTTTGGGATGCCGGCTATCAAATCCACATTCATGTAAATGGCGATTTAGGTTTAGAAGAACTACTAACTATTTTAGAAAAGCGTATGGAAGAAAATCCACGTCAAGATCATCGTACAACCATTGTTCACTTTGCCAACTCGTCGCCAACACATATTCAACGCTTAAAAGACTTAGACGCTATTGTGAGTGCCAATCCTTATTACGTAACCGCCTTTGCCAACAAATACAGCGAGGTTGGCGTTGGCCCTGAGCGTGCCCAAGCTATGGTAAGGCTAGGCCCGTTGGAAGACTTAGGTGTTTCTATCTCGCTGCATTCAGATCTGCCTATGGCGCCAGCAGATCCTTTGTATTTGGCTTGGGCGGCAGTAACGCGTGAGACGTTAGAGGGTGGTAGTGCAATGCCAGAGCTTGGTTTGTCGGTTGATAAAGCCTTAAGAGCAATTACTATTGATGCGGCGTACTCTTGGCGTATGGAAGATGAGATTGGCAGTATTGCTGTTGGTAAAGTTGCTAACTTTACGATTCTTGATGAGAACCCTTATGAGGTTTTGCCGACACGGCTAAAGGATATTGGTGTTTGGGGGACTGTTTTTGAAGGACGTATTTTTCCTGTTGCTCATTAAGTTGAGCTTTCTTTTAGTTCAAGTGCTTTCGCCTCACGGCGAGTTACTTTTCTTTGGTGGCAAAGAAAATGTAACCAAAAGAAAGCCACCCAGCTAAGTCGCCCTTCGGGTTCCCTGAGCTTCACCAAAGATAACGGTCGCTCGGGAACTTACCAAAAATGATACTTAATCATTTTTAGCTCAAACACCCCTCGCTGCTTCGCACCGTTATATTTGATAAAACTCAGGCGACTTTAGATTAGGGGGCAAAGATAAAAAGTTATTGATCTTTTAAGCCATCAAATTAGACTATCCCTCCATCAGATAATGCCTCTTCCAAAACACTGGGCGAGAGATAATAGTAAGGGCTAAATTCCTCTAGTCACGATTTATTGTCAACGACATAGCTTCCTCCGTGATTGGAGCAATAACAAACATCAACTAAAGGATTTGAAACCCATGCGACCACATCGACAACGTCTAGCAGAAATAATAAAGAAGCATCCAGTGGATACATACGCGTCAAACAGTTATATATATAAAAATTTTCCTGTTAACAATGACGTTTCTTCTCTTATGCGAATGCACGACCTTTTCAGAAACATATAACGATTTAGAATTACATGAAGAAGAATTATCTTTAGTTAAAGGAGTTTATAGTCCCGGCACTTTCTATACAGATTACGCGGTGTATTCCCTTCATGTATATGATGAAAGCGGAAATTCCGTCATAGGAAATCCTAATATCAACTCACTTAATCAAGCGCGGCTAAAAGAAATAAAACTACAGCCGGGCGAATATCTATTTGACACGCTTTGTGACAGAGGTAGTGCCTATGCGCGACCAAGCATAACTATATCTGTAAAGGCCAATAAAACGTATCTGTTGACTTGTGAAAAAACTGCCACAAAAAACTTTTTGGGTTTGAATCGCCTCAACATTAACTTGTCGGTTGAAGAAACGGATTCGCATGACTTGACATTAAATCCTTCTAACAAATGATTTTTTGGTTGAGCTTATAGGCGGGCCCTTTTTATCTTCTTCCTGGTTACTATTTTTGACCTTAAATCCCCAATCTAAAGTCGCCTGAGTATTCCCAAATCTAACGACGCTTATAGTGAGGGGTGTTTGAGGCAAAAAATGATTAAGTATCATTTTTGGTGAGTTCCCGAACGGCCGTTATATTTGGTAATGCTCAGGTTTCCTGAAGGGCGACTGTAGTTGGTGTGCTTTCTTTTGGTTACATTTTCTTTTCACACAAAAGAGAAGTAACTCGCTGACAAGCGAAAGCACTCAATCTTAAAATCTACGAAGCATTAATCCATTCTCGATTACGAGAAAACCGAAAAAACAACCACCCCATAGAAACACTACGCGCCAAATTCCAAGCAACAAACGCTAACCACAATCCATGATTGCCCAGTTCACGAGAAAAATACCAAACCGGCGCATAAACAAAAATACTCGCCAGCAACATAGAGTCCCGCATGGCTTTAGATTTCCCTGCCCCTACAAATATCCCATCCAACAAATAACTCCAAACCGAAACCAGCGGCAACATAACCAGCCAAATATAATATTCACCGATAATATTTTTAACCGCGTCTATATCGGTAAACAAATTTTGTAGTTGGGTTTCGCTAATTAAAAATAGCGTAGTGATAATGCCGGCAATTACCAGCGACCACTGACAGCAGCCTTGGCAGGTAGCATAAAACACATCGAGTTTGTTGCCGCCTACCGCCTTGCCGGTTAGCGCTTCTGCGGCATGTGCTACACCATCCAGCCCAAAGGCAACCGCCAATAGTAAGTTCATTAAAATGGCGTTGGCGGCAAGTGTTTCGTCGCCTTGTTGTGCACCTTGGGAGGTAAAGAACATAAAGGTCAGCAGTAACACAACCGTGCGAACAAAGAGGTGGCGATTGACGTTAATCAGTTCTTGGTAGGCCGCTAGCTGACTGAGTCCGGCTTCTTTCCACAGGCTAAATATTCTGGGATTAAAATAGAGCAGGCAGCCAATACCTAAACCTAGGCCAATGTATTCGGCGATTACGCTGGCAATCGCGGCGCCATCGCTGTTCAGTTCTAGAACGATAATAAACAACCAATCTAGTATTATGTTGGTGAAATTGGTTCCGACTAATATAATTAGCGGTACTTTGGGCTTTTGTTGGCCTAAAAACCAACCAACAATGGCGTAGGTGATAAGCGCCGCAGGTGCGCTCAATAGGCGGATATTGATGTATGAGCTGGCCAAGGCCATTGATTCAGGGTTATAACCCACCAAATTCACCATATGTGGCACGAATGGTGGGAATAATACCGTAATTGCTAGGCCAATCATTAAGCCAATACTGATGGCGCGCAGTAGGATGTTGATAGCGTTGTCTTGCTGCCCTGCCCCAAACGCCTGGGCCGACAAGCTAGTGGTGCCCATACGTAAAAAGCTAAAAGCCCAGTAAAAAAGGCCGATAACCGAGCCACCAATAGCAACGGCACCTAAGTAGCGAGCGTCGTCAAGATGTCCCAAAATCGCCGTGTCGACTAAGCCCAGTAGCGGAATCGATAAATTAGTGAGGACCATTGGCCAGGTAAACGACCAAATATCTTGGTGTAGCGTTTTACTTGTGCGCATGGTTTGGTGGGCTGCCTAGATTTAATAGTGCGTATACATATAAGTTATATGGCGTTTCTATATAAGGGTTTGCTATACTTGCGCCCCATTGTCGCACCCTCAAAGGGAGCGTGACTAGCCAAACACAATAAATAGTGTCTAGTTTAGGCTTTGCCCACCATATATTGTGGCGAGTAAGGTTTTTGGTGTTTCTAGTTAAAGAAGCAAGAAAATTAAATAGTAGCTCAAATTTAGTCTGCTCTGCGCCTAGGTGCGTAGTTAACGTAAGAATTTTTGAGTTTGGGTATTAGTAAACGTAACCTGGAGATCTGTGAGTATGGCCTTACGAGCAAAGTGGCTTAGGCAGCTAGTGCTTTTACCATCCCTTAGCCTGTCGGCAACGGTTGGTATGAGTAGTGCAGCTTACGCAGAAGCGGAACGCTGGCAAATGAATATGTCAGAGAGTATTACCGCCATAGGCAAAGACATTTATGACTTACACATGCTGATATTTTATATCTGCGTAGTGACCGGCATATTTACGTTTGCTTACTTATTTTATGCTATTTATGCGTATCGTAAATCTAACGGCGCTGAGGCGGCAAATTTTCACGAAAATTTGACGGCTGAGATATCTTGGACTGTCGTGCCGGCAATCATTTTGATCATTATGGCTTTTCCTGCCACTAAGACAATGATCGACATTTACGATACTGAAGATGCTGATCTAGATGTTCTAATCACCGGTTATCAGTGGAAGTGGAAATATGAATATCTTACTGAAGATGGCGAAAACGTCGCCTTTTTTAGTAATTTAGCTACCAGTCAGGATGAAATTTATGGGCGTGCGCCCAAAGGTGAAAACTACTTATTAGAAGTAGACGAGCCGATGTATCTGCCAGTAGGTAAAAAAGCACGTTTCTTAGTGACGGCTAACGATGTTATCCATTCATGGTGGGTGCCTGACCTGGCAGTCAAGAAAGATGCCATTCCCGGCTTTGTTAACGAAATGCATGCCACGCCCTTAGTTGAGGGAATTTATCGCGGCCAGTGTTCTGAGCTGTGTGGCAAAAGTCATGGTTTTATGCCGATCGTTGTTAACGTTACTAGCGAAGAAGAATTCAATGCTTGGCTGGATGAAAAGCGAGCTGGCGCAGCGGAGCTGCAAGAATTGATGGCTTTAACATTGACTTTACCCGAGCTGGTAGAGAGGGGTGAAGGGGTTTATCAAAAAAACTGCATAGCTTGTCACGGTGCTAACGGAGAAGGTGGCATTGGTAAGGTGTTGGCCGGTTCCTCTTATCCATTAGGCGATCAAACTAGAAATATTGCACTGATGGTTAATGGTGTCCCTGGATCTGCAATGGCAGCTTTTGGTGCACAACTTAACGACTTAGATTTAGCCGCAGTAATTACTTACCAGCGCAATGCGTTTGGTAACAACATGGGCGACAGCGTACAAGCCGTCGACGTATTCAACTACAAGAAAGGCCAATAGTAATGGGTGAACATCATCATGGCCCTGCTAAGGGCTTAAGCCGGTGGTTCTTTACCACCAATCATAAAGACATTGGCACACTATACCTTTGGTTTAGTGCCCTTATGTTTATCACTGGCGGTGCTTTCGCTATGGTTATCCGTGCTGAGTTATTTCAGCCGGGGATGCAGCTAATTGAACCAAATTTCTTTAACCAAATGACTACCATGCATGGTTTGATTATGGTGTTTGGGGCGATTATGCCGTCATTCGTTGGTTTGGCTAACTGGCTAATTCCATTGATGATTGGCGCGCCAGATATGGCGTTGCCACGCATGAACAACCTAAGCTTCTGGTTGCTACCATTTGCTTTTGCTGTGCTTCTTTCTTCATTGTTTGTTGAGGGCGGTGCGCCAAACTTTGGCTGGACATTCTATGCTCCGCTGTCAACCACCTATGCGCCGCCAAGCGTCACCTTCTTTATCTTTGGAGTTCACGTAATGGGTGCTTCGTCAATAATGGGTTCGATTAACATTATTGCGACGGTAATGAACATGCGCGCACCAGGCATGACTTACATGAAAATGCCTATGTTTGTATGGACTTGGGTAATCACTGCATTCCTATTGATTGCTGTAATGCCGGTCTTGGCAGGTGCAGTAACCATGATGTTGCTCGATATTCACTTCGGTACGTCGTTCTTTAGTGCGGCCGGTGGTGGTGATCCCGTGTTGTTCCAGCATATCTTCTGGTTCTTCGGTCATCCAGAGGTGTATATCATTATCTTGCCAGCGTTTGGTGTGGTTTCTCAAATCATTCCAACGTTCTCGCGCAAGCCATTGTTCGGTTACGACTCTATGGTTTACGCCACTGCGTCTATTGCTTTCCTATCGTTCATCGTATGGGCCCACCATATGTATACAGTAGGTATGCCGTTAGCGGGTGAGTTGTACTTTATGTATGCCACGATGCTGATCGCGGTGCCAACAGCGGTTAAGGTGTTTAACTGGATTACCACAATGTTCCGCGGCTCGATTACTTTAGAGACGCCAATGTTGTTCTGTATCGGTTTTATATTCTTGTTCACTATTGGTGGCTTTACTGGCTTGATGTTGGCAATTGCACCGGCTGACCAGCAGTACCATGACACCTATTTCGTAGTTGCTCACTTTCACTATGTAATGGTGGCGGGTGCGGTATTCTCGATGACTGCTGCGGTTTACTATTGGCTGCCTAAGTGGTGCGGTCGTATGTACGACGAGAAAATGGGTAAGGCAAACTTTTGGGTTTCATTCATTGGCTTCAACCTTACTTTCTTCCCGCAACACTTTATCGGCTTGGCTGGTATGCCTCGCCGTATTCCAGACTATGCATTGCAGTTTGCTGATTTCAATATGATGTCTAGTATCGGTGCCTTCATTTACGGCGCATCGCAAATACTATTTATTTTCATCGTTATCCGCACAATTATATCTGGTAAAAAAGTTGACGACCCTCAAGTTTGGGAAGGTGCAGAAGGTTTGGAGTGGACTGTAGCTACACCTGCGCCATACCACACATTTAGTGTGCCACCAGAAGTTAAGTAAACAATGTTGTAACGCGGAGATATTATTATGTCAGAAGATATCCAAGAGCAGTCGGTCGGTCGGATCGTTGGTAAGCTTTCGTTATTAGCGATTGGTATGTTCGGTTTTGCCTTTGCTCTAGTGCCTATATATGATGTGTTTTGCGAAATAACCGGTTTAAACGGCAAGACGCAAACTACGGCATATACCGCGGTTGACGTGGTGGTTGACGAAACTCGAACGATCAAAGTGCAGTTTATCGCCACCAATAACGACGGAATGACATGGGAGTTTGGCCCTAGTAAAAGTACTTTGCGGGTGCATCCTGGGGCTTTGGAAGAGACGGTATTTCTGGCTAAAAACCCAACTGATGCTTTTATGATCGGGCAGGCTATTCCAAGCGTTATGCCATTAAAAGCAGCAGAATACTTTCATAAAACGGAATGCTTTTGCTTTAACCAGCAAATGCTCGAGGCCGGTGAAGCGGTTGAAATGCCACTGAAGTTTATTGTTGACCAAGATTTGCCAAAAGATGTCAAAACCATCACTTTGTCATATAGCTTGTTTGATGTAACTGGGCGTATGGCCGCAAACTAAAAACAGTTTTTGTTAGAATATTGAATACGGAGAAATAACATGGCAGAGCATCAAAGCTATTACGTGCCGGAACAAAGCAAGCTTCCACTGTTGTTAGCAACTTCGGTTGCGATAATGATTGTTGGGGCGGCAGGCGGATTTAATGCCGCTACCTTTGAAAGTGGCAATGGTAGCTTATCTTGGTATTTGTGTATTGCCGGATTTGTAGGTTTTTGTTCGGTATTATTTGTGTGGTTTAGTACCGCAATTAAAGAAAATCGTGCAGGCTTAAACAGTGAACAGTTAAAGCACTCTTATGTGATCGGTATGTACTGGTTCATTTTTTCTGAAGTGATGTTTTTTGCCTGCTTCTTTGGCGTATTATTCTATGTACGTAATTTATCGGGTCCTTGGCTGGCGGGTGAAGGTTCTAATTTTGAAACTGGCAAGCAATTATGGGACGGTTTTGTTTATAGCTGGCCGCCAGAGGTTACTCCACAGCAGGCTGTTGGCGGTGTTGCTAATCAGATTCAAGCGAATACAGGTACATTTAGCTCGGCAGAGCAACAAGTGCCATTAGTGTTAGCTTTGGTGAATACAATATTATTGTTAACGTCTAGTGTGACTTGTCACTTTGCTCATACTGCAATTAAGAATGATGACCGTCGTAAATTTAATGCATTCTTGGGTCTCACTCTAGTCTTAGGTTTTACTTTTGTTGCAGTACAAGCGTATGAGTATTATGAAGCTTATGTGCATCTTGGGTTAACTTTAGAGTCAGGCATATACGGGTCGACGTTCTTTATCCTAACGGGCTTTCATGGCTTCCACGTTTGTTTGGGCGCTATAATGTTGTCTGTGCAATGGTTGCGTTCAGTTCGTAAAGGGCATTTCAGTTCTACCGATCAATTCGGGTTTGAAGCATCTAGCTGGTATTGGCACTTTGTTGACGTAGTCTGGGTGGGTCTATTCCTGTTCGTTTACATCATATAAGCGACTAGTTATTTACTGCTTGGGATGCGGCTAGCTTCGCGTCCCAAGGGGCTTTAGACGTAATCTCGCCAGTGTATATTCCATAACCTATTAGCAGCATCATTGCTCCAGCTAGCGTTACTCTAACGCCCAGTGAATGTAAGGTCCTCTTTGTCTTTCCTTGGTCCTGTGCTAAAAAGTAAAAACTACTAAAGAGGCTAACTAACAGTAGGACAAATAGAACGACGATTGCGGTTTTTAGTATCATTACTTTACTCCTGATAACAACACCCCACAGTATAAATGTAAACAGCGAGAGTTTTAACTGAATATGACGAATAATCATTCTCAGACAACAACTAAATGGAATCCCGGTTGGAAGTTGACCGCCTTTGTACTGTTTTTTCTGCCTATTTTGGTGACATTAGCATTTTGGCAGCTTGATAGAGCTGAAGAGAAGCGCCAGATTATCGCTAATGAGCAATATAGGCGGGCTCAGCTTCCAGTGGCTCTGGGTCAGTTAGATGTGACTGCTGCAGCCTCTTATATCTCAGTGTTGTTAACGGGTAAATTCGACAACGAGAAGCCGTTTTTATTAGATAACCAACAGTATCGGAGCCGTTTTGGTTATGAGATAATCTCACCGTTTTTTGATCTGAACTCGAATCAAACCGTATTAATTAGTAGGGGTTGGGTGCAAGGCAGTTTGGATCGAAGTGAGCTGCCCGCGCTTGCAAAAGTTACCGGCTTACAAAGTTTAGAAGTAGAGATTTATGTGCCCCTAGGCAAGCCATTTTTACTGGCAGAGCAAACCATGGGAGCGGCGTGGCCTAAAGTTATTCAGGCTGTTGAAGTAGATAAAATGGCAGCCAGCTTGGGCAGTGATGTTTTCCCTTACGTGCTCAGACTAAAAGAGGCCAACCCTGGCGTGTATGAGCGTCATTGGCAGGTAGTTAATGTGCCGGTTCATAAACATACGGGATACGCGGTGCAGTGGTTTGTGATGGCAATAGTTTTAGTTGGTCTATACGTGGCTACCGGTCTAGGTAAATTTGGCCACAAAGATAAAGAACAGGATTAATAGCGCAATGAGTGATCAAAGCACGAAGGTAAACACCAGCAAATTAGAAGTGTGGTTAATACTGCTTATTCCGATAGTCGGGTTACTTATTTTTACTTTTATGTATTTTTCTGGTTTCGGTATCCCTGAGACTACCACCAATAAGGGTGATCTGATTCAGCCACCCCGCAGCATTGAAACCGTATCGGTTTATGACGCTGACGACAACGAATTTATTTATAACGACGGTGTCCATAAATGGACTGTGTTAATTCCGGCGGCAGGCGGCTGTAATGTCGACTGTCAAACCACGCTATATTTTACTCGTCAAATGCATGCTGCACTGGGTAAATATATGAATGGTTTACGCCGATTTTATGTCACTGATCAACAAAATATTGCTCCAGCTACCGATGCGTTACTCACCGATGAATATCCGAGATTAGAGCGCTTTTTCGTTAGCAGCGAACAGCTAGAACAGCTGGTAGGCAATGTGGATGGAGTAGATTACCGAGATGGTAAAACTTATTTTCTTATTGATCCTATGGGCTTTGTGATGATGAGTTATACCGATCGGCATGGGCTTAAAGATTTACTGTCTGATTTAAAGTTTTTACTTAAGCAGTCGGGTGAAAGTTGATGAATATTAAATTTAAAACCTCACACACTATTGTAACCGCGGCAGTTGCATTCGCTGTCACGGTAATAGTATTAGGTGCGTTTACCCGTTTAGTAGACGCAGGCTTGGGCTGTCCAGATTGGCCTGGCTGTTATGGGCATGTGTTGTGGCCAAATTCTCATGATGAAATTAGCAGCGCAAATGAAGCTTTTCCGAACGCCCCGGTAGAATTAGATAAAACGTGGCCTGAAATGGTGCATCGTTATTTAGCGACAGGCTTAGGGCTGTTTACTATTGTTCTGGCCGGTGTTGCTATTAGAAATCGAAAACAAGGTCATCCGATTAAACTACCTGTTTTTTTGCTAGCCTTCATTATTTTGCAAGGCATGTTCGGTATGTGGACAGTGACTTTAAAGTTATGGCCACAAATCGTTACGGCCCATTTGATGGGGGGGTTTACCACCTTTTCGCTACTTTGGCTGCTGCGGCTGCGATTATCTAACAACCCCTGGCAACTAAATTCGGCTGAACGAGACTGGACTAAATCAATTCGCCCCTTAGCAATAGCGAGCTTTATTATTGTCATTTTGCAAATAGCCCTGGGCGGTTGGCTGACTGCTAATTACGCCGATGTTGCCTGCCCAGATTTACCAACTTGTCAAAACGAATGGCTACCGCCGATGGACTTTGCTACTGGTTTTAATTTAACCCAGCATATTGGTCCAAACTATCTTGGTGGAACTCTCGATAATGAAGCACGGGTAGCAATTCATTTCAGTCACCGTGTTGGCGCGATTATTACCACGATTGCAGTATTATTATTATCATTTTCAATGCTGCGGCAACAAAGCAGCCGCATATCAAATTTAGGTAAAGTTCTAGTTGCGGTGTTGTGTTTACAAGTTATTCTCGGCCTTAGCAATGTGTACTTTAATTTTCCTATATCGGTGGCAGTAGCACATAACATTATTGGCGCCACGTTGCTAATTACCATGGTGACTGTGTTGTATAGACTGTATACAGCGATAGAATTAAATATGGCGACAGAGCAAAGAGATTCCAGATGACCGACGCAGTGATAGAACAAGAAAATAGGCCGGTTAGCTGGCGCGACTATCTAGAGTTGACTAAGCCGGTGGTGGTGGCGTTGATGATTCTAACGTCAGTAATAGGCATGTTTTTGTCAGTCCCAGGAATGGTGCCATGGGAGATATTGATTTTTGGCAATCTGGGAATTGCGCTTTGTGCTGGCTCAGCTGCTGCTGTTAATCACTTGGTTGATCGACGTATTGACATGGTTATGGCGCGGACAAAAAATCGGCCAATAGCCCAAGGCCGATTAACTACCCGTGATGCGATTGTTTTTGCACTGGTACTTGGTATCGCTGGCACGGCAATTTTGTCAGTGTGGACTAATCAGCTAACGGTTTGGTTAACCTTGGCGTCGCTGTTTGGCTATGCCTTCGTCTATACCATGTATTTAAAGCGTGCGACGCCACAAAATATTGTTATTGGTGGTCTGGCTGGCGCTGCCCCGCCCCTACTGGGCTGGACTGCAGTCACCAACTCACTAGATCCACACGGCTTGTTATTAGCACTAATTATTTTTGTATGGACGCCGCCGCATTTTTGGGCCTTAGCGATTAATCGCCGTGACGATTATGCCAAGGCAGATATCCCGATGTTGCCGGTAACCCATGGTATTGAATTCACCCGGCTGAATATTTTGTTGTATACCGTGTTACTGATTATTGTCTCGTTGCTGCCGTTTGTCGTTGGCATGATGGGTGTGCTATATCTATTTGGTGCCTTAGTCTTAGGTGCTGGCTTTTTATATTGGGCAATCATTCTTATTCGCGGCAATAATAAACAGGCTCCGATGGAGACCTTTAAGTATTCGTCGATTTATTTGATGACCTTATTTTTAGTAATGCTGGTCGATCATTATTTATTTCCTCAAGTTATTGGTAGCTAGTTATGGTTGATCAAACACAGCGCAATATTCGAGTTACGATAATGCTGATTGTGGTGTTTATAGCAATTTTGGTTGCCGGTTTCGTAAACCGTATACTTACGCCGCGCATCATGCATGAAGGTGAAATGAAGGTTAATGGTTTATATCTGCTTAAAACCCCGCGTGTTATTAAACCATTCGAGTTAGTTGATGAAGATAATCAGCCGTTTACCCTGCAGCAATTGGAAGGTAAGTGGACTTTGGCGTTTTTTGGTTTCACTTATTGTCCGGATGTCTGCCCTACTACACTGGCGACGCTGAAAAAATTTAAAGACTTCATGGGCGATTCTAAATATTTGGAAGATACCCAAGTTCTGCTAGTTACCACCGACCCCGCTCGTGACACCCCAGCCAAGTTAACCGAATATTTAGAGTTTTTTGACCCTGAATTTAAAGGGGTAACAGGCGATTTTATGGTGTTGCAAACTTTTGCCACCAATCTAAATGCGGCCTTCACTAAGGTTCCTTTAAAAAATGGCGACTATACCATTGACCATACGGCTAACGTCGTGCTGATTAACCCTTATGGACATTACCATGCGTTTTTTAAAGCGCCTATTGATGCAACTAAAGTAAAAATTACCTATCAGTCAGTACGACGTGTTTTTGATTCATAGATTTGGCTATTCACTCTTATATTTAAAGGTGACCCGCAGGCGGCCTTTTTTGTAGCCTACTGTTGATGACGCTAGTTAGTCTAGTGCTATGTTTTTTGCGGCAACAACATTGAGACGGCAAAAAGGCTGGCGCATACAGTTACGATTGACGGCCCTGCCGGAGTGTCCCATTGCAGTGACATAAGGATGCCGCCAACAACTGCCAGCATGCCAGCGGCAACAGCATAAAGGGCCATTTGTTCAGGCGACCTCGCTATTCTTCTACTGGTGGCGGCTGGAATAATTAGTAGGGCAGTGACTAAAATCACCCCGACAACTTTCATGCCAACAGCTATTACTAAGGCCATCATTATCATAAATAAATTATTTAGCAGTTTTACTGGCCGGCCTTCAACTTCTGCTAACTGCTCTTGCACGCAAATGGCAATAAAGCTTTGCCAGTTGATAAATAACAGCGGCATAACGATGAGCATAACTAAACCGATTAATACTAATTCCTTACTTGTTACGGCGAGGACATCACCAAATAGAATGCTCTCTAAGTCGACGGTAACGCCGGGCAGAAGGCTAAGTAGCACTAAGCCAATCGCTAGGCTGCCGTGAGATAGAATACCTAAAATTGTGTCGCTACTAAGATTAGAGCTGCGGCTTAATATTGATAGCAAAATTGCAATAATGACACTAGCTAAGATCACGCCAAGTGTTGTTGGCAGAGAAAATAGAAGCGCTAAGCCAAAGCCTAGTAAGGCAGCGTGAGCCAGCGTTTCACCAAAATATGCCATCCGCCGCCATACTACCATTGAGCCCATCGGGCCGGTCATCAGGGTTAAGCACAGTCCTGCTGCTAAGGCATAAATCATAAAATCCGGCATGACTACCCCCTATTTCTCATCGACATCATGGTTGCAGCTCGCGCCGTGATCATGAGTATGGTCGTGATGATGAGTGTACAATGCCAGGGCTGAATCTAAGGGTTTGCCGAATAGTTCTAAATATGCAGGGTGAGCACTTACTACGTCTGGATGGCCTTTGCAGCAGATATGTTGATTTAGGCATACCACAGTATCAGTTTCGGCCATTACTAAATGCAAGTCATGGGAAACCATCAGTACACCGCAATTTAACTGGTCGCGCAGTCGCCCTATTAGTCGATAAAGTGCGGCTTGGCCGGCTATATCGACACCCTGCACTGGCTCGTCTAAAACCAACAGGTTGGGTTTGCGTAAAATAGCCCTTGCCAGCAATACTCGTTGTTGTTCTCCGCCGCTTAGGTTTTGCATGGCTTGGTTTAATAGCCCGCTAATACCGACAGTTTTTGCGGCAATTTTGATCTCATCTTTACTGGCTTTGGCTAAGGCCAAAAAGCGCTCAACCGTCAGTGGCAAGTGCGGGCTTAGTTGTAATTGCTGTGGCATATAACCGACGCGTAACATAGCGTTGGTTTTTAAGGTGCCGCTGTCATGTTTTTCTAGTCCCAGCAAAATTTTCAACAAGCTGCTTTTGCCTGCTCCATTAGGGCCAATAATGGTGACAATTTCGCCGCGAGTAACCCGCATTGAAATATCCTGTAAAATAGTCTTACCGCCACGAGCAAAGCTTAGCTGTTTAGCGTCAATCAACATGGTCTATTCCTCACATGCTGGGCATAATCCGACAATTTCGATGACTTCATGTTCTACCGTAAAGCCCGCTGATTTTGCGCTGCGGTTAATTGCTTTGGCTAGCTGTGGCGACAAAATTTCTTCCGTGTTTTCACAGCTTGAGCAAATAAAAAAATGTCCGCTATGTTTTTGGTTTGGCTCGCAACAACCGATAAATGCATTAAGCGAATTGAGGCGATGTACAAGGCCCTGTTCTAACAAAAAATCTAATGCACGGTAGACAGTTGGTGGCGCTACCGATTTGGTGTTGCCGCCCTGCTCTGTTTGCGCCTGTTTTAATAAGTCCATTAAAGCGTAAGCACCAAGTGGCTTGTGGCTACTCCATACCAATTGCAAAACGTGGGCGCGCAATGGCGTTAAGCGTGCCCCCTTAACATTGCATAGTTGCGCCGCTGTAATTAGCGCATCTTCAATGCAGTGCTGATGATTATGTGAAGTAAATGCACTATTTACTCCCATGGTGATTTTGTCTGTAGTCATCTTGTTATAATATAACATAGCATGCTGTTGTTACGAGAGGGTTAAGGAGTTTTGCTAAAGAATAATCGTTGGGTTTATATGTTGCTGGTTGCTCTGGTTGCTCTGGTTGCTCTGGTGGGTCAAGTATCCTGGGCTAAGGCTGCGACAGTAGTTACCAGTAGTCACCCCCTGGCAATGATAGCGGCAGAGCTGGCCCCTGCAGCAATAACTGTTGAGTCTATCGGAGGTAGTAATCACAGCGTTCACCATCAAGGCTTCAAGCCGTCACAGATAAAGCGAGTGAATGATGCTGTCTTAGTATTGTGGTTAGGTGGTGCAATGGATGCCGGGTTTACCAAGGTTGTGGCGCAAGCTGAGTCACGCGCGCTAAAAGACTTGGGAGCGTTAGTTAGCTTGCAGAGGCCGCTATCCCTTGTTGATGACCATAAGAGCCATGAGTATGGAGATGTACATGTTTGGTTGAACCCGCGCAATGCGCGAACGCTAGCGACTGCGATCTCTGTTCAACTAATAGCCAAATGGCCACAATATAAAGATCAGATTAGCGATAACCTTCGCCAATTTAGCATTAAAATAGACGCTATAAGTACCGGATTTCTGGAAAAATACGACAGTAGAGATTTTTTAGCTTTACATGATGCCTATGGGCATTTAGCCGCGTTTTATGACTTAAGCTCTCTCGGTTCGATAGTTGCCGGTGGTGGCGAAAAGCCTGGTGCACAGCATTTATGGCAACTTGAAAAGCAGTTAAGCAAGCGCACTGCGGTATGCACTTTGGTTCAGCCTCAATTCAGTCAGCGCTATTTGGCGTCAATTGGCAAAGTGGTTGAACTGGTGATTGTAGAGATTGATCCTGGGGCTAGCAATTATACTGCCACCAAAGGGGAGTTTGTTCGTTATAGCATGGACATCGCAGAGAGTTTAGCGAGATGCTTAAGGTTAGAAAATAAGGGTTAGTATGAGGCGGCTTAGCCGCCTCTAGGTTTTAATAACGCAGTTGAAATGAAGAACTTAGTCGGTTGTTAATATCTGCCGATAGTCTTTCTTCCATTGTTGCTAGCTGTTTGCTTAACAATTTCTCTGCTTCCATCTCACTAGCCATGCCGGTTACGTCTATTTGGCGCACAATATTGTGCGGTGCCGCGGTGGCAAAAGCCGGTTCCAAATCTATCTGTTCGGAGGCATAGACATTGCTGCTTATTGCTCCGCTCAGAGAGATCAGTAGTGGAACTAACATTGGTAATTTGTTCATAATATTCTCCTCAAAGTTGCGGGCGCCTGATTTAGTACTGCACATGCATGGCGCGTTACATATGTGTTACCCAAGGTAACACTTATTTTGTATAACTCAAGCTTTTGTTTAAAAAAAGATCAAGTATCTGACAAATTCGTGTATATTTACATCATTTCCGCCAGAGTAGATCACTTTAAGTGTTACTTTTAATTATTTGGGTAACAGTTTTTAATATTTTGTTCACTAGTCGATAGAGAAAGACACTAGATAATGTCGCCATGCGGTGGTCTTTTTGGTGGTGATGACGTTTAATCATGGCTGCGAACAACAAACTTCATGCAGGCAAAAATATACCCCATGGCAGACACAAATACGGCCCCGATTATTCTCATAGACGGATCTTCTTACTTATATAGAGCATTTCACGCCCTCCCAGAGCTAGTTAACTCTAAAGGTTTGCCGACTGGCGCGGCAAAAGGTGTAATCAATATGATTCGCCGGCTAATAAAAGATTATCCAGGCTCTACGGTTGCGGTTATTTTTGATGCCAAGGGTAAAACCTTCCGAGACGATATTTATCCAGAATATAAAGCCAACCGCCCTTCTATGCCGGATGAGCTGCGCAGCCAAATTGAACCCATTCATAAGATGATTACAGCTATGGGTTTGCCGTTAGTGGTGGTGCCGGGAGTTGAGGCTGACGATGTTATCGGTACTTATTGCCAGCAAGCGACTGAGCAGCAAGTGTCGGTGATTGTATCCACCGGTGATAAGGATCTAGCACAGTTAGTTAACAAGTATGTGACGTTAATTAATACCATGACAAACGTGGTGATGGACCCGGCGGGAGTTGTGGAAAAATTCGGGGTTGGCCCAGAGTTAATTATCGACATGTTGGCGTTAATGGGCGACAAAGTTGATAACATTCCCGGGGTGCCAGGTGTGGGTGAGAAAACAGCATTAGGTTTACTGCAAAGTTTGGGTGGCATAGATGCAATTTATGCCAACTTAGATGCGGTAGCAGATGTCCCCGTTAGAGGCGCTAAAAAATTAGGCGATAAGCTTGCGGCTGAAAAAGCTAACGCTTATCTATCCTACCAGCTGGCAACAATAAAGCTGGATGTGGAGTTAGATGCTGGCATAGAAGAGTTAAAGCAAGCCGAACAGGATGATGACGCGCTGCAAGCAATCTTTGCTGAAATGGAATTTAAGTCTTGGCAGAAAAAAGGTGGCACCGATAAAGGTAGCGCTGATGATAAAGCAGTCGGCGCTAATGTGGCTGGTGATTATGAGTTAGTGCTAACCAGTGAAGCGTTTACTTCATGGCTTATTAAGCTTGCCCAAGCTGAGCAGTTTGCCTTTGATGCCGAAACCACTAGCGTGGAATATATGGCAGCTAAAGTAGTTGGTGTTTCGTTTGCGGTGGAGGCTGGGAGTGCGGCGTATGTGCCATTTGCGCATGACTATATAGACGCGCCAGAACAGCTCAGTGAAGAGTTTGTACTAGGCCAGTTAAAGCCATTGTTGGAAGATGCGGGCAAGGCAAAGATAGGGCAGAACTTAAAGTATGACGCCCATGTATTAAAGAATCATGGTATTGCCATGCGTGGAATGAAATACGACACCATGCTGGAATCTTATGTTAATAATTCTACTGCTAGTCGTCATAATATGGACTCCTTGGCGCAACATTATCTGGATTTAAAAACCGTTAGTTTTGAAGAGGTGGCAGGCAAGGGCGCTAAACAGCTAACGTTTAATCAGGTAAGTCTAGATGTTGCTGCGCCATACGCCGCTGAAGATGCCGATATTACGTTGCGCTTGCATGAAGAAATTTATAGCCAATTAAAGCGGGAGTCAAAATTACTTAAAGTTTTTAATGAGTTAGAAATGCCTTTACTACCGGTGTTAGCGAAGGTCGAACAAAACGGCGCTTTGTTAGATGTTGCGTTACTACAGCAGCACAGTATTGAGCTAGGTAAGCGTTTAGAGGAGCTGGAAAAGCAGGCTTATGAGCTGGCCGATCAGCCATTTAACTTGGCATCGCCTAAGCAGTTAGGAGAAATATTATTTGAAAAACTAAAGCTGCCGGTATTGAAAAAAACTAAAAAGGGCGCGCCTTCTACCGCTGAGGAGGTATTGCAAGAATTGGCTTTAGATTACCCGTTGCCAAAAGTGTTAATGGAGTATCGGGGTTTAGCAAAGCTAAAATCTACTTATACTGACACCTTGCCGCTAATGGTTGATGGCTCAAATCGGGTTCATACGTCTTATCAACAGGCGGTAACCGCTACCGGCAGACTGTCGTCAACTAATCCTAATTTACAAAACATACCGATTAGAAATGCCGAAGGACGGCGTATTCGCCAGGCGTTTATTCCACCCCAAGGCTATACCATGGTGGCCGCTGATTACTCGCAAATTGAATTGCGCATAATGGCGCATTTGTCCGGCGATCAGGGGTTGCGCAATGCTTTTGCACAAGGTTTAGATATTCATCGTGCAACCGCCGCAGAGGTATTTGACGTTAGTTTGGAAGCGGTAAGCATCGAGCAACGCCGCAGTGCTAAAGCAATAAATTTTGGTCTTATATATGGAATGTCGGCGTTTGGTTTAGCCAAGCAGTTAGATGTCGGCCGTCACCAAGCGCAAGAATATATGGATTTATATTTTGATCGTTATCCTGGTGTCGCTCATTTTATGGATGACATAAAAGTACAGGCAAAAGACAAGGGCTATGTTGAAACCTTGCGCGGTAGAAGATTGTATTTACCAAATATCAATGCCAGCAATGGTATGTTGCGCCAAGGTGCTGAGCGTACCGCCATTAATGCGCCAATGCAGGGCACCGCGGCAGATATTATTAAGCAAGCAATGATTGACGTTGATAAATGGCTGGAGGCTGACAACATTGATGCTCGGATGATTATGCAGGTGCATGATGAATTGGTATTTGAAGTAGCAACGCCAATCGTTGAGGGATTTATCCAGACAGCGGCTGAAATTATGGAGGCCGCTGCTGAGCTGGCAGTACCACTGGTGGTTGATGTTGGTCAAGGAACCAATTGGGATGAGGCACACTAATTTTAATGTACGCTAACTAATTGTTTTTAATATGAAAAGTAAATTTTACTCAATGATTAATAAAAAAAGAACGTTATTTTGGAACTTAACTGAGCACGGGTGTTCTGAGTATTGTAAGCGCGACATTGTCGTCTTATCCAGCGGATTCCCCCAAGTTAACGCTGGTATCTACCCTGACTGCTTTCCCCTAGGCAGCCAGGGTTTTTTACTTACCGATAAGCCATTGGTTCAGTTTGTTCTCTAAAGTATCTATACCTTGTCGTTTTAATGATGAAAACAATTGGGCGCTAATGGGCGAAGTGCTGTCGGCAATCGCTTTTTCAACCTGCAATAAGGCTGCGTTGGCAGGCCCTTTTTTTAGCTTATCGGATTTCGTTAACAATAAATGAAGAGGTAATTGTTGTTGTTGGCACCATTGCACCATATTGCTATCAAATGGGGTAAGTGGCCTGCGTGAATCCATCACCAATACTAGGCCTTGCAAAGATTGACGCTCAATAAAATAAGCCATAATCTCCTTTTCCCAATTGAGTTTCACGCTTTCAGGTACTTTTGCATAGCCATAACCGGGTAAATCAACTAATCGTTGCTCCTCTGTTAAATTAAAGAAATTGAGTAATTGGGTGCGGCCAGGAGTTTTGCTCGTTCTGGCTAAACGTGGTTGACGGGTGAGGGTATTAAGCGCGCTAGATTTACCCGCATTAGACCGTCCAGCAAAGGCGACTTCAAAGCCAGTATCTGCTGGGCATTGGCTTACTTTAGCAGCGCTAACAGCATATTTAGCATTGTTAAATACCGGTTTTCTTGGTTGTTCAATCATATTTACGCTTAGTTGTGGTTAGGTGTAGTGGTTAGTTTAAGTTCGCGGTTTTGTCGTATATAATATGCGAGTTAAGCGGTGCGAATTCTACCATGGTAATAGCGCGCCTGCTAAGATCCGACTTTCTAGAGGCAATACTATGAACAAACTAATATTAGTTTTAGCGGCAACTCTATTCAGTGCGACAGCTATTTCCGCTGATCAAGCAGTTATTGATAAGTACAATAAGTCATGTATTGCTTGTCATTCTTCTGGTGCTGCCGGTGCGCCAAAAACAGGTGTCGAGGCTCAATGGGCTTCACGAATAGGGAAAGGTACGGATGCGTTAGTCGCCAGCGTAGTTAATGGTATGGGTGCTATGCCGCCTAAAGGCATGTGTTTTGATTGTTCAAACGATGACTTTAAAGCACTTATTGAGCACATGGTTACACCTAAGTAACTTTTAATTTTTATTAGTAGAGAACATCGATGAAAAGCATATTATTAGTAACACTAACGGCGCTAAGCTTAGCTGGGGCCGTGCAAGCAGATGGAGATCCTAGCGCAGGCAAAGGTAAAGCGATGATGTGTGGCGCTTGTCATGGAGCTGATGGTAATAGTGCTGTGCCTTCTTTCCCTAAGCTGGCCGGTCAAGGCGAGAAATACTTGATCAAGCAAATGAATGACATCCATGAAGGACGTCGCGTTGTGCTGACAATGGCTGGAGTATTAGATAATATGTCCCAGCAAGATATCGCTGACATCGCTGCTTACTATGCTTCGCAAACGGGTACTGTTGGTCAAGCGAAAGCAGACCTAGTTGAGCTCGGTGAGCGTATTTATCGCTCGGGTAACAGCGAAATTGGTATTGCCGCTTGTACCGCTTGCCACTCGCCCACTGGTGCAGGCAATGCTCCAGCAGGCTTTCCAAAATTGGGTGGTCAGCATGCTGACTATATTGAAGCGCAGTTAAAAGCATTTCGTACTGGCGCTGAAGAGCCTGAGAAAGGTCGGGTCAATGATGGTGAAACACGTATTATGCGAGACATTGTTAGTCGTATGAGTGATTTAGAAATGAGAGCCGTTGCAAGTTACATTCAAGGCCTGCACTAAGTTATAGAGGTAGTTAGAAAAGGTGGCTTAGGCCGCCTTTTTTATTGGTGTATGAGCTTTCAAACACTGAACAATAATATGCTAAAGTAGTCTTTAGCAGTCACGTGACAATTAAATAATTGGAGATAAGAATGTTTAAAAAAAGTTTAGCAATATTGGTTACATGTTTAATATTTCCGTTGGCAGCGTGCGCTGCGGAAGACAATGCTAAGTTTGTTGAAGGTACACATTTTGAACGTATTACTAAACCTGTGCCATCACGCCACCCCGGTAAAATAGAGGTGATAGAGTTTTTTTGGTACGGCTGCGTTCATTGTTATAACTTTGAACCAGAGCTGGCGCAGTGGAAAAAAACTTTGCCTGACGATGTTGTAGTTGAAGGTTCGCCGGCAATTTGGCGGCCAAATCCGATGGAAGCACATGCGCGAGCTTTTTATGCAGCACAAGTATTGGGTGTTAGTGAAACTATGCATGGCGCTATTTTTTCGGCCATGAATAATGAACGTAATCCTTTATCTAGCGAGGCAGCTTTAGCTGATTTTTTCGCTAAGTATGGCGTTGATAAAGATGAGTTTAGCAACGCTTACAACTCTTTTGGGGTTAGTAGCCAGATTCGTCAAGCAACTGCGAGGGCGAAAGGAGCAGGTTTACAAGGCACTCCAGAGCTTATGGTTAATGGTAAATACCGAATTAGCGGCAGTATGGCCGGTGACGCTGGAATGTTGGCGGTTGCTGATTATTTGATAGAGCGTGAGCGCAACAGTAAGTAATTTTTAGCGCAGTTAAAAAAGCCAGAGCATGCTCTGGCTTTTTTGTACCAGTGCGAAGCTAATTATTACTTAGTTCTTAGGCAATTGAATTTGTGGGATTAAATTAAGTGATTTAAGGTTGCAGTTATATACGAGCTTGGCGTAAATTAAGATATCGTTGTTAGCTAAGACTGAGCTTATGAATAAGAAATTGGCATAAAGGAGATTGCTATGACGAATGAAAATAAAGCTAGCCCCACTATAATACAAATAGACGAAGTAGAAGCGGCGTTGGAAGAGCGCGGCGCGGGCAGTGATAGAAGGGTATTCGTCGTTGACCTACCATCAGAACTGGAGCGTCGCTCAGGAGCTGACCGGCGCGAAAAAATAGAGCAGGGCGAGTAATTTTATGCGCTTGCACCGCTATGATGACGCTGAATTAAAAGGCTTAGAAATTAGTAAGCAAATCCAGCAGGTGTGGAGTTCTGGACGATTTACCACGGTGGCTGAGGTTACTGCTGAAGTTCACAATATGCGGCCCGAAGTGCCTCGCAGTGCTATATTTTGGCTGGCGTACCATCAGATTCATGGTGCGCCAGCCAATCAGCAACTGGCAAATTAATTGCCAGCTATTGCTTTAGTTTCTAAAAACTCTTCAAAGCCATGTTCTCCCCATTCGCGGCCATTACCTGATTGCTTATAACCACCGAAGGGCGCTTCGCCCGGGAAACTGGCGCTATTGATTTGCACCATTCCGGCGCGTATTTTCTTAGCAACGTTTTGTGCTCTTGCGGTGCTTCCAGAAACATAACCCGCTAAACCATATACCGTGTCGTTAGCAATTTTCACTGCTTCTTCATCACTGTCGTAGGGCAAGATAGCCAATACTGGACCAAATACTTCTTCGCGCGCAATAGTCATATCGTTGGTGACATTGGCAAAAATCGTTGGCTTAATATAAAAGCCTTTAGCAATACCTTCTGGTCTGCCGGTGCCGCCACAAGCAAGGGTTGTGCCTTCGTCAATAGCGGTTTGAATTAAGCCCTGAATTTTTGAAAATTGCGCTGCATTAACCACTGGCCCCATGTCTGTGTCAGTGCTGGTTGGATTGCCAATAGCTATACTGCTGGCAGCGGCAACCGCAATTGCTACCGCTTCGTCGTGTTGCGCGCGCGGTACCAACATACGAGTTGGCGCATTACACGATTGGCCAGTGTTCATCATGCAATGGGCAACACCGTTACCCACGGCTTTTTCTAAATCCGCATCATCTAAGATGATATTGGCAGACTTACCGCCTAATTCTTGCGATACCCGTTTAACTGTATCGGCAGCGCCTTTAGCTACCGCAATACCGCCACGAGTAGAGCCAGTGAACGACATCATGTCGATATCAGGATGAGCAGACATGGCCTCACCAACTATTGGGCCTTCACCCATAATTAGGTTAAAGACACCAGCAGGTACGCCAGCAGCGTCCATAATTTCCGCCCAAATAATTGATGAAATCGGCGCCACTTCTGATGGTTTTAATACCATTGTACAGCCAGTGGCGAGAGCCGGAGCAACTTTGCAAGCTACTTGATTGATAGGCCAGTTCCACGGCGTAATAAGGCCGCAAACACCAATTGGTTCCTTAAAGATTTGGGCGCCGCCCAATTCTGACTCAAATTCATATTCCTTTAGTACTTCAAGGGCGGTCATCAAGTGACCAATGCCCGATGGCGCTTGGGCAGTCTTGGCCAAGTTAATTGGCGCGCCCATTTCCTGCATAATGGCAACAGCCATATCGTCCATGCGATTGGCATACTCAGCAATGACTTTTTCAAGCAAGGCGATACGTTCTTCACGGCTAGTCTGTGAAAAACTTTCAAACGCTTTCTTAGCAGCAGCAACTGCTACGTCTACATCGGCCGACGAGCCCAATGGAATTGTCGCATAAGCTTCTTCTGTTGCTGGATTAACAACTTCACAAGTAGTAGAGCTGACCGGATCTACCCATTTTCCATCGATATAAAACTGTGTGTACTCTTGCATAACTATCTCCAATAATCAGTGTCTTGTTGTTGTACTTAGCTAGACAGTTTAGCGTAACTTTAGTGGTTTGTTGTAGCTTAATTTCCTAAGCAATGGTTAAGTCATTAAACCCTCTTTTTGTGCATAAGCTAAAGTTTCGTTTAACGACAGGGTGAGTTTTTCAATTAACTCATCAATTTGCTCCATGGTAATGATTAACGGTGGGCAAAAGGCTAGGGTGCTGCCTGCAACTGCCCGACAAATCAAGCCGTTTTCCTGGCAGCGCAAAGTAGCATAACTGCCCACCGAGCCATCATTGAATGATTGTTTGGTCTCTTTGTTGGCCATAAGTTCAATCGCTGCTAATAAGCCCTTGCCGCGTACTTCGCCAACTAGTGGGTGATCGCCGAGCGCCTTAAGTTTGGTTAGTAAATACGCGCCAGTTTTTGCCGCCCGTTGATAGATATTATCGCGCTCATAAATCTCGATGGTTTTAAGTGCCACCGCGGCAGCGACTGGATGGCCGCTATAAGTATAGCCATGGCCAAATGCGCCAACTTTAGCGCTGGGCTCTACCAGCGTCTGATACATGTCTTCTGAGATAATAGCGGCGCTTATCGGCATATAGCCTGAAGACAAAGCCTTGGCCAGTGTCATCATTTTCGGTTTCATGCCAACGGTGGTGGAACCAAAATCACAGCCAGTGCGGCCAAAGCCAGTGATCACTTCATCGGCCCACATGGTGATGCCATATTTGCCTAATACGGTCTGAATTTTGGCAAAGTAGTTTTCTGGTGGCACGATAACACCGCCAGCACCATTGATGGGCTCTGCAATCATTGCGGCGATAGTGTCAGGACCATTCTTTATAATTAGCTGTTCTAGGTTTTCAGCGAGACGGTCGGCAAATTGATCTTCAGTCTCGCCGGCTAAGCCTTGATGATAAAAATGCGGTGCATCGGTGCGCAATATGCCGAGGGCATCTATTGGCAATTGAAAGTGAGCTTGGGTTGCAGCTAAACCAGTTAGCGATGCCGAGGCAACTGTAACGCCATGATAAGCGCGGTCGCGAGCAATAATTTTGCGCCGCTTTGCATTACCGCTCGTATCGGCTGAATAGTTAATTATTTTAATGAGCGTGTCGTTGGCATCTGAACCGGAGTTGCCGAAAAATACTCTAGCGTTCTCTACTGGCACAATACTGGCAATTTTGTCCGCTAAGTCGATGCCGACTTGATGAGTTTTGCCGCCAAACATATGGCTAAAGGATAGGGTCCGCATTTGCTCGGCTGCAGCTTCTATCAGCTCTTCATTGCCATAGCCTAAAGCAGTGCACCAAAGTCCAGCTATGCCCTCTAAATATTGCTTACCTTTGTTGTCATAAATATAAACGCCGTCACCGCGCTCGATACATAATTGTTCAGTCGCTGTTAAGTTTGTGGTTGGATAGATAATTGAGCTCATGGTTTTCTCCGCTGGCGCTTTACTGTTCAATACCGCCCATGCACATATATATAATTTCGACGTAATTCTCTAAGACGTGATTCTTCTGCACCGTAATTAGCTACTTGTTCTTCGAGAGAGTCACCTGCAATGACATGGTAGTGTTTCAATACTTCACTATTTTATTTATCGAAATGATAGTATACGGGTTGATTAAATCACCGCAATCGATATATTTAGACCGTATTGGTGACTTAATTTAACCAGAGAGAATATGTTAGAGCGAAGACAATTACCCTTAAATGCAATGCGAGCTTTTGAAACAGTCGCTAGGCATTTACATATGCGCAAAGCTGCACAAGAGCTTGGCGTTACCCATGGCGCGGTTAGCAGGCAGGTTAAATTACTAGAGCAGCAACTCGGCGTATTGCTGTTTGATCGAGTGCATAATCGCATCGAGCTAACTGCTGGCGGACAACGGTTGTTTAAAACTGTGCAAGACGCTTTTGATAGCATTAGCGAGAGCACTTATTTTCTCAACCCTGATTCGATGACCGGCAGTTTGATTATTGACGCAACACCGTCTATTGCGGTGAACTGGCTAGTACCGCTAGTGGGTGAGTTTGCCAATCGTTATCCTGAAATTGATATTCGCTTGCGTAATATTATGCCCCAGCAGGCTATGCTCAATTCAGATTTTGATGTGGCGCTATGCTATGGCAAGCCGCTAGAGCCGGCATGGCCGAGTAGTCAGTTGTATCGAGACAGTCAGTTTCCAGTGGCCAGTCCTAAGTTATTACAACGCTATCCCGCGGTAAAAGAGGCGCGAGATTTATTGCAAATGCCGTTGTTGCAAGACCGCCATGATCGGTGGCGTGATTGGTTTTCTAGCCAAGGTATTGATGAACATCGCGGTAACGCTAATTTATACCTGCAAGAAGCCTATCAAGCGTTAGCTGCTGCGCGCGAAGGATTTGGCATAGCGTTGGCCGATCAGCTAGACGTGGCGCGAGACCTTGAGACCGGGGTGTTGGTAGGTTTAAGCGATGAAACAGTATGGCTGCCTGAAGCTATCTATTTAGTTACCGCGCCTGAAGGTCGGTTAACGCAACGCGCCAAGCTGTTTATTGATTATCTAACCAAGTGGCTAGACGAAGCTGGCGCTTTGTCTACTGGGCTTAAATAAGCGTTTTGAGTGTATTTAGCAGAGCGCCAATCTCAGCATCAGTCCCAACAGTAATACGCAAAAAATTATCTATTGTTGGCTTATTAAAATAGCGCACTAAAATATTGTTATCTTTTAGTTGCTGATATAATTTTGCAGCCGCTTTGTGTGTGTGTTGGGCGAAAACAAAATTGGCACTGGACGGAATGACATCAAAGCCAAGTAGTTCAAGGCCGGTTGTTAGTAGTTCCCTTGAGGCGATAACCTTATTGCAGGTCGCTTCAAAATATTCTTTGTCTTCTATGGCGGCTTTACCACAGGCGAGTGCAACTGAGTCAATGGGGTAGGAATTGAATGAATCTTTAACTCTTACTAAGCCCTCAATTAAGTCTGGATGGCCAATGGCATAGCCAAGCCTTAGCCCGGCAAGTGAGCGCGATTTTGAAAAAGTTTGCACCACTAAAATATTATCGTGTTGATCAATCAATGACACGGCTGATTCGCCACCAAAGTCTATATACGCTTCATCAACAATCACGACAGAGCCGTGACTATTAGTCGCTAGCTCGCCAATAGTGGCAACTGGGGTTAACTTTCCTGTGGGCGCATTGGGATTAGCAATAATAACGCCACCGTTTTGCAGTGCCAGCGCAGCGGTATCAATGCCGTAGTCTGTTGTCATCGGCGTATTGATGTAATCAATATTAAACAGGCCGCACCAAACAGGATAAAAAGAATAGGTTAGTGCTGGGAACTGAATGGTTTTACCACGAAAAAAAGCCATAAAGGCCATCGCTAATACATCGTCAGAGCCATTACCCACAAACACTTGGTTTGGCGTTACATTAAAATTATCAGCCAGTGATGAGCGAAGGTCCAAGGCTAAAGGGTCAGGGTAAAGTTTTAAGCTTCCCGCATCCAAGTTTTCTAGGGCTGCGGCTACTGCAGGAGAGGGCGGATATGGGCTTTCATTAGTGTTGAGCTTAATAATATCACGGCCACTGACTTGCTCTCCGGGAGTATAGGGGTGAAGTTGCTTAATGCTGTCGGACCAATATTTGCTCATATTTACCTCATTGAGAATAGCCTCATATTCTACGCTAGGAGTCACCCATGGGGTAATTAATAATTAAGCCTCGGGCCAGTCTCGATACCGTTATTGTTTAAATTACGGTATTCTCGGCAGCATCTGCAGGCAGGTTATTTGGTGACAGAGCTAAGTTCCTGATTTTGATTAAGTGGTATTAAGGAAATTATGAAAATATTAGTAACCGGCGGTGCCGGTTTTATCGGTTCTGCCGTGATACGGCATATTATTAAAGACACAGAGCATACTGTACTAAATGTTGATAATCTCACCTATGCGGGCAATCTAGCCTCGTTGTCAGAGATTGATCAATCTGAGCGTTATAGTTTTGTAAAGGCCGATATTTGCGACAAGGCGGCAATAGCCCAAATTTTGGTAGACTTCAAACCCGATGCCATCATGCATTTAGCGGCAGAATCACATGTAGATCGCTCTATTGATGGCCCTGCCGAGTTTATTGAGACCAATATCATTGGCACTTTTAATCTGTTGGAGTGTGCTAGGTCACACTATGAGTCGCTTGCTGAAGACCGTAAAGCGTTATTCCGCTTCCATCACATATCCACCGATGAAGTGTATGGCGACTTAGAAGACGACGGCTTGTTTACCGAACAAACGCCTTATGCGCCAAGCTCCCCTTATTCTGCTAGCAAGGCCAGCTCTGACCATTTAGTCAGAGCGTGGCAGAGAACCTATGGCTTACCGGTATTGGTCACTAACTGTTCAAATAACTATGGCCCTTATCATTTTCCAGAAAAATTGATCCCACACGTCATTATCAATGCGCTGCACGGCAAGCCTTTGCCTATTTATGGTAAGGGCGACCAAATCAGAGATTGGCTCTATGTTGAAGATCATGCCCGCGCGTTAGTCGTCGTTTTAGAGCAGGGCGCTATTGGCGAAACCTACAATATAGGCGGCCATAACGAGCGCCAGAATATTGAGGTTGTCAAAACCATCTGTCAAATTTTAGAAGAATTAGCAGCAAATAACGAGAACTCCTTGCTAAGTGGTAAGGCGGGTGGGTTTGAAGCTTTAATCGAATACGTTAAAGACCGCCCAGGACATGACCTGCGTTATGCAATAGACGCCAGTAAAATGCAGCGAGAACTTGGTTGGGCGCCAGTTGAGACTTTCGAGTCTGGTATTCGAAAAACAGTTCAATGGTATTTAGCCAATGAACAGTGGTGGCAGAATGTTTTGGACGGAAGCTATCAGTTAGAGCGTATAGGAGAGTTGGATTAATGAAGGGAATAATTTTAGCCGGCGGTTCTGGTACACGCTTATATCCGCTAACTAAGTCGGTGAGTAAGCAGATCCTCCCAATTTACGACAAACCAATGATTTATTATCCCTTAAGCACGCTAATGCTTGCGGGTATTACTGAAATTTTAGTTATCTCTACGCCGCGAGATTTGCCCGCCTTTAAAGAATTATTAGGCGATGGCAAAGAGTTAGGGATAACCCTTGAATATAAAGTACAGCCTTCGCCTGATGGCTTAGCACAAGCTTTTATTCTGGGTGAAGACTTTATTGGTGACGACAGTGTTGCCCTAGTACTAGGCGACAATATTTTTTACTCTCATAGTCTCCCGGAGTCGTTGTTAAAGGCGGCAGCTAAAGACAGTGGTGCAACCGTATTTGGCTATCATGTGAGTGATGCCAGAGCCTACGGCGTAGTTGAGTTTGGTGAAGGCGGCAAAGTACTATCTATCGAAGAGAAACCGGCACAGCCAAAATCAAATTATGCGGTTACCGGCCTATATTTTTATGATAACAAAGTCGTTGAAATTGCTAAAAATATTAAGCCATCAGCGCGCGGTGAATTAGAGATTACCGATGTTAACAGAGCATATTTAGACAGCGGCGAGCTTGAAGTAGAGCTGCTTGGCCGCGGTGCGGCGTGGCTCGACACCGGCACCCATGATAATTTACTGGCTGCTAGCCAGTTCATTCAAACGATTGAGCAGCGTCAAGGTTTGAAGATTGCGTGTCCAGAAGAAATTGCCTATCGCATGGGCTATATTGACGAGCAGCAACTGCGTGATCTAGCTGAACCCTTGCGTAAAAGTGGTTATGGTGAATATTTATTAAATGTCATTGAAGAGAAAATATTCTAATGAACATTATTGATACAGCTATACCAGATGTGAAGATTTTAGAGCCAAAAGTTTTTGGTGATGAAAGAGGTTTTTTTGTAGAAACTTTTCGTCAATCACATTTTGAAGATTTAGGCCTCGATGTTCAGTTTGTGCAAGACAACCACAGTTCTTCGTCAAAGGGTGTGTTGCGCGGCTTACATTATCAAATCCAAAAGCCGCAGGGAAAGTTGGTGCGTGTTACCGCTGGCGAGGTTTATGACGTCGCAGTCGATTTACGTAAAAGCTCGCCAACATTTGGCAAACATGTAGGTGTTCATCTATCTGCAGAAAATAAGAAAATATTTTGGGTACCGCCAGGGTTTGCTCATGGTTTTTTAGTACTTAGTAATATGGCCGAGTTCGTTTACAAATGTACTGAATATTATGCGCCTGAACATGATCGGTCCCTGTTGTGGAATGACCCTGAGTTAAATATTGAATGGCCGTTTGATGGTGCTCCAGAATTATCGGCGAAAGATGTAGCTGCTAAGACATTGGCAAATGCAGAGGTGTTTGAGTGAGTGATAGCGTGCCCCCAAGAATATTTATTGTTGGTAAAAATGGCCAAGTCGGGCGAGAGTTGGTTGAGCAGGCTGAGCAACAAGGGCTTGATGTGGTCAGTTTTGGCTCTTTAGAGCTTGATATTACTGATCAAAGCGCGGTGTTACAGACTGTGGTAGAAAATAAGCCCACGGTTGTTGTTAATGCCGCCGCCTATACCGCCGTAGACAAGGCTGAAGATGAGTCTGAACTTGCTTATGCAGTTAATCGTGACGGCGTAGAAAATTTGGCGCGTGCTTGTAAGGCTCAAAATATTCCGTTAATTCATATATCTACAGACTATGTGTTTGATGGAACCAAGGACTCGCCTTATTTAGAATCGGATACTCCCAATCCTATTGGAATTTACGGCGCCTCGAAATACGCTGGAGAGCAAGTGCTTAGGGCAACCTGGGATAAACATATTATTATTCGAGTGAGTTGGGTGTTTGGTGTTCATGGTAACAATTTTGTCAAGACGATGCTTCGATTAGCGACCGAACGTGATGAATTAAATGTGGTGGATGATCAGTTTGGGGCACCAACTTCCGCAACAGCAATTGCCCGAGAGATTCTTAGGTATATATTAAATCAAGATAGTTTTTATGGTTCGTTTCATTTGGAGTCGAACCCTGGAGTAACTTGGTATGAGTTTGCGCAATACATTTTTGCTAGAGCGGCTCATTTTGGCGCAATAGAGAGTAGCCCGGCGCTAAATCCTATTTCGTCTGCGGCTTTTCCAACGCCAGTAAAACGCCCTCAAAACTCCAAACTCTCTGCGGGAGAACAATTGATATTCCCTAGACAACATTGGCAGGCCGATCTCGATGCCCTGCTGCGTCGTGGCAGCGATGTAAAATAGACTAGAGCATAGTCGCTGCTGTATCTTTTGCCATTACCTTATCTGCCGAGTGGTTTTTTCGTGGCCTCTTCATACTGGAGTTTTGTTAAGAGGAAATGTTGCGGTTTATACAACAGCTAAAAACAATGAGGTAGTTGGCGAAAGTATAATTATTGCGTCGTGGTAGCTTATGTAGGCTGCTACTATCATATAGTGATGGTTTATTTAAAAAATGGGTTTGGTTGGTGATGCAGGGCATAAAGGTTTCGGCGGTAACTGTTACATATTTTTCAGATTTGGCTCTGATGAGATCTCTGCTATTGTCATTAGAGGCCGCCGCCGTCAAGCTGTTTGCTGAGCATGGGTATAGATGTGAATATGTTATCGTCGATAATAGTGCGGATGACGATTATTTTTGGCGTTTAGAAACACTTTGTTATGTTTTTTTTAACACTGATTATCTCTCTATTCATATAATCAAAGCCTCAAAAAACTTGGGATTTGGCGGTGGTAACAACTTAGTTTTGGATAGGCTAGATTCCGAATTCCATCTTGTTGTAAACCCTGACGTTATGCTAGAACAAGATGCTTTATGCCGAGCTATAGAGTATTTAAAAAATAATAATGATGTAGGTATGGTGTCACCGAGAATAATAGATGCAGGTTTTGAGTTTGCCCATGTAATTAAAGCCTATCCTGATTGCGTTACGTTGCTTCTTCGTTATGCTGAAATTCCAATGCTAACTAAATGGTTTGCTGCAAGATTGGGACGCTATGCATGTGCTAATCTTACTGGTGACTCTAATAAGGATGTGCAGCTGGCAGGGGGGTGCTTTCTATTAATGAGAACGTATTTGTTCGAAAAATTGAATGGATTTGATGATTTCTTTTTTGTTTACTTTGAAGACTTTGACTTTTCTATACGCATTTCACAATATGCCAAAATAGCTTATGTGCCGGCAGTTAGAATTACTCATATGGGAGGGCATGCCGGCAGGAAAACCCTAAAGCATCACTTGTTGTTTGCCGTGTCGGCATTAAAATTTTTCTACCGCCACGGGTGGAAACTATGGTGAGTGATCCAAAAACTGCAGTGAGTTTTAGTGAGAAAACCAAAGTCCTGCAGCTGTATGAACCGTTTTCCACGACACGCAAGGGGGTGCCGAAGAAGTTATCCGCCAAATCGCTATAAATAGTATTGAGTTCGGTATAAAAGCGCGAATTATCGTTGCATCCAATAGTGTTGGCGAAGCTATAAAATATATGTGGATGGGATAGCGGCCTATCAAGTTCCCGAGCTTATAGAAGTTGCGTCATGTAATGTTTATAAAGGAGGCTTTCAGCTACTAACAGAATTAATCGAATGGGCTGATATAATTCACTACCACTACCACTACCACTACCACTACCACTACCACTACCACTACCACTATCCTGGCCATTCCAAGACGTTTTACACTTCATGCTGGTTAAGAGGTCTAGAAAAAACGATTGTTACATACCATTCGGACATCATCCGCCAGCAGACTCTACTTAAGCTATACAGGCCTATGAAATTAGCGTTTTTAGGTGATGTTGATGTGATAGTTGCAACATCACCGGCATATCTTGATTCAGGTCCCCTGTCACAAAAGTACCAGCCTAAAGTCGAGGTGATTCCTCTCGGCTTATCTAAAGGTACCTTGCCAGATCGGCCTGATAAAGAAGTAGTGGATTTGTGGCGGGAAAAGTTAGGAGAGGGATTTTTCTTTTTTAGTGGGGTGCTGCGTTACTACAAAGGTTTGGATGTTCAAATTAGAGCGGCGGTTCTGTCTGGTTTAAAGGTTGTTATTGCAGGCGCAGGGTTTGAGTGGGATAAACTCCAGCAACAAAAGGAGTTATTGGGCGCTGAAAACGTTCATCTATTGGGGCGAATTACTGATGACGATAAGAGTGCCTTGATTAGCTTGAGTCGAGCGATGGTCTTACCATCATATGTTAGATCCGAAGCTTTTGGCGTTTCACTATTGGAAGGTATGTTTTATTCCAAACCGTTGATTACCGCTGAGCTTGATACTGGCGTTAACTATGTGAATGAAGACCGAGTTACTGACATGAAAGTTGATGCACAGTCTTCTCGAGGGTTGGCTCATGCGATGCTTGAACTCGATGGTGACCCCGAGCTAGCGCATAACATGGGGCAGGCGGCTAGGCGGCGCTATGAAAATTTTTTACCGGGCGGGCGCTCGGTGAAAACTACGCTAAGTTATATCAACGATTAGCTGCCAAAGAATAACTGGTCGATGAGCTTGAATTGGCCCACCCGAGACAATTCGAACCTCGCCTTTGGAGGGCGGCGCTCTATCCGGCTGAGCTACGGGTGATTTTTCACCATCAGTGCTTGAGTTCATTGCGGAGCGCAATCTTACTTGCCTGCCTACCTGCCGCAACATTGTTAGTCGACGGCTGTGACCGCATTCAGATTTATGCTGTCTAACAGTAAGTTGATGCGGTTTCTTAAGCCAGTAATGCTGTGTTATTGGCCGGGCTATGATATAAATAACCCCCATAAATTTAATAATAAAAACTAATTGAGATGCCGCTTAATGGCCATTGAGATTTCAGAAACTGATTTGTTGCTTGAGTGCTTGTTATCGGTGTGTCGTCACCATGGTAATTCGACCACTCGAGAGGCATTAGTGGCGGGTCTGCCGTTTGAGGGCAGGCTGACGCCATCGCTGTTTGGGCGTGCGGCAAAGCGCGCTAATATGGTCAGTAAAATGATCCGTAAGCCATTAGAGTCTTTGCATAACGCGCTGCTCCCCGCGGTCTTATTAATGGAAGATGATCAGGCCTGTTTGCTAATGGGTTGGTCGGCTGGCAATGAGCTGGCGAAAGTTATTTATCCTGATTTGAGTGAAGTGGAAATTGAAGTTCCAGCAATGGAGCTTTATGATCGCTATAGCGGCGTGGCTATTTTGACTCGTCCTCGGTTTAATTTTGATGCTAGAGCGCCGGAAATTCGCCATGAGAAAACGGGGCACTGGTTTTGGGGTGCGCTAAAGGAAAATCTTCCTCTTTATCGTGACGTATTGCTGGCGGCTTTTTTGATCAACTTGTTTGCCTTAGCAATGCCGTTATTTACGATGAATGTTTATAACCGCGTAGTGCCAAATAACGCCTTTGAAACCCTGTGGATGATGGCAATTGGCGTTGGTATTATTTTAATCGGTGATTTACTACTCAAGTCCATGCGGGGTTACTTCTTGGACCTTGCCAGCAGGCGTGTTGACATTAATCTGTCGGCCTTGATTATGGGGCGCGTTCTGGGGATTCGAATGGAGCATCGGCCACTTTCTGCAGGGTCTTTTGCTGCTAATTTGAAGTCGTTTGAGACGGTAAGAGATTTTATTACCTCAGCTTCAATCACTACTTTGATTGACCTGCCGTTTTCAATTATTTTTATGGTTGTAATCTGGTGGATTGCGCCCAATGTGTTGATACCGCTATTAATTGGCATTTTAGTTGTAGTCATCTATGCACTAACCACGCAAAAGAAAATGCAGGAGCTGTCTGAAACCACTCATCGCGCGTCGGCTTTGCGCAATGCAACATTGATCGAGAGCTTGGTCGGGCTTGATACCCTAAAGGCGATGGGTGCAGAGTCAGTTATGCAGCGCCGCTGGGAAAAGTCGGCGGCATTTTTGGCGCGGGTTAGTGTGCAGCTGAAGATACTGTCTACGTCAAACGTCAATGTGGCTATGTGGGTACAACAATTGGTTTCGGTCGGGGTGATCATTGTTGGTGTTTATACAATAACTAAAGGCGACCTATCGATGGGGGGCTTGATCGCGGTCAATATGTTGGCCAATCGAGTGATGGCGCCAATCGGCCAAGTTGCTGGCTTGCTCACGCAATTTCATATTGCGGCATCTTCGCTGTTGTCTTTGAATGCCATCATGGAGCAGCCAGTTGAGCGGCCCCAGGGGGCAAATTTTGTTTCCCGGGAGACGTTTAAAGGCGATATTGAGTTTCGTAACGTCTCGTTTGCCTACCCAGAGCAAGGGGTAGAGGCACTGCGTGATGTTAGTTTTAAATTGAAACAAGGCGAAAGTGTGGCAATTTTGGGTCGCATAGGCTCGGGCAAATCTACGCTGCAAAAACTGACGCTAGGACTATTTGCTCCGACTAAAGGCAGTATTTTAATCGACGGTATGGATATTAGGCAGTTAGATCCTGCGGAACTGCGACAGCATGTGGGTTATGCGCCGCAGGATGTAACCTTGTTTTATGGCAGTTTGCGCGAAAACATAGTGCTCGCTCATCAGCAGGCCAATGATCGGGCGGTAATCAAAGCGGCTGATTTTGCTAGTTTGACTGAATTTGTAAATACCCATCCGCATGGATTCGACATGTTGATTGGGGAGCGCGGAGAGAGCTTGTCGGGTGGCCAGCGCAAAGCGGTTGCGCTGGCTAGGGCAATAATACACGAGCCGCCAATTTTATTGCTTGATGAGCCGACAGGCTCTATGGATCATAGTTCTGAAGCGTGGGTTAAAGCAAAGTTAAAAGGTTTTATGCAGGGTAGAACCTTAATGCTGGTTACTCATCGAACGCCATTAATGGACTTAGTCGATAGAATTATTGTTATGGATAAAGGTCGAATTGTTGCTGACGGCCCTCGTGCAGACGTAGTCGAAGCCTTGCGGCAGGGTAAAATAGGTAAGGCCTTATGATAGACACTAATGAGGCGTCTGCCGGAATGGAGCCTCTGGAAACTGAGAAAAAAGAAAATTTTATTCAGCGCTTTATGTCCGCTGCAGGAGAATTTCATGAAGCATTGTTCCGGCGCTGGATTCCAATAGTTGATTCTGTATCACTAGACTGGGTAGAAGATGCCGATAGAGCAATGCTAGAAGCGGCACCTATCCGCACCAGGATTCTATTATATACGGTTACAATAGTTATTTTTGCCCTCATTATCTGGTCAGCCTTTGCCGAAATAGATCAGGTCGCGCGGGGTGATGGCAAGGTAATTCCATCGCAAAAAATACAAATTATTCAGTCGCAAGATGGTGGGCTGTTGACTGACATATTGGTTACAGAAGGCGAGCTGGTTGAAATGAATCAGCTGTTGGTGCGCTTGGATGCGACTCGATTTTCATCAACACTACGCGAGAATCGCGTGCAATACTTAGGTTTGCAAGCCAAGGCTACAAGATTAAAAGCGATTGCTGATGATAAACCGTTCACCCCTGATAAAGAGTTAAGTGACTCTATTCCCGCTGTGTTGGCCCAGGAGTTTAGGTTGTATCAGTCTAGTATTAAAGAATATGAAGCTGAGCAAGGGGGTGCTCGGCAAAGATTGACTCAACGTGAAGAAGAGTTAGGCGAAGCAAGAGCGTTTCGTGATCAGTCTAAGCGTGCTTTTTACTTGGCTAGTCGCGAATTATCCTTAACCAAGCCTTTGGTTGACTCCGGTGCTGTATCGGAAGTGGAAATGCTACGGCTTGAGCGGGAAGTTTCAAGTCTGCGCGGGGATTTAGCTCAAGCTGAATCACAAGTTAAAGGCGCTGGTGCAGGCATTAGAGAAGCGCAGCGTAATGTTGAAGAAGTAGGTTTGCAGTTTAAAAATAATATTGGCGAAGAGCTGTCAAAAGTTACTGCTGAAATAGAACGGCTGAAAGCCACCAGCTTTGGGTTGTCGGATCGAGTGAAGCAAACTGCAATCCGCTCGCCGGTGCGGGGCACGATAAAGCGAGTATTTTTTAATACTATTGGCGGCGTAGTGCTGCCGGGGGACGAGGTGGTCGAAGTTGTTCCGCTAGATGACACCTTATTGCTGGAAGCGCGGGTTAATCCAAAAGATATTGCGCATTTATTTCCAGGGCAAGAGGCGTTGGTTAAATTTACAGCATATGACTTTGTCGTTCACGGGGGTTTAAAGGCAACGGTTGAGCACATTGGTGCGGATACGGTTATGGATGAAGACGGGAATCCGTATTACACTGTTAAAGTTAGAACTATGAAATTCAGTTTAGGTGAAGATAAGCCGATTATTCCAGGTATGGTTGCGGAAGTTGACATTCTTACCGGTAAAAAAACAGTTTTAGCTTACCTCCTTAAGCCTGTGTTAAGGGCGAAGCAATATGCTCTGTCTGAGAGATGATTAAAAACTTATTTATTACACCAGATGGCGAAGACAGAGGGAGATGGCTTGAAGCTTTTCCTGACGGAATTGTTGTGGGCGCAGAAAAAGCTAATCAAGCGGCTATGGCTGAGTTGGTTTGGATTGACTATGACGGTTTATACGGTGAGCTAAAACTTGCTTGGTTGCGAAAATATATAAATCCAGCCAAAAAAGTCGTGGTGATGAGTAATGTGCCCAGTGAAGACGAGGCCTATCAGGTTGTCCGAGCCGGAGCCTATGGTTATTGTCATGCGTTTGCTGCGCCAACTCAGTTAGTGGAAATTGCCACAGTGGTAGCTTACGGCGGCATTTGGGTTGGGTCGCAAGTGTTACAGCGTATTTTAAAAGCAGGTGTTGCTGCGGCTAATCCTGATCAAAAATCTACTGCGCCTGAGATTCTGGAGCTACTGTCAAAAAGAGAAAAAATGGTGGCTACCCATGTTTCTCAAGGTGCTAGCAATAGGGAAATTGCTGAGGCCTTGCATATTACTGAGCGCACGGTTAAAGCCCATATTTCAGCGATGTTTGAGAAATTAGCCGTACGCGACCGCGTGCAGCTGGCATTAAAGCTAAATAACGTTGATATTTAGCTAAATACTTAGTTTTAGCGTAACTTTCCTCAAAAACTGTCCTTAAGTACAATGTATTTGACCCTCTAGCAGCCTATTATTTGATTATATAAATACCAAAAATCGGTTGGGACTAAATAAAATGGCCACTTTCAATCTTATCGCTACTGTAATAGCTGTTGTTGGCGAGGCGTTCGCCCGAAGTCCAGACGGTGAAATTCGAGAGCTTAGAGCAGGTGATGTCCTCTACGAAGGCGATACGCTGGTTACCCGTGCTGGGTCAGAAGTCGAGCTTCAGACCGTCGACGGAGCTCGATATGACTTAAAAAAACCTACGGTATTACTTGTTACTAACGACTTCTTAGTGGGCGCTGGGCCATTAGTTGATGAAACGGAGTTAGATGCGGCCACGATCGATATATTTGAGCGCGAGTTTGGTACTGATGGTCTTTTTAGTTTCCGTGAACCAGATAGTGACGCAGATGATTTATTAAGAGATAGCTTCACCGAAGGGCATAACTTTTTCCGTTTAGGTCGTATTTACGAGCCCTTATCGCAATTAAGTTTTGATGCCGACACTGGTTTGAGTCGTGAATTACCTATATTTGACTCAGGCGTTACCAGTGACCTGCCCGGTTCTGGACAAAATCTTGGCGTTGCTAGATTTACAACGGACAGAGCTGCTAGAGAGGACAGAGTCTCGGATGATTTATCGAGTGAGCCAATTCTTCCAACCCCCGAAGTGTTTAATGTCACACAGTTTACTGATAATTTTGTAAACGGTATTCAATATAAAACATCGTCGGGCGTAGAAGGTTTAACTGGTGACGCCGGTGATCCAGGCAGTTTTTCATATCGAGATGGCGATACCATCACCTTCTCGGTTGGCGATGTTGTTATTGGCCAGTTTTTCTCGGGCGTAATTCAAAATGATCTAATATTTTTACAAGATATTGCTGGCACTGCCCTTAGTGACAGCAACAGTAATCATGTAGAAAATATGGCGATTTTTTTGCAGGCTCTTGATTCAGACCTGCAAGACAGTAGTCCTAGCGATGGCATTCTACAGACCAGTGATATTCAAAATAGTGACGCTAGCTACGATTCTTTTATCACCATAACGCAAGCAACTAGAGATGCCTTCACCGGCTATGTTGACCCAACAACTAATGCGCAGCTAAATATTGCTACTTCTGGCAAAGAGATGATTTCGCAAGCTTTAGGGTCGGTTGGTATAGAGTTCACCCGAGAATCAGAGCGCCACCCTAGCGAGCAAAATGTATTTGAAACCGTCGCTATGGAGCATGTTGCCGGTACGATTCAAGAGTTGGCAGGTAATAGAGCCCCAGCGTCGGCTGATGAGCGTTTGGTCGATGGTTTAGAGGTGCCTGGCGCGCAAATAAAATATAACTACAACGAAATTGGCAACGAAATTACTTTTACTGCTAATGACTTGCTAGTTGGTGCAGTTGCGCAGCAAGTGGTAACTGAAAACTTAGTTGTGTCTAACCTTCGCTTGAGTGCTGCATATGCTGCGGTTGGTACCATAGAAGATAGAGGCAATGGCGATTACGCGATAGTACTGAACGCTGGTGTTGATCAATATGACTTAGAAGGCTTAAGTCTTGATTATCGCGTTGAAGATTGGACGGTATTCCGTGATGTTAGCTCGGCAACACAAGATCAATATAAATCGCATTTATCTGCCGATATTCCAGACGTAATTGAGGATGCAGGATTTAATCAGTTCACATTGATTAGTGAGTTGGTTTTTGACACAGATTCTACCCTTAAAATAAATTTCACCAGTGAAGCGTTTAGTGCATCTTTAGGATATCCAGTAGCTGAATATGCTGATGATTATTTGGTACCTATTGAATACTCAAATGATGGGGGTCTGACGTGGACTGCTATGCTGCAAACGGGTGTTGAATATAATTCTTTTGGTGTGCCGCGGGCGTTATTTGGTTTCGTGCTAGAGGCAGGCAATGATTCGATAGAAATTCGTGTTCCTATTTTTGATGACGTAAAAGTAGAGCCGACTGAATACTTTGATGCAATAGTTAGCGGTGACCGGGTTTATAACGAGCACCTTCAATTTGCTATTATTGATAACGATCCAGTGCCTGGCGCGCCAGTGTTGCCTCAGCTATCTATTGATTTTGTTTACGTTATTGAAAGCCAGGGTGAAGCAGTCTTTACGGTTAGCTTAAGCCCAGCCGCTACTGGCCCGGTTACGGTTGAATATGACATTACCGGTCTTGCTGCAATAGCTGGGCAAGATTATGTAGATAGTGCTGGCACACTTACGTTTGCGGTAGGTCAAACTGAAGCGTTTATTACTATTCGAATAATCGATGACCTAATTGTCGAATCAGATCCAAATCCTGAACTAGCCGTTGTAACGTTAAGCAATGCAACAAATGCGGTTATTGCTGACGCGCAAGGCACCTTGCGAATTTTCGATAATGATGGCGCGTTTGATACGGCCGTAATCATTACTTTAGATCCCATTGCCGCTGATGACATTATTGATGCAACAGAAAGAGGCGATGTCATCGCCGTTAGTGGTGTGGTTGATCCTGGCGTTCTAACCTATGGAATTGTTATCGTCACTATTAATGGTGTTGAATATAACACCCGCATGCAGGCTGATCGCACCTTTACCGTTGATGTTGACGGCAGTGTGCTGGTGGCTGATGCAGATCTTACAGTCGATGCCGTAGTTTATGCCTTTGGTGACGGTCAGCAAGGTACAGCTAATACTGCCCGGCCTTATACGCTTGTTGATCTGTCAATCACCGTCGGTGACGTAACCGTAGAAGAAGGAAGTAACGCAGAATTCACAGTGGACTTCTCTGGCGCTCGCGCAGGGTCATTTGAAATTAGTTTGTCTTCAAGCGTGGCAGGCGGTACCGCGGAAGCGGGAGATATTACAACTCCAATAGTCGTGCAAGATCAACTGGGGAGTGTCATCACAGAAAGTGGCGGCACGTACACAATAACTTCAGACGTTACATCATTAATAGTATTAGTTCCTACTATGGTAGATGGAGTTTATGAAGGAGATGAGACGTTCACGTTGACGGCGAGTTCTTCAGTGGTTGCCAGTGATGCGATGGGTACGGGGACAATTGTTGATGATGGTACAGCGGCAGATGGTGATGATGGTGGTCTGGATGTTGATGATGATCGTCCGACGTTAAGTGTAGATAGTCCTGAAGTAGAAGAAGGCAGTGATGCGGTCTTCACGGTGAGTATTACCGGTGATCGCGAAGAAGCGATGACAGTTAACTTGGCGCCGAGTATTGGTGGCAGTGACACGGCAGAGGCTGGTGACATTGGCTCGATCACGACAGTTATGGTTGTTGGTGGTCTAAGTGCTGGTACTACATTGGTCGTTGATGTTAGCGGTAATGTCGTTGTGCCTGCGGATGCGACGGGTTTAACGGTAGAAGTTGCGACAACCGATGATGGAGTTTATGAAGGAGATGAGACGTTCACGTTGACGGCGAGTTCTTCAGTGG
>CAWVSB010000008.1:0-116687 GCA_963933215.1 uncultured Cellvibrionales bacterium
AATTTGAATTGATTAGCGATTAAAAACGCTTTCATTTCGTCACTTGCCCAAACGGCACTATCGCCAGTTCGCACTATTTTGTCTATTCCTGTGTCGTGGTTTTTACCGCTGGGTATGTTAATACCATCAGCTATATGTTCATTGGCGGCATGCATATAAATATGGTTTAAGCCCGGTTTGGCGATGTTTAATAAGGCGTGTTGGTAAATTTGCATTCTAACTTTTACATCAATTGCAGGTGATTGACTGTTTTCATAGGGTAGGTCGAAACCATAGGCATGTTTAATAAACCAAGCGACAGCCAGTTTTTTTATGGCTGAGCCTTGATAGCCAAAATAACTGTTTATTTCTTCCAATTCATAAAAACCAAAAAAAGTATCTGGGCGGATAATGCCTAACTGGTCAGCTTGGTTAATATTTTTTTCTGCTTGGCGATCAAAAGTGTTTAAGGTCATCGGTAGCTTAAAGTGTTTGGCTGTTTCAATCGCGGCGCTAATTAAACCATCTGCGCTAGCCTTTGGAAAACTACTTTGCCGATAGTAAGTGCCCATGTGGCTGTCGATATGAGTCACTGAAATGCCAGCATCGATGGCCTTTTGTACTTGGGCAATAAACTCTTGTTTGACATGGACAGGGTTAGCCAAAGCTTCTACTTCGGTAATTTTCTCCCACGCCAGACCTTGTGCGTTATATAAACTTGGAACTTGCTCTGTTGGCAGCACTGGTGACCATGGATAGTCGTGCTGATATTCATTGGTCAGCATTAAATGTATGCCAAAGCCCCAGTCGGGGTTTTGTTTTGCGATAGTGGCAATGCGCTGTAATGCTTTATCGTTGTTGCCGTTGACAATAACACTGGTAGATTTTACTAATCCAGCGGGCATTACCGCCAAAATGCCATAGGTAAAAGTAGGGTGTGCTCCGGTATCGTCACTGTTTACTATCAGTAACTTAGCGTCTTTAGCAAAGCCCAGCTCTTGGGCTAGGTTGTTACCATTAGGCCCTAACGGCGGCGAGTCCATGCGCCAAATTACCTGCTGAAGTAAGCCTGTATAAGGCAGTGACAAGATCAATACAGCGAGTAGTAAAGTCGCGCTAAACAGAATTTTTTTCATAATTGGCTACTTTTTAATGAGTATAACCAACTACCGCGTGGATAGGGCTTAAGTAATACTAATATTATTAGGGTTGTGGTTTACAGCATAGGGGGAGTTAGTAGATTACTACGTCCCTGCCGTTAGTTGTAGAAACAGTCATGGTGGTTTCAATCTATTTGTTTTAACCTAAATTTTATTAACTAACTAATCTGGGAACAATTGTTATGGAACACGAATTCGAATTTTGCCTGTTAGAGAAAAGAGACCATATTTGGATTGTTACGATTAATCGTCCTGAGGCGATGAATTCGCTGCACCCGGCGGCTAACTTTGAACTTGAAACGATATTTAATGATTTTGCTGAAGATAAAAGCGCGTGGGTCGCTATTATTACTGGCGCCGGCGGTAGGGCATTTTGCACGGGTAATGATCTTAAGTTTCAGGCGTCTGGCGGAAAGTTGGAAATACCCGAGACTGGCTTTGCTGGGCTAACCTCTCGGTTTAATTTAGACAAACCGGTCATTGCTGCCGTGGAAGGGTATGCCATGGGCGGCGGCTTTGAAATTGCCCTGGCCTGTGACTTAATTGTGGCTGATCCAAGCGCTAAGTTTGCCTTGCCTGAGCCAAAGGTTGGCTTGGCGGCATTGGCTGGTGGGATTCATCGTTTATCAAGACAGATAGGCGAAAAACAGGCAATGGAAATACTGTTAACAGCGCGCAGGATTGGCGCTGAAGAAGGCAAGGTGATGGGTTTTGTTAACCGTGTTAGTGAAGCAGGCGGCGTAATGGAAGAAGCGCTTAAGCTAGCTGAAGAAATTATTGTTTGCTCGCCAGTGTCAATTCAAATGACTAAGCAAATGGTTCGCCAAGGCCAGCAGTTTAGTGATTTAGAAACCGCGGTTAGTCATCCATACGATGCGATTATGACATTGTTCACCAGTAGTGACTTTATTGAAGGGCCGATGGCGTTTATGGAAAAGCGTGCGCCGAAGTGGTCTGGTGAATAGCCCGCTATTCTTTAGCTAAGCATTGCTCGGCAAAGTTGGTAAGAAATTTATAGTCAATTTTGCCGTTAGCCGCCCGTTGCATTGATTCAATGGCATAAATTTTTCTTGGTACTTTGTAGTCGGCAAGGTGCTGCTTTAAATCAGCTTGTATTGCCGCTACATCAATTGTATCGGCATTAAGCTGCGGGCCTTCAATAACCGCTGCAACCATTTTGCCAAAGCGGGGATGGGGCAGGCCGATAACAACGGCGTCGGTAACGCCTTGGTAGCGCAGCAGTATTTGCTCTACTTCTACGGTATAGACTTTTTCACCGCCGGTATTAATTACCGTGCTATCTCTACCTAATAACTCAATCATGCCATTGGCTTTTACCAAGCAGCGGTCACCGGTTTTGACATAACGCTCACCATCAATCGTTACAAAAGTCTCGGCGCTTTTTTCTGGCGCATTATAGTAACCAATGGGCGCATAGCCGCCAGCATACGCAATACCAATGGTGTCGCTGCCTGGGGTCACCTCAACTAGGTTGTCGTCAAACACTTTGGTAGTAGGCATTGGCATAAATACGCCGGCTTGCTCGGTGGTTAAGGCGTAGCCGCTGGATTCACTAGAGCCTAGCGTATCCATTAAAAACAAATTCTCGTTAGCGGCCATAAAGCGTGCTCGGCTTTTGTCACTTAAAATTGCACCAGACGAGATGATAGCTTGAAGCGAATCAAAGCGATTGTTGTTGTGCTCAATAGTTTCTAATAGTGGTATGGCAAAAGCGTCACCAACAATCACTAATGCGCCTACTTGGTGCGCGCTGATTAAGTCTAGGCAGTGATTGGCATCAAACTTTACATCACCGGTTGTCACTACCGGTGAGGCTTGAGCTAGGGCGGTTAATGCCATCATTAAACCGGTGCCATGCATTAATGGGCACAGTGGAAATAACGGTGCAGCCGCAGGGTGTTGTTGCAGTATCGCTAAATAGTCATCGAGCGAGTTAGGTGATTGGGTAAGCCCTGCGGCAATCATGGCGCCAAAACTCCATGTCCGCATTTTGTGCCATAAGTCGCTGTGTAACCACTGGGTGCCCTTGGGTAAACCGGTGGTGCCGCCAGTGGCAATAATAATTTGATTGTCGTTAGCGGTATTGGGTTTAAGCTTTTCAGTTGGGGTTTGGTATAAGTCTGTTAAGGCGACAGCAAAATCATTAATCGGCGTGGTGTCGGTCACTTCAATAAACGCAATAGCGCTGGTTAGTTGCGGTTTTATCTGCGCAACTTGCGCAGCAAATTCTGCGCCGTACACTAGGACTTCAATATCGAGGCTGTTGCATAGGTCTTCTAGTTCTTTTTTCTGGTAGCGATAATTGATGTTGACATGAGCGCAGCCGATTAAATTACTACCAATAAAGGTTTCTAAATAAGCGTTGGAGTTACGCATATAGTGGCCAACATGGCTGTGGCGTTTTACTCCTTGATTTTGTAGCCATGCGCCTATGCCTCTTGCCCGTATGCCCAACTGTGCAAAGCTTATGGTTTCATGTTCATGAATTAGTGCCGGGCGATTGGCCATTGGCCCTTGCCCAATACGGTTAACTGCTTCGCTGTAATTCCAAGTCATAACTTGTCGCTCATTGTTGATTGGCTAATTGAAAATAGAGCTTTCCGTTGTCACCAGGCGTAACAATAATTGCCTTACCGCTAGGCTCTTCAGTTGTCATTGCCGCAACGGTAGTCGTATCGTCTTTGGCATTAATGGCGACAAAGCGTTTGTTGCTATCGGTTTGTGCTAACACAATGACTTGCAGGGCCCCGCTGTGGTCGGGATAAATAGTATAGGAGATTATAGTGCCGGCGCTTGGCGCATAATCAATTCTATGGACCGGAATATCGGCAATGTTAGTTTTTGTGTCATGGGTCGACCAGTCAATAGTGCTAGGGCGGCGTGAATAAATGCCGCTGGCGTGTTTGGATAATACGCCACCATTGGCAGTGATTAATGCATATTGGTCTGGTTGCTGTCTTAATTGCATAACGGTTTCTGCAAGCGCATGCATACTGTAATTGTTACCCGGCCCGCCAAAATAAGGTAGGCCGCCGGTGACAGTGAGGTCTCGACTGCCGTCAATTGGTAGTGAGAGGTGCTCTGCCACCGCTGTCACTGCGCAGGGAAAACAGCTGTAAATATCAATCAAGGCGATATCGTCAATAGTGAGTTTTGCGGTCTGTAATGCTTGATCAACAACGCGGGTGGCAACTATTGATGTCTCAGGCTTTGAGCGCTGACTTACGGGCACGTCACTGGCGTGAGCTAGGCCATGCAGGTAAATAATATTGTTATCGCTAATCGCTAGTTCGCGAGCCTTAGCCAAGCTACACATTATTAATGCCGCACCTTGGTTAACACTGTCTTGGGCAACCATTCGTTTAGTGTATAAATTGGTTAGCGGGGGGGCGCCGAGAATATCGGCAGCCGATTGTTGGCCGACAAATTGTGCATAAGGATTGTTGGCCGCAACGCGACTGAATGAGGCTAACAAGGCGGCCATTGCCTGTTGCTGTTGTTTGATGCTTCTACCCGCTTGGTGACGCTGGGCTTGCTCAATCAGTGCATAGTAATAAAGAACATTAATTAACCCGTTATTGATTTCTTGGTCGGTGACCACTGACGCGTCGATACCGCGATCATCCAGTGGCTCTGAAAACTGTTCATGCCAGTTTAGTACTGTGTTGTTGCGCGTGGCATAGCGTTGGTTTTTAGTCGCTTCTGCGCCAGCTATTAGCACCATGTCGCGGTTGCCCATGGCAATGTCGCGGGCAAACTCAATAACAAAAGCCTGTGGCTCGTTGCCGCCTACTTGCGAGTAAATACGATGCTTAGGTTTGGCGCCAAGCTGACGTGCAATCGATTCTGGTGGATTATTGCTGCGCCCCCATGGGCAAGGCCATAACTCGCCCATATCTGAAAACAGACGGGTAACCGCAATGGTGTCAATGTGACTAATAATGTCATTACTAGCAGCATTAGTAATGGCGTTACGGGCGGCAATTGCTGCTAGCTGCATTGGCGAAGTGCTAGAGGCTTCGCGCTCAACAACTTGCCCTGCCGCTATTAGTACCGGCGTGCGCTGGTCAATCATTACAATACTAACTCGGCTATCTCTCGCAGTTGTTGTTTGTCTGTTGTTGCTACTAGCAGCGTTGTCACTCTTGAATCTTGCCATGCTTGCAGACGATCTTTAATTCTGTCTTTAGGGCCAATTAATGACAGCGCATCGGCTAGCTCATCGGGAATAACGGCGGCAGCTTCATCACGTTTATTTTCCATAAACAGTTGCTGAACTTTTTCTGCCTCGGCTTCATAGCCCATACGACAAAATAAATCTTTATGGAAGTTAGTGTTCTTTGCGCCCATGCCGCCGATATACAGGCTAAGAAAAGTTTTTACCCCATGTAAACCAGCGGCTATGTCATCGGTAATATTAACCATGACCATTTGGTTTATTTCAAAATCATCTGGCGCATTGGTTAATGATTTCTCATAAACGCTTTCGTCATACGGGTTATAGAAAAGTGGCAGCCAGCCGTCGGCAATCTCGGTCGACAGCGCGATATTTTTAGGGCCTTCAGCGCCCAGAAAAATCGGAATGGTATTTTTATAGGGGTGAACAATCGGCTTTAACGATTTACCCAAGCCCATGCCATCGTCGCCAGGGTAGGGCAGTGGATAGTGTGGGCCAGCGTTTGTCACCGGTGCTTCTCTGGCAAAAACCTGGCGAATAATATCTATGTATTCACGGGTACGCGCTAGTGGTTTTGGGAAAGGTTGGCCATACCAGCCCTCAACTACCTGTGGGCCTGAAACGCCTAAACCCAGCATGAAACGACCTTCAGACAGGTAATCAAGGCTGAGCGCATGCATGGCGCAAGCGGCAGGCGGCCGGGCAGATAGTTGAACGACTGCCGTGCCTAATTTGATAGTTTTGGTTTGGGCGCCGATCCAGCAAAGGGGTGTAAAAGCGTCATTGCCCCAGGTTTCAGCTGACCAAACTGAGTCATAGCCTAGCTTTTCGGCTTCTTGCGCCATTTCAACAAAGTTAGCCTGTGGGCCTCGGCCCCAGTAGCCTTGTGCGAGTCCTAATTTTAAATTAGCCATTTATTTCTCCGTTGTCTGGATGTTACTGAGTGTTGATGATTGGAAGTCTAAATTAACTACCTTACAAATAAAACAGGCAGTACTGTTTATTTGTTGATTATTTTAAAAAAACAGTTTAAGTTGTTTTTATGTATTAGGCATCCATTAGCCATACAGTTGTAGCATGAAGTTTTACCAATAATAAATAAAAAATATAGGGAAACATCCATGAAAAAAATCACATCAATATCCAAATTCCAACCGCCCTCGACAATACTTGCTCTCGCTAGTGCGGTGGCAATGGCATCTGCTATATCAGCTCCGACAGCGGTTGCTCAAGGGCAAACATTAGCCCTAGAAGAAGTTATCGTAACTGCCCGCAGGCGCAGCGAATCATTGCAAGAAGTACCAATATCAGTAACGGCATTGACCGCAGAGTTAAATAATCCAAGTATTCGTAATTTACGTGACATCGAAGGCTATTCGCCTAATGTAACGATCGATAATAGTGGCGCTGGGCCTGGCGCTGCTGCCATTTCTATTCGAGGTGTTAGCTACCAAGAAGTCGACAAAAGTTTAGACCCATCTGTAGGCGTAATTATTGATGGTGTTTATATGGGTACTAACGTAGGCCAAATTCTTAATAATTTTGATATAGCGCAAATAGAGATATTGCGTGGCCCCCAAGGAACTTTGTTTGGTAAAAATACTACTGGTGGGGTTATTAATGTAGTGCGAGACAGACCGACAGGTGAGTTCGGTGGTGAGTTACAAGCGGCTTTCGGTAGTTGGGATCTACAAGAATATAAAGGACTAGTTAACTTTCCCATTTTTGAAGATACATTAGCGGGTAAAGTCTACGCGACTGATATTAGTGACAAAGGTTGGTTAACAAACACTACGATAAACGAAGACACTAGTCGCATAGATTCTAGAAGTTATGGTTTTTCTCTGTTGGCGACGCCAACCGACGACTTTGAGGCGTTGTTTAATTATGACCGACTCGAAGACAACTCAGATATTGTTGGTGGCCATAATTTTAACCAAGATGGTTCTCTGATTTGTGTATTAGCAGGAGTGCTCGGTGATACAGGATTAGGTATTGCTCCTAATTGGAACGAGGCTGAAACCTGTGCTAGTCAGGACGTTGGTAGTGATGAAGATCATGTGTCGATGAACGATCATCAGCTTGCAAGTGTCGAAACAGATGCCTATACCTTGAATATGCAGTGGGATGTTGGCCCTGGTGTTATCACCTCAATAACTGGCTATAGAGAAAATGTAGAATTTAGACGCGCTGAGTACGATGTATCAGCGGCAGATTTCTTTACCCTAAATTTTGATCAAGATTACGATCAGTTCAGCCAAGAGATTAATTTTGCTTCTAGTTTTTCAGACACGTTCGAATTTGTCGCCGGAGTTTACTACTGGCAGTCAGAGTACTCGCAGCAGTCTGAGACTGTGGGTCTTTTGTATAATACATTTTTACTGGGTAAAGCCCCAGGCACTACGAGCTTTTTAAGACAGAATCAAGAAACAGAGTCTATTGCAGTATATTTTTCAGGCGACTGGCATATCACTGAGGCTTTAACGGCGACTTTAGGTGCACGTTACACTCAAGAAGAAAAAGACTTTAAGGCCCATACCCCCGAAGATGTTCTAAACGGCGTTATTACACAGACACCTGAATATGCTCAAGCATCTGATGAGTGGAGTGAAACAACACCCAAAATAGGCTTAAGCTACCAGCTTGACGACGATTTTTTATTATTTACTTCATACTCTAAAGGCTTTAAAAGCGGCGGTTTCTTCGGTCGTAATACATCTGTTGAAACCCTCACCACATCGTATGATCCAGAGCTAGTTGGCACTTTTGAACTGGGTATGAAAAGTGATTGGGTTGATGGGCGAGTTCGTTTTAATGCAACCGTATTTTCCACTGATTATGATGATAAACAGGAAGATAATATTATCCCGTTAAGTGATGGTACCGTAGGAACCGTCGTTTCAAATGCTTCCTCAGTCGAAATTAGAGGTTTAGAATTGGAACTAGTTGCTGCCTTAACTGAGAATATAAGAGTGCAAGCCTCTTACGGCTATTTAGACGCAGAATATAAAGACTATGATGCGGACATTAACGGTGATGGTGTTATTACGGATAACTCTGATCTGAATCTACGCAGAACTCCTGAGAATACTTTCGGGCTTTCAACTACCTATAGCGAGAGCTTTGGAGATGTTGACTTTGTCGGTGATATTTCTTATCGCTGGAGAGATGAGATTGACACTATTGCAGATAATGACCCTATTGGGCAGGTTGACTCGTTTGGCATGTGGAGTGCGTCAGCTAATTTCACTTTCTCTGAACAGTATCAAATCAGTGTTTATGGACGTAACCTAGGTGACCAGCGCCATGCTGAATCAGTGATCAATATCGGACCATTGTCTTCCACTGGTACCTATAATCGACCAAGAAATTGGGGCCTAGAGTTTAGTTATATTTTTGACTAATTGATGCTAAGTAATGATTTGAGAGTAAATTTTTTACGCCCTTTTTTAAGTATAGTATCTAAAACTATAGAGTTATTCCGGTCTATAGCTTTATTCCCCGCAGCCCCGTCTAGGATTCTAGCGGGGCATTTTTATTCTCTTTCAGTAATTAGCCTTAGCGCTTCTGAAGTCCGCTATAATAAATTTACTATTAGTACTTAAAATTACTGTCATAATTTAGCTGTCCCAAATTTCTAAGAATTGAAGGCGATGTCTGTGAATGATTCTGTAGAAAAATCGAATGCTGTAGACGAAAAGACAACGTGGCAGGCAAAAAAAAGTGCGATGACGCGCACTCGTATATTAGATGCGACTATCGAATGTTTTGTCGAACACGGTTATAACAATCTGACGACTACTAGTGTTGCCGACGTAGCTGGGATTTCTCGCGGTGCGATGCGCCACCACTTCCTTTCCAAGAAAGATTTAATTCAAGCTGCTGTTAAGCATTTGCACAAAAAGGTATTAGAAGACTTTACTTTAGTCATATCGTTAGTTTCCAAGAACTTAGTCGGTAAAGACCTCATTAGAGAAAGGTTATATGCCTATTGGCAGCATGCCAACAGCGATTTATTTCTGGTTTATCAAGAAATATGTATGGTGGCTCGCACTACTCCGGAGCTTAAGGAAATATTAGAGCAGTCGGTTAAGGACTTTGAGCGCTTTGCAACTAACAGCATAGCAAATTTATTCCAAGAGTGGGGCGGTTACAGTGACAGTCTATTCTTGGCGATAGATACAACTAAATTTCTTATTGAAGGTATGGCGTTAGGCCAAATAGTTAGTAATAAAGACGAGCGTATAAAGCGCCAGCTTGATTATCTGGTTGATCGTATAGATCAAATATTTAACGAGGGTATGGCTCAGCCTGCAGCAGACTGTTAATTTTATTCGGCGGTAAAACAGCTTCTTTTTACTGTACTGTTAAGGTAGATAACAACATAGCCAGCGGTGCAGCTTCGGCTATAGATTTGTGTTGTAATCTTAGTGCCAGATAACTGCCATTACATCCATGCCGGCTCCAGTCGTGTCAACCGCATCTATTGACGTAACTGAAAACTCAATTAACGATTTTTGTCTAGCGTTTTGTCTAATAACTATAAATATTAGCTGCAGATTGCTTTGCACTATTACTCGTATTTCAATCAATTTTTGTAATAAGAAAAACTGTACTTCGGTGCTGTTTCATCACAAATTTTTGCGGTTAGTGCTCTATTGTGACATCGAATATGATACTGACGATACGCTTTAGCACATTGCGGATAACATCGATATTGTAGTCATCCCCGTGCATCAGCGCTTCGCGTTCAAGCTGATGGAATATACTTTGAGTGATGCGCGCATCTGCCTCAGGGTTACTGGTGCGGGCTAGCTCATAAAAGCGCGTCAGCCCTACCAGCTCATTTTTCCAATAGGCAAACACTTCTTCCCGGAGGAGGTCGTTCTGTAGACTCTCATGATAAAAAGCTAGCTCAATGATTCGGTTATCGTGACGATTTTCAATTTGGTCAATTTCATAGTTAACAACATAGTGATAAATGGTGGTTGCTAATTCTTGGCTACCGGCCTTGGTGGCGATCAGCCTAGATGCATTGTTGGTTAAATATTCATCAATTTCGACAACTAAAGGATTGGTCCACAGGTCTGTTTGTATACGCCAATAACTAAAAGCAGAGACAATAAGCTCTTCGATATTTTTGAAATGGTAAGTGGTTGTGCCAAGCGGGACACCCGCTTCGCTAGCTACAGCGCGATGGCGGACGCCGCGCATGCCTTCACATTTAATGATGTTTAAGGTCGCTAGTATAATCTTTACACTGGTTTCTTCACCTTTTGCAGTTTTACTTTTGTTTGTCTTGCCGACAGCCTTAGCCGTTGCGATCATTCTTATAGACCTTACAATGAATCTGTTATTAGATGGTTGGTAATTGTAGCACTGACGATTCTGATTAAAGCTAAAAATACGGTTTAATACTGTTTAGCAGAGTTAGTTGGTGTTAAACGCTATATTTCAAACCTATGCTGCAGGTAGTATACATGTGTGTTTGCAGGTGGGTTTTAATAGGCAATTATAAGAGTGGTAAATGTGCAAATAGATAAATTGATGATGATCAGTCCTGTTATTCCAGTCATTGTTATTAATGATATCAGCGACGCAGTGCCTTTAGCCCAAGCCTTGGTGAGGGGAGGCTTAAAAGTATTAGAAGTTACCTTACGTACAGATTATGGCTTGGCAGCTATAAAGCTAATAAAAGAGCAGGTAGAGGGCGTTATTGTTGGCGCTGGCACTGTTATTACCCCGCAAGATTGCAGTAATGCTATTGCCGCAGGGGCCGAGTTTTTGGTTAGTCCCGGCAGTACGCCAGCTTTAGTAGACGCGGCGGCTAAAGCTGACGTGCCATTATTGGCAGGTGCAGCTACCGCTAGCGAAGTAATGAATCTGCTAGCTCGCGGTATAAAGCATATGAAGTTTTTCCCGGCCGAAGCAGCTGGCGGGGTTGCAATGTTGAAGTCTATTGCTGGCCCCTTACCGCAGGTAAAGTTTTGCCCAACCGGCGGAATTAATGAAAATTTGGCGCCAAGTTATTTAGCCCTAGATAATGTGTTGTGTATTGGCGGTACCTGGATGTTAGATAAAAAATTGATTGCAGCGAAAGATTGGCTGGCAATTGAAGCTAAGGCACGTGTCGCCTCCCAGTTATAGGCTTAAGAAATAGTTGTAGGTTTGAGGAATAAGTATGACAAAAGTTAGAATGGGTATGGTTGGTGGCGGCGAAGGCGCTTTTATCGGCGCAGTACATAGAATGGCTGCTGCGCTTGATGGTGAAATTGAACTAGTTTGCGGCGCCTTTAGTAGTACTAAAGATCGTGCTATTCGCTCTGGTTTAGCACTACACTTACCGGCTGAGCGAGTGTATAGCAGTTATCAGGACATGATGTTGCAAGAGGCTGCTTTGCCGGCCGACCGACGCATGCAGTTTGTGGCAATTGTGACGCCTAATCATATGCATTACCCCGTTGCAGAGGCCGCCTTACAAGCAGGCTTTCATGTTATGTCTGATAAACCCGCTACATTTGATTTAGCGCAAGCGCTAGAGCTTAGAACTTTAGTGGAACAAACTGATTTACTGTACGGCCTTACTCATACTTATGCGGGCTATCCTTTGGTGAAAGAAGCTCGCAGTCGCATTGCGGCTGGTGAACTCGGTAAAATTCGAAAGGTTTCAGTCGAGTATTCTCAAGGTTGGCTAGCAGGGCGTGAGGAAGACAATAGCGATAACAAACAAGCTGCGTGGCGCTTAGATGCTAGTAAAGCCGGCATTAGTAGTTGTATGGGTGATATTGGTGTACACGCAGCGCATTTAGCCGAGTATGTTAGTGGTTTAGAAATTTCTGAATTATGCGCTGACTTAACCGCGTTTGTGGATGGTCGCAAGCTAGATGACGATGGTTCCATGCTGTTGCGGTTTGATGGCGGCGCCAAAGGAGTTTTAACGGCTAGCCAAATATGTGTTGGCGAGGAAAATAATTTAATCTTACGAATTTTTGGTGAGCTGGGCAGCATTGAATGGCGCCAACAAGAACCTAATACATTACTGCTTAAACAAGCAAATAGCCCCACACAATGGTTGCGCACTGGCGCTGATAATCTGAGCGATGTGGCGAAGTTAAATACCCGTATTCCAATGGGCCATCCGGAAGGTTACTTAGAAGCCTTTGCGAATATTTATATGGCCTTTATTGCTAACATTCGTGCTCGTGAAAATACTGCCGAGGTAAGTGAGCGAGTTGATGATTGCCCTGGTATTGGTGACGCCGTGCGCGGTATGGCATTTATAGAGTTAGCGGTGCAAGCCAGCAATAGCGATATTAAATGGCATACGTTTACAAAACACTAATAAGTGAACAATAACAATGAGGAGAATACTTAATGGCCACCATGAAAGGCCCAGGAATTTTTTTAGCCCAGTTTGTCGGCAGTGATGCGCCGTTTAACTCACTAGATACTATTGCTAAATGGGCGGCTGATTTAGGCTACAAAGGTTTGCAAATACCCACATGGGAAAAATCGTTAATTGACTTAGAGCAAGCGGCGACAAGCAAAACCTATTGCGATGAAATAGCGGGAGTGTGTGCTCAACACGGGGTTGAAATCTCAGAGCTGTCTACCCATCTACAGGGTCAGTTAGTGGCAGTTCATCCGGCTTACAACGAACAGTTTGATAATTTTGCTCCAATCGAAGTGCACGGTAATCCAATTGCTCGCCAACAGTGGGCAGTTAATCAATTATTACTGGCGGCAAAAGCTAGTGAAAATTTTGGACTGACTGCCCATGCAACTTTTTCTGGTGCATTACTATGGCATACCATGTATCCATGGCCGCAGCGCCCACAAGGCTTAGTTGAAACTGGTTTTAAAGAACTAGCAAAGCGCTGGCTGCCAATTTTAAATGCATTTGATGAGGTGGGGGTGGATGTTTGCTATGAAATACATCCCGGTGAAGACCTGCACGACGGGGTCAGCTTTGAACGTTTTTTAGCGGCTACGGGTAACCATTCGCGTTGTAATATTTTGTATGACCCCAGTCATTTTATGCTCCAACAATTGGATTATGTACAGTTTATTGATTTCTACCATGAGCACATAAAAATGTTTCATGTGAAAGATGCTGAGTTTAATCCTAACGGTCGCAGTGGTGTTTATGGCGGCTATCAAGATTGGGTTGATCGCCCTGGGCGATTTAGATCGCTTGGTGATGGGCAGATTGATTTTGGCGCTATTTTTAGTCAGTTTGCTAGGTACGGCTATGATGGTTGGGCCGTGTTAGAGTGGGAATGTTGCTTAAAGCACCCACAAGACGGCGCAGCAGAAGGGGCTCCATTTATTAGCCAGCATATTATTCGTACTACCGATAAATCGTTTGACGATTTTGCTGGTGGTGAAGCCTGTGAAGAAAGTAATCGACGAATACTTGGCCTGACAGACTAACTTCTTAACTAATAAAATAATAATAACTTAGGTGGCAATTCAATGAGTGAAACTCAATTAGATAGGCAAAGGTTGTACTATATCGGTAATTTGTCGATTTTTATGATTGGCTTAGGTTTTGCAGTACGGGCAAATATTACGCCAAATTTACAAACAGATATTTATGACCAAATCGATATTGTCAACTCGGCGACGATGGTGGGCGAGGCAATCGGTATTACCTTTACCGGTTTTGCGTTAACGCTGCTGTTTGGTAGTGCGCTGGTCGACTTCATTGGCATGAAAAAAATGATGCTGCTGTCTGCTTTGGGCTATGTACTGGGTTCAGTTGGTTTGATCTTTGCCGCCATTACGCCGACGGCTAGTATGGTGGAGTCGCTGGTGTTAACTAGTTTGTTGCTAACAGGTTTAGGCTGGGGAGCTGTAGAAGCGGCATCTAATCCGATGGTGGCTGCTTTATACCCAGAAGAAAAAACGCATCGCTTAAATGCATTGCATTCATGGTGGCCGGCCGGAATTGTGGTTGGAGGATTGATGGGAGTAGCTATTTCAGCAATGGATTGGGCGTGGGAAATTAATATGTTTATTCTCATTATTCCGTCAATCGTACTAGCTTGGATGGTAAGTACCTCGGTATTTCCGGTCACTGAGCGAGTAGCCAGCGGTGCAAGTTATAGCGACATGCTAATGGAGCTATTTAAGCGGCCACTATTTTGGCTGTTTTGGTGTTGTATGTTCTTTACCGCATCGGCTGAATTAGCGCCTGGGCAATGGGTAAATATTTCGCTGACTAATATTGTTGGTATGCCAGGTATTTTGGTATTGGTATATGTTAGCGCACTGATGTTTGTCATGCGTAATTTTGCCGGCCCCATAGTAAAACGTATATCTTCGGTGGGTTTGATGTTTGTTAGTTGCATCGCCGCCGGCATTGGTCTGTACGCCCTGAGCTTGGCTGATTCGCCGCTTACTGCGTTTGCTGCGGCTACTATTTGGGGCATAGGCGTAGCATTTTTATGGCCCACCATGCTGGCAATTGTCTCTGAGCGATTTCCCTTAGGTGGTGCTTTAGCGATGGGTTTAATGGGCTTTGCTGGTGGCATGGCTATTCAGTTTGTGTTGCCAAAAATGGGCGCAATATTTGATGCCGCGAAAGTTACAGCAGCTGGTGGTGCGGACAAGCTTATTACTTTATCGCCGGAAGCGATGGCTGAAGTAGTGCGCTATGCCTCGGTAGAATCGTTTCAGTCAGTGGCGATTGTGCCAATATTAATATTGCCTGTATTTGGCCTAATTTGGTTATATGACGCGAAGAAATCTTCTTCATAAATTTATCGGCTAGAGAAAAGACACTACCTTATGGAAAACTATCAACAAAAAATGGCATCACGCGATGATTCGCTAGATTCTGCTATGCAAATAGTGCCACTAGCGCGACAGCTTGAATTTATTAATACGCTAAAGTATGCAGATTTAAAGGATGGTCATGTGTTGGTTGATTATCCATCCGCAGGAGGATATCTGTCGCCACACATTGATTGTCATGTGACTATCCAAGGCGTCGATACTGTAGAGAACTTTTTACCTTTAGGGCGTGATGGTAAATTTCCTACCAAGAGGCAAACTGATAACTTTGCTACCATGCCATTCGCCGCTAATTCTGTGGACCGCTTTATTACTATTGCGGGCTTACATCACATTCCCAATCTGGAACCTTTTTTTGGAGAGGTTAGGCGCTGTCTAAAACAGGAAGGCGTTTTTGTTATCGCCGAAGTGAAAGAAGGTACTGCACCGGCCTACTTCTTGAATCACTATGTTGATATGTATGACAGTTGTGGCCATGATGGTTTGTTTCTAAATGAGTCAGTTTGTGAAGTATTAGAGAAATGTGGTTTTAAAAATGCGCAAATGTTTGATGAATTATATCCTTGGAAATTCGATTCTGTTAAACAGATGATTAATTTTGCGCGCGGTGTTTTTTCTATGGATCTCGCCTCTGATGAACAGATTTTGTTTGCGATAGATGATGCACTAGGCTACGAAGAAACAGCGACTGGCGTTAATTTTAATTGGCAATTATCTATGTTCCGTGCCGAGCGGGCTTGAGTTTTAAATTTTATGAATACAGTAAACTATGGTCAATTAAAAATTTTGTTTTTGTCTGGGGTACCTAATGACAATCGAGGGAATATTGTTATAGATGCCAAGGGTAAGACTAATATACTTATCTCTGGGTCTGCTAATTTGGCTAACTTTCTCGCTGACTTACCGGGAGTAAGTTATAATTTTTATTTAGCTGGGTTAGGTGAGTCACAGCCCTATGAGATTCCGTTCTGGCCTAACGTTATTGTTAATCAAATATCCGATGCCGATAGCCACGAACAGTCGTTGATTAGAAGTCTTAATTTAATTAAAACTCAAGCTTGTCCAGTCATTAATCATCCAGAATCAATTAACAATACTAGACGAGAATTGATTTACCAAAATCTTAATAATGTTAAAGGTTTGGTCGTGCCTAAAACGACTCGATTCTATCCCGCCATTCCCGCAGATGTTAAAACAGAAATTGACGAGCAGAGTTTTACTTATCCAGTGATTTTCAGAAGGGCAGGAGATCATGGTGGCATCAGTACGTCGTTGATCAATAGTGAAGTTGATATTGAGCCGACGCTCTACCAATATGCATTAGATGGTAGTCCTTTCTATTTAACTCAGTTTATAGACTATGCTGACGCTGACCATAAATATCGGAAAGTACGTTTAGTTGTAGTGGATGGTAAGGCTTATGTTCGTCATGCCATTATTTCAGATTCTTGGCTCATACATTCTTCCAGCCGCAGATTTATGCAAGAAAATGATCAGTTTGATAAGGAGGAAGATGCCTTTCTATTGGGATATGAAGTTGATGTGTGGCCGAAAATAGCACCTACAATTGAGGCCATTACAGCGATCTTAGCCTTAGATTATTATGGAATAGACTGCAATATAGCTGACGATGGAACAATATTAGCATTTGAAATTAACGCCAACATGAATGTGTTAATTAATCATGGGGAAAAGCCAAACCGCTGGCAGCAACCGATTGAAACCATCAGGCAAGCAGTGATTAACCTTATTAAAAGCAAGGCTCAATTTAGCTGATTAGTTGGCGAGTTGATGTTGAATAAGTGCCAAGCCTTTTGCTACCACTTCATCCTTACTGTTAAAGCAATCACGCCAGATATTTACAGCTTCCGGAAATCCCTCGACATCTTTGGCGAAAGATTCGATAACGAGCCAGCCTTTATAATTCATGTCTTTTAAAGCCTTGAAACTATTACGCCAATCTACTGCGCCGGTGCCGGGTGAGCCGCGGTGCGATTCACTAATATGGAAGTGATTAAGGCGGTTTCCTAAGCCAGTTATTGCATCATATACATTATATTCTTCAATATTGGCGTGGTGGGTATCATATAAAATACCTACGTTATCCAAATTTACTGCGTCGACTAATTGCTTCCCTTGTGCTGCCGTATTTAAAAAATAACATTCAAACCTATTTAACGGCTCTACGCCTAATAATAAATTTGCCTGCTTGGCTTCAGTTCCCATTGCAGCCAAAAACTCTGTACACAAATCAACTTCTTGTTGGTTTGGACCTCGGTCATAAAATAATTTATGGCCTGAATGCATAGGGCCAATAAGTGCTTCGCTGCCAAGTTCACTAGCAATATTTATGTCATGTTGTAGCTTGTCACGGGCGGCTGCTCGAATAGCTGAGTCAGGTGAAATAGGGTTCACCTCAGGCGACAGTAGGGTTGCAACAGTGCATTTAAGGTCTTCGTTGTTAAGTGCGTTACGAATATTGGCTAGCTCTTTCGTAGTATAGTCACCAGTGGGAATTTCTACGCCATCAAAGCCTAAATGTTTCAGCTTTGCCAGTAATTCGAAATGTTGTGGTTCAAGCTTGGTTAGCCATAGATATAAATTCATGCCTATTTTCATGTTGCTGCTCTAATTATTTTGATTGCTGTGCACAAGAGAATAAACAGGTTGGCCCTATAAATCTATGGCGTATTAACGGCGGTATTGGCGAATCGTATTTTCCACCAGCGAATCGTTAGCGGCACCGAAATGTTAAGCATGAATGCCGTGATCATCAAGGTGTAAAAGGTATTGATAGACATAATATTATGTTGAACATAAGCAATATCCATTACCACAAAGGCTAGCTCTGCCCGGCCTAGCATGCCGAAGCCGATCATCAGACTTTCGGGCCAGTCAAAGCCTCCGGTATATTTGGCAGCTAAGCCTGCGGATAGCACTTGGCCAATAAATAAACCGATAAATAAAATAACAGCGTAGGGTATTACCGTCATAAACAGCTCAGTATTAAAAACTAATTGGGTGCCTAGAGTGACGAAGAACACTGGCCCAATCCAAGTAAAGGCTACGTTATCTATTATCTGTTGCGCTTGCTGATAAAAGTCGATACTGCGATGTTGATGAAAAGAAAAGTATTCACGCTGAATGACAAGCCCCGCCATATAGGCTCCTACCGCAGGGTGGAATCCAAACTCATGTGCTAATAAAGCGACCGACACGGCAACCAGCAACAGTGCTAATACTGTATATTCGCCGTCACCCATGGCTAATATTTTACGCAAATTAAACTGGCCAATCAGTGGGATTCGCTTAATCCATCCCTGGCTGGCAGGGAATAACCACGCTCCCATGATGGTAACGAGTAAAAAGAAGGTGATGGCTTTAGCGGCCACAATTAAAATCCCGCTGCTGCTAACAGTTGCTTCGCCAGCAGCTATAGGCACCATAATTGCGACTAAGGCCAGTGAAGCGATATCGTCAAGCACCGCTGAGGTCATAATTCCAGTCGCGGCGGGCAACTTACTTAGTCCTTCGGTTTTGAGTGATACCACCGTTAGTGAAACAGCGGTTGCAGTCATCGCCAGACCACACATTAGAGCGTTGTTTGTATCACCCCAGAAGTAATATGCTGCGCTGTACGCTATAGCGAATGGGGTCACTGCGCCAAAAAATGCAATGCCCCAGCTGCGTTTGATACTGCTCAAGAAGTTACCAGTTTCTTCCTCAAAACCAATAGCAAACATAATGATAATAATGCCGAGTTCAGCGAAGTCCTTGATAAATACGGGCATTTCGGTCGGCAAAATACCAATATTAACAAACACTGCGCCGCAAAATAAATACCAAAGTACTGGGGTAAGACGGGTGCGATGGGCTAAATATGATGCTAACAAAACACTTGTCCAAATGATTGCTAAGATCAGAATGTCATGCATGTTGTCCTCGCGGTTGCGGCATAATGCTCACCAATAGAATAATTGATGGCTACTACCTACATCAATGATGTCGATCAAAGAATCATCTATCTTTTGGCGATAACAAAAGTTAGCCATTTTTATGCGGTAAAAGATGAAAAACTTACAAGCGATTAGTCGTTCGATTGTTACTTAATGTAAGGTGTGGGGGAGAAATTCCCCTCTATTTTGAAACTATGAATAAATATGACGCGCGCAATGAGACTGGCGCAGGCCTGTGTTATGAGGCAGAAGAGAGTGGTTCAATAATTTTTTGTTGGTTTTTAAAAGCGCTAAGACCGTTCCATTAGTAGTTCTATCGGCTGACAAAAATGGTATTAATGAAAGTTAACTGGCCACATCGCCTTTACGTGCATGAGGCAACTGTAGTTGATGTGCGTATTGAATGAACAGTTTGTTTAAGTTAATGATTTTCAATAACACGCAGAAAATGAGTAAGTTTGGGGTCAGGCCTTACGTTTTTCCTCAGCGTTCGTTTTCAACGAAAGGCAAGACCTGATCCAATACTACAGTTTTCCTAACCGTAAACTATTTTTTGCAGCAGTGGCCGAAGGTGCAAGGCAGGATCGGACGACCTAGGGCAGCAATGTAGATCTGCACTTAAGGTTTTTTTAGAAGATTAACATCCCCGTTCAGTGATCAAAGCTATCGGCAAACCGGTGATTAACATCTCGATGCCCTGCTTCATCGTTTCTGACCGCTATGATGACATCACGCAGAGTTGCATCAGCGGGCAGTTGCCAATAGTTGATCGCAATCTCAGGCGCGACCACATTTTCCAAGTGGCCGTTGTCTACCTCTGCAAGGTATTCGCTATAGCTGTAGACCGCCTCTTCTTCGAAATAGCCTACTAGGCGGTGTGCGGTGCGGCCAGAGATAATATAAAGAAATAGAAAACTGGTGAAAAAAAACCCCTGTGCAAGCAAAATCAGCATCCGTTCAAAAAAGCTGGGTTGAGCAATTTGTACAAACGTCATCAGGTGCATGCGTTCGTTTTCAGCCTCTTCCAGCAACGTATGGATCCATTCCCTATTATCTTCCATCCGACGGAGCGAGCGCATGTGTCCCACCATCCCGCCGACCATTCCCGGCACTGCTGCTACGGTTTCTAGCACCACCGCGCGGTGACCATAACGCTTGGCAAAAAAAAGGTCCGCAAAAAAGCGTAGAATCCTGGTTAAACGAAAAGCTATGCGGTCAGAAAACCCCGAAGGTGTATGATGCTTACTCAGCGGATCACTGTTGTGTGCCGTTGAAAAAGACTCCGGTGCGTGGTTCATGTTAGCGATCTCCAGATTAAGCGTTCTAAGATCCCACAACAGGACTATCTATGCGGGGCATGATTGCAATATGTATATTTACGAGGCTCACCAATCAGTTAGATCACTATCCACCTCATACTCATCTTCAGCTTAAGAGGATTGTAAATTTCCGTGATAACCTCAGTAATTATATAGAATGGACGCTGTGTCCTACGCGCAGGGAGAAGTTAATTGCAGGCAATTAGTAGTCATACCATTATTAGTTATACTTTGTTTTCGGGATAAGATAACCATAGCCGCTTCGTTCCTGTTACGATTGTGCAATAATTGATCAGCTCCTGTGGTTTGGGCACTGTACGCTGCTCCGGTAGGCTAAATATTATGCTAAGAAAATACTTGCTCAAATAATTGCTAAGATCAAAATGTCACGCAGTTTATACTCGCGTTTTACCTCAGCATGCTGGTCAATATAATAATTAATAGTTACCACACGCCTCAGTGATGTCGATCAAAGAACAATCTATCTGGTGACACTATTTCGTAAGCAGTCTTAATAAGGGAACAAATGGAGAATTTACAATCTGTCAGTAGTTTAATTATCACTCAATCTAAAGAGTGGGGAGAAATTCTCACCGACTTTGAAACGAAAAATAAATATGTCGTACGCAATGAGAGCGGTGAAGAGCTGTATTATGCGGCAGAAGAGGGTGGGTCAATAATTTTGCGTTGGTTTTTAAAAGCGCTAAGGCCATTTACAGTAGTGGTTTTGAATGCTGATAACAAGGTGTTAATGAGAGTTAAAAGACCGTTTCGTTTTTACTTCCATGAGGCGACTGTCGTTGATGCGAGTGGTGAATCAATCGGTCGGTTGAGTAAACGATTCTCGATAATACGCAAAAAATATTCAGTATTTAACAGCGCTGACAAGGAAGTGTATCAATTGTTTGGTCCACTATTCAGGCCGTGGACATTTATTATAAAAAATGATGGTGAAGAATTTGGTAAAATTACTAAAAAGTGGAGCGGTCTGCTAACAGAAAGCTTTACTGATGCAGATAACTTCGGCATTGAATTTCCCATTACTTGGGATGTGAAGTTAAAAGCATTATTTTTAGGTGCGGTATTTCTGATTGATTTTGTGCACTTTGAAGACAAAAGTAACGATAACTAAAATGATGTCAGTGAGTGATGAGGACTTAAGCTATCGCTCGTCAATTTATTTTTTTTTGACGAATACCAAATTAGTTAACGCCAGACTCATTCTTGAACAGTAGCTGTAATCTCTGGAATAACTGCAGGCTGCAGGTGCTATTTGATAACTCGCCTAGCTAAGGTCTTGGCAGTTGAATGGCGATCGATAATATTAACGGTGTGACATAACTCAATATTTCAGTGCCCCTTAGCGCCTGTTTTGTATTACAATTTGACGCTAATAATAAGTTTAGATAATGGTGCGGTCTGTGTTGAAGAAAATTCTATTGGGTCTATTGGGTCTATTGGTTATTATCATAATTGCGGCGCTGGTTATGGTTACCTTTGTACAGTTTGAATTAGGTTTAATTGGCACTCCAGCGCACGATACCCAAGCCCCCGAATTTGGCGATATACAACGCCCTGCTATTTTGGTACTCGATAAAACTAATGGATTTGTCCATACCGAAGCGCTACCGGTCGCTAGTGCCATGCTTGATGAATTAGCTCAGGCCAACGGCTGGACTATTTATCAAACTGACAATGCGGCCAGCCATAACGCTACAGATTTAGCCAAGTTTGATGTAGTGATTTGGAATAATACCTCTGGCGATCTATTAACCGATCAACAAAGGGAAGATTTTAAGGCATGGATGTTAGCTGGCGGAAGTTGGCTAGGGATGCATGCAGCTGGAGGTGATTTTTCTTATCGTTGGGCTTGGTTTGTTGATGAATTACTAGGTGCGCAGTTTGTTGGCCATACCATCGATCCTCAATTCCAAACTGCCGATGTTCTGGTTGAAGATTCAGCTTCACCCCTAACTTCACATCTGCCTGCTAGATGGCGGGTGGAGAATGAAGAGTGGTATGCATTTGATGGTAACGCTAGTGCTGTTGGTGCAAAAGTTTTAATGAGTTTGGATGAATCAACCTATAAAACTGAGCAAGCAGTTGCGCCAGCGTTGCTGGCATCTACAGATATTGGAAAAATACTGTTTATGACGGCTACTATGGAAGGAGAGCATCCTATTGCATGGTCTAATGATATTGGCCGCGGTAAAATGATCTATTCGGGCATTGGCCACACCGCGGCAACTTATCAATTACCGGCGTATCGTGAGTTTATCACCCGCGCTATTAACTCATTGATTGACAACTAATGGCTAGAAGAATTACAGCTTTGGTGTGGGGCGTATTGCTAGCTATTTATTTACGCTTTGGCTTAGAGCCAACTGGTTGGTTATTTTATGAGGCTAGTTTTGCTTTCGGTATTGATGGTCTTTATTGGGGTTATAGTATTTTTCGTGGAGGAGCCCATGTATTGAGCCTATGGTCTTTTCAAAACTTTTTGTGTGGAGGCTTGGGTCTATTACTTGCGATCTGGAAGTTGCGTAAGGCAGGGGCTAATACTAAATCAGTTTCTAGCAGTAATGCCATCTCTAACAAAGCGAGCGAGAATTAAATGAACAGACGTGAATTTATTCAATGTGCAGCAGTATTGGCGGCTGGTTCAACAGTTATTCCTAAGACATGGTCAATGAGCCATGAACAGCATCGTTTCTTGGCAGCTGAGCAAAGTTATATTAGCAATAAACCGTTAACCCTTTTTTCTGACCAGCAGCGGACAGCAGTAAAAGTCATTGCCCAATTAATTATTCCAACTACTGATACTGCCGGTGCTATTGAAGCCGGCAGTGATCGTTTTATTGAGTTAATGGTAGGCGACTGGTTTACGCCGCAAGAGCGGGAATTTTTTATCAGCGGTCTTAATCAGTTACTAGCGCAGCAGGCCGGTTTTATTGCTTTGTCAGCAGCAGAGCAAATTAAAATCTTAGAGCAGCTAGAAGATGATGCCTCTGGCTCTCAGTGGTTTGACTTTGGCAATACGACTAGGATTTGGGACGGCGATGCGCCTTTTATCTGTCAGTTTAAAGAGTTAACTGTATTGGGTTTTCTCCTGTCAGAGGTAGGCTCCCAGCAAGTACTGCGACTAAATCCGATGGGTAGTTTTAAGGGCGATATTCCATTGCATGATACCGATGTATCGTATGCCGCTGAATTGCCTATGCGTCAAGATTTGGCGGGTTTATAATGGAAACTCAGGAATTTGATGCCATTGTAGTTGGGTCTGGAATATCAGGCGGCTGGGCTGCAAAAGAGTTATGTGAGCGTGGTTTAAAAGTACTAGTGCTAGAGCGTGGCAAAGATATTCGTCACGGCGTGGACTACAAAGGAGAGCATGCGCAGGCTTTTCAATTACCTTATTACGGTATGCCCGATCGCAAACGTAACATGCGCGAGTACCCCATACAAAGTACCAGTTACGCCTTCAGCGAAGCTACTATTCAGTATTGGAATAACGATAGGGACAATCCTTACGTTCAAACCGAAGGCAAGCCATTTAATTGGATGCGAGCGGACGTTGTTGGCGGTAGATCTTTATTATGGGGCAGGCAAACCTATCGTTTTAGCGAGCAAGACTTTAACGCCAATAGTGTCGATGGCACTAGTATTCCATGGCCAGTTGAATATCAAGATATTGCACCTTGGTATAGCTATGTGGAAAAATTTATTGGCGTAAGCGGGGAGGCGGAAGGTCTAGCTGAATTACCAGACAGCGAGTTTTTACCGCCGATGGAATACTTTGCGTTAGAGAAAACAATTAAAGGGCGGCTGAAGAAAAAACTACCAGATATCACCCTGACTATGGGGCGTGCCGCAATTCTTACCCAGAACCATAATGGCCGGGCGGCTTGCCATTATTGTGGCCCTTGTCAGCGTGGCTGTTCTACCGGTAGTTATTTTAGTTCACAAAGCTCAACCTTACCGGCTGCCACTGCCACCGGTAATCTGACCTTGTTGCCGAATCAAGTTGTTGAAAGCTTAGAGCATGACGAAACTGGCAGCCGTATTACTGGCGTGCGAACAATTGATAGCCAAACAGGTGAGCGCAAGTTACACACGGCAAAAATATTTTTTATGTGCGCATCTACCATCGGCACTGCGCAAATATTACTTAATTCTGTCAGTGAGCTTTATCCCAATGGTTTAGCAAATAAAAGTGGAGCGTTGGGTAAATATTTAATGGACCATTTACAGGTGTTCCATATGGGTATGTTTGCCGACAACACTGATTCATATTACCAAGGTAATAGGCCGAACGGTTTGTATATTCCCAGGTTCAGAAATGTTGGTGATCAAGATAGCGATGCTGACTTTGTGCGCGGTTATGGCTATCAATGTCATACGTTTAGACCGGAATGGCAAAATAGCTTTAATAAAAAGGGTTTTGGTGTTGATTACAAAGAGTCTTTAACCAAACCAATGGATTTATGGGCTTGGGCAACGGTGGCATTTATTGAATGCCTACCGGATAAAAGTAATCAAGTGACTTTACATGCCGACAAGAAAGACCGCTTTGGTATTCCACAGGTAGTCACCCAATTTGATTGGGATGATAACGCTCGTAAGCTAGCGCAAGACTCAGCTACTCAAGCAGAGAAAATTATGCGGGCCGCAGGTGCGTTATATTATCAAACAGGAGATACCGAAAATTTGGCAACGGGCGGCTCCGCAATTCATGAAATGGGTACCGCGAGAATGGGCGACGACCCGCGCAAGGCGGTGTTGAATAAACATAACCAAGCTCATGGCATAGATAACCTTTTTGTTACTGACGGCTCATTTATGACCTCAGCATCGTGTGTCAATCCGTCGCTTACCTATATGGCGTTTACCGCCAGGGCCTGTGCCTATGCGGCTGAACAGTTTAAAGCCGGTAAATTTAACGCTTAGTAAAAAAGCATATTTTTTGTTTGCCACTAATACTGTTTATGTGTACAGTACTTTGTATATACCAGTGTTAGGCAATATTAAGGACGCTGGATACACATAAGCAGGGTGAAAGCCCCATTGATTAAGCGTGAGAATAGATATGGATCAGAATAAGCAAAAAGCACTTGAGGCAGCACTGGGCCAAATAGAGCGTCAGTTTGGTAAAGGGACAGCAATGAAGTTGGGCGATAAGCCTATTGAAAAACTCCCTGCAGTTTCAACTGGATCATTGCCGCTAGATATCGCCTTAGGCATAGGTGGTCTGCCATATGGACGTATTGTTGAAATATATGGTCCTGAATCTTCGGGTAAAACAACCTTAACCCTAAGTGTTATCGCGCAGGCTCAAAAACAAGGTAAAACCTGTGCGTTTATTGATGCAGAGCATGCACTAGATCCTCAGTATGCAGAGCAGCTCGGTGTGGTAACTGATGACTTAATTGTGTCGCAGCCAGATACTGGTGAGCAAGCCTTAGAAGTAACCGATATGCTGGTCCGCTCCGGCGCTATTGATGTACTAATTATTGACTCGGTAGCAGCACTTGTACCTAAAGCTGAAATTGAAGGTGAAATGGGTCAGTCTCATGTAGGTCTTCAGGCGCGGTTAATGTCTCAAGCGTTACGTAAGTTGACCGGTAATATTAAAAATGCCAATTGCTTGGTTATTTTTATCAACCAAATTAGAATGAAAATTGGCGTAATGTTTGGCTCTCCTGAGACGACATCAGGCGGTAATAGTTTGAAATTTTATGCCTCGGTTCGTTTAGATATCAGAAGAACTGGCGCGGTAAAAGAAGGCGATGAAGTGATTGGCAACGAGACTAGAATCAAGGTCGTTAAGAACAAAGTAGCGCCGCCGTTTAAACAAGCAGAAACACAAATACTCTACGGCACCGGTTTTAACTTTCACGGTGAACTTGTCGATTTAGGCGTCAAGGCCGGCTTTGTAGAAAAGTCTGGTGCTTGGTATGCCTACAATGGCGATAAAATTGGCCAAGGCAAAAAGAATGCGGCAGCCTTTTTACAGGCTAATCCAGAATTAGCTGACCAGCTGGAAGCATCGATTCGTGGTGTGTATCTTGCTGATCCTGAACCTAGGCCTAAAAACGTAAGTGCCGAAGAAGATGCCGTTACCGAATGAGTTGTCGCAACAGCTAGATCAAGCTAGTAAAGAGGAGGCCAAGAACAGGGCCTCGCTTAGCTTATCAGCAATGAATATGCTCGCCATGCGCGAGCATTCTCGTTTTGAGCTAGAGCAAAAGCTCAGCAAAAAATCCGAAGACGAAAAATTGATCATTGAAGTGCTAAATAAACTGGAAAGCGACACGCTATTAAGTGACCAGCGCTTCGCCCAGATGTTTATTCGCTCCAAGGCTAATAATGGCTTTGGCCCGCATAAAATTAAGCAAGAGTTACAAGCTAAAGGCGTTGGTAGAGAATTAATTGCTGACACATTAGTCGAGCTTAATATTGATTGGTTTGAAAAAGCGACTCAGCTATATCTAAAGCGAATCACTCAAGTGACAGGCATCGATATGAAAGAGAAACACAAGCAGTCACGTTATTTACAAAATAGGGGTTTCTCTGGCGAAATAGTCCGAGCGGTGGTTGGCGAGCTCTATTAGCCAATAGCTACTAGCTCGGCAGTGACATCTAATTGTGCGATCGGTCATAGTTTTCCTAAAATATAGGCTAAGTTGCTCAAAACACTGTCAACAATCGATTTATGAGCTAATCTAAGGATAGATATTTCATGGAGATAAAGATGCCTTGGTTCAAATACAGCGTTAGAGCAATATTAGTACTGCTCGCTTTATTAGTTGTTGTCGTCGCATTCTTTGCGTATAGCTATCAGCAGCAATTGATGATGATACTCAATGTCAATATGGGAGTTGGCGTTGAAACGCCTAGCGAACAAAAACTAAAACAAACTATCTCGACTGCGCCAGGTTTTGGTGTCTCGATCTATGCAGCTGATGTTGAAGGTGCACGGATGCTCCAGTTTACTGAAGCTGGACATTTACTGGTTTCACGGCCTCATCAAGGTGAAGTTATCTTGCTTGAACACGATAATGGCGGCGATGGCGCAGCTGATGGACAGAGAGTTGTTATTGATGGTTTAAACAAGCCCCACGGGATCGCGATATATGACGGCTGGTTATATATTGGTGAAGCTAATCAAGTTGGTCGAGTAAGAATTAAAGAGCCAGATTTCACTACTTATGGTGCTTATGAGGTGGTAATAGCTGATTTAACTGGGGACGGTAATCATCCATATAAAAATATCATTTTCGGCGGCGATGACCTTCTGTATCTATCCCAAGGCTCAACCTGTAACGTCTGTTTAGAAGACGACAGACGGCGTGGAACCATTATGACTTTTGATCCAGATGGGCGCGATGGGAAGATATTTGCCAGCGGATTGCGTAACAGTGTTGGCATGGCTTGGTCTAATCGCGATGCTGAGCTATACGCTACCGACAACGGCCGTGATTTATTAGGCGATAATTTCCCACCATGTGAGTTAAATAAAATTGTCAAAGGTGGGTTTTATGGCTGGCCTTATGTAAATGGTTTTGGTCAGCAAGATCCAGATTATGGCAGTGGCAGAAATAGTAATGCGATTGATCCTGAATTTGGATTTGCCGCACATAATGCGCCTTTAGGGATTACTTTTGTTGATGAATACCACTGGCCTGTGATGTTTAAAAATGCTGCTTTAGTAGCCCTGCATGGCTCTTGGAATCGAACAGAGCCAGACGGTTATCGAGTTGTGTCACTGCATTGGAACGGTGATCAAATCGAGCAGCGGGATTTTTTAAGTGGCTTTGAATCTGCTGGGAATATTAGTGGCAGGCCGGTAGATGTAGCGATTGGTCCTGATGGTGCCGCTTATGTTTCTGACGATTATGCTGGTGCTATCTATCGTGTTGCGCCTGGTAAGAGTCAGTCAATAGAGGTGGTAACCGAGCAAGTTAAGATCGTTGAAGATAGAATTTATGAGCCAGGGCAACAGGCTGACTTATTTGCTCAAGGTGAGGCTTTGTATGATTCATTTTCTTGTGCAAGTTGTCATGTGCCTAGGCTTGATTCATTAAACCGGATGTCACTGCTAAACTTGGGTGATCGGTATAATGTAAGTGGTGTGATGGATAAGATTGAGAATCCAACTGCACCAATGCCTGCCTATCCGTTGGATGAGCCGCAGCGTGAAGCACTCGCGGTATACTTACTTAATAGAGAATAAAGTTAGGCTTAAATGAGGTTTCTATGGGCGAGATAAAACGTAAAGTTGTTCCTATTGAAGTGAACTATGTCTGTGATAAATGCGAGCATGGCATGATGGGGAAAATTGGTGAGGCAGATGCTGATGGCAAAATATTACATGAATGCCGTATTTGCTCACATCAACAGTCTTTTAAATGGCAAAGTTATCCTCGGGTTGACTACATTGGAGAGGATGAAGTGACCCCTGAATAGCTAAACACTTATATCTTTGGGGTAGAAAAAGTCTTCTATCAGATCTTGCTGCTCCATTGCATCTTTGTAGCCATTGCTAATTAGTTCTCGGCAAAAATTACCATCAAACATTAAGTAGCTGGCTAAACTTCCACCGCCATCACTAGCGCCCGTCATTTTCAAAATTCTTCGCATTCCAAATGGCATGTTTTTAATATGCTTTTCGGCTAATTTATCAAAATCAAATGACGGTTGTATACAGAGTAAATCGACCCGCTTTTGAGTGACATAGTTATGTTTAGGGTTTTCATTTTCAAGCATTCCGACTAGTTCATTAACTCGCTCAAGCTGAAGTAAGTCATTGTCTAATGCATCAATAAAAGCACTGTTAAAAACGTGGCCAACCATTTGTGCTAGTGATGGTGAATGGGTTGGAATCGGTTGGTCACTCTTGGTAGAGCTATTACCGCTGACACCAATAACCATAATTCGCTCAGCGCCCATCCGCAACGCTGGGCTAATAGGTGATAATTGACGCAGTGCACCGTCACCATAGTAATGATTGTTAATTTTAGCCGCTGGCAATATCGCTGGAATCGCTGATGACGCTAATAGATGGTCTACCATAATGCTAGCAGCAACTCCTTTGCGGCGGGCTCGATACCATGGCTGAACTGAATTGTTACTTTGATAAAATGTTACAGATTCGCCAGTAGTATAACTAGATGCAGTAATGCCTATAGCATTTAGATGACCATTATTAATACGAAGTTGCAGATTTTTAAAATTTATACTCTCTTCTAATAATTGACGCAGAGGGGCAGTATTAAGCAGCGCCAGCGGGCGGGTCATGCCGACACCATGGTGCAGTAAAGACCCCACTAGACGGATGGCGCTATAGAGAAAGTCAAATGGGCCGCATTTATAGACCTGTTGTACTTCTAGATTGGCCCAGAGTCGCTCTACTTTTTTTACTGCTAGGCAAAAATTATTGGCCGAGGCGCCAATTGCTGCAGCATTTATCGCTCCAGCTGAGGTGCCACTAATAATAGAAAACGGATTATTAGTTCTTTTTGGAAGCAGCTCTGCCACCGCTTTAAGTACACCAATTTGGTAGGCAGCTCTAGCGCCGCCACCAGTTAAAATTAGTGCAGTATTACCGTTATGGATGGGTTTGCTTTGCATGCTCAGTCTTGTGTTGGTATCAGTGGCTTGGTCATTGGGTTATTATTCATCTAACAGCTTATGGTTAATTGAATAGAGTCTATTATGCACGAAGTAGTTCAAGAATATTATGGTAATACCTTAAAAAGCAGTGAAGATCTTCAGACTGATGCTTGCTGTACAGATGAAGGTATGCCGGAATATGTAAAGCCTATTCTGGCCAAGGTACATGATGAAGTGCTGATGAAATATTATGGTTGTGGGCTAATAATTCCTGAGGACATTAAAGGGTTACGTATTCTAGACCTAGGTTGTGGTGCGGGACGTGATGTCTACGCGTTGTCTGGTCTAGTGGGTGAAAGCGGTTTTGTTGTTGGCGTTGATATGACGCCAGCACAGCTAAATATTGCAAATAAATATCAACACTACCACGCTGATATATTTGGTTATGATAAACCCAATACTCAATTTTTTCATGGCTATATCGAAAAACTGGATGAGTTAGGTTTTGAGGAAAATAGCTTCGATTTAATCGTATCAAACTGTGTTATTAATTTGTGTACAGACAAACAAGCAGCATTAGAGCAAGCATATAAGCTACTGAAGCCAGGTGGTGAAATGTATTTTTCAGATGTTTATGCTAATCGCAGAGTGGCAACTGAACTAGTGTCAGATCCGGTGCTTTATGGTGAGTGTTTAAGTGGTGCCTTATATTGGAATGACTTTATTAATATTGCCAAAGTGGCAGGCTTTAAAGATCCCCGCTTAGTAAAAGACCGACCATTACTGATTTCAAATAAAAAGGTAGAACAAAAAGTTAAGGGCTATCGCTTTTATTCTGCTACCTATCGGTTATTTAAACTGCCTGAGCTGGAACCTGCCTGCGAAGATTATGGTCAAGCAGTGATTTACAAAGGCAGTGTTGAGCATTGTGAGTCTGCCTTAATGCTAGATAAACATCATTATATTCAGACGGGTAAGGTCTTTCCTGTTTGTGGTAATACCTGGCGCATGCTAGAACAAACTCGCTTTAAAAATCATTTTGACTTCGTTGGCAATTGGGATCGCCACTTTGGCATTTTTGAGGGTTGTGGCACTGCTATTCCTTATGAAGATATTTCTGCGGGCGAGGAAGGTGCATGTTGTTAATTGTTCAGGTAGTTAGCTAGTGCATCACAATTCAGGTAGTACTAATTTAAAACAACATGACTGGCAAGTATTGGCAGGTTTGTTGCCTTACCTTGCTGATTTTAAAGTAAGAGTTGGACTTGCACTGTCGCTATTAATTGTCGCTAAATTAGCTAATATTGTAGTGCCAGTTACCTTAAAGTATATAGTCGATGCGCTTGATGTAGATGACAGTATAAATACTGTTATTGCCATTCCATTGGCGTTAATTTTCGCCTACGGTTTTTTTCGTTTTAGTTCAGTAATGTTTGGTGAACTGCGTGATGCCGTGTTTGCCAGAGTTGCTGAGCGCACCTTATCTAAGATTACGCTGTCCGTTTTTCGCCACTTACACACTCTTGATTTAGCCTTCCATTTAGATAGAAAGACCGGTGGTCTGTCGCGTGATATGGAGCGTGGTACTAATGCGATTAGTTTTTTACTACGAGCCATAGTATTTAGTGTCATCCCCATTTTTCTGGAGGTGCTCATGGTCGCCTCAATTATGGCTTATACCGCTGACTATTTATTTGCTGTGGTGATTTTGCTAGCTGTAGTGATTTATGTGTCATTTTCGGTATGGATGACGAATAAGCGAACCTATTATATTCGCGATGCTAATGCCAAAGATAGTCAAGCAAATAGTCGAGCTGTAGATAGCTTGTTAAATTTTGAAACGGTTAAATATTTTAATAATGAAGAGTTTGAGCAACAGCGATACTCACAAAATCTAGACCTGAGAGAAGAAGCTAAGATCAAAAACCTATATAGCTTGGCTGTACTAAATAGCGGGCAGGCACTGATTATAGGAGTTTGTGTCAGTATTATTATGTTTATGGCCGCAAATAAAGTCGCTAGTGGTGAGATGACAATAGGCGACTTAGCGATGATTAATGCATTTATGCTGCAAGTATTCATTCCACTTAATGCTTTAGGTTTTATTTACCGCGAAATACGTCGAATGCTTACTGACGTGGAGGAAATGTTTAAACTGCTTGAAATAGAACCTAAGATCAAAGATGGTGCGAATGCCAAGGCCTATAGTTCCGCTACCAATATTATTGAATTTAGTCATGTAAATTTTGGCTACAGCGAGCAGCGGCAGATATTAGAAGATGTATCTTTTACTGTCGGCGCTGGTGAGAAGGTAGCTATTGTTGGTCCTAGCGGCTCGGGGAAGTCCACCATAGCTAAGTTACTGTTCAGGTTTTATGAGGCAGATTCTGGCGATATTTTGGTAAATCACCAGCGTATTGAAAGCTTTTCTCTTGCTAGTTGGCGTCAAACCTTAGGAGTGGTGCCGCAAGATACCGTGTTGTTTAATAGCAGCATTGGTGAAAACATTTCTTACGGCAATCCAAAGGCTAGCGCTAGTGATATTGAGGCAGTGATAGCCCTGGCTCATCTGACTAATTTTATTAAGGCTTTGCCCCAAGGTTTAGACACCTTGGTTGGCGAGCGTGGTTTAAAAGTATCTGGCGGTGAAAAACAACGGATAGCAATAGCAAGGATGTTATTGAAAAAGCCTTCTATTCTGATTTTCGATGAAGCAACCTCTTCTTTAGACAGTGCCGCCGAGCAAGCTATTATTGAGGCTTTAGATGAAGTAGCCAAAGACCATACAACAATAGTTATTGCGCATCGGCTATCGACAATAGTAAATGCCGATAAAATAATTGTTGTAGATGCAGGTAGAGTGGTTGAAATAGGCGATCACACTGAGCTATTAGCAAAGCAAGGCTTATATAACCTGTTATGGAAAATGCAGCAACAAGAGCTGTAAGCCGCCATCAGTGATATTATTGGTAGCAGTACTATTATCTTATAAGTGATTATTTAAATGACTATAAAATGTACAATTGTGCCAGTGACTCCGTATCAGCAAAATTGTTCGATATGGATATGCAGTGACACGAATAAAGCGGCGATCATTGACCCCGGTGGTGATATTGACACAATTATGGCAGTGATTAGCGAGCAGGGTGCAGAGCTTGAGAAAATATTCTTGACTCATGGCCATCTCGATCATTGCTCTGGTAGCGATGAATTGCGCACACGCATGGGCGTGCCGATTGAGGGTCCGCACAAAGAAGATGTGTTTTGGATCGATCAATTGGAAGAGCATTGCAAAAAAGCAGGCTTTCCTCCAGCCAAAGTTTTTACGCCTGACCGCTGGTTAGAACAAGGCGATGAAGTTAAATTTGGTAATCAAACGCTACAGGTATTGCATTGCCCGGGCCACACCCCCGGTCATGTGGTATTTTTCCATTCGGCCAATAAACTAGCTGCGGTTGGCGATGTGTTGTTTCAAGGCTCTATTGGACGAACTGATTTCCCACGTGGTGATTACAATACTTTAGTGACGGCAATTAAAACTAAGCTGTGGCCGCTAGGCGATGATGTAACCTTTATACCAGGGCATGGGCCTACGTCTACTTTTGGCCAAGAGCGCAAGACTAACGCTTTTGTGGCTGATGAAAAGTTTGCTTAAGCACTAGAATTAAATAGCATAGATAAATTATTGCCAAGTGAACTGGGAATTATTTACCATTCACTAATTACTGTTAAAAATGTGCGAATATTATCGGCACAAAAGTTAGCTACTAAATTTTCGCACATCAAGGCAACGTCAATAATTAAAGGAGTAATAGCGTAGTGTTTACCGGAATTGTACAAGGCTCTTTTGCCATCTCTAGCCTACTCAATGAGAGCGGTATTGCGCGTATTGGCATAGTGTTGCCGGCTGCGCTGCGTGATGGTTTAGCGATTGGCGCAAGCGTTGCGATAGACGGAGTTTGCTTAACTGTCACTGAGATCAATGATGACTTAGTGCGGTTTGACGCAATAGATCAAACCTTAAAGGTCACCACCTTGGGTGAGCTGGTAGAGAGAAGCAAGGTTAATATTGAACGTTCATTTAAACAGGGAGTTGAGGTTGGTGGACATATTGTATCTGGGCATATAGATGATACTGCTGAGATTGTAAAAATTGCTGATACCGATAATAACCGCACATTCACTTATAAAGTTTCGCCGTCAGTAGCTAAGTATATTTTAGACAAAGGTTTTATTGCTGTTAATGGTTGTAGTTTAACTGTCGCTAGAATTGATAAACAGGCTAATACTTTTGATATTTGTTATATCCCTGAAACGCTTCGGGTGACTACTCATGGCGATAAAACTGTCGGCAGTTTTGTTAATATCGAAGTCGACCGCCAGACTCAGGCGATTGTAGATACTGTCGAGCGGGTATTACGCGATAACCCACAAATGATTAAAGATATTCTGCAGGGATAATTATGTTTAAAGTTAATTCTTCAGCTTTTTTACCTTTGTTAATGGTGCTTGCAGGCTGTGATTCTGAATCTGTTATGAAGGAGAATGTTGCCTGCACCGATACTACTGATATTCAGTATGCTTGTGAGACAAGAAACCCAGAAGATTTAGTCTACTTTAGCCACACTGATGAAATTATTTTTGGTGAGTATGGTGATATGTCGATTGGCAGAGTAGGTGCTTTATCAGCGCTTGATCCAGCAACTATGGTTACTCGTGATTTAACTATTTTAACCGACAGTGTTGAGTCGTGGGGCGACCCTAGTTGTGACATTCTCCCGGAGGCTAAAGTAAGCCCGCATGGCTTAGATTTAAGCCACCGCGACGACGGCAGTTGGCAGTTGTTAGTAGTGAATCATCATCTGCGCGAATCCATAGAGTTTTTTGAACTTAGCCAAGGTACTGATGGCGTAGTGTTACATGCCCGTGGTTGCGTGCAAATGCCCGCAGGCATTTTGATAAACGATGTGGCTGCCACCACCGACACCAACGGTTTTATTGTGACTCATATGCATGAGCCAGATGACAGTCCTGCCGGATGGCTTAATATACCTAAATTCTTAATGGGTTTGGATACCGGCTATGTGCTGGAGTGGGCGCCTGATTTAGGCTTCAAGCGATTGCCGGGCAGTGATGGATCGTTTCCAAACGGCATCACCATGGCTGCTGATCAAAAAAGCTATTACCTGAATCAATATACCTCTAGCAAAGTCAGTCATATTGATAGAAGTACAGGTGAGATAATAATTAGTTGGGAGGTGTCCTATCCAGACAACTCCACTTTGGGAAGCGATGGCAGATTATACGTAAGCTCGGCGCTTGGCTCAGTTACTGACGCATTAGAATGCCCGCCCAGAGATGGGTTTAATTGCATGATTCCGTTTTCGATTGAAGCTATAAACCTGCAGGATGGATCTAGAGAGCTGATTTATAAACACCAAGATGGTTTGATTCCAGTAGCTACGGTTGCGCTGCCATTAAATGGTGCGTTGTATTTAGGAAGCTACTCTGCTGACCGTTTAAGCCGTGTAATACTTCAATAGGCAGCAGGTAGTGACGCCGAATTTATTTCGGCATCATCTCATTGAGTCGGTCTAGATGATCGACATACTCAGTTACCATGTTGAATATAACTGAGCGACAACTTTCCACTTCATTAATTTGTCCAATCACTTGCCCACATGGGTTAAAAGCAATTTTTTGACAGTCGCCGACGCCAGCATAGGTTGAGGTTCGTCGCATGCCATCAGATGTGACCATGCCCTGCATCGGCATTCCTAATGGTTTTGGATTGCCTTCTTTTTCCCACGCTTCGGTCCAGTCGTTCTTTAACATTCGGCAGGTTTTGCCAGTCCAAGAGCGCGAACGAATAGTGTCTTCGCTAGAAGCATTTAATAATGATTCTTTTTGTGCCGGCTGAGAATGCGCTTCTTCAACGGTTAACCATAACGAGCCAGTCCAAACTCCAGCGGCGCCCATAGCCATTGCACTGAGCATTTGTCTGCCGTTGCCAATGCCGCCCGCTGCAAGCATCGGCGTATCCCCAATGGCATCAATTATTTGCGGCCATAATACTACCGAGCCAATATCACCAGTGTGACCACCGCCTTCGCCGCCTTGTGCAACCACAAAGTCTAGGCCTGCATTCTTGTGTGCAACAGCTTGCTTAACCTTGCCACACAACGCACCGATTAAACGGCCACTGTCCTGTACCATTTTTATTTTATCGGCTGGTGGCGTCCCCAGCGCATTAGCGATGAGTCTACATTTAGGGCGGGTTAGCGCTTCTTCTAATAGTGGCGTGGCAGTAGCTTCGGTCCAGCCCATTAGGCCCATTGTGGTAGTGCCATCTGGCCACGCTGGTACGCCGGCATCGGCTAATAATTTTTGTGCAAACGCGGTATGCTCGTCAGGCACTAATTTCCACAGCTCTGCTTCCATTTCGTCAGCCGACAGGTTACCCATGCCTTCATACTTTTCTGGAATAACAATATCAACACCGTAGATGTGATCTCCGATGTGTTCATCAATCCAATCGAGTTCTTCTTTTAGTTGTTCTGGTGAGAAACCAACTGCGCCAAGTACGCCAAGCCCACCTGCTTTACTAACCGCGACAACAACGTCACGACAATGAGTAAAAGCATAAATTGGATATTCGATACCGAGTTTTTTAGTTAGTTCTGTTTGCATGATCATCTCACCTTAGAAAATTACTAAGGCAAGATTAGGGCTTTAACTGCAGACAGACAATACGCTTTGTAGGCTTAAGCGTGACGATTCAGTCACATTAATTTTGCTTTACTTAACGCTCTCTACGCTTATTGCCCCGCCGCCAGTCCAGCGAGTGTCTGTGGAGCCGAATAGCAGGTCGTCTTTAGCACTAATAGATTGGGACTTACCCCAGACTCTATTTCGTTGCGACAGCTTATGCCCCATCGATTTAAGTATCGAGGTGGTATCGTTACTGAATCCGGGTTCTAATCCGATAGTGTCTGGATACCATTGATGATGAAACTTTGGTTGAGCGGTTGCTTGGGCAATATTCATATCAAATGTTAAATGGTTTAACACGGTTTGCAGGACGGTAGTAATGATGGTTGAGCCACCAGGGCTGCCAGTAGCTAATACTGGTTTACCATCTTTAAAAACGATGGTGGGTGTCATCGATGATAATGGCCGTTTGGTGCCAGCAATTGCATTTTTTTCATTACCGAGTAAACCGTAGCCATTAGGGCTACCAGGTTTGGCAGAAAAATCATCCATTTCATTGTTGAGTAAAAACCCGGCATCACTAACTGAAATGCCACTACCGTAAGAAAAGTTTAGTGTGTAAGTGTTGCTGACCACATTGCCGTGGTTATCCCATACGCTGTAATGGGTTGTTTGGGTGCTCTCTTTAAAGTCTTTTAGGCTGGAGCCGTAATCGGCTGACACTGTCGCTGTTGTCAATGAGATGCTATCGCGCAAATAGCTGGCATAGTCTTTACTGATTAGCTTCTGTGTTGGCACCGGTACGTGGTCTGGATCACCTAAGTGCTCGGATCGGTCAGCGTAGGCTCTGCGCATAGTTTCGCTTAAGCGGTGCACATAAGCCGCGCTATTGTGTCCTAAAGCTGGTAAATCCCAAGCTTCGAGAATATTTAGCATTTGAATAAGATGTACGCCACCGGAAGAGGGCGGCGGCATTGAAGCAATTTCGTAGCCGTTATAGGAGCCTTTAACAGCTTCTCGTTCAATTGCTTTATAACCTGCCAAGTCTTTATGTGTTATCAGCCCGTCGCCAGCTTTCATTTCTGCGACAATTTTGTCTGCCGTGATGCCGCTATAAAAGCCATCTTTGCCATGCTTGGCAATTAACTTTAGACTTTTAGCTAAGTCTTTTTGCTGCCAGTTATCGCCGGCTTTTAAGGTGCTGCCATCAGGATTAAAAAAGTACTTTGCGCTAGCTGGGTTTTGCGCCAAGCGCTCGCTTCTATTTTGCAGACTCACAGTTAGAGGGTAGTTAACAATAAATCCTTTGTTGGCTAATTCGATTGCCGGCTGAATAACTTGTTTTAGTGGCATCGTGCCGTAGTTTTCTAGCGCCAACACCATGCCTGCTACTGTGCCTGGCACGCCGGCTGAGCGATGGCTAAATCTGGCGATTGAGTTATCGACCTCACCGTCAGCGTTTAGAAATAAATCTCTGTAGGCGGTTTCTGGTGCTGTCTCGCGGTAATCAATAGCAATAGTTTTATCTTTGTCAGCTAGATAAACCAGCATAAAGCCGCCGCCGCCTATGTTGCCTGCTTGAGGCAGTGTCACCGCAAGAGCAAAGCCGGTGGCAACCGCGGCGTCAATAGCATTGCCGCCTTGAGCTAAAATTCTGGCACCAACTTTGGCTGCGATAGCATCCTGAGCTACCACCATACCTTGGGCTGAAATAATAGGTTGTGACTGGGCGTTAGACGCAATAATGGCTGGCGGATTTGCTGTGGCACAGACTGCTACTGCTAACAGTAAAAATCCAGTAGCTACATTTTTTCTTATCATTATTACTGCTCACATAAGTGTTGAGTAGCTAAATTAACACTCCGCAGAGCAGCTAACAAATAGTTACTTAGTTTGGCTCTTTTTTTCTATTTCACAGTGTAGTGCTATAAATTGCTTGGTTAGCTTGTGGCTGGGTGCAAAATTAATCAGTGGCAGTTGCGCTTCGTGTGACTCACGCATCTTTATTGATGAACCAATATAGCTATCGAGCAATGGCAGTTTTTCAGCGCGTAGCTCATTCACAACTCTATTGGGCTGATTAGCTCTAGACTGAAACTGATTTACCACAATACCATCAAGTTTTAGGTTTTCGTTGTGGTCTTCTTTTACCTCTTCAATATTATCCATTAAGGTATATAGCGCCTTGCGGGAAAAATCGTCGCAGTCAAAAGGTATTAATACACTGTCGGCGGCAATAAGAGCTGACAGCGTGTAAAAGTTGTAAGCAGGAGGCGTATCAATATAAATGCGGTCGTATTTTTCATTTAGTATATTGATTAAGTCGCGAAACTTAAAAATTTTGTGACGAGACTCTAACCGAGATTGTAATTCACCAAGTTCAGGGCTGGCAGGAATGATATGTAGGTTAGCTAACTCGGTATCGTAGATATAGTCGCTGATATCGACTTTGAAGCTAGCACGTAAAGAACTGGCGAAATATTGGGCGATAGTACCTTCGTCTTCAGGCAATTCGTCGCCAAGCAGGTACTGGCTAGAGTTACATTGGGCATCTAAATCGATAAGTAATGTTTCGAGGCCTTCGCTGGCACTGATGGCAGCGAGATTGGTTGCAATACTAGATTTACCTACACCACCTTTTTGATTGAATACGACGCGGATCATGCCTATCACTTCTCCATACAATTAAGCTCAGTTTATCCACTCAATTCTACAGGCCTGAAAAATAGAAGTCATGCAGTCAGGGCTAATTCAGTGGTAAATAGTGAATTAGCCCAGCACTAACTTAGGTATGATTAAATTTGCCAATAATTTCATCTGAAAACCAGCTAATAGCGCCTACTTTTTGCTCTAATGTTTCAAGATCTGGCTTGCCCTCATAAGCGTTTCTGAAGGCAATAACCACCTCAGTTACACCAATGTCCTCCAGCCGTTTTAAGCCATCCAGGCTATAAGCCTCTGCAGTCATTACATGAAACTGAAATGGCTGATTGTCAGTGCCGTATTCTTTGCGTAACTCATTAATTCGTCCAATCATGGTGGTTAATTCTGCCAGACTGCTACCTGCGCTAACCCAGCCATCGCCAATACGTGCAGCCCGTTTCAATGCAAGATCAGCATGGCCACCGATGATTATAGGTACAGGTTTACTAGGTACAGGGCAAAGCTTACATTCAGGGATTTGATAAAACTCACTGTCACTGCCGTGATAATCACCGGTCATCAGGCCACGCATTATGTCGATCATGTCGTCCATACGCTTGCCACGCTTGGCCCAGGGTTCACTGCAAATAGCAAAATCTTCTTCCCAAGGGCTAATGCCAACACCAAAGATAAATCGATTATTGCTCATGACCGCCATAGAGGTAATTTGCTTGGCAACTATTACCGGGTTTCGAATAGGCAGTTTTACTACTGTCGTTGAAAAATCAAGACTTTCTGTTACCGCTGCACAAGCTGATATAGCGCAAAAAGGTTCCAAGAATGGCACGTCTTCTAAAAAGTTGCGGCTGCCGTCAGCATTGTATGGGTACTTAGATGATGCTTCTTTTGGGTAGCATAAACTGTCGGGGAAAGTCAGCGCATCCCAGCCGGCGGCTTCAACAGCTTTTGCTAAAGGTAGATAAAAAGTTGGGTCACACATGCTGGGGTGATAGGTGAATCTCATTGCTAAGCCTCGTCATTTGTATACTATTTAGGTAATGTAAACCTAACTAAATAGTGTGTCTGTTAACACTTATTCACCATTACGGTTATTAGGCTGCGGTTAAAATATTGTGCGAAGCAACAGGCATGTCAGATGGACGAACTATGTTACAGGTGGAGAAATGACCAATGCTGGAAACAATGATATGGGATAGCGATAAGTTACAATTATTAGATCAGCGTGTGTTGCCCCATAAACAAGAATACTTAGCGTGTAAACAATCAAGTGATGTTGCCAAAGCGATCACAGCAATGGTGGTCCGCGGTGCGCCTGCAATAGGTGTTGCGGCGGCCTTTGCTACCATACTGGCAGCTAGGTCTGCGCAGAAAAATTACCAGCCAGGTACTGGTGCGCAATGGCTTGATGCTATGAAGAATGACCTTGATCTGCTCCGCAGCTCTCGACCCACAGCGGTAAATGTTTCTTGGGCTATTACTCAAGCTGAAGACATTATAGTCACCGGTGGCTTAGATGTTCCGGCTAAGCTAGAAAATTGGGCCTCGGTGTTATTTAAAAAAGACATAGAAATTAACAAAACAATGGGCGAGTTAGGTGCTGGCTTGTTAACTAAAGATTCTATTGTATATACCCATTGCAATGCCGGTGCGCTGGCGACCTGTGGTTATGGTACCGCGCTAGGAGTCATTCGTAGTGCTAATGATAAGGGACTTATTAAACATGTTTATGTTGGTGAAACTCGGCCATGGATGCAGGGTAGTCGCTTAACATCATACGAATTACAGCAACAGAATATTCCCTGCTCTTTAGTTACTGAGGGTGCTGCAGGTCATATTATGGCAACACGAAAAATTGATTGGATTATTGTAGGTGCTGACCGGGTTGCTGCTAATGGAGATGTGGCCAATAAAATTGGCACTTATAACTTAGCCATTCTAGCTAAGTATCACGGCATCAAACTCATGGTGGTCGCGCCAACCTCGACTATTGATATGGAGTTAGATAATGGTAGTTTAATACCTATTGAGACTCGGGAGTCATCAGAGGTAAGCGAATGGCAGGGAGTTGCAATATCCCCTGACGGTATTCAAGCTGAAAACCCTGCCTTCGACCTGACTCCTGTCGAACTAGTGGGGGCATTAGCTACTGAAAAAGGCATTGTGATAAAGCCGGATAAAGCAAAGCTGGCGCGATTGCTTAAGACTAAGGTAAAAGCTTAAAGCAAACTTATTGGTGATAAAATCAATGTTTTATTAATAAAAGTCGTTAAAGAGATCGAGATATTCCTGATTTTAGAACCAAATAGAGAACAATTTGTAATATTATTTCAGTTATATGGATAAAAAGTAGTTGTCCTCAATAAAAATTAATGTTCTATTAATGTACGCTATTTAGTGGCGGGTGTACTTATAGGCCGCAATTAGCAAATAATACAAATAATAAACATGTAATTAAAAAAATTCTAAGGGGAATTTCGATGATTAAATTTCGTAAACTAGCACTCGCTAGTCTTGTTGCAAGCGTGTCTGCTGGTATGGCCAGCGTGTCAGCGCTAGCGCAAGAAGACAGTATGATGCTTGAAGAAACAGTAACAGTTGGTACTCGTGGCAAGCCACGTTCAGCAACTGACTCAACTGCAGCGGTAGATGTAATCTCTGGTGATGATTTCGTTAATCAAGGTGGTGTTGATACTAGCAACTTGCTACGTAACGTAGTGCCTTCTTTTAACGTAAACGATCAGCCAATCAGTGATGCTGCTACTTTGGTTCGTCCAGCAAACTTGCGCGGTATGGCAGCAGATCATACTTTGGTTTTGGTTAATGGTCAGCGTCGCCATAGAGCCTCGGTAATTACGTGGTTAGGTAATGGTTTGTCAGATGGTGCGCAAGGTCCAGATATTGCGGCTATTCCTTCATTAGCACTAAAAAGCGTTGAAATATTACGTGATGGTGCCGCAGCGCAGTATGGTTCTGATGCGATTGCAGGTGTAATTAACTTCAATCTTAAAGATTCCGACGAAGACGGTGCGATTGAAATTAAGTACGGTGAATACAAAGAAGGTGATGGTGACACTTACTCTATCGCTGTAAATAAAGGTTTTTCTTTGGGCGGTAAAGGTTTCTTAAACTTAACCGGTGAATTTGGTGAGCAAGACGCAACCGATCGCAGCGTCCAGCGTAGTGATGCTGCTGGCCTGATTACTCGTGGTTTCCCAATTTCAGACCCAGCGCAGGTTTGGGGAGTGCCAGAAGTAGAAGATGATATTAAACTTTGGGCTAACTTTGAGTATGACATTAGTGAAGACTTGCAAGTGTTTGGTCAAGCTAACCACAACAGTAAAACTGTAACCGGTGGTTTCTACTTCCGTAATCCAGTTACCCGTGGTGGCGTTTATGCCCGCACCAATAACGGCGGAACTGCTGTTCCTGATGGTGCAACTGATGCGGAAAAATCGCTACTTGAAGAAGATGATTTCAGTGAGTTGCTTGTTGGCGATGTTGATGGTTTAGCAGGTGCTAACTGTGCTGCTTATCGCGTGCCAACAACAGATAGTGACGACGGGTCGACTATTGCCAGCGACAGTGATGTAGCGGCTGCGATTACTGGTCTTGCTGGTGATGACAACTGCTTTAACTACAACGAAACTATCCCTGGTGGTTTTACGCCTAGCTTTGGCGGCGATGTAACCGATCAGTCTTTCTTACTAGGGCTGCGTGGTGTTACTGATGATGAGTTCAGCTGGAGTGTTTCGGCCTATTGGGGCGAGCATGAATCAGATTTCTTTATCAATAATACTGTTAACGCAAGTTTAGGTGCTGATACTCCTAGAGACTTCGATGCGGGTAGTTATGGTCAAGAAGATATTAACTTCAACGCTGACTTTGCAATGCCTATCGGCAATGACATAAGTTTGGCCTTCGGTGCTGAATATCGTGAAGAGACTTTCACTATTGGTGCCGGCCAAGCTGAGTCATATATTGATGGTGGTTTAGGTGAGCAAGGGTTCAGTACCTCTAGTAACGGTTTTCCTGGTTTCGACCCTATAATTTCAGGTGATTTTTCACGTGAAAACTATGCTGTTTATGTCGACAGTGAGTGGGATGTTACCGATAGCATTTTGATAGGGGCAGCGGTTCGTTATGAAGACTTTGACGATTTCGGCGACACTACAAACTTTAAATTGGGTGCAAACTGGGCGATTACCGATACTTTCGGTGCTCGTGCAACAATAAGCACTGGCTTTAAAGCGCCAACGCCTGGGCAGTCAAATGCTTCAAATATCTCAACGCAAATTGTTAATGGTGTATTGGTTAACCAAGGTGTTATCCCTTCTACAAGCCCAGTAGCTCAGCTACGTGGCGGTTCTGAACTAGATGCGGAGACTTCTGAGAGCTTCACAATAGGTGTTTATTTCTCGGTAGGTAACTTCGATGTAACTGTTGATTACTTTGACATCGATCTTGAAGATCGTCTAAGTTTGTCTAGTGATTTCGAGCTTACCGACGCTGAGAAGACTATATTGGAAGCTGAAGGTATTGCTGCTGATGATATTTCAGAGTTCCGTTTCTTCACTAACCAATTTGATACCAACACTTCAGGTATCGATTTAATTGTAACAACTGATACAGAATGGTTAGGTGGTGTTACCACTTGGAATTTAGCAGCTAACTATACTGATACGGAAGTTACAGATCGTGACGCAGTATTGCTAGATGATCGTCGTGTATTGCTAATAGAAGATGGTGTGCCTGATACGCGTATCAACTTCTCTGCGAGTCACAATATGGACGCATGGCGTTTCCTAGCTCGGGTAAATTACTATGGCGAATTTTATGACAATGAAGTCCGCGATGGCGATCTACCTGAAAGTAGCTCAAACGGCATATTCGATACTGCATATACTGTAGATATCGAAGCTGGTTATGCAATTACTGAAAATCTTGATGTCGCTATAGGTGGGCGTAATATCTTTGACGAAACTGGTTGTGATGTTGAAGATTGTAGTACCCAGCAGCCTGGTGATCTTGGTTTGCAGTCTAGCCAGTTTAACCCATTTGGTATTAATGGTGCCTTCTACTACGGCCGTCTAAGCTATAGCTTCTAAGCTTACTTAGTCGATATCAAAAGGGCGCCTTAGGCGCCCTTTTTTTATCTCTACAGTTTCACGATTAATGAATCGTATCGTCAATAATTTTATATAAACAATTAACTTCAGCCAATGTAGTTACTGTGTCGTTTTCAAAGATGACAATTTTCCGACCAGAGTTTCTAAATTGACTCGGGATGCTTGACTGCAGTGCCCGAGCGTTACGCGGCACGACAATATCTCTAACTGATAACTCTCTACCAGCGGGAGAGATAACGGTATCTCCGGGCTTTACTTGTCTAAGACGGGTATTCATAGCTTTCTCCTAATACTGTATCTTTATACAGTATATTGTTTCAGCCGAAAAATACAAGTTTGTTGTGGTATTGTTTTGACGCTACGGTAAAATGCGCCTTTTTAGCTAATATAGGGCGATAAATGATACTCAAATTAGGGCGCAATATATTAGGGCAACTTATTGTTTTTATTAGCTTTATTACAAGGCCTAAGGCAGTTAAGCGCGCTACTGAGGCGCAGGCTGAAATTGACAAGCAAACCTCAACAATGTCTTTATATCAATTCAGGGCGTGCCCTTTTTGTACTAAAACACGGCGTACATTACATAGATTAAGCTTAAATATTGAGCTGCGTGATTCCACCGACGGCAGTCAATACAGGCAAGAGCTAGAGCAACAGGGTGGCAAAATAAAAGTGCCTTGCTTGAGAATAGAAGACAGCGCTGAAACTCAATGGCTGTACGATTCTAAAGCTATTATTGCTTATTTGGATCAGCGTTTTGCTGATGCTTAATGAGAGGTGATTTAAGGTGACAGAAGCTGTTTTTGAACTGCATTTAGAGGTCGATACAGATTCGAAAGTATTAGAATTACTTTCAAGCCATAGCTCAATATCTAAGCAAGGTCTTAAACAAGCGATGAATAAGGGCTGTGTATGGGTCACCCGTGGTAAACATACAAGACGCTTAAGACGTGCAGATAAAACCCTTCAAAGCGGTGATCAGCTTCATGTTTACTACGACCAAAGTATTCTTGCCGTAGTGCCGGATTCTCCAGTGCTGGTTGTTGATGAAAAAGACTACAGTATTTGGGTTAAGCCACGAGGTGTATTTTCGCAGGGCTCACGCTGGGGCGATCATTGCACAATAAATCGCTGGGTGGAGACGAATAGTTCACCGCAACGCCCTTGTTTTATTGTTCATCGTCTGGATCGAGCCGCTACCGGCCTTATGTTGCTAGCCCACACCAAATCGTCCGCAGCAAAGCTATCTGGCTTGTTTGCTCAACGTGAGTTAGATAAGCATTATCGAGTGATTGTCGAAGGAGAGTATGTTGCTCAGCAAACGGGTGTAATTGAGTCGGCCTTAGACGGCAAAGATGCCAAAACTGTCGTTAATCCGCTGGAGTATTGCGTGGCCTCTAATCAAACATTATTGGATGTAAAAATAGCTACAGGGCGCAAACATCAGATACGTAGGCACTTATCCGAGGCTGGCTATCCGGTGGTTGGCGATAGCTTGTATGGCAATAGTGTTAGTGCTGTTAATTTACAGTTGGCTGCTTATTCACTGCAGTTTAATTGCCCGCTTAGTGGCGAAGACAAACACTATCAGCTGCCCCAGCGCTACTGTCCAAAGTTGTAATCTGTTTTATCTCAATTCAAGTACATAGACTGTTGATTAATATCTTCATGCTGGTAGATTGAAAGCTGTATGTCGTATTGTTATAGCAACTAGGGTGTGAGAATAATAATTTATGAGTAATAGAGTGCGTGCAGTAGTAACCGGTGCTTCGTCTGGCTTGGGTGTCGAATTTTGTCGCCAACTTGCCGATTGTTGCGATGAAATTGTTCTAGTCGCGCGTACAGAGTCTGCGTTAGTTGAGTTAGCTAAAGAGTTAGGGGTCAACGGTGTAGAGGCTCATATTGTGGTCGCTGATTTGACCAAGATGATTGATCTCACTCGCGTTGTGGAAACTATTCGTCAAAAAGGCCCATTCCAATATTTAATTAATAATGCCGGTTTCAGTACTCTGGGTCCTTTTGTAAAGCAGCAGCCCCAATTGCAGCACGATATGGTGGCTTTACATATCACTGCCGCAATCGAGCTTTGTAGCGCCGCTTTAGGGGGAATGATAGAACAAGGCAAGGGTGTTGTTGTCAATGTGTCATCATTAACAGCACTATTGCCGATGGCGCAAGTTGCTGTATATGGCGGCACTAAGGCATTTTTAAATAACTATAGCGAAGCACTGCAGTCTGAAGTTGCTAAGCAAGGTATTAAAATACAATCTTTGTGCCCTGGTTATATACGCACAGCATTCCATGCTACTGATTCTTTTGCCGGTTTCGATGTAAGTAGAGTGCCAGATGAAATGTGGATGGAAGCTAAAGATGTTGTGGCAGAGAGCTTAGCCGCGTTGGCTAGTGGCCCAGTGGTCTATGTTGCCGGTGAATACAACCGCAACTTGTTAGCGACTATGACTAAATGATTAAACTTGAAGCTATCGCTATTAGAGCCAGGCCAAAAGCGGTTATGCAGGAACTAGCTGCAGTGAATGTCTCTTTAGGCAAAGGGCTTAGTGGTGATGCTCGAGGTAAGCCTGGTAAGCGCCAAGTTTCATTATTGTCGGCACAACAATGGGATTTAGCCTGCGAGGAAGTGGGTTATAAGTTGCCATGGACTGCGCGGCGCGCAAATATTTTAATAAGTGGAATGCAGTTTGGGCCGCAGCATTTGAATCAGATAGTATGCATTGGTGACTTACGTATGCGAATTCGCGATGAAACTGATCCATGTATTCGAATGGAAAGAACCCAGACAGGATTACTAAACGCGTTGACGCCAGCTTGGCGCGGAGGCGTTTTATGCGAAGTATTAAACCCTGGTGACATTAAAATTGGTGACGAAGTAGTTATTTTTAATGAACAATTAGCGTTGGAGTAAGTGGTGATGAAATATCGAGGTTCTAGCAACATGCTTAAAGCTGCAGTGTTTTTTGGTTCCTGTGTACTGACTGCTATGGCGTCAAGTAGTCCGGGGAAGCCAGAAACTGGTGTTATAGATGCAGTTGCTGGCGAGCATAGAACGCCGGCTTATGTATTGCGTGATGAATATCGTCATCCGGCTGAGACTTTGGTATTTTTTCGACTAGAAAAAAATCAAACTGTAGTAGAGATTTGGCCCGGTGGCGGATGGTATACAGAAATATTAGCGCCGTTACTAAAACAACAAGGGCAGTTTTATGCTGCCAGTTTTCCGGCTGAGACTCCGGTTGAGTACTATAAAAAGTCGCGTGCTAGGTACGACGCAAAGTTGGCTGCCAATCCAGAAGTATATGACGCAGCAATAGTCACCGAGCTTGCACCGCCCGAGTTTACCGATATTGCCCCAATGGGTTCTGCTGACCGCGTACTGACTTTTCGTAACGTTCATAACTGGATGAAAGCAGGTTCGGCAGAAGGTGTGTTTAGCGCGATGCATAGTGCGCTTAAGCCCGATGGCTTACTTGGCATCGTTGAGCACAGAGCGAAACCCGGTACGTTGTTTGCTGACATGATTAAAAGTGGTTATGTCACAGAGGCCGCTGTTATTAAATTTGCTACGGATGCAGGTTTTGAACTGGTAGCGTCAAGTGAGATAAATGCTAATTCCGCAGATACTGCCGATCACCCGCGTGGAGTCTGGACGCTGCCGCCGTCACTGCGCCTCGGCGATACTGATAAAGATAAGTATTTGGCTATCGGTGAAAGCGATAGAATGACTTTATTGTTTAAAAAGAGTTAACCGATATGATGGTCGTGCCATACGAAAAGCTGTCTAGCGATGCTCTTAGCGGAGTGTTGGAGGAGTATGCTAGCCGTGAGGGTACCGAGCATGGCGCGCAAGATATTTCAATGGATAGCAAGGTGCAGCAGTTAAAAGCACAATTGATACAAGGTAAGGCATTAATAGTTTTTGATGAAGAAAGCGGCACCTGTAATTTAATGTTGAAGCGTGAATTTGATAAAATAGTTAGTTAAAACAAATGGTTATCTAAGATTGTTTAATCGGTATTAAATCCGTTTATATCTGTTAACAAGGCAAGATCACTTGCATTATGGCGTCAATTCTGGAAAATGACGCCTCTTTTGTCGCTAGAAGTAAATTATGCCTCACGAATTTGATATGCAGTTAGATGCCACTGGCTTGTTTTGCCCAGAGCCAGTAATGATGTTGCATAATATGGTCAGAGATATAGATGCAGGGAAAGTATTACAAGTGGTCGCAACAGACCCGTCTACGCAGCGTGACATTCCAAAATTCTGTACTTTTTTAGGTCATGAATTGGTCGAACAATTTATTGAAGACAAAAAGTACTATTACTATATTCGTAAATCTTAGTGGCTCTGTAGTCGCTATATAAACCACGTTAAACAGCTGTGGTTAACGTGGTTCAGTGCAAAGTCTAACCGCCAATCAATAACGCAATTGCCGCCAGCGCATCAGGGTCGCTGGCTTTGATTTGATTGGCTGCATAATGCTGAAAAAAATAGCGAAAGTGCGGGTTTTCAGACGCTAGCTTCAAACAAGCGTCACCGGGTAACACTGGTGTCTGCGTCACACTATCCTCATCAATCAAGGTGGCGTTGAGTTCCCCTTTTTCGTTTAGCTGCCACGAGACCACTTCCGCTAAGGTTACCGAGTCACCGCCGGGTTTTATCAGCAGGGCATGAGAGCCGATAGTGTCAGGGAATTCTTGTAATCGCTGTGAGTCGCCGCCAAAGAATTCATAGGCTGCATCAAGCTCTACAATTTTATGCTCTGGTGGTTCGAAAAACAGCGTTTCGGTATAGGGATTGTAAAAGCCTTCCCATAACCCCGTTTTTTCATCAATTAGCTCAGTGGCACAACAAATACCGTCAAGCCAGGGGACTAAGGCGTCAATGCTGCCGTCGTCGCGCAGTGCCCAGCAAAGTATTTTCATGCTGTATAGCTGATTAGCGTTATTGTGAGAGCTGTACAGCAGACACAAGTCATCAAGCTCTGGAGATAGACGTACGTATTTACTGCTTGGAATTTCGTCAATGGGATAGCCGGTAAAAATATCGACTATATTGTTTCTTGAGATAGTCTCATCAGGTTCATGCATACTGCTTACCTCCAACATGGTCATGTTCGATAGTTTGCAGCCAGATGGCGAGATTAAAGTTGATCACACCCTAGGCATGGTTGTTTAGTATAATCAGTATTCGATTGATGTAAATGTGTTAATTTTTATTTTAATAAGATATTTTTGGAGCAATTGTTGCTTGCTACGACCTTAAAACACAATGATGATTGGGCTGTATTAGTAAAACTATTCGATCAATTATTCTTTGTCTCAGACAATACAAAACTAGTAAGCGGTACAGACGAGCCTATTTACTTGCCTAGTGATAGTGAATGTAACTATCACCGAGTTGTATTTGCGCATGGTTTTTTTGCTAGCGCACTGCATGAAATCTCTCATTGGTGCGTTGCAGGTAGTGAGCGAAGAAAGTTAATTGACTACGGTTATTGGTATCAACCTGACGGGCGAACCGCTAGTCAGCAAGCAAGTTTTGAAAAAGTAGAAGTAAAACCTCAGGCGCTAGAGTGGATTCTGTCGATGGCTTGCAAGCGAGATTTTTCAGTTAGTGTCGATAATCTTTCGGGCGAGCTGACAGATAATAAATATTTCAAGCAGGCGGTATATCAGCAGGTTTGCGATTATATTGCTACTGGATTGCCCCGTAGAGCCGAGCGTTTAGTAGCAAACCTGAGCAGCCATTTTCAAACCAGTAATGTATTACAGGCAGAGCTATTTATTTTGGAAAAGCTTAAGTAGATATGAGTGGCAATAAAAAAATAGTGTTACTCGATGCCTCTATTTATATTTTCCGAGCATATTTTGCCCTGCCAGATAATTGGCATGCAGCAAATGGTTATGCGGTTAATGCTGTCTATGGATATACGCGGTTTTTAATAGACTTATTAGCGAACGAGCGCCCTGAGTATATTTTCGCCGCTTTTGATGAAAGTTTGGGTAGCTGTTTTCGTAATGATATTTATGCCGATTACAAATCTAGCCGAGTGTTGCCAGAGCCAGAGTTAGCGTTTCAATTAAATCTTTGCCAAGAGATCACCCGAGCCTTGGGTGTGACATGCAAGGCCAGTAATACCTATGAGGCCGACGATCTGCTTGCGACTGTGGCCGCTCAAGCAAGGCGCAGAGGAGTCTCGTCAGCGGTTATATCAGCCGATAAAGACCTTGTTCAGTTATTAGTAAATGATAATGACTACATTCATGACTATGGTCGTAAAGAGCCAGTTTATACCACGGAAATACTGGCCGAAAGCGGAGTTCATCCGTCGCGCTGGGCTGAGCTGTTGGCAATAGCGGGTGACGCTAGTGATGATATTCCTGGGGTGCCTGGAGTCGGTGTTAAAACCGCGGCAAAAATATTAGCGGCTATAAGTTTTGATGATGTCATTAATGATCCGTCGCTGTTATTAACGACAGATGTTCGAGGTGTTAAAGGTCTGGTGGCAAAGTTAACGCAGTATAAAGATCAAATTCAATTAGCCTATCAATTAACGCAATTAAAGACTGACTCGGTAGTAGAAATAAATTGGCGGCAAACTTTGTGGCAAAAGCCTGCGGCTAATGTAGCTGATTATTTGGAACAACTAGGTCTTAAAGGTTTGGGTGAGCGGTTTGAACGCAGTAACATAATGAAGTAATGGGTCGTTATAAATCGATGAACAGTTGGAACTAATAGATGATAATTTTAGCGGATGAAAATATTCCCAATGTGAAGCAAAGCTTTGCAGTATTCGGTGAAGTAAAGACCGTATCAGGTCGTGATATTAATGCTGCGATGCTAACTGATGTCGATGTCTTATTAGTGCGTTCTGTTACGCCAGTTAACGAGCAACTACTAACGGGCAGCCAAGTAAAGTTTGTCGGTAGCGCGACTACTGGTACCGACCATGTGGATATGGGCTATTTGGCTAAAGCGGGGATTCACTTTGGTCATGCTCATGGTGCTAATGCGCGCTCGGTAACAGAGTATGTGTTGGCAGTTTTGGCGCAACTTTATGTTACTCGAGCAATAGATTTTTTCGATAAAAAAGTAGGAATTATTGGCCTGGGAAAAGTCGGCGGTGGATTGTATAGGGCGCTAGAAAAACTTGATATTTATTGTATTGCTTATGATCCGTTAATAGCCCTAGACAGCTATGCCAATATGACGAGTTTAGAGCAAGTACTACAGGCAGATATAGTGTGTGTGCATACGCCGTTAACCAATATTGGCGATTATCCTACCTCTTACATGCTAGCTGAAAAGCAGTTGGCAAAGCTAAAGCAAGGCGCAGTGTTGATTAATGCTGGGCGTGGCGAAGTGGTTGATAATAAAGCTTTGCTGGAAGCGTATAATACTAATTCAAAACTGATAACGGCATTGGATGTGTGGGAGCATGAGCCAGCGATACATCAAAATGTGTTGGCGCGAGTGGATATTGCAACGCCGCATATTGCGGGTTATAGCTTTGATGGAAAGGTTCGCGCAACACAAATGTTAAAAGATTTATTCTGTGATTTTTTTGAATTTGAAAATCAATTAGAAAAAGAAGTAAAGTTATCAGGCTTAGAGCTTGATATTGATAGTAGTGGAGATGCCCGAGACGTTGTCTGCCGCGCAATATTGGCAGCCTATCCCATTAGCAAAGATGATGAAGGACTGCGTCAAGCAGAGGCGATGAACGATGCGGAGTTGGCCGCGCATTTTGATGCCTTGCGAAAAAATTATTGGCAGCGCAGAGAGTTCTCACAATATACGGTATTAATATCAGCAGACTGCTCTGATGCGACACAGAAAATGTTGGCCGCTTGCGGTTTTAATTTAGCGCTAAAAGGACATTGAGGTGTTAACAATAGGATTCGTCATTAATCCGCTAGCAGGTATCGGTGGCAGTGTGGCACTAAAGGGCAGCGATGGCGCAGATACTGTCGAGCAAGCACTAGCCAAAGGTGGTGCGCTTAAGGCCCAACATCGCGGAGCAATAGCCTTAGAAAAAATTATTTCGGTTAAAGATAAAATTCAATTCATCTGTTTTGATGGCTCAATGGGGGCTGAGCTTTTAGCGCAGCTAGACTTGAGATTTGAGGTGGTTGGTGAAACTGCCGCTTTAACTACAAGCCCGACAGATACGGTTAACGCAATAAGCGCCTTTACAGCGCATGGCGTTGATTTGATTTTATTCGTCGGCGGTGATGGTACCGCCAGAGATATCTATTCAGCAATTGATCACACCACTCCAGTACTGGGTATTCCATCTGGCGTAAAAATGCATTCTGGTGTGTTTGCACTGTCGCCTAATACCGCTGGTGAGATAATTCGTTTATTAATCACTGGCGCTATGGTTAGCGTTAGTCTTCAGGAAGTGCGAGATATTGACGAAGCGGCTTACCGGCAAGAGCGCGTTACGTCACGTTATTTTGGTGAAATGCTAGTGCCAGATATGCCACGTTATTTACAGGCGACTAAAATTTCAGGCGTCGAAGTTGAAGAGTTGGTGGTGGCTGATATTGCCGCTGACTTAGTGAATGATATTGATGATGATGGTTTATATTTAGTTGCTGCGGGTACAACCGCTGCCAGTTTTATGAATGAGCTTGGTTTGGCCAACAGTCTACTAGGCATTGATGTCGTCAAGGCGGGGCAGTTGTTACTTGCTGATGCAACCGAGCAGCAGTTATTAGCACAGCTACAAAGTCATTGCGGTGATATTAAGTTAGTTATCAGTGTTACCGGTGGGCAAGGGTTTTTATTTGGACGTGGCAATCAACAGTTAAGCCCAGTGGTCATTCGCGCAGTCGGTATTGATAATTTAATTATTATAGCCACCAAAGCTAAGTTAAAAGCACTCGCTGGCAGGCCATTGCTGGTTGATACTGGTGATAGGAGTTTAGACTTGGAACTGGAAGGTTTGTATCAAGTCGTTACCGGCTACCACGACAGAGTGCTATACAGTGTCGCGGCAGCCTAAACTTTACTGTGTATAGTCTTTAAGAAAACGTCTAAGGCCATCAGTAGCGCGCTGTAAATCGTCTTCGCGGGGCAAAAATACAACGCGTAAGTGATCCTTAGTCGGCAAGTTAAAGGCAGAACCCTGCACAACTAAAATTCGCTCTTGTCTTAAAAAGTCTAATACCAGTTGTTCATCGTTGTGGATGTTGTAAACCGCTGGATCTAACTTAGGGAATAAATAAATAGCCCCTTTAGGTTTTACGCAGCTAACCCCCGGAATCGACGTTATCGCATCATAGGCTTGGTCACGCTGCCTTTTTAAGCGCCCACCGGGAAGAATCAAGTCATTAATACTTTGATAGCCACCGAGTGCCGTTTGTACTGCATATTGTGCCGGTACATTAGCGCACAAGCGCATAGAGGCCAGAATATTTAAACCTTCGATAAAATCTTTGGCTTTATGTTTGGCTCCCGACAATACCAGCCAGCCAGAGCGAAAGCCCGATAAACGATAGCTTTTAGATAAACCGTTAAAACTAATACACAGAATGTCTTCAGCGTATCGACCAGCGGGGTAGTGAACAGCATCATCATAGAGAATTTTGTCATAAATTTCGTCAGCAAATAATACTAAGTTGTTTTCGCTGGCCAGTTTCACCACACCCTTAACCACATCTTCAGGGTAAACTGCACCAGTAGGGTTGTTGGGGTTAATAATTAAGATGCCGCGGGTACGATCATTAATCTTACTTTTGATATCAGCAAGGTCAGGCGTCCAATCGGCTCCTTCATCACAGTGGTAGTGAACAGCCTTTCCTCCAGCCAATGTGACGGCTGCGGTCCACAGCGGGTAATCAGGTGCGGGGATTAAAAATTCATCGCCATCATTAATCAGCGCCTGCATACACATCACAATAAGCTCGCTGACGCCGTTACCCATAAATACGTCATCTATGGTCACGTTTTCTATTTGAATCTGCTGGCAGTACTGCATAACCGCTTTGCGGGCAGCAAATAAGCCTTTGGCGTCACAATAACCCTCGGCGGCGGGCAAGTTACGGATAACGTCTTGGATAATTTCATCCGGGGCGGCGAAGCCAAACGGAGTAGGGTTGCCGATATTGAGCTTTAGAATTCGCTGGCCCTCTTCCTCCATGCGATTGGCTTCTTGCAGCACCGGTCCACGAATGTCGTAGCAAACGCCTTCTAGCTTGTTAGATTTTTTTATCAGGGACATAGTTATCTCTTTAATACACTCGGTGTTAAATCAGGTTGGTGAATATAAATAGCCTATGTACTATGGGCAACAGCAAATACGACTATTTATGAAGATAATGGTGAATAAATGACTAAAATTGAAAAAACTGACCAACAATGGCGCGAACAGCTAACAACCGCCGATTATCATGTCTGTCGCAAAGGCGGTACTGAAAGAGCATTTGCCGGCGAATATGTTGATACCAAAACGCCAGGGCAGTATCTGTGTAAGTGCTGCGCCGAGCCATTGTTTGCTTCTGATACTAAATATGACTCAGGTAGCGGCTGGCCAAGCTTTTATCAGCCGCTTGAAAGTGAGGCGGTTACGTCAGTGTCTGACTCAAGTCTGGGGATGACAAGAATAGAAGTTAAATGTGCCAAATGTGACTCACATTTGGGGCATGTGTTTGAAGATGGGCCACAGCCAACGGGATTGCGCTTTTGTATTAATTCGGCATCGCTTAAATTGGATGAATTATAGGCAGTACTAGGCCTGATATTACTTGGTTTAATGCTGATGAGGATTAACTGCTAAATAATTGAAGATAATCAGCATTTTGGCTTGACTAAAGCGACCATCATTTCTAGAATGCGCGCCACTTCCAGACACTATGTAGTAATACAAAGCATTTGGAAGTACCAAGGCCGCGTCCCCTTCGTCTAGTGGCCTAGGACACTGCCCTTTCACGGCAGTAACAGGGGTTCGAGTCCCCTAGGGGACGCCATTTATAACCTTCGGGTTATAACAGCGTCATTCTCGACAGCTCACTTGTGAGCACAGAGTAACGTACTAAAGCGACTGTAGCTCAGTTGGTAGAGCGGTACCTTGCCAAGGTACAGGTCACGAGTTCGAACCTCGTTAGTCGCTCCATATTTAAAAACCGTGTATTTATTGATACGCGGTTTTTTTATGTCTGCACGGTTGTTATTCAACTCAAAACCCGCAAAATAAACCGCTTAGTCACAGGATCACGTCTTATGGTTGCAGCGCTATCTATTTCGCAGTTAGGAAAAACTTATCCCAATGGTTTTCAGGCACTTAAAGGAATTGACTTACAGGTAGAAGAGGGTGATTTCTTCGCCCTGCTTGGCCCTAATGGCGCTGGAAAATCGACGACTATTGGTGTTATCTGCTCATTGGTGAATAAAACCGGTGGTAAAGTAAGCATATTTGGCGTCGATACAGACGAAGACTTCTCAGCGGCAAAAAACTATATCGGCGTGGTACCACAAGAATTTAATTTCAACATGTTTGAAAAAGTATTTAACATAGTTGTTACCCAAGCCGGCTATTACGGTATGCCACTACCGCTAGCAAAGGAACGAGCGGAAAAATATCTAAAGCAGCTAGGCCTATGGGACAAGAAAGACGAGATTGCTAGAACCTTATCTGGTGGCATGAAGCGACGTCTAATGATTGCCCGTGCTTTAGTGCACGAGCCAAAATTGCTGATATTGGATGAGCCTACCGCTGGCGTAGATATTGAAATTCGCCGCTCAATGTGGAAGTTTCTGCAACAAATCAATGAAGCAGGAACGACGATTATTTTAACCACCCATTATTTAGAAGAAGCAGAAAGCCTGTGCCGCAATGTCGCCATTATTAACAATGGCGAAATAGTGGCTAATAGCAGTATGAAGGCGCTGCTAAAGAAAATGGATAAGCAGACATTTATTTTTGATACTAAAGTCGACCTGCCTGAAAATTTCACAGTGCTTGATTACGAAGTGGAGGTTGTCGATCCTCATTGTTTTGAAATAACACTTAACCAAGGTGACAGCTTAAACACTATCGTAACCCGCTTTACCGAAGCTGGCGTCGAAGTAGTGAGTATGCGCAACAAATCTAATCGCTTAGAAGAGCTGTTTATGGGTTTAGTGGAGGATGACAATAATGGAAAATAAAGCCAAATTCATTGCCTTCCAGACAATTGTCACCAAAGAAGTACGACGTTTTATGCGTATTTGGGTGCAAACCATAGTGCCGCCAGCGATTACCATAATGTTGTATTTTATTATTTTTGGTAATTTGATCGGCGCTCGTATTGGCCAAATGGGCGGCTTCAGTTATATGGAATTTGTTGTTCCGGGTTTGATAATGATGGGAGTAATCACCAACTCATACTCCAATGTGGTGTCATCGTTTTTTAATGCCCGGTTTCAGCGTCACGTTGATGAAATGTTGGTATCACCCTTGCCAAACTATATTATCTTGTTAGGCTTTGTTTGCGGTGGCGTGGCACGTGGTTTAATGGTTGGTTTTGTAGTCACAATATTGGCGACTTTTTTTGCTGATCTTAGTGTTCACAATATATGGATTACGATCTCTATCGTAGTGCTAACTTCTATTTTATTTTCATTGGCTGGTTTTATAAATGCAGTATTTGCAGAATCTTTTGATGACATTTCAATAATTCCAACTTTTGTATTAACGCCGCTGATTTATTTAGGTGGGGTGTTTTACTCAATTGATTTACTACCAGAATTTTGGGCAAATTTATCACAATTAAATCCAATACTGTATATGGTTAATGGTTTTCGATATGGAATCTTGGGCGTGTCTGACATAAATATTGTTTGGGCATTTACCATGACTTTGGTATTTATTGTCGCCGCCTTTACTTATAGTTTGCATTTGCTTAACAGTGGCAAAAAGCTAAGAACATAGCAGGGTAACGATATGGCCAATTATGCTGACAACTCGCCGCTAGGCAAAACAATAGCCGCTAGCAGCGTTTATGCGCCTGAAATTTTATACGCATTACCACGCGAGAAGGCTCGTGAAAGTCTTAATGTCAGCGCTAATGCACTGCCGTTTACTGGTGTTGATGTGTGGACCGCTTATGAGTTGTCTTGGTTGGGCGCCAATGGCAAGCCTGAAGTGGCCATCGCTGAGATAGAAATTCCTTGCGACAGCCCTAATATCGTTGAGTCAAAATCACTAAAGCTTTATTTCAATTCGTTTAATCAGTCTAAGCTAGAAAACGCAGAAGCTGTCACTAGTTTAATTGCGGCTGACATATCGTCGATAATCGGGGTCGATGTTGAAGTAAGGCTGTACACCTTGGAGCAGTATTCTCAACGTGGGTTAGATGAATGCCCAGGTGACAATATTGACGACCTAGATATCGTTGCCGCTAATCACGACAAGCCTGATGCGGGACTGTTGAGCTTTGCGAGTCAGAGTGTTGTTAGCGAACAACTCAACAGCAATTTGTTTCGCTCCAATTGCCCTGTTACTAATCAGCCCGACTGGGCTACGCTCTATATAGCCTATAAAGGGCAACAGTTAGATCGAGGTGCATTACTGCAATACATTATTTCCTACCACAACCATCAGGGCTTTCACGAGCAGTGCGTAGAGCAAATCTATTTAGACTTACTTGAACTATTTAGGCCACAACAGTTGACGGTTTACGCGCGCTTTGTTCGCCGCGGTGGGCTTGATATTAATCCCTATCGAACCAGTACTAGTGAACAAGTGCCAAACATTAGATTGGTGCGACAATAATTAGTGTTTGCCTTGCTTGTGATGTGCTCTTTCGCTAGAGTACTCGGCGTTCAAAAGTACTACTAATCTGGACAAGTTCTAATTTAGTGATATGTCCGGCTAACTGCGGAAGCAGTTTGCAAGAGGCGAACAGCGGCGCAACCCCGCAGGGGTCATTGCAGCCCTTAGGCTGCATTGATCAGTGGCTGAAGAGACTTTCAGTCTAACTGGAGCTACCAGTATAAAAAAATAGTTCTAATTTGGTGAGGTGTCCGAGTGGCTTAAGGAGCACGCCTGGAAAGTGTGTAATGGGTTAAACCATTCGAGGGTTCGAATCCCTCTCTCACCGCCATTAAACGAAAGGCTGAACAGAAATGTTCGGCTTTTTGTCGTTCTAAGCCCTGTGTTTACTGGCTTGTAGAGTTTTACGTTAAAAACTTCAAAAACCAGTTCTGGCAAGTTCTACTCATTCGTATGAGTAGGATTTGAGTAGATTCATCACTCCAGAATGAGTAGACACAATGCTTACTATTACTAAAATAAATCGTTTTAAAACGCCCAATAAAATCGAACGTCACATTGACTCTGATGGCCTTTATCTTGAGGTCACTCCAGCCGGTTCAAGAAGCTGGCGTTATCGGTACAAAAGCTTCACTGGTTCATGGACTATGAAAAGCCTGGGTGCGTATCCTCAGGTAAGCCTTGAGCTTGCCAGAGAGCTTCGTGACGAGCTTAAAAATATTGCTGAATACAAGGAGGTGACATTTGAAAAAACAGCCTCAGAATGGTTGGAGTACAAAGGGTATTCTAGCTCTAAGAACAGGCAGATTGTTCAGCGCCGAATCGAAAATTACTTGCTCCCAAAACTAGGGGGTATGACCCTCAGTCATATCAAACCTCGTGATATTTTACCCATCCTCAAGCAGATTGAAGTGAGAGGATACCTAGAGCTTGCCAGGCGTGTTCAAAATATTTGCAGTCAGATCTTCAAGTATGGAGTACAGAATTTGTACTGTGAAACCAATCCCGCTGAGCCGTTACAAGGCTGCACTAAGAAGCCCAGGGTTCGCCATATGCCAGCGATTACTGAAGAGGGTGCATTCACCAACCTGCTGCAGCGAATTGATCATGCAGAGCACCTGATGCCCTCTGTGAAGCTCTGTCTTCAGGTAGCCCCGTTCGTATTCCTTCGCAGTGAATCAATCAGAATGGCAAAGCCTGAGCATATCGACTTTGACAGAAAGCTTTGGATTATCCCTAGAGACAAGATGGGGAGGGAGCACTGGATACCCTTGACCGAACCTCTCATTAAGCTCTTAGAGCTGGCGGTTGATCAGTCTGACGGTGAGTATCTGTTTAACGGAGCAAGACCTCACAGGCCACTCAGTGAGAACACTATGAACATTGCTCTAAGATCACTTGGAGTGGATAAAAATACCCACGTCTTTCATGGCTTCAGATCTAGCTTCTCTACTCTTGCAAGAGAGCATTGCAGGCTTGCTGGAGACTTGATTGAATTGCAGTTGGGGCACATGGAGAGCAACCAGATAAAAGCTGCCTATGACCGTTCGCAGAGGCTTGAGGAGCGTAGGGAGTTGATGGAGGCATGGTCTGATTATCTAGAAAGATTAAAGTATAAATAGTGCTAGCCGGCTATTTTTTCTTTTTGTTTTGTTTTACATTACAGGAAAAGTGGAACAATTTGGACGCGTTATCATGGGCAGAAAGGACATTATCGAGCAGGGTTTGTTATTGGCTATAACGCCCGTTGATCCAGCAAAATTTACTGCAAAGGTAGGATCTTTCTTACAGAGTGTTGGGGTGCTAGTTTCCAATGACACGCCCAAGGTTATTGACAAGTTGTGCCGACTTTTTAATTACTCGCTTAGCAACCCAACGCTAGGAGGATTTTTAAACGATAAGAATATCCTCATTTATCCTGCTGAAACAGGAATCGGAAAATCCGTAGCAGTACAACATTACGTAGCGATGCTAAAGTAGGAATCCTCATTGATCGTTGTAAATACGATAGCTGAGGCTATGGAATACTGCGATAGAATTAATTCAATCAAGAATCACCCTGGTTATGCTCGATTTTATGTGAGCATAAAAACAAAAAATCCTTATCAAATTGACGATGTCGATTTTCTAAAAATTCCGTCTCCTCAGTGCTTGGTCATCACACATAACCAGTTTAAAAGATTACAGTCCTCTGATGAGAAATGGCTCAATTATTTTAGGGAGTATGTATCGAGTAAAAACTCAACACCCGTATATCGTGATTTAGTAGTAATAGATGAAAGGCTTTCTTTCATGTCTAAAACCGCTCTGAAATTCAACGAACTAGTAGGAGTAGCGAGCTTTCTCGAAAAGACGTTAGAAAACTCACCAAAGTTTAAGGATGACAAAGAGGTCAAGAGACATCTCGGCTCTATTCAAGCAGTTCTGGAGGTGATTAAAGAAGAACATTCAATTGATGATAGAGCATCTTTCATTGATCGATTGTCTATTGAGTCAAAGCTAGAAGAACGATCTTTGCCGATCAGAGTTGATTTTGATAGTTTGGCAGATACTGTCGCTGCTAGGTTGGACGAGATAAATGAAGAAGTTTCTCTGCTTAAACCTTCCAAGATATCCAACCTTAAAGATATTAAAAATGGAGTTGTGAAAACCCTCAACACATTTATGGATGTTACTTTGCCGACAGAAAAAGAAGAGGGTGTGACGCACACAGGTGGCGAAGAAGTTTATCGTGAATTCGCTATTTACAACAAAGATTTGTATAGCGTGAGAAGCATCTATAATGAATTTGGAACTGCTGTAGTCCTTGATGCCACTGCAGACGTAAACAGCTTCTATGAGCTGTCTTCAGATAGTAATTCAAACCTTGAGATCATCGAAGTCCCTAAAATCAGGAAGTACGAAAATCTCACGATATTTAAAGCTCAACGGCATCCTCAGTCTGCAAATGCTGTTTACAAGAAGAGTCACGAAACGGCTAGTGGCAATGGGAATTGGTACGCGGCAGTCATTAACGAAATTCTGGATGCGGATGACAAACTATTGGTCATATCATTTAAGGATTTTATTGAAGAGTATCTAGAAGGTCATTTTGAACTAGAGGATCGAGTAGTCTTTACCAACTGGGGTAAACATGTAGGCAGGAATGAGTGGAGTGATTGTAACAAAGTAATCATCATTGGCTGGTTTAGGCTGCCGGAAGAAGAGGCTATTTCTAAGTTATTTCACATTTCCAGCCAGGGAACCTCTGATATTAGAACTATGAAGCATGTCACCTCTGACAAAGTTAAGGAGCTTCAACGTTCGGAAATTGCAGATGATCTGATTCAAGGAGCAATGCGTTGTAGTGCTCGGGTAATAGATGCCGCTGATTCGGATTGCAAAGAAGCTTCAGTATATTTGTTTCAAGATGTTTTGGATGGCAGTGATAAGGTAATGGACTTGTTCGAATCTCAGTTCCCAAAAGCTAAACTCGTAGACTGGAAAATTAAAGCAAGACCACCAAACAGCTCTTTGTCAGCGCCTAATCAAAAGAAAGAGGAAGCTATTGAGAATTTGCTTTGCCTATCAGAGGGTCATGATAAATATTCTAGAAGTGCCTTCTGTAAGGAATACGATGTTCCACCAGCGACGATGACTCGTTGGTTAAAAACCGGGTATTTCAAGAGCAGGTTGGAAGAGATTGGTTTCTATATCGAGAAGCCAGAAGGCAAGCCTGAGCAATTCGTCTTAAAGAAATAAACTCTTATGCTTTTCATTCTATTCTAAGGAAAAGTGGAACAGTTTTGTTAATCTACTAGCTATCAAACAGCCTGGGGAAAGCACATTGATTTGTCCGAGTTGAAAACCCTTGTTAGATTTCATTTGCCTTATTCCAGATGTATTCGTAGTCTTTCAATTTTGCAGAAATAACATCGGGGGATAACGGCAAAAGATATGTTGGTTTAGCAGCAGCATCCTTTAACGATTGCCCCAAGACCCAACAAACATCATTATCAACAAATATGACTCTATCGTGCAACTTAGTGCTCTTTCTTATTTCTACAACGTCACCGTATTGTGTATTATATTTTTCAATTACAGGTTTTAAAACTTTTATCTGTTCTTTAACTTTACTTGAGAGCAACAGCCTAACTTTTACATCAGGTTGTCTAGCCTCTAAATAGTGGTCAACAACAGTGTGATCAAGATACGGATCGATGATAAATATTGTTTTATTGGCCGATGATATTACTTTGTTCATTTCTTTGAAAAAAGAATAAACATCATCAACGCTGAAAACTAAATTTTTATTTTGTGGGACTTTAAGCTCTAAGTCTGCAATTGCTCTTTGAATAATACCCAATATTTTAGCTATCATATTGTTACGCAATAAATCCATAGACATTGAATCGGCAGCGTATTTAAATGATATTGCTTCTAATGAATTCCATCTTGAAATAAGCGCATGTCCTCGTCCAAGCCAAACTAAATGCTCCTTTGATGACGGACGATAATCGTCAAAATTTGGAGATCTTTCATCTAAAGCTCGAAGTTGTGCTAAAAGTACAGAGTGCTCCATGACCATCCTTGAAATCTAACGCCCGGCTAACCGCGCAAATGTTTGATGGCGGCTTTTGTGCGTGTTTTTGCATAAAAGGTGCGAGCGGAAATTTGTCTGGTCCAGCCGCTTGTTAACTTTGGTTATTATTGATGACGTAGACCACACTTGCTACAGCCAGTCCAATTATTGCAACTATATCAGCTAAAAATACTTTGCGAATCGACTCATTATACTCACCAACTGACCATGCAATTGCAATGAAAGATATAACACTGACAAAACCTGCAACTAAAGCTAAAGACTGAACTGCGGGTTTAAATGCTGCGTAAACTAAAAAGGCACCTAGCAGACCAAATAACACTGCTCTATGCCGCATCAATATTTCGAGATTTGGCTCATCAAAAGCAATGCCATACAAAATTGAAAGACGCTCCGATCCTAATACACCAGATACGGGAAGAAGGTGAATGATACCTACAACTACTAACAAGCCTGCAATAATTTTATCCATGTATGATGACTTCCTCTTGAAGTTAACAGAGTAATATACAGACCCTTCGGTCCGTATATTACTTTTGTCGATTATTTAATTTTTATCAATTTACCATTTATAATCATAGACTTATACGAAAAATAGTCGGTTTATTACTCTGGATATCACGGACCTGATCCCCTCCACAGAAACTGTACACGGAGTTAAGCGACATTCAGTTGCTCAAATTGTGTAGGGCTTAAATATCCTATCGGACTTCCCAGAGTTTACTAGACACGGGTTGATTCTAAAAAGCACACATCTTCATACATACAAGCCTTTAGATGCACATACCTTTAAACCTACATAAAAGTACACAGGCAGCTATATAGAAAAATTGTCCAATTTATTCTGGCACAGGTACTTTATGTGCGCTCGATAGCTAAGCATCCAGTCCCCCCCCCTTGTAGCCTACTTACTAGGGTTACATCGAAAGAGTCCTTAATTTTCAGAAACGAAATCATAGGAGACTCTAACAATGATCAAATATTCCGAGTACGAGCAAGAAGCCATCAATGTAGCGTTGTCAGCTATCCAGCAAACGCTTAGCAACAATAACGTTATGAATTCACCAAAGGATGTCGAGAACTACCTGAAAATCAAACTAGCGGCTGAACCTGATGAATGGTTCACAGTGATGTTTCTTACCAGCCAGCATCGCCTTATTAGCTTTGAACGGCTGTTCAGGGGTACTGTAAACACATCACAAGTTCATATCCGGGTAATTGCTAGGAAGGCCTTAGAGCTCAATGCACCAGCTCTGATACTAGCTCACAATCACCCCAGCGGGATTGCTGAACCAAGCAATGCAGACAAAAACATAACTAGCAAGATCAAGGAATCCCTCGAGATCTTTGACATTAAGGTGCTGGATCATTTTATTGTCTCATCTAGTGAAAGCTGCTCTTTCGCTGAACGCGGATTACTATGAACATTAAATCAGGCTTCGGCTTGGTTTATTTTTCTGAACCTCTTTCAAGGTGATAAGAGAACTAGGGAATAAGTACACTCAAGTAGTCCTGTTTCTAGTTTTTAGGCGTACAGGTAAGTACAGCTATCGCGCTTCGCTTGATGGGTACCTTCACAAGCACAATTGAAATTGCACATGTAAAGGCACCTTCATTGTATTGTTTGTTGATTGAGAGCTAGCGGTATTGTATTCGGGCTATCATTTTTGTTTCATTGTTAAAGCTCTTTATGGAAAAAGGAAATTATTTTGATTGATCCTCTAGTTATGAGAACAGCCTCGCCAAATAACTTATTAAAGTCTGATCAGGCCCTACTTATTACTGCAACGCTAAAAGAGGTTAAGGGAATGTAAAAAACCTGCCTTACTGAGGGCTAGGCGTATCAGGGTGAGGACTCGCCAATATAGGTAAATATTCAACAACACCACCAGACGACAAATCATCATTTTGGTCATATATCATTGTTTCTATGACTGCATTATCAACTGTACCCCAATAATTGTTCTCATGAAAAAGTTACATCGCCTTCTGGGCATTCGAAACGATCATAATGTGGCGTATCTACTATTTGAGTAAAGCCTAAATCACGATAGAATTTAGTAGACATATCCATGTTATTAACTGGGAGCGTAACTTGGTTTAAATTCACCTAACCTCCTTGTGTACCTGACGCCTCAAGAAGATGCGCGCTTTAGTGCGTCCTTCTTGCTTGATTTATTATAGGGTAACACACGGATATTTGGGAATGGAGGGTGTCTGCTATTGTACGATTCCCCATGATTCAGCAGATACAAAAAAGGCCCCATGATATGAAGCCTTGATAGAAAACATTTTGACAGCTACTTTTTTGCGTTTGATAAAAATCAAGCTAATTAACGCTGAATCAAATAGCCCCAATGTAGGAATAGACGTAGATAGATTACATTGCTCTAGTATCGTCGAGTGGTTTGGCCCTAGCCTCAGTGACGGTATCCTCTGTAATAACATCACAATCGGCGACCGAAACACTATTAGGAAGGGTGCAGGCAGCTCCAGTCATGGGGTCTACAATTAAACCGATAATTCCTCCTATCAAAATGTTACCGAAGACCCAGCCATCCACACCGGCTTTGATGTCAGTCTTACCGCATGGGGATTCGATCATGTAATCCATACAGTTAAAGCCACCACCTGCCTTTAGCTGAAGAGATTTAGAGCCTGTACCGCGATAAACTTTAGCCCCGCTTTCGTCTCTGACGGTGATTTTCTGGTTTTCCTTATTATCGATATTCACATTATAGGAAGAATCGGACACGATGGAGGCGCAGCCAGTGGATAGCAATAAGGTCCCTAGTAAGCCTAGAGTTAATACAAACTTGGTGTGAAACATACTTTTATCCCTGTCGAATGATCGTTATAATTTTATGTAATGCCATTCCTTATCTGGCGAGGTGAATAATGCCAAATACTAACGTTATTGTAAAGCAGTGGTGTGTAAAACATGAGGTTATTTATTGCTATAAAATATTGGGATGGATGCTATATACGGCGAAAGTTTTCACTTAACGTCCGCTATTTGAGAACTAGCGGTCTTGTATTTGTGTTGTCATTTCATTGTTAAAGTTCTTTATGGAAAAGTGGAACAATATTTGCTGTAAACCCTCTAGATTTGATGTCAGCGTCAGAAGCGTGCTTTCTACAGCAGTGTTATGGAATCTAGAGGATATAGGTTTACACTTTTCCCTATACATATGGGGGGGAAGGTCAGGAAAGGTTGTGAAGAATGGAGCAGGGTGCGTCACTGTTTAATCATACTGGCATTGCATTCAATGAGTAGAATTATGAGTATTGTGTTAACCTCTACTCATTCACAGAGTTTAGTCCCTGTTGATGGTGGTATCCCTCGGAGTCTCATGGTGAGGTGTCCGAGTGGCTTAAGGAGCACGCCTGGAAAGTGTGTAATGGGTTAAACCATTCGAGGGTTCGAATCCCTCTCTCACCGCCATTTAGTAAGAAGCCCCGAAAGGGGCTTTTTGCTGTACGCAGGGGAGAGAGTTGAATGAGAACTCCAGTTCGATAAAATGCGCAGCATTTTAAGCTAGCCGCTTTGCGGCGCAGCCCGCAGGGTATTTACTGCTTTGAAGCTGTAAATATTAATCCCTCCCTCACCGCCATATAAGAAGAGACCCCGCAAGGGGCTTTTTATTGTTTAAGTCTTACTGTTTTGGCACCAAGTCACCCAATGTATCTAATAATGGGCCAAGATGATCTTCATAACGTTTCCATTTAGCCACCGAGGATTGATATATAGGCTCGCGTACTTGAGCAATGCTCGCAGTGCGCACGGCACGTTTATTGTCCTGAAAATTTAGGCATACATTATCCCACTCTAATCCGATAAAGTTTATTAACTCGCGGGATTTCTGTTCGCTGTCGGCAACCAAATTCTCATATTGTATTTCGATAAAGTTATCACTAGGTATAACACTATGCCAATGTTTCATCAGCTTATCGTAACTACAATAATAGCGTCCAAGTTCAGCTAAATCATAACTGTGCGATTGACCTTGGGTAAACAACTTAGAAAATTCAGATAAACATGTGTCTACCGGATTACGACGAATATGAATTATTTTTGCATTAGGCAACATCAGATGAATCAGGCCAACACAAAGAAAGTTTGCCGGCATTTTGTCGGTTATATGTTTAGTATTCGGGCTTTGCTGCGTTAGTTGTTTTATATATTGGTTGCCCAGTGAAGTGAGATGCTGGTTGCTTAGGTTTTTCATTGAGTCTGGAAAACCGATGTTAGATTCATCGTTTATAGGTGTATTAGCCAGCTTAAGCAAATGGGGCAGCTCTCCCGCGCCATATACTGATGGATGACTAGAAATTATTTGTTCTGTTAGGGTTGTGCCAGATCGAGGCATTCCGAGTATAAAGATGGGTACGGGCGAGTTATTACCTGCTCCGGTTAAGCTTTCTAGTTTATCTTTAGTAAAAAAATCACTTATTTTTTGCATGTTCTTATCTTGGGTGTCTGCATTATAAGAGATTTTACTGCGTTTTATGGCACAGCCTTTTAGGAAATGAGGGAATGCCTTTGCATCCATTTTTAGGTCGTCATAGCATTTACCTAGCGCAAAATGTAGCGCCATTGCCTTGGAAGATGGCATCACCTCTAGCTCGGGGATCTTTTTCTCTAAGTGCAAAAAATTGTCTTCGCCTGCAATCGTTTTTCTTGCTTGAGTAATAGATATTCGTGCTTTGATATCATCTGGCTTTATGTCTAATACTTTATTGAAATAGCTTTCAGCTTCCTCGATATCGCCTGTCTGCATTTTCAATGTGCCAAGACCTATTAATGCCCGTTTATTTTCTTGGTCTAGCTCAAATGCTTTTTCAAATGACGTTTTAGCAATATCTAAACGGTTGCTTTCAGTGCTTATTGTGCCTAGTAAAGCATGAGCATCAGCATTATTCGGTTCTAGCTCTAATGCTCTCTTAATAGACCTCTCCGAATTATCACTTTGGTTTAGTTCTTGCTGGACTTTAGCCAGAGCTATATATGCATCAGCATAATCTGGCTGTAATAAGATCGCTTTTGTCAGTGCGGTAAGCGCATGGTCAAATTTTTCTTGGCTTATAAATGCAAATGCAATGTTGCAGTGTGCCTCGGCGTAATTCGGGTTTAGTCTAATTGCCCTTAATAAGGTGACTACCGCCTCATCGAATTGTTCTTGCTCTACTAACACCGCCCCTAGATTATTAATTGACTCTATATGATTAGGATCAATGGCAACCACATTCCGATAGTATTCAAGAGCTTTGTCTTTATCTTTCCGGTCTCTGGAGATACTACCTAGATTATTTAGGGCCGGTAGGCATTGCGGGTCTACTCGTAACGCTTGCAGTTGACATTTTTCGGCCTCACTAAAGTTTTGTTGATCGTAATATGCTATTCCTAGGTTGCTTAGTGCTGCGGCAGAATTGGGATTTAATTTAATTGCTTGGTTACCATGATCAATTGCCCCATCAAGTCTTTTAAGGATCCGGCACATTTCGCCTCTGTTTGAATGAAACAATGCCTCTGTAGGGTTTATCGCAATTGCATCAGCAATTAATTTAATTGCTAGCTCGGTCTGATTAGACTGATGGGCTATGACGCCTAGTAGATGTAAAGATCCTGCGTGCTTTGGGTTTTGCTGCAAAATTTGGCGAATCGTCTGTTCAGCTTGGGCCAAATCACCATTTTGTTGATGGTTAGCAGCAAGCTGGAAGGCTTGATCTAATGCCAGTGATTGCTGTTTTATGGCATCAGGTTGAAGCATTGATTGCTGGGCTATACTTGGCTTGTCTGAGTTGGTAGTCATTGCAAAATTACGCTCTAAAAATAAGCTTTAATAATATTATAATTCAGATAGATAACGTTGACGATGAGAATTAACTGTTTCGCGCAGCGGTGCTAGTCGATTTTCAGCCCAGTCTAAATCTAAACCTGTAGTAGAGTTCCGAAAGTGGCTAGTTAAATTTTATTTCAACGTTACAATATTATCATGTCATATCTTGATAATACTGAAATGCTGCCGCGAAATTTTAGCCTCGCTCGCTTGTCACGCGATCATCGGTTTGATGGTTTATTCTTTACTGGGGTGAAAACAACGGGTATTTATTGCCGGCCGATATGCCCTGCAAGAGCCCCCAAAGAATCAAATGTTGAGTATTATGCACATGCCTATTTGGCTCAGCAGGCTGGATTTAGACCTTGTCTGCGGTGTCAACCTGATAGCGCTCCAGGCTCGCCAGCATGGCAGAGTATTGATCCGACGGTAATACGGGCCAAGCGGTTAATTGATGAAGGCGCGCTAGACCAGGGCAGTTTAGTTCAGTTGGCGGGTCGTTTAGGCGTGAGTGATCGATATTTACGTCAATTGTTTGAGCTGCAACTGGGGGTGTCGCCAAAAAGTTATGCATTATTTCAGCAATGCCAATTTGCTAAACAGCTGCTACACCAAACTAAAATGCCGATAACGTCTATTGCTTTAGCTGCAGGCTTTAATAGTGTGCGCAGGTTTAATAATGGTTTCAAACAACAGCTTGGTGTTACGCCGTCTCAGCTTAGAAAATCAGACAAGTCGATAACCACGGGCTTGGTTTTAAAGCTTTATTATCGCCCGCCTTATGACTGGAAAACGATGAGTGGATTCCTCCAAGCAAGATATATTGAAGGCTTGGAACGAGTTGATGAATATAGTTACGGACGCAGCTTTGAGTTGGGTGGCGCCAGCGGACATTTTACTGCGGTGAATGTAGCAGACAGATGTCGATTTGATGTAACCATTGAGATTGACGATGTGACTAAACTAAAACCAGTGGTTAATAACATTCGGCGACTACTTGATGTAGATACTGACATAAAAAGTGTTGAGGAATGCTTACAAAGTAATTGGCCAAAAAACATGATATTTAATCAGGGCTTGCGTCTACCTGGTACTTGGACTGTGTTTGAGGCTGGCATTAGAGCCATTTTAGGGCAGCAAATATCCATTGTTGCCGCTAGAAAACTGGTTACTTTGCTGGTTAGCACGTTGGGACGCAAATCTAGCGACGGCTATTATTTTCCTAGTGCCGAGCAAGTAGCAACTGCTGATTTAGCTTTTTTGAAAATGCCCAATAAACGACGAGTAACACTGCGCGACTTTGCCCAGTTTTATTCAACTACGCCGCATGCGGACCCTAGTTCTTGGTTAGCGATCAAAGGTATCGGTCCGTGGACCATCGACTATGCAAAAATGCGTGGGTTAAGCGATCCTGATATTTATTTGGGTGGCGATTTAGGCGTGCAAAAGGCTGTTGATAAAACTGATGCAGAATTTATGCCGGAAAAATCAGCACCGTTTAGAAGTTATTTAACCTTTCAATTATGGAGTCAGTTGTAATGGCTATAGATTATTTATCGACACCAATTGGTGAGTTAAAAATTATCGCTAATGATTCAGGCCTGCTTAGCGTTAAGTTTGTTGAGCAAACAGTTGCTGATATCGATAGCAATGAGCATACCCGGACCGGTGTAACCCAGCTAACAGAGTATTTCTCTGGCAAGCGAAGACAGTTCGACTTAACTTTGACTAATGCTGGAACAACTTTTCAAAACGAGGTGTGGCAGCAATTAATGGCAGTAGCTTTCGGTGAAACGGCGAGTTATCAAGATATTGCTAATAACATTAGTAAGCCTAAGGCAGTGCGCGCGGTAGGCACTGCCAATGCTAAAAACCCTATTTTTATAATTGTTCCTTGTCATCGTGTAATTGGAGCTAATGGCTCGTTAACGGGCTACGCTGGCGGCATAGATAGAAAATTATGGCTGTTGAAACACGAGGGTGCAATGTAATGAGAAGGCAAGTTACGTTACTAATATGCTGTTTTATTTCAGTGTTGTTCATGTCATTTCCAGTCAATGCTGGTGCCTTTAAAAGTGGCTATGACTTTATCCAAAAGTGCAGTTCTGCCAAGGCGCAAGACTGGGGTATATGTTTGGGTTATGTACAGGGCGTTGCCGACTCCTTGGAAAACTTTAAACAGTGGGGTGTTGAATTAGATAAAGGCTATGCCTGCTTTCCAGAGCAGATAAAAGGCGAACAATTACGCGATGCGATTGTGTTATATATGGCGGATAACACAGATACCTTGCCTTACTCAGCGGCGGGCATCTCAATTAAGGCGTTAGTGGCCGCATATCCTTGCGAAAAATGAGAGGCAAAAAAAAGCCTCCAAAAGGAGGCTAGAAGAAGTAATGCAAACAGGGGAATAAGCATTACTGGTAATAAGACGAGATTTAATTCATTTAGTTCCACTATTAGGTAAAAAAATTGGCCTCGGTTAAAAGGTCTAGCAAATTACATTTAAGGTAAAATCACCCTTATGTACAGTAGACTAGCGCTGCGACATTAAGTTCAATAAAAGTAAAAAATAAACTTATTTAGGCTTTCGATCTCTGAAATAGCGGGGCTCGGCAGTAATACCCAGCAGATCGCGGCGCACGAGGTCAAACCCTATGGCGGTTACTAATGTTTGGAAAAATAGCCGATTATTGCCAAGATTAAGCCGAATAGCTCTGACATTACCAATACTACCCCAAGCAATCCATACCGTACCAACGGGCTTGTCATCACTGCCGCCACCCGGGCCTGCAACACCTGACACTGCAACCGCTATGTCTGCGCCACTAACCTTTAAGGCGCCTTCTGCCATTGCCAATACAACGGGTTCACTAACAGCGCCGTGCTCGGCTAATATTTCAGTAGGCACCCCTATCATCTTAGTTTTCATCTTATTAGAGTAGGTAACAAAGCCTGCTTCGAACCCCATAGATGATCCAGCAATAGATGTTAACTGTGAAGCGATCATACCGCCGGTACAAGACTCGGCTACAGTAATCTGTTTATTCTGCTCTGCTAGTAATTCTAATACCCGCTGGGGCAGTGACATGTCATCAAAGCCGACTAAATAGTCACTTAGATGACTGACCAGTTTTTGTTGCCAAAGCTCTCTATCGGGTTCATCTTGCTGGGTTCGAGTGGTTAATTTTACTTCTAAAATAGGCATATTTGCCCGAAAGCCCAACTCTACATTGGCAGGCCAGTCTGGAAATGTTTCATCTAAATTTTGCTGCATAGTTGATTCGCCGATACCAAATAAACGAATACGCGACGTTTTAACCATTTGGGTAGCTGGCGATAAAGCGACAATAAGTGGCTCCATTTCGTCCAGCATTGCTCTCAGCTCACTAGGAACGCCTGGAGTACACATAATTAAACAGTTGTTATATTGGCAACTAAAGCCCACCGCAGTGCCCACTGGGTTAGCAATAATCTCCACATTACTGGGCAGCATTGCTTGCTTACGATTGGCGCTGTTAACGGTCATGCCACGGCTGTGACACCAGTCTTCTAGATGCTTTAGTGCTATTACATTTTCTTTTATTTTAACGCCACAGGCCTTCGCCAAGGCCTCTGCAGTCAAGTCGTCAATAGTGGGGCCTAAACCGCCATTGACAATTAATACATCGGCATTGGCTGACATAGTTTGCAGCTCTGAAATTAATAGCTCCATGTCGTCACCGACAACCACTTTTCGGTATATGTCTATACCGCTTAAACTTAGCCGTTTGGCAATCATTGAAGAGTTACTATCAACAATATCTCCTGACATTATCTCGTTGCCGGTGAGTAGTAACTGTATTTTCATGGTCTATTATCTCTGATTGGCGCCGTTGTCTGGCGAGGCATATATTGCCAAAGGGTAACGTATATTGTCGAATAACGCAGACTTTTAAGAAATTACTATTGTCAATCTACTTTTTTGCATTTTACCCTGCTATATTGCGCGGCTTTGCTAATATCACGCATTACGAATAGAAGATTTAAGGTAACTATGACAGACGATAATCAGTTGAGCTTAGGCTCAGATGAGCAAAAAGTTAGCTATGGTATCGGGCGCCAATTTGGTGAGCACCTAGCCGCGACAAATATAGACGCTATTGACCTAGAAGCGGTTATTGCCGGTATGGAACAGGCATTTTTGGGCCAACCAAGCGTATTAGATAGTGAAGAGTTAGCTGATGCTTACGGTATTATTGAGGCTCAGCTTAAGTCGCTCGCTCGCCAAGCCGCCCGTAATTTACAGGCGCAAGGTGATGAGTATCTGCAACGCAATGCTAAACGCAATGGCGTGATCACTACTGAATCTGGCTTACAGTATGAAATAAAGGTGAAAGGCCAGGGTCAGAAGCCCTCTATCAACGATGTAGTAAAGATTCATTATCACGGCACATTGCTCAATGGCGAGGTGTTTGACAGCACTATCGAAGCGAATGAGCCAGTTGAATTAGCTGTACAGAGTCTAATTGAAGGTTGGAAAGAAGCGATTCAGATGATGCCGATTGGGTCTAAATGGGGGCTGCATATTCCGGCCGCATTAGCTTACGATAAATCAGTTAAAAACATGCCGGCTAATACTGTGTTAGCGGTAGATGTAGAACTACTAGATATTATCTAATTAAGACGGTTTTTAGTCATTGAAAACTGAGACTAAGGCGAGGCTAACCCTCGCCTTAGTCACTTATAGGCTAATGACTTTAGCTTTGGTGGTGGCGATAAAGTCGTTCAAATTGGCGGTATTCGCTTCATTTGAAACCACTGCCATGCAATGTTCTGTACCTATTAGATACTGCTCAGCCACTCGCTTCATATCAGCAATTGTTACGGCTAATACTTGTTGGCGAAATTGCTGACGCTGTTCGAGCTTACGACCAAACAAACTATTATAAAAATGTTGCTTGGCTTTACCCGCTGGCGAGCTCGTTTTATCTAAACTACCGATTACGCCCAGAATGGCTTCTTCCAAGTTTTGTGGGTCATGACTAGTTTCTTTTAGCCAAGTTAACGCTGCATAAAAATCTTTTATGGTGCCCTCTAAGCGAGGGTCGCGATAAGAGAAAAAGCGAAATACGCCGTAGTTAGATTCTTGGCCAGCGCCGCTGCCATAGGCGCCGCCTTGCTCGCGGATAGCCCGGTGTAAAAAGCCGTTGCGCAAAAATACGCCTAACACGGTTAACGTCGCTGCATCGGGGTGTTTAACGCCAACAGTAGGGAAGGCTAAGGCGCAAAAATTAACTTGAGTGTTGGCTTGCCAAATTTGGTTGCCAGTTGCAGTGGGCGCATCAAAGTGCAGCAAGGATTGCTGCGCTTGGTGTGGCCATTTACTCCAAGTATCGGCAAGAATTTGCTCGCTACTACTAAGGCTATCTTCATCAACAACATTAAGTAACTCGATCGGCGCCGTGGTTATTTTCGTATGTAAAGCGGCCAAATCTTTAGCAAATTTAGCGAGAGTCGAGTCATCGTTTAAACTGTCGTCCAATACTCTAACTGCCTGTAAGCCCAGTAAGCCGCCAGTTGTGTTGGCGTATTGTGCTAGTGGACTATAGTCGCCGCTAGCTGCCAACATGGCCATTGCATGACCACTGCCGACAACGCTTTGCTCGCGGCGGGCACGAATTTGAGCAATCAGCTCTCTTATCCGTGGCAGCTCATCAAACCGCACTAAGATTAAGGTGTCATGCATAAGCGCGGCCATCGCCGGCGTATTACGGTTTAGAGCTTTAGCTGAAAGGGTAAAAAACGCATCGACTTGCTGATTATTATCTAGCTGACTGCGCATGTTTGAAAATGAATTTATTGAGCCTACTACTGACGCTTGGCGTTTTTGTACTGTCAGATAGTCATCAGTTCCTAAGCCTAGTTCAGTAATAAAGTTACAATAATGGGGTAGTAAGGCCAGTTCAGCAGCGCTGAGCATTGGCAGCTTAAACACCACTTGCTGATAACAAAGACCATTGGTGCCAGCCACATAACTGGTTGTTTTAGGGTTGCCAGAATCATTCACAGTTGGCGTTGGATCAACAATTTGTGGCGGCACGTCCTCAATCCCAACTTTGGGCAAAATACTGGCGTCGTCCTCTTGGTTTTGGCGCGCCTCTAGTGCGCTAGCTTGGGCAACAATATTCTGTTTTTCATCGTCATTAAAGCCCGCTTTAATAGCGGCTAATTTATCTGCTTCTAACTGATCTTTGTGAGTGCTTAATTTAGTGTCAGGATGCATTGTTAGCGTGACCCGATGGTTATTGTTAAGCAATAAGTTGGTCACTAAATTTGGGATGTAGTCGCGATTACTAATTTTATCCCGCAATTGGTCAAGTGCTGTCTCTATGCTCAATGTTTCAACAATATCGCCATTATGAACAAAAGAACTTAAGCCTTGCATTAATAGTTGTAGACCATAGGGATAACTGTCACCGCCAATTTCACGTTGATGCAGTTCAAGTTGGTGTAAAACAGACTCAATATCGGCTTGTGGCACACCGGTGTTAACAATTTCTTGTAGAGTGTTAACAACCAAATCTTCGAAATCACCGGTTGCTTTGGTGTCAGCTCCCTCGATACCACAAACAAATACTAATTCACGTGATGAGTCATCACTGCCGCATAGCGGTGATGGGGCGGAACCAATATCGGTTGTCTCTAATGCCTTTTGTAATGGCGAAGCGCTGTTATCTAATAACACCCCAGATAATAATTGTGCTTCTAAAGCATCAGTAAGATTACTAGTGTCACCGAGCAGCCAGCCCATAACAATATGGGTTTTATTAGCCGTGTCTTCTTCATCAAAGGCATAATATTCTACTGCTTGAATGGGTGACGGTAGGCGAATTTCTGCATTAACACTAATAACTTCAGTTGGAGCATTGAAACGAACTAACGCCTGCTCCTCGATAGTTTTTTGCTGGATGCCCGCCGGAATATTGCCAAAGGTCATAAACATGGCATTGCCAGGATGGTAGTGAGTTTTATAAAACGCAACCAAGTTATCGTGATCTAGTGATGGGATGTCAGCGGGTTCGCCGCCGCTATTGTAGTGATAAGTACTGCTTGGGAATAAATGGTATGACAAAGTTTGCCACAAGGTGCTAGATATAGAACTCATCGCGCCTTTCATTTCATTGAATACAACACCTTTGTAGACCAAATTACTGTCAACATTACCTACTTCTTCAAACTCTAGGCGATGGCCTTCCTGAGCAAAGTCGAGCTTGTCTAAGCGCGAGAAAAATACAGCATCCAAATAGACTGACAATAAATTATCAAAGTCTTTGCGGTTACAGGTAGCAAATGGGTATGCCGTCCAATCACTAGAGGTCATAGCATTCATAAAAGTGTTGAGTGAGCGGCGTAACATCATAAAAAATGGATCACGTACTGGAAATTTCTCACTGCCACATAGTGCCAAGTGCTCCAATATGTGAGGGACACCGGTTGAGTCGGTTGGTATTGTGCGCAGTGCAACTAAAAATGCGTTTTCATCGCTGTCACAAGCAAGATGTAAATGTTGGGCGCCAGTCACTTTGTGTCGATATAAGTAGGCATTGAGATTTAACGACGTGATAGGGGTGCTAGAACATAGCTCAAAACTTGGATGAGGCGTGTTATCTAAAATATCCATAGCTGCGCTAGTTTGGCTCATATAATAATCTCGAAGTTACAAAGGGTAAATAAGCACCACAGTTTAACCATGGCATGGGTTGGCGGCTAGTCGTTACGACTACTTTTCAACAATTGATACAGAAAACAGCCAAGGCCATAGCTTGCCAGTGAGATAGAGTTTTTCACTGGTCTTATCCCATGCAATGCCGTTGATAACATCTACTCGGTCATTGCCGAGCTGCGCGCGCAGCGGCGACAGATCAATTCTCTGAATAACCTTGCCATTATCAGGGTCAATAACAATCAGTAAATCTTGTTGCCATATATTGGCGTAGAGCTTTTCGTCTATCCATTCTAGTTCGTTTAACCATTCCACTGGCCCAACTTCATCAGTTACCGCTATTTGCCTGACGATGTTGAAGTTTTCTTTGCTGCGAAAAGTAATAATGTTAGAGCCATTACTCATTACCAAATATATGCCATCGGTGGTTAGCCCCCAACCTTCGCCTTGGTAACGCATTTTTCTTTGCAGGGAAAAATCATTGGCGTTTAATACTAAGACAGAGCGTTCTTTCCATGTGAGAACAAAAATCTCATCAGCTAACTTTTCTAAACCTTCGGCGAAATAGTGACCGGGTAGATGTTTTAATTTAACCGCAGCGTTGTCGCCGACTTCATAGCTTTGTACAAAACTCTTGTTATAACGTCCACTAGATTCAATAACAGTGCCGTTGTCGACAATAATCCCTTGAGTAAATGCGCGATTAGGATGCGAATATTTGGCATCAATCTTTACGGTGAATTCTTCGGCATCGACGCAGCTGACGATCAATAAAAATACGCCGATAAGTAAATAGCGATAGCTTGCCAATGGCTTAATTTTCAATGTTCAGTTTACCTTTAACTATATCTCGTAAAATAAACCGCGCTGGATGGGTTGCTTTAACTAACTTGCTAGGCAACGGCGACGGCGTATTAGTTATCTGACTGATAATATGTTGTGCGCACAAGGGAGAGTAGCTTAAACCTCGAGAACCATAACCCACACTTACATAACAATTTGGCAGTAGTGGAGCTGCGCCACTAATATTGCGTTTGGCATTTCTTGATAGGGGTAAATATTTTTCAATAAATTTTTCTCGATCGGCCAGTTGGCCTGCAATAGGGGTGTAATCGGGAGTAGCGCAACGAACTGAGGCTCGGCCAGTTAAGTTTTCTGCTACAACCTCACTGTTCATTATTGAGCTGTAGTAAGTTGGCAAATATTGCTGCAGTTGCGCTAGGTTAGTGCGGTGATCTACTAGACTTACTTGGGTACTTGAGTCGTTTAGATTAAAAGTTGCACCGACACATTGCTGGTTGTTTTGTGGCGGCGGTAAATAGCCTTCATAGCACACTGGTAGAAGTGGACGGGGTGCAGTATCAGCTAATGGGATGTAACTAATTTGTCCACGAATTGATTTCAGAGGTAGCGCTGTTGATTGAGAGTAAGCCTTTGCACCACTAGCATTACAGATTACTACCGCATCGAATTTTGTTGTCGGACCACCGCTTAACTGCCAGCCATCGGTGTAACTTAAAGCATCAATTTTTGTATTGGTATGCAGTGTTATATTTGGTTGCTGGAGTAATTTCTTGCAGACTTGTCTTGGGTTTAACCAACCGCTATCGCTTAGATAGATACCGCTATACTCGGTTTCGATACCAGCAATTTCTGATATTTCAGCCGGGCTTAGCCATTTTACCAGCGAGTCATCGCTAAAGCGTTGTTTTAGTTTTTCATGTAAAATTTTAGTTTTGTTATTAAACGCTAATTGAATCGACCCCATGAGCTGGCCATCTTCTTGCTCGGTTAGTATCCCGGCATCAAATAACTGTTGATAGTAACGATATGAATACAGCAGTGCGGTAAGAGAAAACTCACTTAAATGCAATCGCTCATGTGATAGGCGGGTATATAATATGCCTTGATCATTGCCTGAGCCACCTTGGGCACAATTGTCTTGGGCTTCAAATACATGAGTTTCAATACCTAGTTTTGCCAAACCATAGGCGAGATGCGCGCCGGCCAACCCTGCGCCAATTAAGGCGACACTGTTAACCGATGTATTGTTAACACCACTGTCTTTAAAGTCAGAGTTATGTTTAAGCGGTGAATACCACTGCATTACAGAAGAGCTATGTTGCTTAAATGTGCCGCTTAGCATGTCTCGCTTTATGCCATAGCCTTTGCTCTTTGTAACCTCAAAACCTAATTGCTGTAAGTCGCGACGAATACGGCCAACGGCAGTAAAGGTGGCAAAACTTGTATCAAGTTTACTTAAAGCGGCAATGTGTTCTAGTGTTTGCAGTGACCACATGGCGGGGTTTTTACTAGGAGCAAAACCGTCTAAGAACCAAGCGTCGCATTGGATATTAGTGGGTTGAATATCAGTCAAGGCAGTTTCGACATCGTCAAAAATGAGGCTTAAACATACCTTGCCAGCATTGAACTCAAGCCGATGCTGGCCAGGAATCGGGTGTGGGTAGTTGGCGATGAGCTGGTCAGCTAATGGTTTTAGTTCTGGCCAATGTGCTAAGGCTTGGCTTAGCTGCTGCTTCGTTAGAGGATATTTTTCGATACTAATAAAATGTAGCTGACAATTAGTCGATGCACTTTGTTGCCATAACTGCCAGGCAGCTAAAAAATTCAGTCCAGTACCAAAGCCTGTTTCGATAATATTAAAAGTGTTGTTGCTTATATTTTTCCAGCGCTGAGATAATTGGTTATGTTGTAAAAAAACATAGCGAGACTCTTCTAAGCCATTGATGCTGGAAAAGTACACATCGCCAAATTGAGTTGAAACCGGAACTCCGTTTTCTCTCCATTCTATGTCGGCGGTTGTTGCTTGTATTTGTTCAGTCATGGGTTAAGTATAACGCTATAAGGATAAATCAAAGACATAAAAAAAGATGGCAATAACCGCCTTCTATTTCACTGATAATATAGCTTGGTTATTTTAATAATGCGGTTGGAATCAATGTCATAGTGGCTTTAGACATGTCTCGCGTATCTAACAAAGCGATATATATGTCTCGGTCTTTCGTTGATTCTATGTTGCCTTCTAGGCGAGTGCTGCCGATAAGAAAAGCTATCTTACCAGTGCGTAATTGTACTTTTGTCTTATAGTGTCTGTTGCCACTATTTTTTAAACTCTTCGCAGTTTGATTTACTAGGTTGCCTTTACGATAATTTTTGATATTAATAATTTTGCTTGAGCGGCCCTTCTTGCCTTCAGCTGATGCGCCCGCCTCATAAGCAGCCATCGCTTTGCTTGCCATTACTTTGTCGCTGGCCACGAAAACTTGCTGATATTCTATGACTTCAGGTTCAGCAGTTGCTTCTGCTACTGAAGCTAGCTGCTCTGCCGCAGCTTCTGCTTTGGCCTCAGCTTCTTGTTCTGCTAACTCTGCTATCGCCGCTGCAGTTGCTTCTGCTTCTCGCTGGGCTAGCTTCTCGCGCAAACGAATAATTTCACGTTCAGAGTCAAGTTGTTGTTGTTTTGATCTGGCTTCGGCGGCGACCTTATTAGCTTTTACTTCATTAGCCTGCATCGAGGCAACGATTGCGATAAGACTTTCAGCTTGACCAGAAATTTCGTTATTGCGACGACTATTTGATGCTAATAAAGTCGATAACTGCTTTTGTTCTTTTTCGAGATCAAATAGCTCTTTGTTATTCCTTTTGTACTTGCGCTCGGCTAACAACAATTTGAATTTTGCATTGTCAACTTTTGCTTGATTAGCGCTGCTACGGTCGCCAGCAAGCGCCTCTTCAGTAGCAGTTAAATTTGTTTTTGCTTCTTCGTAGGCATTATCGCTAGGCGCATTTAATTTTGCTTCAACTATTTCTTGCGTAATTGATACAAGGTTTTGCTCGATGTCAGCATTGGTCTCAATTAAGTCTTTCTGTTCTAGCTGCAGCGCATTAAGCTTGTTGCGTTCGCTGTATAATGTTTGACTAAAGCTTACACTGGTCATTATGGCTAATAGGCTAATCATGATTAATTGGTTAACTATTTTTGGAATAAGCATAATTCTCGTAACTGTTTATATATGGGGGATTTAAGTTTAAACATACAGATATCTAAATATAGACTATATTTTATAATTTGCGGGGGTTTTAGCCAAAATAATTCAATATTTTCAAATAAGTTTTAATTCTTGATTTGATGATCAGCAATGATCCATAGGTGAGTGGTGCAAATAGGATAAATGGCTTGGATATATTACTCAGTTATATCAACTGGACAGTAGTTGGCTTGGGGGTGGCGATATCTTTATTCGCCGCTATCCACGTTTTACTGCACCACCGCAAACCGCAGGCTACCTTCACTTGGGTAGCGGTTTGCCTTATGTGGCCATTGGTTGGTGCAATTTTGTATTTCATGTTTGGTAATAATAGGGTCGTTACCAGAGCTAAGCGTTTACATGGCTCAGTTGAGGTGCCTACTGTCATCCACTCAACATCAGCTATTGTGCCTGATAGTTATCGCTCTTTAGGTCAATTATCACAGACAGTCACTGGCAAAGAACTTACAGAATATAACTCTATTACCCCTTTGTTCAACGCTGAACAGGTATATCCAGCCATGCTGGAGGCGATAAATAATGCCACTAGGAGTATTTATTTGTTGTCTTATATTTTTGACTACAAAGGTTCTGGCATTGATTTTGTTGAGGCTTTGGCAGCGGCTAAAAATAAAGGCGTTGAGGTTAAAGTATTAATTGATGGTGTCGGCGAAAAATACTCTTGGCCTACAGCGCGTTCACGTTTAACACATCTAGGGGTCGACACTGCGAGCTATTTCCCGCCTAAATTAATCCCACCAACATTTACCTTGAACCTGCGTAATCACCGTAAGTTATTAATTGTTGACGATAAAGTTGCTTTTACCGGTGGGATGAATATTCGTGCGGCCTACCTGGGCGAGAAAGGCAAGCAATCCGATGTGCGAGATATACATTTTAAATTAGTGGGAGATGTCATCGCACAACTGCGAACGACTTTTGTTGCCGACTGGAATTTCAGTAGCGAGATATTTATCCCTGAAAAACAAGGTTTGGCGGCAGATTTCACTAACCAAGGTAATGTGTTGTGCCGGGTTATTGAAGCTGGCCCTAATGAAGATATTGATAAATTAGTGCGTATTTTAATTGGCGCCATCAGTGCCGCCAAGCATCGAATATCGATTATGACGCCATACTTTCTTCCGCCTAGAGAACTCGAGGTAGTATTGCAAACAGCTGTGTTAAGGGGCGTTAAAGTCGATGTCTTAATGCCCGCTAACAATAATTTGCCGATCGTAAAGTGGGCTGCAAACCATGCCATGCTGGATATGCTAAAAATAGGTGTGAATTGCTATTTTCAGCCTGGAGCCTTTGTGCATAGTAAATTGTTTGTGGTTGATGATGCTTATGTACAGATCGGATCAGCTAACTTAGATCCGCGCAGCTTAAGACTTAATTTTGAACTAATGATAGAAGTCTACGATCCAGCGTTTGCTAGCACTATGCTTAAACACTTTGATCAAAGTATGATGAATGCTCAGCCGATTAGTTATCGTGATATCGCTGGGCGAAATGTACTTTATCGACTGCGTGACGCCCTCGCATGGTTGTTGTCACCTTTTTTATAAGTTGCTGTGGAAAGGGGGAGGGGCAACAGGTAGACTTGCTCGATTAAAAAATAATACTCAATAAATTAATAGGGCCATTATGTCAGAGTCAGAATATTCATCGCATTCGTTGTCGCCAGAGCAATTTCTTACTATGTCGGCAAATGTGCTACATAAAACGTTTTTTGACAATACTCGCCTGGTTGCGAAGCGGGTGTTTAATGAGCTTGATAAGGGCAAAAGGCTTAAGTTGATTAGCTTAACAATGGAAGACAAAAGTGAGTTAAATATTGATGTTTCGCTTGATACAACTGAATATATTGGTCAGTTGAATTTCAGTTTAATGCGTAAACATTTGAAAGCCTTGCTGGCGCAGATTGCTAAGCTGCTGGAGGAAGGAAAGCGTCCGTCGGTGCGTAATAATCAGCAGAATGGTTCCCAGCTGTTTAATATTCCCGGTGCTGTGGTCGAGCAAGGTCAGCTCAATGTATTGATGATGGCTTGGTCTTCAAAGGTAAAAGGTACACTTGAGATAGAGCTAATGTTCTTTGAGCCAACTCAATTCATCGAGAAAGAGTCAGCGGCAGAGTAATCAGCCGCTGTAATTTGTTATTTAGCATGTTGAAGTTACTTCAGCCAATAGTAATTGGAGGTAGTTCAATTGTTTCTACTACTAATTTTTCAGTTGGCACTAGCGCGGTTGCTTCACCCTTAACTACTGTTTTGCCATGTTGGTTGACAACATTGCAGTCTATTATTGCAATGTTTTTGCCCTCACGTTTACTAATAACTTCTAGTTTTACCGTTAGAGTATCACCAATCATTACTGGCGCTCTAAACTTCATTGTTTGTCCAAGATAAATACTGCCTGGGCCCGGCATGTTAAGTGCTACCGCTGCTGATATAAGCGCACCGGTGAGCATGCCATGTGCTATCCGTCCGCCAAACTGAGTGGTTGCCGCATATGCTTCATCCAGATGCACCGGATTGGTATCGCCAGACACTTTGGCGAAAAGCAAAATTTCTTCTTCGTTGATGGTGCGGGTGTATTCAGCTTTTTGGCCTATTTCTAATTCGTCAAAGGTTATGTTCTCAATAGTGCTCACGGTGATTCCTTGTGCGATAAAAGTTTTAACAAGCTGAGTTTATCAGGTAATAATCTAGCGCGTCATCGCCTTCTGCAATATCGCTATTTAAAATATTGACTAATTGTGTGTTTTTATTGACTTAAACTCTGCAACCACTTAGTTTCCTATGCTTTGCTAAAATAGTAATGATCTAATCGGAGTAAATATTCATGCAGGTAATTCATGATGCAAGGGCCAAATTAAATCTAGCCGAAACTATTGATACCAGTGCATATAGTAGCTTCACTGAATTGTTAGTTGAAGGATGTAAGAAGAACGCCAGCGCGCCGGCATTTACCGCACTTGGTCATACTATTAGTTTTGCTGAGTTGGATGAATTATCAGATAATTTAGCCTCCTATTTACAAAATGAAGCAGGCTTAGTTACGGGTGATCGCGTGGCCTTGCAGTTGCCAAATATGTTGCAGTATCCGGTGGCTTTATTGGGCGTGCTGAAGGCCGGGATGATTGTTGTTAACACCAATCCGCTTTATACAGTGCGTGAAATGGTGCATCAGTTTAACGACAGTGGTGCTAAGGCATTGATTGTTTTAGCAAATGTTGCCGCTGACACCGCTAAGGCTTTACCAGATACTGGCATTGAAAAAGTTATTGTCACTGAGGCCGGTGATCTACATCCAACTTTAAAGCGGCTGTTGATTAATTTTGTTTCTAAACACGTTAAGAAACTAGTACCGAAGTTTGAAATTGCTAATACCGTTAGTTTACGAGAGGCACTAAGCCTTGGCAGTAAAAAAGTGCATGCCCCAAGCAGTGCCAAGTTTGAAGACGTAGCGATGTTACAATACACCGGCGGTACGACGGGGTTGTCTAAGGGGGCGATGTTAACTCATGGCAACTTGGTATCTAACTTAATGCAGTTTATGGCAATGACTGATTCTTACGGTTTTACCGACGGTGGCGAAGTGAATATTCTGCCGCTGCCGCTTTATCATATTTATGCCTGTATTTTGGCGGCAATGGGAATCCATCGCGGTGACCATGGCATATTAATTCCAAATCCACGAGATATGGACGGTTTTGTTAAAACGCTAGGCGAACATAAATTTTCTACTTTTGCTGGGCTAAATACATTATTTGTTGGCTTGTGTGCTCATGATGAGTTTAAAAAATTAGACTTTTCTGCACTTAAAGTGACGTTTTCTGGGGGTATGGCATTAACCAATGCTGCTGCGGGAAGGTGGCTAGAAGTTACCGGCTGCGATATCTATGAAGGTTACGGCATGACAGAAACTTCGCCATTAGTGAGTTCTGCGCCAGCTAACGGTAATAAACGCGGTACTATTGGCTTGCCAGTTGCCGCAACAGAGATCAAAATTATTGATGATGAAGGGAATGCGCTTGGTGTGGATCAGCCAGGTGAACTTTGTGTCAGAGGCCCGCAAGTTATGTTGGGCTACTGGAATAGACCTGATGCTACCGCTGAAACAATTGACAGTGATGGTTGGCTATACACTGGCGATGTTGCTCAAGTCGGTGAAGATGGTTATCTACGTATTGTCGATCGTAAAAAGAATATGATCATTGTATCTGGCTTTAATGTATTCCCTAATGAAGTGGAAGACGTGCTTTGTAACCATAAAGACGTATTGGAAGCCGCCGTTATTGGTGTTCCAGACGAAACCGCCGGAGAGGCTATTAAAGCCTTTATTGTTGCCGCCAATGCCGATGTTGATTTTGATGTGTTGCGGGCTTACTGCAAAGAGAACTTAGCTGGCTATAAGGTGCCTAGAGCATTTGAATTACGTGACGACCTGCCTAAGACTGCGGTTGGCAAAATTTTACATCGCGAATTACGCGAAAACTAAATTAGGCATCGAGTTTATTGTCCGAAGAAATATCAGTTCTCACCAATAAACTCGAGCAGGTTGCTTGTAAGGATTACCTACGCCTAAGTAAACAGCTTTATAAATTATCGCAACGCCTTAACAAAGGTATGGCTAGTGATGAAATTGTTGGCCAGTTGGTTAGTGACATTGATGCAAGCATAAATTTGGTTGAAGTTCGGCGCCAGCAAATTCCGGTAATCTCCTATCCTGATTTACCAGTTGCGCAAAGAGTTGACGATATTTTGTCTGCTTTGGCAGCAAACCAAGTTGTTATTATCGCCGGTGAGACCGGTTCAGGAAAAACTACCCAGCTACCCAAAATATGCTTACAAGCAGGCTTAGGTGTTAAAGGTCTTATTGGCCATACTCAACCCAGAAGGTTGGCGGCGCGAACAGTTGCTAATAGAATCAGTGAAGAACTGCAGGTGCCGCTGGGTCAACAGGTTGGCTATCAAGTTCGGTTTACCGACGATACTGGCCCCAATACCTTAGTTAAGTTAATGACTGATGGTATTTTACTGGCCGAAATTCAAAATGATAAACAGCTTAAAAAATATGATGCCATTATTATTGATGAAGCCCATGAACGCAGCCTCAATATTGATTTTTTACTGGGTTACTTAAAACGCCTATTACCGCAACGACCTGATCTGAAGCTTATTATTACTTCAGCGACTATTGATGTTAAACGGTTTTCTGAGCACTTTAATAATGCGCCAATTATTTCGGTTGAAGGTCGTAGTTATCCAGTTGAAGTCGACTATCTGCCAGTCTCATTAGATACTGACGACAAGTCCAGTAGTAATATTTCTGATCAGGTGCTGGCAGCGGTAGAGTATTTAGAAAAGATTGAGCGTGAAGGTCGGGGCGTGTCGCAAGGTGATGCATTGGTATTTTTGCCGGGCGAGAGAGAGATAAGAGAGTGTGCTTTAACACTAAGGCGCAAAGGTGCAAATAATTTATCAGTATTGCCTTTATATGCTCGCTTAGGACAAAGTGAACAGCAGCTGATATTTCATCCTCGCTCGAATGCAGGGCGCAGGGTTATCTTAGCTACTAACGTCGCTGAAACATCTATCACAGTTCCGGGAATACACTATGTGATCGATTCGGGTGTGGCTCGAATGTCACGCTATAGCGCCCGTTCTAAAGTGCAGCGTTTACCGATAGAGGCGGTCTCTCAAGCCAGCGCTGATCAGCGCAAAGGTCGTTGCGGTCGAGTGGCTAAAGGTATTTGTGTGCGCTTATACAGTGAAGAAGATTTCCTTTCTCGGCCACTCTACACCGACCCCGAAATTCAACGTACAAACTTAGCAGCAGTTATTTTACAGATGGCAAAAATGCGCTTAGGGGAAGTGGCGCAATTTCCGTTTATTGATAAACCTGATGGGCGTTATATTCGCGACGGGGAGCGTACCTTAGAAGAGTTGGGTGCGCTTGATACAGATGGCAAGCTGACTGATCTCGGTTGGCAGTTAGCTAAGTTACCAGTGGATCCACGAATTGGCCGAATTGTACTAGCTGGCGCAAAGCAGGGCTGTCTGCGTGAAGTGTTGATTATTGCTAGCGCTATGAGTGTGCAAGACCCAAAGGAAAGGCCGGCCGACAAAAAAGATGCCGCCCAAACTAAGCATGCTCGGTTTGATCAAAAGGGGTCAGACTTTATGGCGTGGCCAGCACTGTGGGATTACTTTGAGCAGCAACGGCAAGACTTAAGCAGTAATCAACTGCGCAAGTTATGTCAGCGAGATTTTTTGTCTTATATGCGGATGCAGGAATGGCGAGACTTACATCGGCAGTTAAAACTTGTTACCAAACAGTTAAATTTACGCGAAAACAACACAGCTGCCGGTGAAACATTGGTTCATCGTGCACTGCTGGCAGGGTTAGTTAGTCAAGTGGGCTTGCGTGATGAGCGTAAAGAATTTATCGGCACCAGGGGGCGGCGCTTTCTAGTTTTCCCAGGCTCAAGCGCTTATAAAAAGCCGCCTAAGTGGATAGTGTCTGCTGAGTTGGTAGAAACGACAAAACTATATGCGCGTAATAATGGCAAAATTGAACCCGAGTGGATATTGGAGTACGCCGATCACTTAGTTAAACGCCAATATAAAGATCCATTTTGGAGTACCAAGCGGGGTGAAGTACAGGCCTTAGAAACCGTTAGTTTGTATGGCTTAGTTATTAGCGATAACAGCCGGGTAAGTTATGGCAATATTGATGCAACCATTGCCAGAGAAGTGTTTGTTCGTGGCTGTTTAGTTGAGCGTAAATATAAAGGTAATGCTATTTTTTGGCGTTATAATTGTCAGCTTATTGATGACGTAGAAGAGTTAGAAGCGAAAACGCGCCGCGCCGATATAGCCTTAACTGACGATGAGTTATTTGAGTTTTATAGTGAGCGCATACCTAAGGAGATTGTTAATCTCGCTGGCTTTGAGGCGTGGCGAAAAATCGCTGAAAGGTCAGATAAAAATCTGCTGTTGTTAAATCGTAATAAGGTAATGGCGCGGGCAGACGGCGAAAGCCAAGTGCAATTTCCGTCTAGCCTAGCTTGGCAGGACTTTGAGCTACCCCTACATTATAGATTTCAACCAGGTCATGAAGATGACGGTGTTACTGTCGACCTACCAATAGCGATACTTAATCGTGTGCCTATCAGGTTGTTCGAATGGCTAGTGCCAGGCTTATTGCGAGATAAATGCATCGCCTTAATAAAAACTTTGCCAAAGAATATACGCAAAAATTTTGTACCAGTGCCTAATTATGTTGATGACATACTGGCCAAAGTTAACAGTGGCAATGTGGCGTTAAGTAAATCTTTAACTGACTCTCTTAGTAAAATAAAACGTGTAGCAATTAATACTGACGATTGGCGGGAAGAGCTGCTAGAGCCATTCTATTTGATGAATTGTCGTATTTTAGCTAGCGACGGCAGCGTTGTTGCTAAGGGCCGTAATATTAAAGAGTTGGTTGCTATTCATCGAGATAAGCTAAAACAGGATATTGCGGCAGAAAACAAAACAGGATTGGCGGATCAGTCTACCGACTGGAATTTTGGCGACTTAAAACCAATGGTGCAGTTAAAGCAAGCCGGTGTCGATATTAACGCTTACCCCGCATTGGTTGAAATAGGCGAGAAGGTGACCTTAAGGTTGACTGATAGTGTCGAAGAGGCTGCGGCAGCAACAAAATTTGGGTTAATAAGATTGTTAATCAATGCCACAGCTAAACAAGCGAAGCAGTTAAAAAAGAATTTATTGAAAGGTAACGCCTTTGCGCTGCATTTGTCGTTATTGGGTGAGCGTGAGCCATTTGTCGATGGCTTAGTAAAAGCGATTTATTGGGATACATTTTTGAGCGGGCAATCCATGCCGCGAACTAAGACAGAGTTTGAGCAACGGCTAGCTGCTGAAAAAGCCAACTTGCTTACTAGTGGTAATGAATTTGAGAAGCTGTTTCAGCAAGTATTAGAGCAGCATTATCATGCTCAGCAATTGTTAACCAAGTTAACTCCTGCTATGGGGGCGGTAAGAAGTGATGTGGTCGAGCAAATTTCAGCATTAATGTACCCAGGGTTCATGCTCTATGTGCCGCTCACTAGATTGAAAAATTACCCACGTTATTTTAAAGCAATAGTATTTCGCCTAGAGCGTTTAGCGGGGCAGTATCAAAAAGATAAACAAGCCAGCGTGCAAGTTGCAAAGCATTGGTATAATTTACAGACAAAGCTAGCTGACGATTTTTTTCAATTAGATAATGATTCTCAATTAGCTGAGTATCGATGGATGATCGAAGAATATAGAGTGTCGTTATTTGCCCAAAAATTAAAAACGCCGTTACCAGTTTCGGATAAACGCTTACAGCAGTGTTGGAAAAACAGTGAACTAGGTAGCAATTAGTTGATGATTTTGTATGTATTTGTACCTATTATGGTGACTTTGATTGATTATTATGAAACTACCTGGGCTAAGCTATGTCCGACCATGCAGTAACGCATAAGCGCTAATGCTTATTATAAAAACCTAAATGCAATACCACTATAGAAAAGGATACACCATGAATAACAAAAAATTAAAACCAATCGCAGCCGCCCTAGGCGCAGCATTTTTGGCTTCAGCTATTGTACCTGTTGCGGCAGCAGAAACTGTTAATCCGTTTGCTGCTACCCAAATGAGTAGTGGTTATGATCTTGCTAATTTCGCCCATCACGGTGACAAAGCTAAAGGCGAAGGCAAATGCGGTGAAGGCAAATGCGGCGGCGACAAAAAAGCTGAAGCTGAAGGTTCATGTGGCGGTGATAAAGCTGAAGGTGAAGGTTCATGTGGCGGTGATAAAGCTGAAAGTGAAGGTTCGTGCGGTGGCGATAAAGCTGAAGGCGAAGGCTCATGCGGTGGTGATAAAGCTGACAAAGCTGAAGGCAAATGTGGCGAAGGCAAATGTGGCGCTAAGTAAGTACTATGTCTAATTACCAGCCTATACACGGTGCTGGTTTAGGTTTGCGGCGGACCCTGTTGGGTCCGCTTGCAAATTTAAAACCTGATTCGGTAAAGTTTTTAGAAGTCGCTCCTGAAAATTGGATTGGAGTAGGCGGGCGCTATGGCAAGAAGTTTCGCGCCTTAGCCGAACAGTATCCTATTACGTTACATGGCTTGTGTTTAAATATTGGTGGCTTTGTGCCTCTTGATACTGATTTCCTCGATAAGCTTAAGCTATTTATGCGCGAGCTAAATATTTCTCTCTATTCTGATCACTTAACGTATTGCGGCGATTCGGGCCAGTTATATGATTTGATGCCAATACCGTTTACTGAAGAAGCTGTGCATCATGTTGCCGGTCGGATTAAGCAGGTGCAAGAGACATTAGAGCAGCGCATAGCGATAGAAAATGCCTCATATTACGCCGCGCCAATGCAGCAAATGTCTGAAAGTGAATTTATTAATGCTGTTGTTTCTGAAGCTGATTGCGACTTATTGTTAGATGTAAACAATATCTACGTCAATAGTATTAATCACAATTACGATCCTATTGATTTTTTAAACAAACTGCCGGGTGAGCGGGCTACTTATATTCATATAGCCGGGCACTTTAATGAAGACGAAGATTTAAAAGTAGATACTCACGGCGCTGATGTGATCGACCCAGTATGGGGCTTACTGCAAGCCGCTTATAAACGCTTCGGCGTTTTACCTACACTATTAGAGCGTGATTTTAACATTCCACCATTACCTGAATTATTGCTCGAAGTTGAAAAAATTAGGGTGTATCAACAACAGTTTTCATCGGCTAGCTTAACGGGGAAGGATTGTGGTTGATCAGCTAGCTGATTTTCAGCAGGTTCAAGCAAGTTTTACTGCTCATATTCGTGATCCTGAGCATCAAACGATACCTGCCGGGGTTGACCCTAGGCGGATGAAAATCTACACAGAGCTATTTTTTAACAATATTAGTGATTTATTGGCTAATGGTTTCCCAATCATTAAATCATTATTCAGCGAAGCTCATTGGAACCAAATTATTCGAAATTTCATGGTTGAGCATCAATGCTCAACACCTTATTTTTTGGAGTTAGGCCAAGAGTTTATTGCCTGGTTAGAAGGACAGATGCCAAAAGGGGAGTTGCCGTCGTTTTTATATGAATTGGCTCATTATGAATGGGTAGAAGTTGGTTTAGATATTGAAGAAGCACAGCCGGATTGGAGTAATATCGATACTAACGGTGATCTACTAGACGCAGTGCCAGCTTTGTCCCCAGTGGCATGGTCATTGGGGTATTCCTATCCGGTCCACCAAATTGGGCCGAACTTCCAGCCTGAGCAGCCTGGTGCAGAGCCAACCTATATAGTGGTGTATCGGGATAGACTGGATAAAGTGTGTTTTATGCAAAGTAATGCTGCAACGGCAGCCCTATTAGAGTCAATTGCACAGCATAATGGGCTAACGGGGCGACAAATACTGGCCGATCTGGCTGATCAAATGTCCCACCCTGATCCAGCGCAGCTGACTAAAGCTGGACTGGATATTCTCGCTAGCTTACAAAAATTTGGCATTATTCTCGGTACCTATCGCTAGCTAACTTTAACCATAAGTACCGAATTATTAGCTAAAGACTTCTATTGGTTTGGTGACTATAATGCATAAAAAAATTAGGCAATTGAATGCCTGTAGCATATAGGAAAGTTGATGATAACAACCAAAGTCTTACCTAAATTAGCTAGTGTGCTAGTTTTTTGGTGCCTATCAACTGTTGCCGCAGCGCAAGATTTTCAGAGTGATGTGAATTCTGCTGACCCGTGGGAGCCGTTTAATCGCTCAATGCATGCCTTTAATATGCAGGTTGATAAGTTTATTTTGTTGCCCGCGGCTAAGGGCTATCAGTTTTTTATTCCGCAAGTTATTGATAATGGCATTACTAATATGTTCAATAATGTTCGCATAATCCCTACTTTTGTTAACGATGTGCTGCAAGTTGAGATAGTTGACGCAGGCTGGGATGCGTTGCGGTTTAGTGCCAACATTACCTTTGGCGTATTTGGTTTTTTTGATGCGGCAACAAAAATGGGTATTCCATATGAACGTGAAGACTTTGGATTAACGTTTGCTAAATGGGGTATGCCTGCTGGGCCATACCTAACTATCCCATTATGGGGGCCAAGTACCGTAAGAGACGCAATAGGGTTATTGCCTGAGCAAGCACTGTCGCCGGCCTTCAATATTACTCATAAATCGACCAGAAATACCATTACAGCGGTGTACTTTGTTGATAGTAGAGCCGACGTTATTGCCTTAAGTGGTTTAGTGACAGGTGATAGTTATAACTTTTTTCGCGACGCTTATCTGCAAAACCGTAAGGCAATTATCAATGGTGGCTTTGTTGATGACTTTGGGGAACAAGAGTTTGATGGGGGTTTTGATGACTTTTAGGCCTATGACTGTTGTTAGTATTATCGTTGTAAAGTTTTGTATGTTGCTTAGGTGGTGGCATTAATGCCAAATAATTACTCCATTTTAATAATAGATGATGACGATGCGGTACGAGACAGTATTGCCGTCTATTTGGATGAAGTTGGATATAATGTATATCAAGCCAGTGACGGCGAGCAGGGCGTAGCCTTACAGCTAGAGCTATTGCCAGATGTAGTGCTGTGTGATCTGAGGATGCCAAAGAAAGATGGTATTTCAGTACTGCGGGAGATAAATGCGGCCAGCCCAGATACCCCGATAATTGTTATCTCTGGTGCCGGTGAGATAACTGAAGTCGTCGACGCGCTGCGCTTCGGTGCTAACGACTACTTTATTAAGCCAATAAAAGATATTGACGCGCTAGAGAAATCCATCAGTCGCTGCTTAGAACAGGTTAAATTACGCAAACAAAATAGCGCTTATCGAGAAAAACTTGAGCAAACTAATAGGCAGTTAGAAAACCATCTACGAATACTAGAGCAAGATCAGCAAGCGGGGCGACATGTGCAAATGCGTCTGTTGCCGCCATCGCCGCATACTTTAGGGCCCTATACCTTTACTCATCGAGTCATCCCATCTTTGTATCTAAGCGGCGATTTTGTTGAATATATATTGGTAGGTGACAATTATATAAATTTCTATATTGCTGATATCTCTGGTCATGGCGCTTCGTCAGCATTTGTGACCGCTATTTTGAAAGACTATACCGCGCATCAGCGCAGTGATTATAATCGTCATGGTGTGCACACCGTGATCGAGCCCATCGCATTTTTGCAGCGCGCCAATAATGCTCTGTTGGACTCTGGTATTGGCAAACACATGACTATGTGCGTTGGTGTTTTGGATATTAAAGCCAATACTCTGCGTTATAGTACGGCGGGCCATTTACCTGAGCCGATATTAGTTACTGCCCAGGGTGCTAAATATTTACCAGGCTCGGGTATGCCGGTAGGTTTATTTAAAGAGGCTGAGTTTAATGAGCAAACCATTGATCTACCTGAAAAATTTACCCTATATATGTTCTCTGACGGTATTTTAGAAATTTTGCCAGCAAAGCAATTAGTTGATAAAGAAACCGCTTTATTGGAAAGTATGCAAAATGCACCGCAAGATTTAGACAGTTTGATTGATAGTTTTGGGGTTGATACTATGGATGAAATACCCGATGACATTGCCGTATTAATGGTTAAGCGAGGTTAGCTATGCAGCCTGGACAAATACTAGTTGCAAGTCACGAAGGCGCTTATTTAATTAAGCTTATTGGTGACGTGCGGGTGAGTTTGTGCGGCTCTTTCGATCAATATATTGAATCTATCTTATCGGCCGACAATTTTATCAGTGTGATTATTGACTTAACTGAAGCTGATGGTATAGATAGCACCAGCTTAGGTATGTTAGCGAAAATCTCTATCGAAGCACGCAGTCGATTCAATCTTACGCCGGTTATCGTATCAAATTGTGAAAGTATTAACCGTCTTATAGTGTCTATGGGTTTTGACAGCGTATTTGATATTCGTGATAAAGCCCCCGCTTGTATAAACGAGTTGTCGGAACTACCCCATATAAGTTGTTCAGAAGAGGGCATGCGTGAAAAAGTGCTTAATGCGCACAAAGTATTAATGGGATTGTGTGAAGAAAATGAAGCCAAGTTTAAAGAGCTTGTTAACGTGCTCGAACAAAATAGTAATTAACTAGCCGATGACTGCTAGCTTTTGTTGAATAAACTGGCTGTGCGGAATATAAAGTAGCTCGGAAATTTTGCGCAGGTAATGCTCTTCGTATTTGTCCAACTTGCCATCAGCGTAAGCTATTTGCCACATCGCCTTCATTAATTTTTTCTTTTGTTCTATACCAAATTCATCATTGATCAGTCGGGTAAAAGGCTGCATTGAGGTATTGCTTTGTGAATGACTCTCAGCGATTTTTAGCAGCTTATCAGCATTGTCCGTATTTATTCCTAGTACTTCATTAAGGGCTTCTTTCATCGACTGCCACTCAATATCATCCAGATTATAGTCAGCGTTAGCTACTTCAAATAGCAGCAGGGCAGCGGCAAAGTTTAGTGCTTCTTCATCCGTTTCTACTGTTTCTTCTGGTGGCAGTAGATTTTCGAGAAAACGTTTTAACGCCGATTTCATTTTATGCTGCCGCCTATTTATGCTGAAAGTAATTGTTCGAGTTTTATCTGATCAACAGTAAAAGCTCTTATTCCTTGTGCTAGTTTTTCTGTTGCCATAGCATTTTCATTCATATTCCAACGAAACTGTTTTTCATCGAAGGTTTCAAATGGTGAACTAGCGGCTGTATTATCAGGCGCTAGCTTGCGTTCTAGTAAACCCTGGTCAGCTTCTAGTTCTGCCATTAACAGTGGGCTAATGGTCAAGCGGTCGCAGCCTGCAAGTTGTTCTATTTCACCAATATTCCTAAAGCTAGCGCCCATAACAATAGTTTGATAGTCATTTTTTTTGTAATAACGATAAATGTTGCTAACTGATACCACTCCAGGGTCTTCTGCGGCTGGGTAGTTTTCTATACCACTGTCTGCTTTATGCCAGTCCAATATACGACCTACAAATGGAGAGATTAAAGTAATGCCAGCGTCAGCGCAGGCTACAGCCTGAGCAAAGCCAAATAGCAAGGTTAGGTTGCAGTTAATACCTTCTTTTTCCAATACTTCAGCGGCCTTAATTCCTTCCCAGGTGGAGGCAATTTTTATTAGCACCCGATCTTTGCTTACACTATTTTGCTGGTATAAATCGATAAGTTGACGTGCTTTTTCTACTGTCGCACTGGTATTAAAAGACAATCTGGAATCTACTTCGGTAGAAACTCTGCCCGGAACTAATTTTAATATCTGACAACCGATCGAAACCGCTAGCTGATCACCTGCCGCAGCTAATTGTTGGCTAGAACTGCCATCAGTATTTTGACCAACTTCTTTCGCAATAGCTAATAAGTTAGCATATTTTTCTAACTGAGCAGCTTTAAGTATTAGCGATGGATTGGTTGTAGCATCTAATGGTTGAAAGCGTTCAATAGCTTCGATATCGCCAGTGTCGGCTACTACATCGGTCATTTTTTTAAGTTGATCCAGCTTGTTACTCATGTGTTTGTCCAGAAAATTATTCGCAGGTTAGTGTACGTGCAAGATTACGAAACGGCTAGTGCTTTGGCTTCTTTTACCAGCGATAAAGCTTTCTCAACTACTTCAATCCCGGCCCCTTTTTTGTGACCACTCTCACTCAGGTGCCGTCTAAACTGGCGAGCACCTGGGACACCTTGAAATACCCCTAGCAAATGTTTTGACATACGCATTAATGGTGCGCCAGCATCAAGTTGATTTTGTATATACGGCATATAGCTTTCGACTAACTGCTCTGGTGAGGCTATTAATGCTGGGGAATTAAATAGCACAGGGTCAACATCATTTAGCAACCACGGGTTTTGATAGGCGGCGCGACCAAGCATAACGCCGTCTACATATTGTAGATGTTCCTCACACTGGGCTAGATTTTCTACCCCACCATTAAGTACAAATTCTAACTGTGGAAAGTCCTGCTTAAGTTGGTACACGGTTGGATAATTTAGCGGCGGTATTTCTCTATTCTGTTTTGGACTTAAGCCCGACAAAATTGCCTTGCGGGCATGGACAATAAAAGTACTGCAGCCACTTTCAGCAACGGTGGCAATAAAATCAGATAACCATTGGTAGCTATCTAAATCATCAATGCCAATACGATGTTTAATAGTAACTGGTATGTCACAGCTATCTTGCATGGCCTTTATGCCATCGCGCACTAATTGTGGCTCGGCCATTAGGCAGGCACCAAATTGACCATTCTGTACTCGATCCGACGGGCAGCCAACATTGAGATTTACTTCGTCATAACCCCATTTTTGTGCAAGTTGTGCGCATTGAGCTAGGTCTTTGGGGTTGCTGCCACCAAGTTGAATTGCGACAGGATGCTCTTCTTGGTTGTAACCAAGAAAGCGTTCTTGGTTGTCACCATAAATAATAGCCCCAGTAGTAACCATTTCAGTATAGACCAAGGCATTTTTGCTCATTAGGCGCCACAAGTACCGACAGTGGCGATCAGACCAATCCATCAGTGGGGCGCAGCAGAAAGTTCTGTCTAACATGGTAGTGTTAACCTTGGCATAGCTATTATAACGAGGCTACTGAGTATACGGGCAAGTGGAGGTTACCAAAAGAATTCTGGCAGTTTTTATTGATATTGCTCAACGGAGTAATATTCGACAGGCTAATTCTTTAGCCTGTCGGTAAAGCTATTTCCCTTTAATATCACCAATGTCTTCAAGAATTTCGGTAAGTTGTTGAGCCCAGTGACCAATTAATTGCTTGGCGTCAGCAGAGTTAGTTATCCGATTAGACCAAGAGTGATAGCCCCGATTTCTGGTTTGCTTAGCATCTGCTACGCGGGCCAATATTTCGTTGCTAACGCCATCGTAAAACTCAAGATAAAGAGTTGCCGCACCTGCTGTTTCAGCGAATGTTGCTGTTCGATTTGCAGTTTTAATATCAGGCGCATGTACATCAAGATTAATAATAGCCGGTTTCAGTATGAGAACTCCGGGGCCATTTTCAGCGACTACCGTATAGCCTTTCACTTTAGCCATATACTCAGTAAAGGTTTCATCAAATAATTTTGCGACCCCATTTTTAATCTTCTCAACATCACTATTCTTTATTCGAGAAGTCATCATATGGTCATTGTTGTAATTGCGTTGCCAGTTTTTCTTAAAGGCTACCTGACTTGGTAGAATAAAGATTTTGTCATATTCAGAGAAATCAGTGTTGTCTCTTAAGTAAGCCAACGAGTGTTTTTCACTTTTTACTAAATTCAGTCCATCAAAGCTGGTTTCTGGTGGAGCATCTTTGGCGCTTATAGTAGATAAAGGTAATGAGAGTGCTAATATTAATACTACCGAAATTTTAGTTTTTTTATTTTTCATTGTTGACTCCGAGCAGAGGGTATCTGCGTTTATTAATAAAGCTGACAAAAGTTGACTAAGCTTACGCTAATAAGTCTAATCATGCTGCTTGGTACATGCGCTCATATGATTAATTTAGAATGCAGTAGATTAATCATAGGGGGGGGGAATAAATAGCTATAACAAATATACCATTATGTTAACGTCTCGCTCAAAATATATAAACAGGCATATCTAGTGGCTTCAACGATTAAATACTATCCTCCAATGGAAGAAAAAATAAATGTGTTATCCCACGCGGTTGGCTTACTGTTAAGCGTTGTAGGGTTGTTTTTTTTAGTTGATCGGGCAGTTAAAGTTGAGGGTGTATTACCGCTTATTAGTTTTATCATATATGGGCTAAGTTTGGTGCTACTGTTCGCCGCATCAACTTGCTATCACAACAGTTCTGCGCCGGAGTTAAGGGCGAAGCTACGAGTTGTTGACCATGCCGCAATTTGTGTTTTGATCGCTGGTACCTATACACCATTAACTCTAATTACCCTAAGCGGGCCGATCGGCTGGACGATTTTCTCACTGTCATGGGGGTTAGCTTTAGCTGGGATAATGCTTAGTCTGTTTTTCACTGGTAAATTCAAAGTTCTATCCACCCTCATTTATGTAATTATGGGCTGGATAATCGTGTTTGCCATTAAACCATTGATGGCTAGCTTAGATGAGGTAGGCTTGCGCTGGCTAATAGCCGGTGGTGTCGCTTATACCCTAGGGGCGATTATTTACGCGGTCTCAGCTATTAAGTTTAATCACGCAATATTTCATATTTTTGTTTTGCTAGGTAGTTTTTGCCATTTCATCACTGTCTATTTTTATGTGTTACCACTGTAGTTTATGCGCTAGAACATTAGAAAGAGTTAAGTAGTTAAATTAGTAGCTTGGTCATACTATCAGCTGTATTAATCGTATTCCTTCAGGGAGCTCTATGAAAAAGTTTTTGCTAGCGCTGTTGCTGTTGTTAGTAATGGGAGCAATTATTGTTTATATAAAACTGCTGCCAGCGCAACCGCCCGTAAGCCAAGCGTTTATAAATGGCACAGTGCTGACTATGGATGCTCAAAACTCTATTGCAGAAGCAGTAGTAATTGAGAATGACAGAATAGTTGCTGTTGGTAGTTTGCAGAAAGTTAAGCCGCATATGAACGGTGATACAATAGTTTATGATTTAGCTGGAAAGACACTCATACCGGGTTTTATTGATGCCCATGGTCACTTTCCTGCCTCTGGTATCAACTATTACATCGCTGACCTAAATAGCCCTCCTATCGGCGCTGTTACAAATATCCCCGAATTAATTGCGGCGTTAAAAGCGAAATATGCAGGTGTAAATACAGGAGAATGGATTGTTGGTTATGGCTATGATGACACTTCAATTTCTGAGCATCGGCATATAACTATTCAAGAATTAGATTATGCGTTTCCAGACAATCCCGTATTTATTTTACATATATCTGGTCATATGGGGGTGCTTAATAGCAAGGCTTTCGAGTTAATTAATGTTGATAAGAATACGCCAGATATGGATGGTGGTGTTTATGTTAAAGATAGTAATGGCGAACTAACGGGCTTGGTCGAAGAGACAGCTGCATTACATGCGCAAATGCTGGCCATGGATTTCGGCGCTATAGAAGGCTTGAATATTCTTCAGGCGGCGGTGAAAGAATATAGTGCTCAAGGCGTTACCAGTGCTCAGGCTGGAGCGGTTGAGAGTAAAATTACAGCGGGTTTGGTAGCGGCTGATCAGTTAAATTTGATTCCGATGAGGGTGACTCTCTGGCCTATATTTGATCAGTTCGGCGAAGACTTTCTCAGCGGCAAAGTTGCCAAAGAAGATTATAAAACGGCTAAGTTAGATATTGGAGCAATAAAAATTATTGCTGATGGCAGTATTCAAGGATACACCGGCTACTTGTCTAAACCTTATCATGTGCAGCCACATGGCGGCGGCCATGCAGCTGATAGTGGTGATAGTGAAGTAAGCCCTAATAAACTCAGCCGAGGCTATCCTCGAGTTGCCAAAGAAGATTTGATTGAGTGGGTGAGTAAATATCATAAAGCTGGCTATCAAATGGCTATACACGGTAATGGTGATGCGGCGATTGATGACATCATAGATGCCTTTGCGCTGGCTCAAGCTGAGAATTATGTCGCCGACCCTCGGGTCATTCTGATTCATGCGCAAATGGCACGTGAAGACCAATTGTTGAGAATGAAAGAGCTTGGTATTACCCCTAGTTTTTTTAGTGCGCATACTTACTATTGGGGCGATCGTCATCGGGATATATTTATGGGGCCTGAGCGCGCTGCCAGAATGAGTCCAACTAAGTCAGCCCTAGATTTGGATTTACCTTTCTCTATCCATCTCGATGCGCCAATTGTGCCAATGGATCCACTGTTAGGGGTTTGGGCGACGGTTAACCGCCTGTCAACCAGCGGTAAGATTATTGGCGTTGAGCAACGCGTGAGTGTTATGCAGGCACTAAGAGCGACTACTATAGACGCGGCATGGCAGATATTTAAAGAAGATCAGATCGGCTCTATAGAGGCCGGTAAATTTGCTGACTTAGTAGTGTTGGACCAAAATCCCTTAGACTTTCCAGCAACAATAAAAGATATTAACGTTGTGCACACCATAGTGGGTGGTGTGACAACTTATCAGCAATGATGCGGTAGCTAATATGAAGGATGATTTTGAAATCCCTGATGTTTATACAATTCCCGATTCGATTGACAATTTGGAACCAGAACAGCGCGGAAATTGGCAAGCAACGCGTCAAGTTAGCGCAAAAATTAAAGACTTAATCGAACTGCTAGTGACTAGTGATGCCGATATTGAGGTGTTGGATAATATATCCAACTCACTTGATAGCGCGGTGGCAGCACTGGAAAATTCACCGCGCTATTTTGGCAAGGTAGATTATCTTGAAAATGGCCCATATCAATCATTTAGCGATGTCAGCCACGAGCTAAGTCCGTTAAGTGGTTTATCAAACCCCTTGTCACCACCGGTGAAAATTGAAGTAAAAGATGGCAAAGCCTCTGGCAGTGTATTTTGTGGTTGGGCTTATGAAGGTCCCCCCGGCACGGTCCATGGCGGTTTTGTAGCCGCTATATTTGATCAATTTTTGGGTATGGCTCAAATGATTGGCAAGCAACCGGGTATGACTGGCCGCTTAATTGTTCACTACCATGCAAGGTCGCCACTGAATAAAGAGCTACAACTAAAAGCTTGGCTGGAAAGAGTCGATGGCCGTAAAACTATAATTCACGGCGAGATGTTTGATGGCGACAATAAAACTGCAAGTTGCGAAGGCTTATTTATTGCCCCCAAAAATGGGGTGCACATGTTAAGACCGCTGGAGTAACTTACATTGATTCCAAGGTGTCTGTGCGCTGTTGCGTCATCTGCTTAATATTTTCCGCATCTGACTTCAACCGAGTAACTGTAGTCGGCGAAACCAGTGGCAATGACGGTAGTTCACTTGCCTCAATCTTGCTGTTAGCTGCTACGGATACTTTCGCCGTGACTATAGTGTCATTAGCTAGTTTAGGTATCTCACCTGTCGTTAGATTTTTGACATGGCTATCTTCAGGAATACTATCTGAAAAATGCCAAATTCCCTCCGAGTCTTGCCATTTGTGCATAATATTACGGCTATCTACATTGTCGCCTAGGGATATATTGGTTAACTCCTCAATCGCTTGAATAGCCGAGCTGCCTATTTGTTTTACTGTGGCCAGCATATTGTTGTCTGGCGTCCAGTCATCTACCGTCATTATGGATTTGCCATCAGGTCCAGAAATTAACATTGGTGCGACCAGTGCCAAGGCGAACAAAAGCAAAATGATCTTAATTTTCATTGTTTTCCTAGCGTTTATTGTTGTTTTGTATACATTTTACCAAATTAACAAAAAAGTAATAAAAAAGTAATAAAAAAGTTTATCGGTTTCAGGTTCATTTCAGTTTCAAAGTGCAAAGTATGCATCAACCAAAGCAAATGACCTGGAGCAATACAATGAAAAATGTAACTATCAACAAACTAATCGCAGTAGCAGCTTTAACTTTAGTATCAACAACTAGTATGGCTTCACCCTTAGACATACAGTTGCCAACATTAAGCATGCCAACAATATCTATACCTGAAGTGATAGCTGAAATGACCGTAGAGAATGTTAGCTTCGATAGTTTTTGGGAGGCAGCTACAGAGCAACTAATCGCTGATTCAAGTGAAGGTAATGCCGTTAGCGAATAAATGCTCCAGTATTAGGTTTTAGCTTTTAGCATATAGGAAATAGATGTGTCTCGTATTTATTGCCGGCCTTAGTGCCGGCTTTTTTGTCTTTACAGATAAGGCTGCTTGGGTCAGGCTTTAGCTATGAGAATATTGTTAGTCGAAGACGATAAACAGCTAGGGGAGTCGCTTAAAGCCGCCTTGATATTTGAAGGCTATGCAGTTGATTGGCTGGAGCGGGGTGATTATGTGGCGCCGGCAGTAAGAGTCACGCCTTACGATTTAATAGTGTTAGACGTAGGGTTACCGATAATGAACGGCTTCCAGGTAGTTAGTCAGTTGCGTACTGAAAAATGCCTATTGCCGGTTTTAATGCTAACTGCTTTAGATGCGGTGCCCGATAGAATTAAAGGTTTAGATTCAGGTGCTGATGACTATTTAACCAAACCTTTTGATATAGATGAGCTGTCAGCGCGAATCAGGTCCCTATTGCGGCGTAGTGAAGGACTTGTTGTGGCTGTTATAAGTTGTGCTGATATAGAGTTTAATCCCGTTGAGCGAAGCGTTAAACATGCTGGCGAGGCGATAGATTTAACGGCTAAAGAATTGGCCATCTTAGAGATATTGTTGCGTAATAAAGAGCGCTTTATAACTAAAAGTCGCCTAGAAGAAGGCATTTATAGCTGGGGTGATGAAGTGAGCTCTAATACAGTTGAAGTTTATATCTCTAAGTTACGCAAGCAGTTTGGCAGTAAGCGTATCCAAACTATGCGCGGAATAGGCTATAGGATTACTGAATGAAAAAGTCACTAAAAGGTCGCCTAGTTATTGTCTTGCTGACGTTAATGCTACTGGGCTGGCTAGTTTCTGCAACAGTGACTTTTGTCTATTCTAGCAAGGTGTTGCTAGCCCAAATAGATAATCAGTTGGAGTTATTTTTAGGCGTTTCTAAAGGGATATTTCGGGCGATTTCAAGCCATGGTGAAGAGGAAGTAGAAGCATACTTTTACAGTCGTATGCAGCAAGAAGGTTTGGTATTAAGAATTACTGATGTAGGCGTAGATGACGGCCCCTTAGCGCCTGCCATTAATATATTTATTGGTGATCAACAAATTATTGTTGGCGAAAATACACCGACATTTAACCAGCCAAATAAGGATAAATTGAAAGGCTTTGAACCCATCGGTGATCGTCGAGAAGTATGGCGTGTGGTCTATAGCCATGATGAAGAATTAGATATTTGGTTTGCGGTTGGAGTAAATTTAAACCGGGCAGAGAATAATTTACGTTGGATTTTTGCCAGTATGTTAATGCCACTATTGATAGTATTACCGCTAACTGGCTTGTTTATTTACTATGGTAGCAGTCATGGTATTAAGCCGCTGCGTAAATTAGCCGAACAAATTTCTGAGCGAACACCCGAATCATTAGCCCCCATTGAAGCTGACTGTCTATATCAAGAGCTAGAGCCACTGCATAGCTCATTAAATAGTTTGTTAGCTAGACTTGAGCGTGCGCTGGAGAGTGAGCAACGATTTACCGCTAACGCGGCACATGAAATGCAAACTCCGCTGGCGGCCATAAAAACTGAAGTTCAGTTATGTCAGCGAATGGTAGCTGATGACGATACTAAAGTGATGTTATCGCGTATCACTGACCGGGTTGATAGAGCATCGCATACGGTTAAACAGTTGCTGACACTTGCCCGTTTAGATCCGCAGTTACAATTTAGCTCCGACGTGACTGACCTCAATGAATTGCTGTTAGAGGTGAGCGCCGAGCTTGGCCATATAGCCGCAGACAAAAATTTAGCCATCAACCTAGCTGACACTAGTGTGTTAATTAGCGGCAATCGTGAGGGTTTATCTATATTGGTGCGGAATGTTTTAGGTAATGCTTTTAAATATACACCTGCTAATGGCCAGGTCATTGTACGTCTTACCCAAAGCGCCGTAATTTGTCTTACCATAGTTAATGATTGTGACGAGATTGCTGAAGAAGATGTGGCTAAACTCGGCGACCGCTTTTATAGGCCTGCCGGCAGTAGTTCAACTGGCTCAGGTTTAGGGTTATCGATGGTTGAGCGTATTTGTGAAATGCATGGCGGCTCGTTTAGTTATGTCTATAAAAAAGCCAGCCAGCAATTTGAGGTGAACATTGAATTGCCAGTGTAGAAAGTAACACCTCTTCAAATGAAATAAATAAAGCTTCCTAAAGACACTTATTGCTTAAGCATTCAGCAAGCTAGTATGGCCCGAAAGCGGCCAGCCCTTTGCCTGTTGTAAGCCAATGGCGCCATCCAATATATCTGTGCGTATTACCTCAGCTAACAGTTTGGCATCTTTGGCTTTAATTGCGTCCAGGGCTTGGCGGTGTTGATCATTACCTTGTGATAAAGAGTCAGCTTCTTTGATTTGCGCAAAAATAGATTGCATGAACGGTGCTATTTGTAGCCAAAGGCTTTCGATAAGAGGCATTAACGCTTGTGGTTGGCCATAGCTGTAGATTTTTCGATGAAACTGAAAGTTAATATAAATATAGTTTTCCACATCACCGCAGCTAATAGCTAAGTTGTGTTTATTGTTTAGGTTTTCAAGTTCAATAATGGCCTGGTCATCAATATAAGGCAGTGCACGGGTAGCGGCTAAACATTCTAATGCGGTGCGAGCCTGATAAATTTCTTCCAGTTTTTCCGGTGACATTTCAGGCACGGCAATGCGTCGGTTTTCAAGTAGTTGTAAAGCGCGCTCGGTGGTTAATCGGCGCAAAGAATCTCTTACCGGCATTAGACTTACATCCAGCATCGCCGCGATGCCACGCAAGGTTACGCTATTTCCTGGCTTGAACTTGCCGCGTAAAATAGCTTCGCGTAATTGATGATAAACGCGCTCTTGCTGGGTTTTAAACTCCGGGTTGCTGTCGTCGTCGCTCATTTTTTGTTGCACTCTAATGAAAACCACTAAATGTGATCACGTTTATTGTACCGTTTGATACTTATGCTTTTCAATCAATGGATTGCCAATTGCGCCTAGAGCATGATGCAAAAATGATAGTTTTGCTGAGACTACTGCGCATTTATGTCTAAGATAGGGTCATTAACAGGGCTAATAAGGCCATTGCTTTCTAGCTGGAAAGCCTGATTTTTATGAGCTGCAATGCGGCAATAACAATATCTTGCAAAAATGTGATCACATTGTATGATGGCCCCAATTAATAAACGCATAGCATTGTTTCGCTGTGCCGGTTTCGGTCATCATATGGCCCCAATAGAGTGAGATAAGTATATGTCTAAATTATCCAATGAAGCCTTGCAGGCTAGTGATAAAGCCCATTTTTTACATCCGTTTAGCGACTTTAAAGAATTAGGGCAAAATGGCACGCGCTTAGTTAGCCAAGCGGAAGATGTTTATATTTATTCATCTGAAGGAAAGTTACTCGATGGAATGTCTGGCTTATGGTGTTGTAATTTGGGCTATAGTCAGCAATCGATTGTTGATGCGGTGGCTAAGCAGCTACAAGAGTTACCTTACTACAATAGCTTTTTCCAGTGCTCTCATCCGCCGGCAATTCAGTTAGCTGAAGAGTTGGCAAAAGTAGCACCAGCTCATATTAATAATGTGTTTTATACCAACTCTGGTTCAGAAGGTAATGACACTGTTATTCGCTTAGTTCGTCGCTATTGGGATTTAAAAGACCAGCCAGATAAGCGAGTCATCATTAGTCGAAAAAATGCTTACCATGGCAGTACTGTAGCGGCTGCAAGCTTGGGTGGTATGGGCTTTATGCATGAGCAATTTAATGTATTGCCAGATATTGTGCATGTTGATCAACCATATTGGTTTGGTGAAGGCGGAGACTTAACTCCTGATGAACTTGGCTTGAAGGCAGCCAAGTCGCTAGAAGATAAAATTCTTGAGCTAGGCGTTGAAAACGTGGCTTGTTTTATCGCCGAGCCTATTCAAGGAGCAGGCGGGGTTATTATTCCTCCAACAACCTACTGGCCGGAAGTAAAACGTATTTTAAATAAGTACGATATTTTGTTTGTCTCTGACGAAGTGATATTTGGATTTGGCCGCACCGGCAAGTGGTTTGGCTGTGACTATTACGACACTAAACCCGATTTAATTAATTTTGCTAAAGCGGTTACTAATGGCTATCAGCCATTAGGCGGCGTAATGATTGCTGACAAAGTAGCTGAAGTGCTGAAGGCAGACGGGGGCGAGTTTGGCCATGGTTTTACTTATTCAGGCCATCCTGCTGCTTGTGCGGCTGCATTAGCAACCTTGAAAATAATACATGAGCAAAATATTGTTGAAAACGTTGATAAAGTCAACGGGCCACATTTCTCCAGACGTCTACAACAGCTGGCAGATCATCCTATAGTTGGCGAAGTTAGATCAGTGGGTATGGTTGGCGCTATCGAGTTAGTTAAAGATAAAGCTAGCCGCACACGCTTTAGTGATAATAGTGATGCCGGTGCAGCATGTCGCGACGCCTCTATCGCCAATGGCTTAGTAATGCGCGCAACAGGCGATACCATGATTATTGCGCCGCCACTTATTATGACGCTAGAACAAATTGACGAGCTTTTTGACAAAGCTAAATTAGCGTTGGATGATACTCAAAAAGCTATGACTGAAAAATTTGGTTAGCACTAGAGTAATATAAATAAAGGCGGCATAATTTTACTATGCCGCCTTTTTTATTTTTTACGATATTATAAATCAAGACTTTATAAATACTGATGAGACTATTGCTTGGGACGATATTGATTTTTATGACGGGCACGGTGAAATCGAATGTTATAGCTTTTGGGCGCTTATTATGGACAACAGTGAATGGCTCAAAGTAGTCAGCGAGGCCGCCATATACCTTGGTCATTATGTGCATAAAGAGTATCGACTGCAGCCTCATGTTGTGACTGAAGTGGAATTTTGCAGTTACCAAACTAATGATATTCAAGGTAGGATAACTGTTTTTATATAATATTGAATTGAATACCAAACAACCTAAGTGAGATAATGATGATTGAGCAAACGATTGCCCACTGGGGCGATATAATGGCATCGAAAGACTCTGCTAAATTAAGCGAAATTTTGGCAGATGATGTAGTGTTTTTATCCCCAGTTGTTTTTACGCCGCAACATGGCAAGGACATTACTCAGCTTTACTTAACCGGTGCTATGCATACATTGAGTGGATCGCTTAAGCCAGACGGCACCAGCTGTTTCCAGTACACAAAAAAGGTGTTGGCTGGCAATCAGGCGGTGTTGGAGTTTGAAACAGAGATTGATGGCAAATATGTTAATGGCGTCGATATCATTGAATGTAATGATGAAGGGAAAATTGTAGAGTTTAGGGTGATGATCAGGCCGCTACAGGCGGTGAATTTGGTGCATCAAAAAATGGGTGAGATGTTGGCTCAGTTGAAAAGTTAGCTGCCAATGTTTTCTGCTAACTAAATAAACTATAAAAAAGTAAAATATCACCACTCTGCTATATTTATAGATTGTATGTAAAGAAATAGTCTTTTTTATCCTGAGGTTAATCAGTTTATGGCGGTTTTCAATAAACTACGACTATATCTTAAACTCAATAGCCTGATACCTAGTTTAAAGATTAGTAATGCCCTGTCTCATTATAAGGCGAGGTTATTCCTTGCTTTGCTTGCTTTGTTTGTTGGGGTGTTAGTATTTGCAGTTGTCGGCTTAACTATTTTTTATAATGGGGAGTTTATTGCTAATGGCTCTCAGCGATTAGATCGTTCAATTATTGTCTTGATGGCTTTCTCATATAGTACCTCAGCTTATTTATTTTTTGCTAAACAGCAAGTCTTTACCGCCGCGTGTATATTATTACTATCTATACTGGTCGGTATTTCAGTTGGTTCATACTTTTTAGTTCGTGACTTTAATATTTTATCGTATGTCGTACTGATGCTGCCGGTTGTTGGGTTTTTGCTAGTAGGTAAAGGTTGGGGTGCTTTATATGCAGGTTTAGCCATTGCCAGCCAAGTTTATCTGGTAACCATGTATCTTAGTCAGGTCGATAGTTTCGTATTTGTTCAGCCACAGCTGGCGGATAAGGCCTTTATGGTGCAGCTAGCAATGTCTTTTGTCATGGCGGTAACTGTTTTCGTAGCGGTAATGCGATATGAGTTAACGCTAAAAGGTCTCAACGAGCAGCTTGAGATCGAACGCCGTCATTATCGCATAATGGAAATCAATGGTGAGCTGATAGATCTGCCTGGTAAAGAGGCGTTTGAGACAAAGATAACAGCATTGATTAAATCCAAAGTACGTTTTGCGATTGTCTATCTTGACATCGATGATTTCAAAAGAATTAACCATATTTATGGCTCTAAGGCGGGTAACGAATTGTTAGCTGTCGTTGGTAGACGATTAAAGGCTGCCGTGCGCGGTGATGATTTTGTTGCCCGTATCGATGGAGACCAGTTTGCTATTGCTCTCAAAAACGTTGCCGGTCGCAATAAAGCTTTAGAGCGCGATGAAGAAATATATAAGCGGCTACTGAGAGATATCAGCTTTGCTGGGCAGGTGGAGAAAATTTCTATCTCGCGAGGGCTGGCTATATACCCGGATGATGAGCAAACTTATAAAGCACTGATGAGTCATGCTGATGCCTCTATGTATGAGCATAAAAAATATGCCCGCAGAGAGTTAGCGTGAGCTGATCTTTCCTACTGATCTAAACTCAGCGATAAGCTATAATATTGTTTTCCCCTTGTAGATTTGACCATGCCTGCCAAAAAGAAATCACCGTCATTAGCGGCTCGGCGCACGCCAACTCAGGCTCGAGCATTAGAGCGTCGCCAGCAAATTTTAGATATTACCGCGCAATTGTTAGATGAAGTTGGCTTTGATGACTTAACGACTATTTTAATTGCAAAGCGCTTAGGTATTTCTGTTGGCTCGCTGTATCACTACTTCCCTAATAAAAAGTCGGTATTACATGCCCTGGCAAGTCAGTGGATAGAAGAAGTTAGTTTGGCTTTAAATCATATCGATACTATAGCGGATGAGGCCGAGTCGTTAACTGAATTTAGTGATTTATCTGTCGATAGAATGATTTTAGTCTATCGACGCCAGCAAGGTATATTGCCATTAGTACAGGCTATTTACAGCGTGCCTGAATTGCGGCCATTAGATGAGGCTCATGACGAACTGGTTATTAATCGTATGGGTAAGGTATTTAAGCGTGTTGGTATTCAAGGCACTCAAGTAGAGCTAGACCGTCTAGCGCGCTCTTACTTAGAAGTGGTGCACGCTTTAGCTTTGGCTATTGTTTGGCAAAAAGCCCCCCGAGCCAAGCGCACCTTAGATGATTTAAAAGCCATGGTTAACTGCTTGTTGACCCGCAGTAGAAGTTAATTGGCAGCTTAGTTAGTGTTGCTCGGCAGCTATTTCTTCCTGCCAATCAAATACGTTCATTTCAATAAATACAAACGCTACTAACCATAAGCTAGCGTCCCAAGTATCAATAAATTGGCCATCAATACCCCATATAATAGCGGCAATAAATAAGATCGAGTAAAGAATGATTTTTGCAATGCCGCTAACAAATTCCCACGTTTTAAATACAACCTTGTGTAGCTGAATACGGACATCAATTTCTAGCATTATCACAATTAACACCCAAGTGGATGCGTTTACTACATCAACCCATGCTAACCACTTGGCTAAGCTTAGTGTTTCCTGTGAGGCGATAATATTTTTATCAATTAGCTGAAAATACTCAGGCGCTGCTAGCGCCGCACAGTTGTCTACAGCAACAGCGGTAAATTCATCCAAGGTTGTCATAAAGGACCAATCAATGCTCTGGCTACATAAGCTAGCAATTTCAGTTAGTTGATAACTAGATAAACCGATCAGTTTAGCGATATAGCCATAGAGAGCGTAGATAATAAATGCCGAACACAGCCAGCGAGTCCAGTGAATAGCCCATTTGGTGGGACCTTTGATTTTTTCATCTTCTATTATCTCAGTTTCAAGTTCAAACAATAGCAGCAGTATTACCCAAGCTGCAGTATCAATGGTGGCAGCATAGCCTTCGATAATACTCGCGACGTTCATACCACCGGCAAACAAATGAGCGCTGGCATCTAACTCCTCTTGTAAAAACACAAAGACATTAATACTCAGCAGAATGAAAACAATGTATTTAAAGGCTACATAGAGCTTTCTTGCTAATTGGCGATTTATACTTATTGTAGCCATTATCTGTTTGTCTCCGCCTACACGTTAAGCAATAAAAATTCGCGCTCCCACGAGCTAATAACTTTATTAAAGCCATTATACTCTTCATTTTTGACATGAATATAAGCGGTAATAAATTCTTCTCCTAAAAGCTCTTTTATTTCATCTATATCATCTAATCTTAATAGCGCTTCGTTTAAAGTTCTGGAAATAGTTATGTCTTTGTCATAAGCACTTTCAGTGCAGGCTGCAGAGGGCTCAACTTTATTGATGATACCAAGTATGCCGCTGGCAAGTGATGCAGCTATAGCTAAGTATGGATTGGCATCGGCGCCAGGGAAACGATTTTCTAAGCGCCTTGCCGCTGGCGAGCTATGGGGGATACGCAGACCCGCTGTGCGGTTGTCATAACCCCATTCCATATTTATTGGCGCCGACTGGTCTTTGGTAAAACGGCGATAGGAGTTTACGTTGGGTGCAAATAAGCTAATGAGGTGCGGTACATACTTTTGGTGACCGCCAATAAACCAGCGGAATAGATCTGATTCACTATCATCATCATTGGTAAAGATATTTTTACCAGTTGCGGTATCTAACACACTTTGGTGAATATGCATTGAGCTACCAGGCTCGTCTTCCATTGGTTTAGCCATGAACGTTGCATAAATATCATTTTGCAAAGCAGCTTCACGCATAGTTCGTTTAAAGGTAAATACTTGGTCAGCCAGCGATAGGGGGTCGCCATGTTGAAAGTTGATTTCCATTTGGGCGGCGCCAGACTCGTGTATTAATGTGTCTACATCCAACTCTTGTGCTTCACAGTAGGCGTACATTAACTCTGTAATACTGTCGAATTCATTGGTGGCATCAATACTATAACTTTGGCGAGCCGATTCTGCCCGGCCTGACCGACCTATCGGTGGTGCTAACTCAGTATCCGGATCTAAATTGCGCTCTATTAAGTAAAATTCCATCTCCGGGGCGATTACCGGTGTCCAGCCGTTGTCTTCATAGAGCTTTAATACTCGTTTTAAAACATTACGGGTAGAAATAGGGTGGGGAGTGCCATCGCGGCGAAAACAGTCATGAATGATTTGCGCCGTAGGTTCTTTGGCCCATGGCACCATCCGCATAGTAGTCGGATCTGGCTCCAGCAGCATATCGATATCAAGTGGGTCCATAAATTCGTCATGCTCTTCGGCGAAGTCGCCAGTAACTGTTTGCGCCAAAATACTTTCAGGTAGACGGCTGTCTTCTTTAACGAATTTCTTTGCAGGGATAAATTTGCCGCGTGCGTTGCCAGTAATGTCTGGTATTAAGCACTCAACCTCTTCCACATTATTTTCTTTAAGCCATTGCTCTACTTCGTTCGAGTACTTCATGAGTCATCCTTTTAAGTATTAATTAGTTGCCTATTAACACATTGGTCTGCTTATCTTGGCGCAGATATTAGAGTTATTTTATCGCTAAGTATAATTATGCCTGTTATTTTTAGCTTGATACAAGAAAAACCGAACAATTGTTCAAAATTTAATTGTACCCAATACTGCCTTGAGCTACCCTGTATGTATATCTTTAGTATTAACTATTATCTAATTCTACAAATTAAGTGATTCTATCATGGCACTTCAAGGACATATTGACTCTTATTACGCAGCGACTGCTCATGGTTTTGAAGATCATGCTGCTTTAACCGAATCGGTTGAAGTTGACATCTGCATTGTTGGTGGTGGCTATACCGGCCTTTCGACTGCCTTGCATTTAGCGGAGAAAGGCTACCAGGTAACACTGCTAGAGGCGGAAAAAGTAGGCTGGGGTGCATCGGGCAGAAATGGCGGTCATGTAGGCATTGGTCAGCGGGTAGAGCAAGACGGCTTAGAAAAAATGTTAGGCCTAGACCATGCTAAAAAACTATGGCAATACGGCATAGCGGCAGTTGACCTGGTTAAAGAACTTATTGCTAAACATGATATCGACTGTGATCTGAAGCACGGATCTATTCATCTGGCGTCAAAAAATAGCCATGTCGATGGCATGGAAGAAGATATAGAGCACTTAGCTAAAGTGTATGGTTATGAAGATATTCGCTATTGCGACAAAGCTGAAGTGAGCCAGATGATTGGCTCTGAAGGATTTCATGCCGGCCATTTAGACAGTCGCGCAATAACAATTCATCCGCTTAATTACTTGCTTGGTTTGGCCGCCGCAGCCAAAGCGGCTGGGGTGACAATCTATGAAAATAGCCGAGTTACCTCAATTGACTACAATGAGCCGGCAATTATTCATACGGCTAATGGTCAGGTTACTGCCAAGACTCTAGTGCTAGCCTGCAATGGTTATTTGGGCAAGCTTAATAAAAAAGCGGCTGGCAAAATCATGCCTATTAATAATTTTGTTATCGCCACTGAGCCATTGCCAGAGCAAACAGCGCGGGACTTAATTCGCGATGATGTAGGAGCCCAGGATTCTTTATTTGTGATTAATTACTGGCGTCTTTCTGGCGACAATCGTCTAGTATTTGGTGGTGGTGAAAACTACACTTCAAAGTTTCCTAGCGATATTAAATCTTTTGTCCAAAAGTGTATGCTTAAAATCTATCCACAGCTGCAAGACACCAAAATAGATTACGGCTGGGGTGGTACCTTGGCTATAACCATGAACCGGATGCCGCATTTCAATCGTCCCGAAAACAATGTCTATGTTGCTCACGGCTATAGCGGTCATGGCATTTCGACGGCTACATTTGCTGGCAAAGTATTGGCTGAAGCAATTAGTGGTGATAGTGAAAAGTTTGACGTCTTTGAGTCGGTTCCAACCCATACCTTTCCTGGTGGGACTTGGCTGCGCTGGCCGGGTTTAGTGGCGGGTATGAGCTACTATTCTTTACTTGACCGTATTGGTTCTTAATTTTTTTAACGTTTGAAATAGGTTTTTGATATGGCTTCATCAAATATAAATTACTCGATGGATTCTCACTGGATGGCCTTTACTGGTAATCGAGAGTTCAAACAAAATCCACGTATTATAACGGCTGCTAAAGGCGCCTATTATACCGATGATAACGGCCGTCAAATAATTGATGGGTTGTCGGGTTTGTGGACTTGTGGCGCCGGCCATTGTCGGGCTGAAATTAGCGAAGCGGTTAGCAAGCAAGTTGCCAGTTTAGATTACAGTCCAGGCTTTCAGTTTGCGCACCCTAAATCATTTGAGCTAGCTGATAAAATTGTCGAGTGGATGCCAGCGGGTCTTAATCGGGTTTTCTTTACCGGTTCCGGTTCAGAAAGCGCGGACACGTCATTAAAAATGGCTCGGGCTTATTGGCGTAAGAAAGGTTTAGCGTCTAAAACTAAATTGATTGGCCGCGGCAAGGGTTACCACGGGGTAAATTTTGGCGGTATATCAGTTGGTGGTATTCCTGGTAATCGCATGATGTATGGTCAAGCGGTGGATGCTGCGCATATTCGTCATACCTTATTACCTGAAAATAAGTTTGTTAAAGGTATGCCTGAATACGGCGCGCATTTAGCTGAAGAGTTTCTAGACCTTATTGCACTGCATGATGCGAGTAATATCGCAGCCATAATAGTAGAGCCAATGGCTGGTTCTGCCGGCGTATTACCGCCACCAGTTGGCTATCTGAATCGGCTTAGAGAAATATGTGATCAGCATAGTATTTTATTGATATTTGATGAGGTCATCACTGCTTTTGGTCGTATTGGTGCTAAAACAGGCGCTGAAGATTTTGGTGTGGTGCCTGATATTATCAACATTGCCAAGCAGTTAACCAATGGCGTAATTCCCATGGGTGCAGTTATCGCCAAACAGGAAATTTACGACACCTTTATGGATGGCGGCGGGCCTGAGTATATGGTCGAGTTCCCTCATGGTTATACTTATTCGGCGCACCCTGTTGCTTGTGCAGCGGGTATTGCAACCCTAGATTTACTTGAAAATGACCAGCTAATAACACGTGCAAAAACCATGTCGCCAGTGTTAGAGACGGCCATCCATCAGTTAAAAGGTAGCCCTTATGTTGATGATATTCGAAACTATGGGCTGGCGGCGGCGTTAACGCTTGAAAGCTATCCTGGTGAACCCGCAAGGCGGCCTTATGAAGTAGCTATGAAATGCTGGGAGAAAGGCGTTTACCTGCGTTATGGCGGAGACACCATTCAACTTGGCTTGCCGTTTATTATTGAAGCAAGCGAAATAGACACTATTGTGAATGTTCTTGGTGAATCGCTGGCTGAGTTGGCCTAGTTTCGTCGCTGGTTACTAGATTAAAAATAGAGAAATTTTATGGCAATGAATTCTTGGCTCAATTCAATAGCTGACGCAGGACGTGAGCTTTGGACTAAAGCTAGCCAGCGCAATGGCAAGTCGATTAAAGATTTGTGTCAACAGCTTAGCTCTAATAAGGGTGAGGCAATGGGCACTGCATTGGCGTATGCGTTTGTAACTGCCTATAAGGAGCTAGACGAGCAGGGTAAAGCCGATTTTTTTGAATTATTACTGACTGATTACTCTCAGGACAGTAACCAGATAATTCGCCGCGCTGATGCTTACAAGGCAGCCCCCAACCCAGCTAACTTAGCCGCCTTGACCAAAGTTGTCAGATCACCGCGGCGGTTATTATTTCAGCGTATTAATATGGCGCCAGATGGCACCCATTTGTTAGTTAATATGCGCAAAGATTTACTGCATGCACTAAAAGTTAATAAAGAGCTGTCGGTGGTCGATAGTGACTTACAACAGTTATTAGAAACTTGGTTTAACCGCGGCTTTTTAAAAATAAGAAGAATCGATTGGCGTACGCCTGCCCATATTCTTGAAAAGCTAATAGCCTATGAAGCGGTCCATGAAATGGACGGTTGGGACGATCTGCGCCGTCGGCTAGAAGATGATCGGCGCTGTTTTGCATTCTTCCACCCCGCCTTGGAAGATGAACCACTCATTTTCGTCGAGGTTGCCTTAGTTGATGGTTTAGCAACAGCAGTACAACCACTGCTAGCGCCTAGACTAGACCAGCAAGTGTCGGCAGATACGGCTATTTTTTACTCTATTAGCAATTGTCAAAAGGGCCTAAAAGGGATTTCGTTTGGTAACTTTCTAATCAAACAAGTGGTTATGGAGCTTCAGGAAGAGCTGCCTAAGCTAAAGCATTTCGCCACCTTGTCGCCTATACCAGGTTTTTCACGTTGGCTGGAGTTACAGTTGGCTGATAAGAACTCGGCCCATGTGACAAAGGCAGACAAAGAAATAATTTCCTGGTTAAAACCGGGCTGGCATTTGGACGGGGTTAGTAGTGAGCCTGCCCGAGACACTCTAATGCGCTTATGTTTGCATTATTTGGTTGAACAAAAACGTGGTGTGGCGCCGTTAGACCCAGTAGCCAGATTCCATTTAGGTAATGGCGCACGAGTTGAACAGCTAAATTGGTTAGGCGATACTTCTGCCAATGGGGTGGGCCAGTCTTATGGCATCTTGGTTAATTATGGCTACAAGCTAAATCACGTAGAGGAAAATCACGAAGCCTTTGTTAACCAAAATATCATCGCACAATCGAAAACGATTGCAGCACAGCTTAAAATGCCAGCATTGACAAAAATTATTTAAAGTCCTCAGTAATTATATAAAGCCTATAGCTGCTTCGCTGCTATACTAAAAAAAATAATGATCGTTATAGGCTTGTGGTAGTAAATGTTGTTGTCTCTGTTGCGTAAGTTGGTCTGCCTTGTTGTGTTCCTCATGTCTTTTAGTGCTTACGGCGCTGACTATGTTGGCAGTGAAACTTGTGCGACTTGCCATCAGCAAGAAACTGAGCTGTGGCAGCAGTCACATCACTTTAAGGCAATGGAGGAGGCCAATGAAGAGTCAGTGCTGGGTGACTTTTCAGGGGTAAAGTTTGAACACTTCGGCTCTGTTAGTGAATTTTACAAAAAAGTTGATCGCTATCTGGTAAAAACTGACAACAGCGAAGGCAAGTTAGAAGAGTTTGAAATAAGCCATACTTTTGGTGTCTACCCCTTACAGCAATATCTTATTAAATTCCCCGATGGCCGCTATCAAGCCTTAGGCATAGCCTGGGACAGTAGGCCAGTAGGCGAGGGTGGCCAGCGCTGGTTTCACCTTTACCCTGATGAAAAAGTCGACTTTAAAGATCCATTGCATTGGACCGGTGCATTTTTTAACTGGAACAGCCGCTGTGCTAGTTGCCATTCAACTAATCTAAAAAAGAACTATTCGTTTGCTGCAGACACCTATGACACAACGTGGTCAGAGGTCAATGTCGCCTGTGAGTCTTGTCATGGTCCAGCCTCCAATCACTTAGCGTGGACCAAACAGCAGCAAACAGACGCTTTATTTAAAGGCTTTGAGTTGAGCTTAGATGATGCGGGTGAATTTACTGGCAATGGCAGCCAAACTACCGCCAAGCGAACAGACGGCCAGCGTCCGCGCCAACAGATAGAAACGTGTGCGCACTGTCATTCTCGGCGTGCTGAAACCAAAGAAATGTCAGTAGGCGATGCTTTCTTTGATGCCCATCAATCACAGTTTTTGACTCAACAGTTATACTTTCCTGACGGCCAGATTCTTGACGAAGTGTTTGTCTACGACTCCTTTAAGCAAAGTAAAATGCACGGCGAAGGGGTGGTCTGTTCCAACTGCCACGAACCCCACAGCGCCAAGCTCAAAATAGAAGGCAATGGTTTGTGTCTGCAATGTCACAGTCCCGCTGAATTTGACACGCCCAAGCATCATAAACACCAAGACAACAGTGGTGCTCAGTGCGTGAATTGCCATATGCCCGAGCGTACTTATATGGTGGTTGACCCGCGCCGCGACCACAGTTTTAAAATCCCGCGACCAGATATAAGTGTGACTCATGGAACGCCCAATGCGTGTACTCAGTGCCACACTGATCAAACTGACCAGTGGGCCGCCGACATTTCCTTAAAGTGGTTTGATGGCTTAGCTGCTCACCCAAATACCGCTGATGTGTTTACTAGAGCCTGGAGTGGTCAAGCTAGTGCCGCCAACGATTTAATGGCATTGGTGTATGACGACAGCCAAAGTGCGATTGTAAGAGCCAGCGCTGCCCAGGCTTTAGGTAGCTATCCTAGTCAGCCAGCATTCCAAACCCTGATGACGGCTTTGCAGTCGCCCGATGTCGAAGTGCGGATAGGAGCAGTACGCGCCTTAGAGTTTCTGTCACCCCAGCGGCGGGTTATTTTACTGCAGCTACTCAATGACCCTGTAAAAGCAGTAAGG
>CAWVSB010000009.1:0-111273 GCA_963933215.1 uncultured Cellvibrionales bacterium
ATTAACAATACATTAACAATGGAATAACTATTCGTCTTCGCTGCCGATAGGGTCGGAGTTGATATCTTTTATTATTATTAGACTAAGTGAGGATAAAAAAGCGAGCCTTTATAACAAATAAAACGATAGATAAATAAAGAAAAAACCAGTGTGGAATTCCACCTTGGTTTATACCCGAGAACTATTAATCCCTCGCTTTAATTTACTGAACGTCCTGCCAGCAGATAAAGATAAAATTATCTGCTTTGCTATAGAGCTGACGATGAAGGCTATTGTCTATGGCTAGATTGTCGCTGATAAACTCCACCGCTTTGTCAGACTGTGCTTTATCGCGAAAAAACATCAACATGAAAAACTGTTGGTCGCGCTCATCATCAGTATCCAAAATGGTATCGCGTTGGCGCTGACCAATAGGACCACACGATTCCAACAGCCCTCTAACCATTAAATGCTCACAATACTGATTCAGCGCATGTTGGAACTCAGCCATGCTGATACCGGGTTTTAGATCAAAACATGACAGCATTTGAAACATAAAGAACCTGCCATTAAATCGAGAGAGTACTTACCCAGTGACTATAAATAATATCAGCCGTTTGATTTAGAGAAGCTATTTTTTCTGTCAGCCCATGACGAATTTGATCATAGGTTTGCTGACTGTCTGTTGCCACGGTTAAATCCTCTCGCCAGCCCTCAATCCAGCGGCAAATCAATGGCTCGGTCATTTCCAAATGGCATTGCATTGCCAGCACATTGTCACCATAGCTATAGGCTTGATTATTACAATGGTCAGAAGAAAATAACGGTCGGCCAGCGCTTGGAATAGCAAAGGTTTCAGTATGCCAATGAAACATAATAAAAGGATCTGGCACGGCCCCCAACCAATCACTATCATCATCCGCTAGGTGTCGATGACAATAATGCCAGCCCACTTCCTTTACTGGGTTTTGGCTAACTATTGCTCCCAGTGCTTTACTGATGAGTTGTCCGCCCAGACAATGACCCAACAGTGGAATATTTTTATTCAGTGCCTGTTGGATTAAGCGTATTTCTTGTTTTATCCAGGGGATGTCATCATTGGCGCTCATCACCCCGCCCATAAATACTAGCCCAATCATGGCATCATCAAGCTGGGGAATAGTGTCGCCTTGATAGGGACGAATAATACGATAGGGAATAGATTTTTGCCGTAAGAAGTCGGCGATATAGCCTGGATGTTCATCATCCATATGCAAAAAAATTAGTACTTCTTTAGTCATTCTAAAACTATCAAAGCGCTAAGGAATAGACGTAGAATTCACTATCCCTTTCATAGCCAAGTTTTTCGTATAAATGCTGGCCCGCTTTATTGGTGGTCGCAGTAGACAGATCAAGGCGAGCAGCGCCCTGCTCACGAGCATGGGCTGACGCCTGATTCATTAACAGCGCTCCGATACCCAGATTACGGTTATCTGCAGCTACATATAAATCATAGAGTACAAAAATGGGCTGGGCTTGTACCGAGCAGAAAGTAGGATAAAGCTGAACAAAACCTTGGAGCTGGTCATTGTCGTCGGCTACAAAAATGGTCGAGTCGTTGTTATTGAAACGATCTGTAATATATTGTTTAGCAAGCTCAATGTCCGCCTCACAGTCATAAAATTGGCGGTATAAATCAAATAGCCTAGCGATTTCTGGCAACTGCTTTGTGGTAGCTTTTAGAATATCCATGGGCTAGGCCTAGATTAATAGAATCAGTTTTTGTTGAGCCGCGCTAGCCAGATAGGTGTTTGATAAGGTGTAACGACAACCTCATCACCAGCCTTAATAACACCGCCTACTTCCACCACGCCCACGACACCACGGGTAAATTTGGCCGCTTGGGAAAAAGCAGTATTGGCAATCGGCTGACCGGACTTACCAGTGTAAAGGCCAGCTAATTTTTCACCCATATCGACACAGGGAGGATTATATTCTTCAACAATTAATTCGGCGCCAGAAGGAAATACTAAGATACTACCTTTGGCCAACCGAGAAAGGTTGTCGATACCCTTGAGTAATAAATTAACGCCAAGATCGGCAGCCGTCACCGGCTGGTTTAAATCCATCGCTTGATTAATCTCTGCCAATTCTTCAACCGACATCGCTGACCAAAGCCTTTCGTTACGACGCAAAGTACCTGCTGCTTGTTTATCATGTTCCCAGGCTTGGCGAGATTGGCCACCATGACGGTCACCGACGATGCCGTCAAGCGTCAACTCCAATAATGCGCAAGACTCTTTGGCAAGATCATCAACCTCAGGGGAGCCCAAATAAACCGCTTCTATGAACGCCGTTATACTTTTCACACTATTCCTCTGCTATTTACTAAAGAAAAATTAACAGGCTGGTGGCGGCGTAGCTCTGGTGCGAGCCGGCGCCCAGAACGCTTTGTCCTGTACCTTACAACGTTCAACTTTATGATAATGGCGAAGTTCTTTGGTGTAATAAATTTCCGCCCATATATCGCCTTTAAGCGCTTTTGTTTCAATCATCGCTAAAGCAATATTGGCTTTTACCACCGGCGACCACATTGCTGAAGTAACATAACCAATTTCATGGTTACAGGCTTTGTCGCTGTATAAAAGTGATTCTTCGGCAGGTTTATTGCCGTCAATATCCAATTTCACCAACATCTGTTTAGGACCCTGCTGCTTTTCTTTTACCAGTGCCTGACGGCCATTAAAATGCGGCTTTTTAAAATCAACTAACCAACCGAGATTTAGTTCAAAAGGGGTTTGATCATGTTCAAAGTGAATTGTTTTTAAAGCTTCACTAAATTCCATATCGGGCATAATGAAACCCGCTTCTAGCCGCGCCATATTGGTTGCAGCTTCACCGTAAGGCTGGATGCCATAATCTTCACCCGCAGCATACAGGGCGTCCCACAGTTCTAAAGCAAGCGCCGGCTCTATCCATAATTCGTAACCAAGATCACCAGTAAAACCGGTGCGAGACACCATTAACTCACCGCCTTGAAAAGGGAATTTTTGGATACAAAAAGGTTTTAGCTCTTCGATACCATCAAGTCCCATTTTTTTCAACACCGAAAAAGTGGTTGGCCCTTGAAAAGACAAGGCCGCAATATCATCGGTCGCATCAACTATGCTGAGATCATTAAAACCGAACGAGCTTTTACGCAACCAAGCAATACTAGGACTGCCGCAGGTAAGCATAAACTTATCAGCACCAAGCTTGAAAACAGTGCCATCATCAACCATCCGACCTTCATCGGTACACCAGCAGACGTAGGTCACGCGATTTTCTTTTAGCTTGCTGACATCGCGTGTCACCATGCGGTTGAGCATAGCCTCGGCGTCGGCGCCACTGATGATATATTTTTGCATCGGACAAATATCATAAGTACCGCAGGTATTACGCACACAGAAGTACTCAAACTCTGCATCGTAATAATGATCGGCAAATTTATAGCCGTTCCAACTTGACCAAGCTTCACGGATGTTTAACACCAGTTGGCGAGGATAAAAAGGCGATAGCTTTAATCGCTCATCGGCAAATGGATCTATTGGGGTATTACTCTCAGTACTACTCATCATAACAATCGTCTTCAGGCACAGTGTTAGGGCGTTTTAAATCAATCAAAATCTCACGGGCAGCATTGGCACCACAGGCGGCGGAAACACCACCACCGGGATGCGTTGACGACCCGCACATATACATATTTTTAATCGGCATACGGTATTGCGCATAACCAGGGAATGGACGGTTAAATAATAATTGGTCGATAGTCAGTTCGCCCTGGAAGATATTTCCTTCGGTCAAACCGATTTCGTTTTCAATTTCAAACGGCGTCCGCACTTCCATATGAACAATCAAGTCTTTAAAACCTGGGCTATAGCGTTCGATTTTATCGATTACAGTTTGTCCAAAGGCATCACGCTTTTCTGGCGTCCAAGGGCCATCGGCCAGCTGCGATGGGCAGTACTGAATGAAGTTAGACATCCAGTGTTGCCCAGGAGGTGCAACCGTGGGATCCCACGCAGACGGAATTATTCCTTCAATAAACGGATCATCAGACCAACGGCCGTGCTTCCAGCAATCATAGGCGCGTTCCATGGTCTCTAAAGAACCACAGAAACCCTGTCCACCTCTATTGATATAGCGATTATCGGGTACGCCATTAAATTTAGGCAGTCCTGAAAGAGCAATATTGACCTTGCCGGAAGAGCCACGTATTTTAAAGTTTTTGGCTTTGTCGTAAATTCCCGGCGGCAAATCTTCTTTGTCCATACATTTGGTAAAGGTACGTTTGGCATCCATATTAGAGACGACGATATCTGCATAAAGATCATCACCGTTTTCTAACACCACACCTACTGCTTTACCGTCTTTCACCAATATCTTTTGCACACCAGCATTGCAGCGAATCTCGCCGCCATTTTCTTTAAAGGCACTGGCGATAGCGTTGGAAATAGCGCCCATACCGCCGCGAGCAAGACCCCATGCACCGACATTACCGTCCACATCACCCATTACGTGATGCAATAAAATATAGGCCGAGCCCGGTGAGCTCACACCCAGCGCAGTGCCGATAATACCGGGGCTAGCCATTGCCGCTTTAATTAGATCATCCTCAAAATAATCATCGAGAAACTCAGCAGCACTCATCGTAAAGAAACGAATATATTCGTAGAGTTCTTTTTCACCTAGCTTCCAAAACTCTTTAGCTAACCATAACAACTCTTTAATATCTCGTGGCCTAAATGATGTTGGATCTGGCGGCGTACGCAATAAAGTTTTACGGATTAACTGAGCATAACGCGCTAAGTCGGCTTGAAAGCGGAACATAGCATCAGCGTCGTGGGCATTATGCTTACGCAGCATATTATAATTAGCGCCTTCACTGGCGTAATCAAACAGAGTGTCACCCTTGTCACCAAAACTGACCGTACCCAGATAAGGCACGAGTACTAAGCCGTGGCGAGTTAAATTCAAATCTCGATGAATTGACTGGCGCATCATGCTACAGACGTAGGAGCAGCTGGAGTACAACCAGCCATCATGCATTTCACGAGAGACCGCAGCACCGCCAATATAGCCGTTTTTTTCTACAACCAGTACATCCAGACCGGCTTTAGCTAAATAAGCACCATTGGTTAAGCCATTGTGACCAGCTCCGATAATAATAGCGTCATAACGTTTCATTTCAGCACCTCCTTCGCCGCATTATGGCCGGCGGCTCCCATTAGTCCACCTCCAGGGTGGCTGCCCGCACTGCATAAAAATAAGCCCGGCATGGGTGTGCTGTATTGCGCAGCCTGATAGGTAGGTCGCATCATTAACATTTGGTCCGCAGAAAATTCTGTATGGTGCCAATGCCCGCCGGTAACCCGGTGAGTTTTTTCCAGATCAGCTGGGGTGAGTAATTCACTGTGAATAATTTGCTGTTTAATATCTGGCGCATATTTAGCAAGGGTATTAATCACGCGCTCAGTTAAGGTCGCTTTTGCTGCATCATCCCAGCCGCCTTTAAGCTTATTAGGAACATACATTACATGTGCTGAAAGCACATGCTGTCCCGCTGGTGCTTGTGAAGCATCGTGTAAACTGGGAACAACAATCTCCATCACCGGCTGCTCAGGCAGACCGCCGTACTTAGCATCGTCATAAGCAAATTCTATAGAATCCAACTCCGGTGCAATAATCATCCGGCCATTAGCCTGCTCCACACCGGTAAACTTAGGCTCACCATTTAAGGCTAAGTGTAACTTAGCCACGTAGCCATCGGTGCGCATTCGATTGATGCGGTTGGTAAATTCGATCTCAAGGTTTTCAGCGCCTAATAAATCGAAAAAAGTACGTTTAGGATCGGCCGCGGAAATAACTCTGCTGGCAGTAATCGCCTCACCATTGTCTAAGGTCACTCCGCTGGCTTTTAGACCACCCAGACCATCGTTAAGGGTTTCATCACTGGCGGTAGTAATTCGAGCCACTGGACTGTTAGTTTTTATTTCCGCACCGGCAGCAACAGCACAATCATGCAACGCCTTTATCAAGCCTTCGATACCACCGGCAGGAATCGCATGAGCGCCAGAGTGCTCCCCACTCATCTGATAGAGCAATGCTAAAATAGTAGAATTAGGCGACCGAGGAGCCATTTTCGAACCAATCAACCCATCCCAGCTTAAGGCCGCTTTGAGAATATCATTATCGAAATTTTCATCCATCAAATCACGGGCCGGTAGCGTCGCTACGCGCATGAATTCACCCATGTCTGCCTTACCCAGTGTTCGTAACTTTAAGCCCAAGTGAGCAAAAGTCATTAATTCGGGCAGCGAGTTGTTACCGATACGCGGCATGGTCTTTAGCCAAAAAGGTTTTAGCGTGTTAACAAAACGCTGCATAAAATCCTTGTACTCGCCATAGTGATTAGCATCGTCAGCGCTGACACCGCTAACAGTATTACCGTTAATCACCACATGTTCGCCATCGCTGTTTAAACCGGTGGTGGACATAGGCTGGGCCGTATAATCAAACCCATAGCTGGCTAGATTAAGTTCCTTCGCGACTTTAGCGGAGAAGTGGCTGACGGAATGAGCAACAGACGCTTTAAACCCCGGATAGAACTCGCGGGTAGCCGCTAGACCACCAACCACGTCAGAGCCTTCAAGTACCAGCACACGCTGGCCACTTTTTGCTAAATATGCTGCGCAGATTAAGCCGTTATGGCCTGCTCCGATAATTATTGTGTCGTAATTTTGCAAAAGCATCTCACTGATTGTTAAGTATGTTATGAATGAGTTAGGTAACTGATTTAACCGTAGTTTATTCAGGGCTATGCTTTAGAGCATCCGTCCCTATACGCATGAAACACAAATTTTTATGAATTAGTTGCACCAATGTCGGCCTGAACACTCTCCTCAGCCGCATTAATTTCTTCACGCCATTTCGCCATATTCATTTCAATGGCGACAAAACCGGTAATCCAGACAAACTCATCCCATGCATACATATAATGGCCGCGATAGATCCAATATCCCGCTGCAGCCCAAAGCAGCCCATAAAGCATCAACTTGCTGTAGGTTAAGCTGGTAATCCACACCCCTTTGGATATACCCCGCTCCTGTATTCTGACATTTAACTCAATAGTAAATAATATTAACAACCAAGTAAGGGCTTCAAGTAAATCAATCCAAATAAGTTGCTTTTCAATCAGTAATCCGGCGCTATTTGTCACCACTAAAAAGTCTGGCGGTTCAATTAAAGAAAATTGTGACGGCCCTGACAAGGTAGCGCAGTTAACACTATCGAGTTCGGTATATTCCAGATTGTAGACAAAGGTTAATTCTTTGTCCGCAATGACGCAGAGATCGGAAACGCCCTCAACTTTTTCAATTTTAGCCAGATCATAAGCACCAGTGCTGTAAGCATATAAGGTGTGCATTAAAAAGATATAACAGAGTAGACGAACGCCGTGCATTAACCATACCCTGCGCGGCGTAAAATCATCATCGTCCAAAACGTAGGTTTCTAACTCGAATAGAAGCAATAAAGTAAACCAAGCAGTTAAATCAATAGTGTTAGCAAAGGCCGCCGTAAAATCGAAAAAGTTACTAGTGGGGCCTAAGGTATGCTGAGCAATAGACCAGTCTTCGACAATATATAGACCAAAGTTAATCACCAACAAGGTATAAACTGCTAGTTTAATCAGCTGTAGCGGATTGATCTTTGACAACGTAGCACTAACAGTTGTTTGATTCATATCGGCTCTTCATCCATCACTAAAGAATTAATTATTAATTTAGCCACTAGTTAGCTTGCTTTCATAAGTGACCCAACTTTCCAACTACCACCTTCAGACACTAAAGTATTACGGACAAGCCTAGACTAAAATAAAACGCGCTTCGCGGTAGCGCATGAAACGTTAGCCTGTCAGCGGTTAATTAATCAGGCTCTTCGACATATTTCGGTAAATCGTCAGTGATATTATGCCAAGGAGCTTTTGAGCCTACAAAAATGTGGTAAGCCGGCGGTAGCGCCGGATTACCATCAACTGCTCCCATAGATAAGTACAAAGACTCTGGTTCGGAATCAAGATAAATTAGAATATTAGAACCACACACTCGACAGAACTGTCGTTCATGGGAGTCTGAGGAATTGAAGCTGGCAATATCTTCTTTACCCGACAACAGCTTAAAATCTTTGCGCTGAACACCAGCAAAAGTAGCATAGGCAGCGCCATGCATCCGGCGGCACTGACTGCAATGGCAATGACTAAAATCAGTCACTTCACCATCTACCGCAAAGTGGATACTGCTGCATTCGCATCGGCCTGTAATTATCAGGCTTTTCCGCTGTGAATCACTATTCATAAACTCGACTCAGTAACGCTGTGGCGGTGTTGCCGAACGGCGCGGATGGGTCCAAAAGGCTGTTTCCGAAGCGGTACAACGAGCCCACTGTACCCGCCAGGCTAATTCTTTTTTATAAAAAATTTCGGTCCACAATTCAGCGGGTGGTTTACCATTAGCGTATTCAATATCGGCCAGAGCTAAATTGGCTTTTAATATGGGCGACCAACATTGAACTTTGATCGCACCAATATTTTTGCCATTCTTGCTGTCATAAATAAATGACTCGTCCGGAGATTTATTGCCCTCTACTGACATTTTGACCAAACGACGTTGAATCGGTGAAGCAAGCTCTTTCAATAGTGCCTGCTTGCCTGTGAAGTGCCCCTTCTCAAAATTGACTACCCAACCTAGGCCCACCTCGAATGGAGAGCGGTCATGACCTGCCCTAATAGTGGTTTCAGCAGTATTAAAATCATCACCAGGCATAATAAAGCCCGCCTCTATACGTACCATTTCCAAGGCTTCCAAACCAATGCAGCGAATATCGTAAAGGCCCCTCTGTTTGACGCTAAACACACAGTCCCACATCAATAAAGCGTTAGCCGGATCAACCCACAGCTCGTATCCAAGGTCACCGGTATAACCGGTGCGAGATATTGTTACATCTATACCGTTAAAAGTGGTGTGTAGAATACCAAAAGGTTTTAAAGTATCTAGCCCAACAAAACCCGCTGCGGTTAATACCGAATAGGCGGTCGGCCCCTGCACTGAAAGCGCTGCTACCTCGTGGGTTTCTTCAGTAATAGTGACATCCATACCCAGACTGGAAATGAGCAACCAATCCAATTGATGATGCTGGGAGCAGAGTCGGTATTCGCCTTGCTGCAAGTGAAAAATAGTGCCGTCATCCAGCACCTTGCCGTCATCGTTGCACCACACTACATAAGTCACCCGACCCGGCTTTATTTTGGAAATATCACGAGTAACCAAACGATTAAGAAACTTAAGCGCATCAGGCCCGGTAATACTATATTTCTCCATTGGCGTCAGATCCATCACGCTACAAGAGCTGCGGACGGCAAAGTATTCTGCCGATAAAGAATCAAAAACTCTGGCGGTCTGATAACCGTTCCATGACGACCAACTTTTAATTTGGCTCTGCTGTTCTATGCGGTCATGAAAAGGCGAGTGTCGTAACACTTCAGTAAAGTCATGCATAGGGCCTTGCTGAATAACATTGGACATGACTATGATCTCCCCATATCGATAATTCGCCTGGCTGCATTGCGGCCAGGAATACCAGTAATACCACCACCGGGATGAGCGCCTGCACCACACAGGAACAAACCGTTAATCGGGGTATCGTATTGCGCCGCACCATGCACCGGCCGCATCATAAACGACTGATCGATAGCCAACTCGCCGTGATGCCAATGGCCACCAGTGACATGATATTGCTCTTCTATATCCACCGGCGTTAATAATTCCTGGGCCACAATGGTGTTAGCAAAACCTGGCGCATACTGCTCAATCACAGCAATCACTGTATCGACAAAGGCTTTGCGTTGCTGTTCGTCCCAGCCCTGCTTTAATGCATAAGGCGCAAACGAAGCCGACACTGACATAACATGATGCCCAGCTGGTGCTAGTGATGGATCAGCAATACTGGGGAGTGTTATTTCCAAAATGGGTTGTTGGGAATACTCGCCGTATTTGGCATGATTAAAGGCATGCTCCACATAACGTAAATCAGGAGCCACTAGCAAACGTTGAGCCAACTGATCTGTCGATAAACCACTAATAGTTGGCAATGCACTTAAACCAAAGTGCAGCTTAGCAACATTACCATTGGTGCGAGTTTTATGAATGCGGTGGGCAAACATAGCGTCTAACTCGGCAATATCCATTAACTTTAAAAAAGTAGTTTTGGCATCAGCATTGGATACCACCAAAGCCGCATTAAGCTGTTCACCAGATGCTAACTTTACGCCACTAGCTCGGCCCTGGCTGACAATAATTTCTTCTACTTTAGCATCGGTGCGAATCTTCACGCCACGACCCTTAGCATCAGCTAGCAGTGCCTTAGCCACCTGTCCCATACCGCCGGGAGGTAAACTTGATTGACTCTGGGTTTCGCCCCAGACTCGATGTAAATAGGTTAACACTGTCGTCGGTGTACGCGGCCCCATGTGCTGTCCCATAACCGCATCGACGGCAATAGCGCCTTTGATTCTCGGGTCGTCAAAGACATCATTTAACACATCATAAATATTGATCCCGCCTACCCGGAGAAATTCGCTCATGGCATCCCCGCCTAGACCAAAGCGTAGTTTCCAACCTAATTTAGCCAGCGTGAATTTATCTTTGTTGTCCATATTTTTAAGCCGTGGAGGCTTATTCATCATCAGCGGTTCTAAGGCTGAGGCGTAGTCACGAAATTCTTGTTTAAATTCGCTATAGGCTTTGATATCTTCCGCTGATAAGCCGCTGCCGGTGACATCATTTTTGCCTAGTGTTAAATGATTCCCCATCGCATCAAGAGCGATAGTTTGTATCGCCGCGCCGGTATCTAAACCTGACTCTGCTAGCTTTAAATCTTTGCAAACAGTTGGGTGTAAAGAGTGTAAGACATGAGCCAAGCCAGACACTTGAAAGCCGTCGCCAAACTGGCTGGTTGCGGCGCCACCACCGACGCTGCTGCGAGCCTCTAAGACTTCAACGCTGTAACCTGCTTTGGCTAAATAACTGGCACAAACCAAACCATTATGACCACCGCCAATAATGATCGCTGATTTGGGGTTTACTGCTGCAGAGGAATTAGTCATCGCCAAAGTCCCTCGGTGTGGTGTCGGTACGGCCCAAGTCGGATAAAATTTCTCGTGCCGAATTGGCACCAGGCGCGCCCATAACGCCGCCACCTGGATGAGTCGATGAACTACACATATACATATTTTTTACCGGTCCGCGATACTGGGCATAGCCAGGAAAGGGACGATTAAACATTAGCTGGTCAAGGCTGAGTTCGCCTTGAAAAATATTACCTTCGGTCAAGCCCGCTTCCGCTTCAATTTCACGCGGCGTTCTGATTTCAGCATGTAAAATTAAGTCTTTAAAATTAGGGCTGTATTCACTGATTTGATTAATTACCGCAGCGCCGAAGGCATCACGCTTGTCATCAGTCCAACCGCCCTCAGCCTCTACCGGACAATACTGCACAAACACTGACACCATGTGTTTCCCTGGCGGTGCCACGGTTGGATCGTATTGACTAGGAATAACCATATCTAGATAGGGGTCCTGCGACCAACGATCATCTTTCCAATCATCGTAAGCACGCTCTAGGCGTTCAGGAGTGTCGGTAAAGTGCATATGCCCTAAAGTCAGTGGCGAGTTTTTTGGTAACGCAGAAAAATCTGGCATCCCATCCAAAGCGATGTTGACCTTGCCCGAGGAACCACGAATTTTAAATCGTTCCGCTCGATGCACCAGCTTTTCAGGCAGGTCTTTTTTATCCATAATATTCAAAAAGGTACGTTTAGCATCAAGATTAGAGACTACAGTGCGGGCGTTAACCTCTTCACCCGACGCTAAAATAACGCCAGTTGCGGTGCCCCCTTTGACATTGATCTGCGCCACTTCAGCACCAGTTCGCACTTCGCCGCCCATCGCTTGATATGATGAAGCAATGGCTTTGGCTACTGACCCCATGCCGCCGCGGGCAAAACCCCAAGAACCGACATTGCCATCTACATCTCCCATCGCGTGATGTAATAATACATAAGCTGTACCCGGCGAAAACACTCCCAACCCAGTACCAATAATACTGCCACCAGAAAAATGTGCACGGATAGTTTCGTCTTCAAAATACTCAGCCAGATATTCGGCAATGGACATAGTGAAAAAGCGCATAAATTCGTACAGCTGAGCTTCACTTAAGCTATAAAAACTTTTTAATAAATGCGCAAATTCCATCATGTCGCGAGGTTTAAAAGAGGTGGGGTTGGGCGGAGTTCTTAGCAGAAAGCCACGAATTAGCCGACACCACTTCATTAAATCCGCATCAAAACGAATCGAAGCATCCGCATCCCTTTTTGAATGCCGGGCAATTTCCCGACGCCGCACTGAACCATGGTGATAACTACCAAAGTAGTCACCATTTTGTTTAAAGGTGGTGCTGCCCTGCAGCGGCACTACCTCTAAGCCATGGCGCCCGAGATCTAGACTTTGATAAATTTCCGGGCGAAATAAACTGCACACATAAGAACAGTTGGAATATTTCCAGCCTTCGAAAAGTTCGCGGCTGACAGTAGCGCCACCAATATAGTCGTTTTTTTCCAATACCAGAACATCCAGTCCGGCCTTGGCTAAAAACGCTGCATTGGTAAGACCGTTGTGACCGGCACCAATAATAATTGCATCGTATTGCTTGGACGACATACTAAAACAAACCCTCTATTTTTCATGCTTCGTTGATATGGATGTCATGGCCGCAGAGATTAACCAGCAAGCTGGGTATAATCATAATGCCTCCAGACAGAAATAGTAGAACTATAGTACTAAAGCAATTCTGAAATTTTAGTATACGCAGCTAACTAGCCGCCTCAATCTCAGCCTATAGGACAAGAACCACAAACTCACTGCGGCACGCAGGCCACCACGGGCACCGCCGACTGATGCCTGCGCATATAAACGTAGATACCCAAATAAATTACCATGGCCACAATTGACATAGCGCCACTCACCAAAAATACGCCACTATAGCCAAAACCGAACTCTAACGCGGAGGCTGCCACATTAGGGCCAATAAACTGACCAAAACCCTGCACGCTCGGAAGCAGGGCAACCAGTGAACCCTTGCGATCCATATGGGACAACATCCCCGACTGGAAAATATCAATAAAGGTCCATAGCGTCATAAATGCAAACAGACTAACAATAATATTTATATTGCCAATACCACCGGCTAACATCGCGACAATCACCCCCATCAAAAATAAAGAACAAAATAGTGGCTTAAATAAACCAAAGCGAACACAGAAAAACGCAATAGCACAACCGACCATGGCAAACAGTGATGCCGAGGTCAGAGCGGGGCCAATCAAGTCCTGAGCAACACCGTCAGCCAGCGCAGCTAATTCAATATAGGTGTAGTAGCCGCCAATGTTAATATAAGTGAAACACACAGCAATCAGGCAAATGACAGGGAAGTAGCTAGGTACTCGCCAATTTTCGTCCACCTCTTCGATCTGCTCCTGATGCGCTAATTCTTCCGCGTTTAATGGCCGACTGGGCAACCACTTAACCAACACAGCACATAGCAGAGCCAATACAATAAACAGCAAGAAAATTTGATTCATTTCCAACTGGGGTAAGAAGTGCAGCAACAGTGCTGTCGAAATAGCAAAGCCAAATAATAAAACATTAAACGCCCGCACCGGATTAGTAGTGCCGCCTAAAGAAACGACAGCAACTGCAGTAAAAATCCCACTACCCACACCGGCCATAGCACGCAACCATAACACTTGGTCGTAATCCACCAACACCATGCAAGCACCGTTGCCGACAACTGATAATAAGACACCAAACAGCACCAACTTACGGCGGTTAATTCTAGCGACTAAAAAAGCACTCAGTATCGCACCGGCCGAAAAACCACCTAAGTCTGCACCCCAGATTCGCCCCACCTGAACTTCGCTAAAGCCGACCATTGCTACTAGTGCGGTACTCAGTACTGGCACACTGACCATCACGGTATAGCCCACCAATGCCATGAAAATAGCAATACTGAGCGAGCGCCAACCATCAAAAATAATTATGGGTTTATCGCCTTCAGTCGTTTTATTAGCCATTTAGCACCTATTTTTTTGATTGTCAGAGTATGTCTATTATTTATTGCTTCGCTTTGTCAACTAGTACGGCTTCACTTCTATAGTGAGGTATTTACACCCCTAACGTAACTGATTAACGATAAACTCTATTCAATATCTATTAACGCTGGTACCTGACTGCGCCGTGCAAGATTTAACGGCGCACCGATGGCTAGATTAATAATAATTGCTTCGCCCTCGATCTCAAACCATACCTGTTTAACATCTTTATAAGCTCTAAAAATAGAAGCATTACCGAGCATCGCTTGCAAGCCCCAAGACCAGGCCGAACAGTTAATCGATCCCACCGAAATTTTTTCATCGTCAATGGTGGCAAAAAGCTCACTGCCATCGCTCGGCTTTCTGCTGTCACTGTTTTTGAAGGTGCGCAGTACATAGTGGGCGCCCTGCTGTTTACTCGCTATAAGTGCGTCTCGACCGACAAACTTTTCGCCATCCAGCTTAACCAACCAACTCAAGCCGAGCTCTGAAGGCAAGCGTTCAAAGCCTGGCTGTAGATCGGCCTCGGTAGAAAAATCCCAGCCGGCGACAATGAAGCCACCTTCAAGCCGGCAAGTTTCCAGCGCAGTTAAACCATAGCCTGGAATATCTAAGGCTAGCTCCACTCTTGCAGCAATAACCATTTGTTGCAAATCACCCGCGAGTTCTGGCGTCAACCAACATTCATAACCGAGATCGGCGGTAAAGCCCATCCGCGATATTCTTATCACACCCTCAGCCAGGGGGAAATCTTTTACTTCAAAAGGAACTAATGCCTCTACTCCGGCGAAGCCCATATGATGTAACACGGCAGCAGATAAAGGCCCCTGTAAAGCAACCCCCACCCACTGTTCTGTGCAGTCTTCTATATCGAGTTCATCTGCCGCAATGCCTAATTGATCGCGCAGCCAGTAATAGTACTCACTATGATCTATATCAGAGGGCATCAATAAATAGTCATCTTCAGCATATTTATAAATCACCGCATCATCTTTTAAACTGCCATCTTGGTTGCAAAAGATTGCATAAATACCGCGCATTACTGGCGCGGTACTGACCGGACGAGTAAACAGATGATCGAGAAAGAAACCAGCCTTAGCGCCGCGGATATAACACTTTCTTATCGGTGACACATCAAATAGGGCGCAGCTAGTACGAACGGCATGATACTCCTCTTTGGCCTCGCTATAATGATTAGGTAGCAGATAGCCATTCCAGTCTATATAGTCTTCACCTTCTGTATTATTCGCCAGTAAAGTGTCAAAACTACTGTCGATATTACCCGCATCGGGGCCCTTTAAAAAATCAAAAAAAGCACTTTTTTTCATATTTATTTTTAACCGGAATATAACTTGGAGGTGGAAAATACAATAATTATTGAATGAGCATAACTACATTAACCGGCACTAAACTCCCTGCCTATAGGTTCGGAATATAGCCTTAGAAGTAACCATCGATAACTTTTGACCCACTAACTGCGCAGACCTTTCCATACCTACCCGCGCGGAAGAACAAAAGGCATACTATCTCTTAGTATTGACTCACTTACATCCACTGTAGATTTTTAGCTATGACAGACAATAATGAAATTATTCTTAAGGCCACCTGCCCTGCCGATACTGGAATTCTAGCAGCGGTCACCGGATTTCTATCCGACCGGGGTTGTTATATATCTGAACTAAATCATTTTGACGAAGAAGAAACGGGCAGACTATTTATGCGCTGTCGATTTCATGTCGCCAATGGCGACACTTCACTGGAAAACTTGCAAGAAGATTTTGCAGCAGTCGCTGAGCAGCTATCAATGGAATGGCAGATTATTTCAGCCGCCGCGCCAATGCGAACTCTGATTATGGTGAGCCAATATGACCACTGTTTGAATGACCTGCTATATCGCCTCAGAAAAGGCGAAATCAATATGACCATTACTGCAGTGGTTTCTAATCACCAAATACTGCGGCCGATGGTTGAACGTGAAGGTATTCGCTTTATTCACCTACCAATGAATAAAGAAAACAAGTCCCAACAGGAACAGGCGCTGCTAGATATTATTGCTGAAACTAATACTGAACTGACAATATTGGCCCGTTATATGCAAATATTATCGGATACTCTTTGCGCCAAACTGTCCGGTAAGGTTATCAATATTCATCATTCTTTTTTACCTAGTTTTAAAGGCGCTAAGCCTTATCACCAAGCCTTTGAGCGCGGCGTAAAGTTAATCGGTGCAACCGCACATTACGTTACGGCTGATCTGGATGAAGGCCCTATTATTCAGCAGGCGGTACAGGAAGTTGATCATACCTATAGTGCTGACAAGTTAGTCGCGGTCGGTAGAGATACTGAAACTAGAGCGCTGGGAACCGCAGTAAAATTACACACTGAGCATCGCTCATTTTTAGGTGGCAATAAAACCATCGTTTTTAAATAACGGCAGAAATAATCATGGCAAATCTTATTGACGGTAAAGCTTTCGCTGACAAAATAGTGGCGGACCTTAAAATAGAAGTAGATGAGTTCAAAAAACAAACTGGGGTAACTCCAGGCCTAACTGTTGTGCTCGTAGGTGAAGACCCTGCCAGCCACGTATATGTTCGTAATAAGATTAAACGAGCCCAACAAGCAGGCATTAATTCTTTTCAACATAAGTTATCTAAAGACACCGACCAGCAAACACTAGACCAGTTGATTGACAAGTTAAATAAAGATCCTGACACCCACGGCATACTGGTCCAACTGCCACTACCACCGCAGCTTGATGAAGAAGCGGTGATTAATTCTATCGATCCAGAAAAAGATGTAGATGGCTTTCATCCGATTAATGTGGGCCGCTTAAGTGCCGGCCAATCGGCCTTAACACCCTGCACCCCGCTGGGGTGCCTACTAATGCTGCAACATGAATTAGGCGATCTTAGTGGTAAAGATGCGGTAGTTATCGGCCGTTCAAATATTGTCGGCAAACCGATGGCGGCGCTGCTGTTGAAACACAATTGTACGGTAACTATCGTCCATAAAATAACCAAAGATATTCAAAGCATTGTTAAACGTGCCGACATTGTAGTGGCAGCAGTAGGACAACCAGAGATGGTTAACTCCAACTGGATTAAACCGGGTGCTACAGTAATTGACGTGGGCATCAATGCCATTGAAATAGATGGTAAGCGCAAATTAGTAGGCGACGTTAATTTCTCGGACGTCGAGGCTATTGCCGGTGCAATCACCCCTGTCCCCGGTGGTGTTGGACCTATGACTATTGCCTGCCTAATGAAAAATACGCTTAGTGCAGCTAAACAACAGGTCGGCAAGAAGTAATAGCAAGCGTGATACCTTAAGCCATAAACTACATGGGCCTCAATGGCCGCAGGCGAATTGGCAAGGATGCCAATAATAAATAAATCCCCGCTATAGCGCCGTTGCCGCTAACCACATCTATTATCTGACTTTTCTGCATCATTCATCCCCAATGCATCATCGCTGCCCTATAGGCTACCCATTACCATGCTAGGAGATAATGTATATTATTATCAGTAATAATAATGATAGAAAAAGCTCAGGAGCTAGACGTCAATGGATATTTATTCAACTACCATAATCATCAGCATTGTGATCTTCGTGATTATCGGTGGTTACTCTGGTCGCAGTGTCAAAAAACTCGATGACTACTTTGTTGCCGGACGCCAAGCACCAACTTTACTTATCGTCGGCACACTGGTGGCCAGTGTCTTTAGTACGACAATTTTTATGGGCGAGGCAGGCTTTACCTATGACGGACAGATGGGGCCTTATCTTTTATTCCCCGGTTTAGCCGTTATCGGTTATATCTATGGCTCTTTACTGTTCGGAACTTTCTTGCGTCGAAGTAGAGCGCCGACAGTAGCGGATTATTTTGGCCAACGCTTTAATAGTCATCGAGTACAGCAGGTCGTTGGAGTGACGATTATTGTTGGTCTTGGCGGCTACCTGCTGGTCGTCACCCAAGGGGCTGCCATCCTATTATCAGATCTTACCGATCTAACCTACTTTCAGGGACTATTAGTTGCTTGGTTCAGCTACACCATGTTCACCATGTATGCTGGATCCAAAGGTGTCATTATCACTGACACCTTGATGTTTCTTTTATTTACTATCGCCACCTTAATTTTTGTCTATGTCATCTTAAGTGACTTCGGCGGTTTTCCCACCGCCTTACAAACCTTAGTGGAAGGTAATAGCAAACGAGATATAGCCGCCTGGCACGGCACTATAGGTCCAGGTACCGAGTGGCCCACCTATATTGATTTTCTGATTTGGATTGTAATTATCGATTTAGCTTGGGGTGTGGTCTATGCTGTCGGCCCCTGGCAAGCCAGTCGCCACTTGATGGCAAAAGACGAACACGTTGTTATTCGCGCATCTATTTATACCTGTTTTGCGGTTATTGTTCTGCAATTAGCTATCTACGGTATTGGTGGGCTGATTAATATTGTTAACCCTGATATCACCCCATCGGAAACGGTAATAATTTGGGCGGCGAAAAATATGGTGCCAGAACTGTTAGGCGCTATTCTACTAGCAGGGATTGTTGCCGCTGCACTCTCATCTGCTTCTACCTTTTTGTCATTGGTTGGGTTTAGTGTCAGCAATGACATTATTAAAAGAGATACCCCGCTGAGCTTAAATACTACGCGTTTGTTAATGCTGGCGACGGGGCTTATTGTGCTTGTCGCCAGTTTCTATTTTCCACCAAATATATTTTGGCTAATGCTATTTATTGGCACTGTATTCGCGTCTTCCTGGGGCGCCGTTGCTTTTATGAGTGTCTGGAGTAAGCGTATTACCGCCAATGCAGCCTTTTGGGGAGTCGCCACTGGCTTTATGTTTAACGTCATTCCGGCGGGTTTTGAATACTTGGGACTGATAGATCTACCAAGCTATTTTAGCCCAGTCATCATTGGCGTAATCGTCAGTCTGGCGACTATCTTTATTCTGTCAGCTCGGGGTGAGGTCAGTACAGAAGAGGAACAATATCGCATCCAACTGCATCAGACGCCGGCAGTTGATTATGACTTGAAGAAAACTAAAACCACTATGATCGCGCCATTGTGCCTAGTGATCTATGGTTGCATTATGCCGATACTATTAATCGTTTATTATGTAATGCCTTATCAGACGGCAGCTGGTCAGCTGCTGGCCGATGGGTCTCTGGATTGGTCACGGGGTGAGGCTTTATTAACGCTTAGCACCGCGGTTATTTATATCTCGCTCGGAGTGATCTCGGCCAAAGTCATTTGGAGTCGATATAGCCCAACGGCTAAACCGACGACCAAAGTGATTTAAGCAGGCTTGAGCTTGGCAGCAGCTGAGCTAGCAGCAGGCAGAGTCATGACCCGCATGCCAAGGCCGATAATAAGCAGCGGTATAAACGGCTCTAGCGGACGAGCGGTAGCCATATTCCCATCACAGCAGACCATGCGGGGGCGGTTAAAAAGCTATTGACCGCTGCATACCAATAATTTTCGGTGGGGCCATAGTAAACCAACTGCCACTAATAAGCGGCCTGCGTTAACATGCAGCGGACTTCCGCTAGCAGCCGCTTGTCTTTTATTATGTGATGCCTTATCAGACCGCAGCTGGCCAGCTACTGGCCGATGGGTCTCTGGATTGGTCACGGGGCGAGGCTTTATTAACGTTTAGCACCGCGGTTATTTATATCTTGCTCGGGGGGATCTCGGCCAAAGTCATTTGGAGTCGATATAGCCCAACGGCTAAACCGACGACCAAAGTGATTTAAGCAGGCTTGAGCTTGGCAGCAGCTGAGCTGGCAGCAGGCAGAGTCATGACCATCATGCCAAGGCCGATAATAAGCAGCGGTATAAACGGCTCTAGCGGCCAGAATGGTAGCCATATTCCCATCTCAGCAGACCATGCGGGGGCGGTTAAAAAGTTATTAACCGCTGCAAACCAATAATTTCCGGTCGGGGCCATTAGTAAACCAACTGCCACTAGTAGGCGGCCTGCGTTAACTTGCAGCGGACTTCCACTAGCAGCCGCTTGTCTTTTCTTGCCCCAAGCCAAAATCCTCAATAAAAAGGCAACGAAGCCCGCCCAATAAAAAATATGATCATGAAAATCTGGTGAATATGGATAGGCATACAACTCTGGATATGGATAGTAATACAGGTTCCACCAGTAAACGCTAAACGGGTAAGCCCACAGCCAGTAAATGCCGCCTTTTTGAATCAGCTTCCACTGTTTAAGGGTCATTAATTTTCGGGCGAAATGGAACGATGTCACTATCATAAAACCGAGGAAAATATAGCCGACACTGCCCTCAATTTCATCACGGAAATAAAACACGCTCTCAAAATAGTAGTCACGGAAGTAAGTCGACATTATAAAGATAAACAATCCCTGCCACGCCATCGCTGTCGCAAAAATTAAACCAATATACTTGCGGTTGCGCAGCCACCAGTTGGTGAACGGCCCTGGAAATAAAATCCTCATGGCAGAAGCTGCAACCACCAAATAAATAAACGGAATTGCCCAGCGAACAGAATAGCCAATCATCGCCGATACGCCCGCGCCGGTGGATAGATCTACCGACAACATTTCAACAATAACCATAATCGAAATAGGTATCGCAAACAGGCAGTAAAGCCCCCATTCATTAATCGCTTTATGTTTAAGTAATGACTTTAAATCAACACTCATGGATATCAATCCTTGTAGTAAAAAACTAATTATTAATATTTATCATCCCATTCAGTAAGCCCTTACACCTCCTTGCCGATAGGGTAAGAATAATAGACTATTTAACCTATGTTAGGGTTAGCCTATCAAACAATAATAGGACTGTAATTACCCATGACGAATCCTTGGAAAGAGAAAGCTAGCTACGCCCTGACAACCGCTATCGGTTTCGCGCCGATGGTGCTCTCGATATACCTGCTGTATTGGTTTGAGGTCAGTAAGACTTGGAACAGTGAAACTGCCCAGCGCGATGTAGTGACTGTGCTGATCTTACTCGCAGGCATGGTGCTGTCGTTTTTATTGCTGTCGTATTTTTCTAAGCGACGCTAACTCTTAGCCTGATACAGCAGCTGCCATTATCTGACTAATCGTAAGCCAGCGTAATGGAAAACCTTCGTCCGACTGCTTTATCAATATTGAAGCATTACTAAATAGTACATTAATGCTGAAGCAAGACGGAAAATGCGCAATACTAACTAACGACTTACCCACCAAATAAAAGGATCACCCAAGTCATGGACATAGGTCAGCCGATTAGAGAGCTGGGAGCGGTCGATATCGACCCGCTTAGCAAAGCCATTCTAGAGCTCACAGAACCCTCATGGCGGGAAGAAGAGATCCGCCAAAAGAAATATCAGGAGGTTCATTACAACACTCAGTCACTGGTTATGATCTTTTGTGACCACGATAACTGGCCCAATATAGATGTTGTTAAAGGTGCCAGCTGGGCGCAACTGTCCCAGTTCGCGCTACCGCTAATGCATGACATCATCGCCCAAAGTTATACCCCCGGCGGCACTATCATTCGCGCCATGGCTGCCAAACTCACGGCTGGCACGACAATCACCTCACATACCGACCATCATCAGTCTTTCCACCATGGCCATCGTATCCACATACCAATTACCACCAACAATAAGGTTCGCTTTATGATCGATGGTCGCCCTTACCGTTTAAAAGTCGGCCAGGCTTACGAAATCAACAACCAAAAAATGCATGGAGTCATCAACAGCGGTGATGAAGATCGCATTACCTTTATATTCGACTATCTACCGCGCAAAGAGGCTCTAAATGCATAAATCACGAGTAACAACAAAGTGACTTGCTTGATCGCTACATCGGTAGTGCGCGGCAGTAATCAGGGCGAAAGCCACGGTGGTGTCTACCTGATTAATACTGATACCGACGAGCTGCTTAAACCGGTGGACTGGGACAATATGGATATAGACTGGAGCGGACGCGGCTGGGACCGAGGTCTGCGCGGCATAGAGTTCCACGATGGTAAAATCTACATTGCGGCCAGCGACGAAATTTTTGTGTTCGACCAAGCATTTAAAATAGTTACCAGCTATCGCAACCCTTACCTGAAGCATTGCCATGAAATGTCTATCCACGAGGGCCATCTTTTTGTCGTCTCCACCGGCTACGACAGTATATTGGGGTTGAATCTGGAAACAGAACGCTTTGACTGGGGAATGCATGTCGTTAGTACTGGAATGGAATTTATTGCGCGACGCTTTGACCCCCAGAGCAACGAAGGCCCGCGGCTGCTTAACAAATTGCATTTGAATAATGTGTTTTGCAATACCGGCGGCATGTATATCAGCGGCCTGCGCAGCAATGCCCTGCTACGCTTTGCCGGTAAGAAGTTAGGTGTAATGACCACGCTGCCCGAAGGCGTACACAACGCGCAGCCATTTCGTGATGGCATTATATTTAACGACTCTGCCGCCGATACACTGCGTTTTGAGAGCCCAGATACCCGCAAGGCTTGGCGAGTACCGCGCTTTGCCGATCATCAGCTGACCCATATGAATATGGACGACTCGAGTATCGCGCGACAAGGCTTCGGACGTGGTCTTTGCGTTGTATCTGAGCGGCAACTAGCCGCTGGCTCATCACCCTCGACAGTTACCCTTTATGATATGAAGGAGCAGCGTGCGCAAAAGGTCATTAATATTAGTGTAGACGTTCGTAACGCCGTTCATGGGCTAGAAGTGTGGCCTTATGCCTGGCCTAAAAATCCGGCTGCGGACTAAACCGCTCAGCCGATGATTTAGTACTAGCCTAACGAGTTTGCAGAGACTTTGGCCGATCATGCTCTGGTAATTCCAGCAATACCGGCTCTAAATAGTCAATAAGCTCTTCGAGCTGATCTTCATAACGTCGCCACAATGCCACCGAGCTACTATAAATTGGCTGTCGTACCTGCTCTGAGCTGGCGGTTTTGACCGCTCGCTCGTTTTGGTGGAAGTTGAGCATACTGTCTTGCCAGTCGAGGCCGCAATGCGCTGCAATAGCCCGCGCTTGCGTCTCAATATCAGCCACCACCTCTTCATAGTTCACCCGCAGCACCTTGCCGGGTAGCACCGCGTCCCAATGCTTCATCATGCGCACATACTGGGTGTAGTAATGGGCCAAATCGTAAAGATCGTAAGAGAACACCTGTCCTCTGGCGAACAATTGTTTAAAGGTCCCTAGACAACTGTCCAGCGGATGACGCCGCGCATCGATCACCTTGGCATTGGGCAGTATGCTGTGCAGAAATCCTATACCGGTGAAGTTATTGGGCATTTTATCTGTGAAAAAGCGCGCCCCGCTGCGATGCTTAAGCGTGTTTTCAATGTATTCCTCACCGATACCACGTATATGATGAGCTTTAAGCTCATGCATAACCTGGGGGTATTTGATGCCGTCAGCGCGATTAAGACCTGATTCGGTAGCACCGCGCAATAGGTAGTGCAACTCAGCCGTACCTTCAACCTCACTATGGCTGGCAACAATTTGTTCCAGCAAAGTGGATCCCGAGCGCGGCAGACCTAAAATCAGAATCGGTGACTCATCTTGACAGCCCCAACCGTCTCGCTCGGCAAAAAACTCCGCCGTAAACACCTCGATTATGCGATCGTTCTGTGCCTCGTATTCAATCGGATCATAATTAACATCTGTACGTTTCTTACTATTGCCTCGGCTGTAAAAGTCAAAAGCTTGAGGGTAATCTTTACGGTCTTCACAGTCTTTGCCTAAGGCAAAAGAAAATGCAATCTCTGAGGCTTGGTCATCAGGCGTATCAGCCAGCTGCCCAAGCTGCGCCTCCATAGCCTTTACCTCCTCATCGGAAAACCGAAAAGTCTTAAGGTTAGCTAAGCTCCAGTAAACTTCGCCAAAGTCGGGTTTAGCGATAGCGCAACGCCTGTAGGCATCGATAGCCAAATCCTGTTTGCCAACGGTTTTGAGGGCATGCCCAAGGGATAATAGCGAGGGGAAATACTGATCATTAATAACAAGGGACTGCTGCAGCCAATTTATAGCCTTGTCCAGCTGACCGGCCCTAAGGGCATTAGCGCCTAGGCGCTCTAGAGTATGCAAAGATTCGGGGCCCAATGCCAATGCTGACAAGTAAGCCTCCTCGGCCTGCTCCAACCTTTGCTGTTCCCCAAGCGCCGAGCCAAGATTGATCCAAGCCTTCCAGAAGTCTGGCGCCAGCTCAACAGTGCGACGAAACAGTGCGGCGCCATCATCATAGCGTTCTCGCTTAACGCACAGTACCCCGAGTAACCTTAACGCATCGACGTTTTCTGGCTCCCGTCGCAGCACCTCATCATAGATTTTCTCGGCTTTTTCAAACTGATTTTGCTGCACATGCAGCATGGCGTCGGCGAGGGATTGACGAGTCGGATTTGCCGCTAAGGAATCGGTAACTACTAACTCAGCCTCGTTGCCACGGCCCATCAAAGTTAGGAGCTCAGCGAGGCTCTGCCGGGAACGCTGATCATGGGGGTCATGTTTGATGCTGGTGCGCAGCGAGCCCAGTGCCTCTTCGAGCTTGCCTTGCAACATCTGCGCCTCAGCAAGATCCCCAAAAGCAGGCGAATGCTGCGGCGTCAGCCTTACCACATGGGTCAATCTTTGCTCAGCTTCGGGGTAACGCTTTTGCTTAGTTAGTGAAACACCTAGCAAGCGCAAAAGATTGGGATCATTTGGATTAACTAACAAAGCTTCCAACAAAATTTCATCAGCGCTAGAAAACTCACCGGAGCGAACAGCGCTGCCGGCTTCCTCAAAAGCCTGCCTTCCTAAAATCTGCTGTTGCACTCGGCTCTGTAGATCTTTATCAGCTGAATTCAAATACTTCTCCTGAACACGCGCTGACCATCGGGGCTATTAATATGGCCGGCGCTGATAACGCAGAAACAATAAAAAAATCATCAGCACCTAGCCCAGCTGGCGATCAGAATGACTGCCAAAAGCCTACACTAATCTCTCGTGGCCGTATAGTAAACGCCCGCCCATCACCGAACCGCGGCGCAATAAACGTAATAGCGCGCTCATCCCAAAGGTTGTCTATACCTATCCAAGCTGACCAGCCGTTTTCTTCTGACTCCACAGTAAAGAACAAAGAGCCGATATCGTAGGCAGGCTGGGTGTCCACCGCTGTTGGGCCTGAACCAGCAAACAATAGCACTGAGGCTTGGGTCGAATTGACTGACTCGCCTGTGTAATTGTAGTCAAACCTAGCCATCCCTGTCAGCCCCTCGAAGGGCAGATCGGTACGGTATTCTAGGCTTGCCGCAACTTTCCACTCAGGCACAACAGGCAGTGCATCGCCAGCCTCGGCCGCCACAATTAGGCCTTCACTAAAAGTAACATCGTCATCAATGCGCGCGTCAAGAAAGGTTGCTGAACTGCTTAATTCCCATTTTTCACTAATTTTAAAGGCCATCATACCTTCGACCCCATCAATAGAAGCATTGCCGACATTCACCGTGGACACGCCGACACCTTCTGGTATCCGGACTGACAACTGGTAATCCTCCCAATCCATCATAAACAGACTCATATTAGTGATCAAGCGTCCGTCCATCCAGCTTGCTTTAGCCCCAATCTCCTTATTCTTTAGGGTATCAGGCGCAAACGTTAAAGGTGCGTTGATCGTATCCTGCAGATTGTTTTGCGCTGCAGTACCATTTTGACCGCCTGGTCGCACGCCTTCAGAATAGGTGGCATATAGCATAATGTCATCGGTTGGAGTCCAAGTGACATTATAGCGAGGACTGAAGTCTTCCGTTTCCTCTGTCACTGAAAAGTCATCAGCAACAGCATTGAGGTATAGCGAGTTTTCTTCCACGCCGCGCTCAATATTAAACCAGCGACCGCCAACTGTCGCCGTTAAGGTATCAGTAAAGCGATAGCTGACTTCCCCAAACACGGCAAATTGTTCAATGTCTTGTAATTGGCCGTTTCTTTCATTACCCGGTCGGCCGTTGTAGGTAGTCCCTTCACGGAAGCCCTGATCGAACCAATCATTGGTGGGCTCAAAGCCATAGTAACCTGCGAAAGCATCATTATCAGCGTTGTTGGTTGCAAGATCGTCAACAGTACTTAGGTAATCGTAGTCGTTATCGGTTTTTTCGTAAAAAGCACCAACCAGCCAGTTTAGTTTGTTGCTGCCGTCATCTTTCGATACCAGTCGAATTTCTTGGGCAAAAGATTGAACCTCTTGCTTCAGCCGAATAGCGCCGGTTGGATTTTCCCCAAAATTGTAGCCAGTTTCAAAGCAGTTATAGTCATAGTAGTAACATTGATAGAAGTCTGTAGGTATGGCACGTACCCCGGTAGCATTCTCGATGCGATCAAGAGAACCTGTTCGATACTGGGACATATAGGCGGTAGAGTCGATATTATAATCGATGGAACGGTTGTGAGTACCACCGGCAATAGTCAAGTCAGCAAAGCCTAGATCTGCCTGAATAGACAAGGATAAGTTGTACCACTCATCTTCGTTGGTCTCATCTTTAAACTTAATTGTTTTTAGGTCACCTAATGCCGGATTGAAGTCGAACCGACCTTCGGTTTCCGAATTTTGGTAGATAATGCCTGCATCTATTATCCAATTCTCATTGGGCTCCCAGCGCACCATTAAGCGGGCACCCTGCGTAGTCCAGTCGTTAACGTCATCCTCGACTTGGTCAGCGTTAGTACGGTCGCCGTTGTCATCAGAGTAGAAGCTAGTCGTACCTAGAACATTATCAATGTAGCCGCCCTCAGTTTCATGAAAGCCAACCAAACGCACTGCAAGTTTGTCAGGGACTATAACAAAGTTGGCCACACCACTGACATTGTAAGAAGGCTCGCCCTCCTCTATGTAGCCAGCCTCAATCATCACAGAGCCGCCATTGTTTTCTGTATCTGGCTTGTTGGTAACAATTTTCAGCGTTCCCGACTGGGAGCCAGCACCATAAAGCGTCGGCTGTGGACCGGATAGGGCCTCTAACCGTTCAATATCGTATAAACGCACATCGGGGTTTTGCCCGTCGCGAGTAATCGGAATCTCATCGAGGTAAAGAGTCGACGAGCTAATAGCGTCGAAACCGGCCGGCTGAGATATCGCTCCACGGAAGGCAATGGTTGATGCACCCGGACCAGAGGTACCAAAAGACACACTAGTCAAATCTCGGGCATAGTCTTCGAAACCGCGCATCATACCCTCGCGAATATCTTTCTCACCGTAGGCCTGAATGTATAGCGGCACGTCTTGAATATCTTGAGTACGTCGTCGCGAGGTAACAATAATTTCTTCTAGTCTGTAACTAGCGCCATCAGATTCTTCCACCTCTTGGGCATTAGCAACAACTTCCACTTCTTGGGCATTAGCAACAGTAGAGAGGGTGACAAGCCCACTTCCGACCATAACGCCAAGAGCGATACTAGTGTGTACAAAAGGCAACCGGTTTATTTTCTTCATTATTAATATACTCCCCAGGGTTTACGTTATTGAAAACATAGGGCAAAGAAAAAGCAGAAACATCCGCTCCTATAGGGGCGAACAGACCCGACATTGACCCACTATTTTGATGCAGTAATGGTGCGCCAACTTAGTGATTATGCCTCACAATAGCGCGCTGCGGGGTTATCAGAGAAATAACCACAACATTTTTCTGCAGCTAATTTTTTAATATTATCACCGTTACATTTTTGTTATAAACCCGCTTTAGTAAGAAAAAAGTGAGTAATTAAACAGTTAACTGGTTATCACCATAAGCTTAACCTAGGCTGTTAATGGATGAAATTTACGGCTAACGGCTAATAGAGTAAACGTAATAGGCTATTTATACTATGACATTGCTAACCTACCAAACACTGATCGGGTTGTGATTAGCTATGTCAAAGCTTGCAACAAAAAGGCTCGCTGCGCACTAATGGCCTTAATCAGTTTCACAACATCTCCAGTATCGGTATAGCTACTTTACTAGTTTAAAACTAATACTATCTGCAGCAGTGAAACTACGAGCCAGAGGTGATGGCCATGGTGGCTTTAGTAGCGATATAGCTTTAGTTACAGGAATAAAAGAAGACCGTTATTATTATGGTTTTGTTTAAGCAACCATAAAGTCAGACTTGAACGACGTTGCCGTCAGTAAATATTTTTATTCAAGCCCTTCAGGGATAAGAGGCTTGCAGACCATCTCTGCTTTAAGGACCGCGCTGGTCGATCAAGCTGATCCAGCTCTAGATAATAGTAGTTAACAAGCTAAGTCACCTGGCCATGGCCGAGTGGCTTAGCTGGGGATTTTAGAACATATCCAATGTTTTGTAATACATCATCCCTAATGCCATCGCTGGGCGGCGCAGTAATTTACCGCCGGGCCACGGCAGATGCTGCATCTTATTCATAATATCGAAGCGCTCGGTATTTCCGCTTATGGCTTCTGCCAAGATTCTACCCATAATGTGGGTCGGTGCTACCCCATGACCAGAATAACCGCTGATGTAAAGCACATTGCCCTCAAGTTTACCCATCTGTGGCATCCTGCGAACACTGATCGCCAATTGCCCACTCCATTCGTAATCGATGCGCACATCCTTTAATGACGGGAATACTTTTAGCATCTTATTGGATAGTACGCCGGTAATATCGTTTGGCTCTAATCCACTATAATTTGACAGGCCACCAAACAACATCCGCTTGTCAGCTGAAAGCCGGTAATAATCCAGTGCCGTTCGCGAATCACACACTGCAATATCTTTGGGCAACGTTGCCGCAATCTGTTCGTCAGTTAGCGGCTCGGTAGCAATAATACAACTGGTAGAAGGTAACACTCTTGAATCGAGATAGGGCACCAAGTCGCCTAAGTAGGCATTGCCGGCTAGGACAACATAGTTAGCTTTAATAGTGCCCTTTTCAGTATGCACTGCAGGGTTTTCCCCATAGGTTATTTTGGTAACCCGTGACTGTTCAAATATTTTAGCGCCCATACCTTCAGCCGCTTGAGCCTCACCAACACATAAATTGATGGGGTGAAGGTGACCCCAGTCCTCGCGATAGTAACCGCCCAAATAAAGATCGGACTTTACATATTCACGCATTTGCTCTTTATCTAAAACTTGAATAGCCTCAGTTTCAGCGGCCCATTCTTTAAAGGCCCGCATATGCCGAGGCCGCAAACCTACTTCGCCATAGCCCCACTTGAGATCGCAATCAATATTGTATTTGGCAACTCGTTCACGAATGATATCGACACACTCAGTGCCCATTTTGTAGACAGCGTCCACGCCCTCACGACCAATTGAATGGCGAAACGCATCTGGGTTATTTCCGACCCCACCAATTATTTGTCCACCATTGCGGCCAGTGGCACCCCAGCCTATTCGATTGGCCTCCACCAGTGCGACCTTATAGCCCCGCTCACAAAGCTCAACAGCAGTAGCGACGCCACTAAAACCTGCACCAACGATAACGACATCTACATCTACCTGACCTTCCAATTCAGGGTAGTTAGTTACCGTATTAACGGATGCTGCATAATAGGATTTAGTATGCTCGCGAGTCTCTGCGGTTTTCTTTAATAACATAACAATCTCACTTCGATAATGATCTTTAATAATCCGTTTTCAATTTACTTTATTAAAAAGCGCGTAAATACCATTCGTAATCAATGTTGGACACTTTGGCTGCGAACTCATCACATTCACTGCGCCGTAATTGTTCAAAAAGCTGACAATACTGCTCACCAAAATATTGCGGCAAAATTTTACTGTCGGCAAATTTATCCAGTGCCGAGGCCCACTCCCGCGGCAAGGTGATCACTTCTTCCATCTCTTCACTTTCCACCACCATCTCGGTGACAGCCACGCATTGATTGGTTATGCCGTAATGAATACCCGCCGCAATGGCCCCCATTACTAAATAAGGATTTGCATCCGCACTGGAAACCCGATGTTCAACGCGACGATCTTTATCATCCGACACCGGGATTCTCAACGCCACATCGCGGTGGTTATAACCCCAACTGGGTGTTAACGGAACAAAGTTTTCAGGTACTAAACGACGATAAGAGTTGGCCGTAGGAGCAAAAACTGCCATCGCCTCAGACATTGTTTCAGCGAGGCCAGCAATAGCTTGGCGCAGCATATCTGAAATAGGCGGCGTTAGTGATGAATTAGTATCAGCAAAAACATTATTGCCCGCATCGTCGTAAAGACTGAAATGGATATGCAAACCACTACCGGCAATTTCTGCAAACGGCTTGGCCATAAAGGTAGCTTCCATGCCGTGTTTAAACGCAACCCCTTTAACAATACGCTTCAATAGCAAGGCATGATCACATGCCAACACTGGATCGTCACAATGGTGTAAATTAATTTCAAATTGACCGGGCGAATATTCAGAATGCACTGTTGTCATCGGCACATCTTGCTCAACACAGGTTTTACGAACATCGTCTAAGAACTCATCATATTCCCAATAATCCTCCGGCATTGAGTACTGAGTACCAGTTTGATCAAGGCCAGTGCCAGGTATACGTGGCAACTTGGGCTTGGGTTTAGCACCAGTAGATTTTTCTAGTAAATAAAACTCTAGCTCTGTGGCCACAACTGCCTTAAAGCCCATTTCGTATAGGGGTTGTAACGCCTTAATGAGAATATTACGAGAATCAAACATACCCGGTGAGCCGTCCAGCTCAGTAAATGTTGTTAATACCTGGGCGGTATCAGACTTTACCCAGTTAACGGCTTTGAGAGTATTAGCTAACGGCTTGATTAATTTATCAGGGTCACCACGGTAGCCCTTAAGATCAATCAACATCTCACCGCGGCAGGTTAATAACGTAGTTGATGCAGGATTCTTTATTCCGCCATTAAACAAGGCTTTAAACTCATTACGAGGAATACGTTTCCCGCGTAAAATGCCATTAATATCTGGCATCAACACTTCAAGCATTGTCGTGTCAGGGTACTGTTCAAGAAATTTGGCTAGCTCATCAGGACTGGCAATATTCATCTTCAACCTACTGTTATTTAATATTTTATGGTTATTTCAACCAAAGAGGCTCTTAACGGCATTGGTTAGCAACTACACCAATACAGTCTAATGCTATTAGCTGATCACCCCAATTGCTTCCTAGCCTATTGGCGCAGATATAGCCTAGAGATCTGCTAAGGTTAACTGTTTTTATTCTGTTAAATCAAACTTAACGTAGTCTAAAAATATCAGTGAGCTTGCCGATAGCAGCTTTGTCTACTAGTTACTGCCATTGATAAAGTAGGCCCTATTGCAACAATTCAATAACCCCACATTTTTTCGCAGAATAACCGGCTAATTCTGCTACCTTGCTATGAAAAGCGGAGCTGCGCAGTTGTGCTAAAAACTGCACCACAGCCTCTTTCTTCAAACTACGCTCATGACAAATCATCAAATAGTGTTCGCTGGTGACTGGGATAAAATCAAGATTGAACTGCCTGGCAGCGGCCTCAACACCAAAGCCGACATCGGCCATTCCTGCGGCCACAAACGCGGCTACAGCAGTATGAGTAAACTCTTCTTCCGGACAAGTATTTATTTTATCACTAGCGATATTTTGGTCGCTAAGTAATTTATCGAGCAATGCTCGGGTACCGGAATCTTTTTGCCGGTTAATAAATTTAATATCACTTCTTACCAAGTCAATAATACCGCCAACAGCTTTAGGGTTTGATCGAGCTACCATTAATCCCTGCTGGCGAGTAATAAAGCGAATCACTCTATAACTGCTTATAGACTGACGCTTTGTTAGATGCCGACTATAACGTTCTATTAACGATTCAACTGGTATCTCGGCTGGAATATGGACCCCCGCAAGATCGCAGGCATTTCGGCTTAACGCCGCTAGTGCATCATCTGAATTTTTGTATTGCAGATCTAATTGAAAGCGGTCGGCAAATTCAGGCAGTAAAGCAACAGCATAGCCATGGCTGGCATACAACCTTAATACGGGGCTAAAATCTGCCATCTCTTTATGAATTTCAATATTGAGCTCTGATGCTAAATTTTCCATTTGCGGCTGCAATCTTGCTCCAACTCTTTGTTCGGCCCACAGTATTTTGTCACCCAGTGAGGTTAGTTTCGCCCCCCGACCTTTTTCTAAATTGACTAGTTTACTGCCAAAAAATTGCGTGGCTTGGTCGAGTAGATTCCAGCCGTGTCGATAAGAAATTTGAGCTAGTTTAGTAGCTGCGGTCAGTTTACCGGTTTGCTTAATCCCATTAAGTAGCGGAAATAGCTGAGGATTGAGCGAATTCCCCTCATCGTCATGAAATGACCATCCCTGCGTAATATGTATGCGCTTAGTCATAGCCTTCCTTCTTTTAGCCAGTGGTCACCATAACCCTAAATAGGAATGAAAATTCATATTTAGATGCAAGATAAGCAGTGTTATCGTGGAGTTGATAATTATAAACAACAATACTTCAAATAGGCAAAACTATACATATATAGTTTACTGTAATCCAATTAATACTCGTTTTAGGCAAACAGACTCTTATGACCACAAACAGCAATTCAGCAGACTGGCAAACCGAAGATGTGACTAGTATCGTCAACGCAATGCAGCATGAACCTGGCGCTTTACTGCCAATTTTACATGCCCTGCAAGATAAGCTCGGCTATATCCCGCCTGAGTCACTGCCGCTTGTGGCTGACGGATTGAACCTTTCCAGAGCTGAAGTACATGGCGTGGTGAGCTTCTATCATTACTTTCGTTCAACGCCACCAGGTAACCATACAATTCAAATTTGCCGAGCTGAATCCTGCCAGGCCATGGGCAGCCGGGCGCTAGAATCCCATGTAAAACAGGCCCTAAAAATTGATTACCACCAAACCACCAGCGATGGTGATATTACCCTAGAACCTGTTTATTGCTTGGGCAACTGTGCTTGCTCGCCAGCGATACGCATCGGCGCTGTGGTGCATGCAAATGTAGACACAGACAAATTTGACCAATTACTTGCCACCCTTCGAACTCAAGTATTAGCGGTGCAATAAAATGAACTCAAACCCCAGTCATATAATATATGTTCCAAGAGACACCACAGCGGTATCACTAGGTGCCGATGCAATTGCCACAACAATCGAAACAATTGCCAAGCAAAAACAATTGCCGCTGCAGGTTGTGCGCAACGGCTCACGCGGACTGTATTGGCTAGAGCCAATGCTAGAAATACAAACCGAGCGCGGCCGCGTTGCCTATGGGCCAATGACAACTGCTGATCTCGACCAGTTTATGGCGCAAGAGTGCTGGCTCGAAAACGAAAATCACCCACGTTATCTTGGCTTAACTGAAGAAATTCCTTATCTAAAAAATCAACAACGATTAACTTTTGCGCGAGTCGGTATTACTGATCCGCTAGCAGTGGATAGCTATTGCGCCCACGACGGTTTTGCTGGATTACGCCAAGCATTGGAAGATTCACCCCAGCAAATAGTTACCACGGTAACCGATTCTGGCCTTCGAGGACGTGGCGGGGCGGCCTTCCCTACTGGGATCAAATGGCAAACCGTATTGAATACGCCGGCTGATCAAAAATACATTGTCTGCAACGCTGATGAAGGTGACTCGGGTACTTATGCTGATCGCATGCTTATGGAGAGTGACCCTTTATGTCTAATCGAAGGAATGACTATTGCTGGTTTGGCAGTGGGGGCAAGTGTCGGTTTTATCTACTTACGTGAAGAATATCGTTTAGCCGAACAGGTATTGAATCAGGCTATTAAAGTTGCCACCGACAATAATTATCTAGGTAATAATATTCTCGATAGTGGCCAGACGTTTACTATCGAAGTGCGCTTAGGCGCTGGCGCTTATATTTGCGGTGAGGAAACCGCACTACTCGAAAGTCTAGAAGGCAAACGCGGCATGGTAAGAGCAAAACCGCCGCTGCCCGCCATTACCGGTCTATGGGGGCAGCCTACTGTCATCAATAATGTCATCTCACTGGCGAGTGTACCGATCATCTTGTCTAAAGGTGCCAGCTATTATAAAGACTTTGGAATGGGACGATCTCGCGGTACTTTGCCCTTTCAATTAGCAGGAAATATTAGACAAGCTGGTTTAGTAGAATTAGCTTTTGGCCCATCATTAAATACTCTTTTACAGAATTTCGGTGGCGGTACCCGTACCGGCAGACCAATGAAAGCAGTTCAGGTTGGTGGCCCGCTAGGCGCCTATTTACCGCTAGACCAGTGGGACACAGAATTAGATTATGAAGCGTTTGCCACTATTGATGCAGTACTAGGTCACGGCGGCATAGTTGCTTTTGACGATACCGTAGACATGGGCCAGCAGGCGCGCTTCTCAATGGAATTTTGCGTTATCGAGTCCTGCGGAAAATGTACCCCTTGCCGTATAGGCTCTACCCGCGGGGTCGAGGTAATTGATAAAATTCGCGCTGGCGATGAAGCTGCAAACAACACTCTACTGCTTGAAGACCTCTGCGAAACCATGACTCATGGTTCTCTCTGTGCCATGGGTGGGATGACACCAATTCCAGTACTGAGCGCATTGAAATATTTTCCAGAAGACTTTAATTCTTCAACCATTAATGTTTCCACTTAGGTTTAATAGGACATCGCCATGTTGCAATACTTTGATCCCCAGAAAGACCTTAACCCAAATAAAGACTATGGCACCCCTGCAACAGAGACAGTTGCAAATCTGTCGCAGCCATTGGTTAGCATCACTATTGACGGCCAAGAAATTGGGGTGCCTGCAGGCACTTCAATTATGCGCGCAGCCGCCTTAGCAGATATTAATATACCCAAACTTTGCGCCACGGACTCAATTGAAGCATTTGGTTCTTGCCGTATTTGCTTAGTAGAAATAGAAGGACGCAGGGGCTTTCCTGCATCCTGTACCACACCAGTAGAAGAGGGTTTGGTAGTGCGAACCCAGAATAATAAGATCGCAAAAATTCGCCGTAATGTGATGGAACTGTATATTTCTGACCACCCGTTGGATTGCTTAACCTGCCCAGCCAATGGTGACTGTGAATTACAAGACGTGGCCGGTGAAGTGGGCCTGAGAGAAGTGCGTTATGGCTTTGACGGCGATAATCATCTGGCCGCAGAAAAAGATACCAGTAACCCCTACTTCACCTTTGACCCCAGCAAATGCATTGTCTGCTCACGCTGCGTCAGAGCCTGCGAAGAAGTTCAGGGTACTTTTGCATTAACTATAGATGGCCGCGGTTTTGATTCAAAAGTGGCCGCTGGCCAAGCCGACAGCTTCATGGAGTCGGACTGTGTTTCATGCGGTGCATGCGTGCAAGTTTGTCCAACCTCGACCTTAATGGAAAACACTATTATCGAGCAGGGGCAACCAGAGCATAGTGTTATTACTACCTGTGCCTATTGCGGTGTGGGTTGTGCTTTTAAAGCCGACTTAAAAGGCGACGAAGTAGTCCGCATGCTGCCCTATAAAGATGGCGCAGCGAATCATGGCCATTCGTGTGTCAAAGGTCGCTTTGCTTTTGGTTACGCAACCCATGGTGATCGAGTTACCACACCAATGATTCGCGACAACATAAATGAGGCTTGGAAAAAAGTATCTTGGGATGAAGCAGTCACCTTTGCAGCCAAACGAATAAAATCAATCCAGGCAGAATATGGTACTGATAGCGTTGGCGGCATTACCTCGTCACGCTGTACCAATGAAGAAACCTACCTAGTACAAAAATTAGTCCGCGCTGCTTTTGGCAACAACAACGTAGACACTTGCGCTCGCGTCTGCCATTCGCCCACCGGCTATGGATTAAAAACAACCTTGGGAGAATCAGCCGGCACCCAAAATTTTGATTCGGTAGACCACGCCGATGTAGTAATGGTGATTGGTGCTAATCCAACCGATGCACACCCCGTATTTGCCTCGCGTTTAAAAAAGCGCTTGCGCGAAGGTGCAAAATTAATAGTCGCCGACCCACGCCGTATTGATTTAGTTAAAAGTCCCCACGTTGAAACTCAGCATCATTTAAAACTACGACCAGGTACTAATGTCGCTTTTATCAATGCTATGGCCCATGTCATTATTACTGAAAACCTGCATGCTAAAACCTATATTGAAGAGCGCTGTGAAGAAGAAGCTTTTGAGCGCTGGCAGGCATTTATTTCAGAACCACGTAATTCACCAGAAACACTAGAAGATGTTACTGGCATTGCTGCAGAGCTGCTGCGCGACGCAGCAAGGCTGTATGCACAAGCTGGCAATGGCGCGATCTATTATGGTTTGGGGGTTACTGAACATAGCCAAGGGTCGACTATGGTAATGGGCATTGCCAACCTAGCTATGCTAACCGGCAACCTAGGCCGTGAAGGCGTTGGGGTAAACCCACTACGCGGCCAAAACAATGTTCAAGGCGCCTGTGACATGGGCTCATTTCCCCATGAATTACCCGGTTACCGCCATGTTTCTGACGATGCAACTCGCCACCAATTTGAGCAGCATTGGGGTGTGAAAATTGATAATGAGCCAGGGCTGCGTATCACTAATATGTTAGATGCAGCGGTGGAAGGTAGCTATAAGGGGCTGTATTGCCAAGGCGAAGATATTGCTCAATCTGATCCAAATACGCGCCACGTAGAAGCCGCGCTGCGTAATTTAGATTGCTTAATTGTGCAGGATATTTTTCTTAATGAGACGGCCAAGTATGCGCATGTATTTTTGCCTGGGGCTTCTTTTTTGGAAAAGGACGGCACTTTTACCAACGCCGAGAGAAGAATTTCGCCAGTAAGAAAAGTAATGGCACCGCTGGGTGGTAAGGCCGACTGGGAAGGCACAATCGCTTTATCAAATGCTCTAGGCTATCCAATGCATTATACCCATCCAAGTGAAATCATGGATGAAATAGCCGCGTTAACGCCCACCTTTAGTGGCGTAAGTTATCAACGTCTAGACGAAGAAGGCTCACTACAGTGGCCCTGTAATGCAGCAGCACCTAACGGCACACCCACTATGCATGTTGATGAATTTGTCCGTGGCAAAGGCTTTTTTGCGGTCACCGAATATGTCGCTACTGAGGAAAAAGTGAATAAACACTTTCCCTTCTTATTGACCACCGGTCGAATTTTGTCGCAATATAATGTCGGCGCACAAACACGTCGCACCGCTAATACTGGCTGGTATGAGCAAGATTTGTTGGAAATTCATCCCCATGATGCCCAAGATCGTGGCATTGCTGATGGCGATTTAGTGCAAATAAAAAGTCGCGCTGGCGAAACGGTGTTAACAGCTAATTTAACTGAGCGAGTTCAGCCTGGCGTGGTTTACACTACCTTTCATCACCCTGAGAGTGGCGCTAATGTTATCACCACCGATAGTTCAGACTGGGCCACCAATTGCCCCGAATATAAAGTGACCGCAGTACAGCTTAATAAGGTCAATTCGAAATCTGATTGGCAACAGAATTACCACACCTTCTCAGATAAACAAACGGCCTTTCTGCATGACAGTGAATCATCTGAACTGGACCCATAGCACTATCGCTAAAAGGAGTAAATCGTGATCGACAATGCGATTGAGAAAATTGGTGCGGTTGGCCGTAAAATTACTAAATGGCCAACTGAGCTTAATCAAAATCAAACTGACTTGATTGCTCAAGAAGTTGCCGCTGCATTAGTCTATAACGGTATTTCTCACGCAGTTATGATGGTAAGCCCTACCCAGCTAGCAGAATTTGCGTTGGGTTTTAGTTTAACCGAAGGCATTATCAGCCGTGCGGAAGAAATTCATGCTACTGAAATTATTGAATGCGAAAAAGGCATTGAAGTAGCCATCACAATGTCCAGCGAAAGCTTTATGCAATTAAAAAGCCGCCGCCGCCATTTAACCGGTAGAAGTGGTTGTGGAATTTGTGGTGCAGAATCATTGGATCATGTTCGAGCGCCAGTAACAGAGGTTACCAGCCAATTTACTATTTCTCATAGCGCTATCAATTACGCCACCGCCAACCTGCCCGCCCATCAACCGCTACAGAAATTAACTGGTGCGGTTCATGGCGCGGCGTGGTGCGACGTACAAGGAAATATTATTAAGGTCTGTGAAGATGTCGGTCGCCATAATGCATTAGACAAATTGATCGGTTTGTTATGGACTGCGGATATTTTACAACAACCAGGATTTTTATTGATATCGAGCCGCGCCAGTTACGAAATAGTCCAAAAAGCGGCCAAAGCCGGTATCGCTGTAGTAGCAGCTATGTCAGCACCAACATCACTAGCACTTGATGTTGCTGGTGATGCAGGCATTACCTTGGTCGGTTTTTCACGACAACATAGACATATTGCCTATACCCATAGCCAACGATTAACACAGCAAGGTTGAATAATGCTTACCAGTGAATTAGATCATCTAATAAAAATGATTAATCAGATTGCAGATAATATTGCTATCGGCGATGAAGAGTTGATCATTGCCGCTAAAGTTACCAAACATCTACAGCTGTTTTGGGCGCCACCAATGAAAAAGAAAATTATCAATTATGCCGCTAATGATGGTGCGCAATTGAATGCAGTGGCGAAGCTAGCAGTTTCGCAGCTATAGCATAAGTACATTTTTAACAATAATTCTGCCCAGTTAATGTCTTTTACTCAACCACATAAAATCTATGTTTAATCTAAAACATCAGTTAACTTGCCAGTGCACTAGCCACTGAATATGCTTTACCAGCAGTTGAACAAAAGTGAAGAACTAATGCGTTTATGTTACAACCTAGCATGCATATTAAACCCTTATTTTTAAAGACTAAAAATGGTAATACGACAACATCTGATTAATTTTAAGCAGGTAAGAAAAGCCCGCGAGCACAGCCTACGGCTTAAGCTGCAGCGTGCACCAGACAGCCCCTTACTGCCAATGAAGCTTATTCTGCTAGTTTGGAATACCTTTAAACGTCATGGCGCCGAAGCGTTTGACAAAGATATGCTGCGACTGAATCAACGCTGTGATATTTTTTGTTTACAGGAAGTGCTATTCCACGAGATGTTGTTTTTAGATAAACACTTTCATGCTATGAATTATAATTACGCTATTAGCTATTTACGCCCCGATGGCTTTTGCGAGGGAGTGGTAACCCTCAGTGATTATAGAATGGGAGGCAATCCACTGGCTCTGCTAAGTCATGGACGAGAACCCATCAGCAATACCCCGAAAGCTGCACAAGTCAGTTTTTTCGATTTAGAAGATGGTCGGCAACTGCTAGTCATTAATATTCATATGCTATTGTTTAAACGTAAAAAAAACATCAATAAAGAGTTTCAACAGATCTTAAAGGCAACTGATGCCTACCGTGATTATCCAGCTATTTTTGCAGGTGATTTCAACACCTTTACTGCCAAGCAGCGCCAGCATATCGATATCATTTTGGCCGGTGATGGTTATGTACGCTGCGTGCCTGACAAAGAACCTAGAGGAAAGCGTGCTCTTGACCATGTCTATGTGCGTGGAATGAGTAATCATAGCGTTAGTATTGTTGATAATATCTCAAGCTCTGATCACTACCCATTGTATTGTCGCCTGCAAATACAAGATGATCAAAGACAGCCATTAGCTGGTAACAGTATAAAAAGATAGCAGCTACTGACTAGTTAACATTTTTTACTTAAGGCAAATAAAATCTACGCGTAATCCAACAACATCTGTTCATTTATCAGCATCTAAGTGAAAGGTCGATCATTAAATTAGCAGTATTATTATCCCAGTCCGACTGTGACAAAACCGTAACCGTTGTTGAGCTTACCTTGGAGGTCATTAGCGTGCTTCAACACACTATTTTAAGTTACGCTATAGATATAATTTATAAGCCAAGGTGATCTGAACATGCAAGACCTTTTTCGTCGTTTGCTGCTTTGTACAAGCATTGTGTTAGTAGCTGCTTGTAGTGATAGCAACAATTCCTCTAACCCACCGAGCCCTGAACCTGAGCCGATAACCCTGCTGCAGGAAACTGTGGATCTGCCAAGTGCGGCAAAGCCGGCACAGACTCCCGGCAGTCCCGGTGTTGTGGTAACTAACCCTTTACTCATTACCCAGTTCGGCAGCGCCGACGTGGATCTTAATAAGGCTCGCTATACGCGCTACTTCTTGTCTGATAGCGATGGGCGAAAGCCCGATGCCATCTTGGTGTTGGTGCCTGGCTTTGAAGGTGGTGCCTCCAATTTCCTATTGCTAGCAGATACATTACTTCGAAGGGCGCAGGAGGAAAATTCACTCACCCTAGAAGTATGGGCGATGGATCGACGTTCAAACCAGCTGGAGGATACAGTCGGCCTTGATATAGCCGAAGACCTTAATGACCCACAAGTAGGTTTAGACTTTTTGTTCGGCACTGAACTGGGGTTGGCGCTAAGCCAGCCACTGGTAGACGGACCGAATCGACGTGCGGTGTTCCACAACAATAGCTCTGACACGGCCTTTATCGCTGAGTGGACGCCATTGGTTCATTCTTTTGATATCGATGCCATAGTTGAAAAGGCCAGCGAGGCAGCGCTGAACGGTAATGTATTTCTAGGCGGCCACTCAGCGGGCACTGGCTATACCGCCCGCTATGCCGCCACTGACTTCAACCTATCCGGCGGTGCGCCTGAATCGGGTTTTAGCAAGCTGCGTGGCTTAATCCTATTGGAAGGCGGCGGCGGTTCAAATAACTCTGCCCCAGTGGACGCAGCCACGCTAGATCTGATTGAGGCACGCTTTGATGGCGGATTATTCGGTGCAGTACGCGACGATGCCCCGCGCTGCAGCGACGGAGTGACTGTCTGTACTGTAGCGACAGAAACGATGGATTGTGCAGCCTTATCCAAACCTAAATGTGTGGAAAATATCGATGCGTATTCCAATGTCGGTGGCCTGCTAAGCCCGCAGCTACTAGCCATATCAGATGTAAGTGCACTGGACACTGTTGTCAATGGAGAGGAAGGTTTATCCATCTTACAAGTCGAACAAAATAATGAATCCGGCAACTCAGCACTTGACAAGGTTCCCCAGCTGGCAGGCCTGAAAGCGTTATTGGGTAGCCAACCGGCTTCTTCCATGAGCCTGCTTGGACAGTTCCTAGACGACGATGGTATCACGGCCACGCTGGCACCTTTTGTGTCCACCTCAATGGGCTTTGCGGGACCGATAGTCGACGGAGTCATCACCTGGTTGACCGGTACTGATGAGATTCCAGCGGAGGCATTTGTCGACAACGGTTCAGCACCAGAGGCACTGGCCGACATTGGCATCTGGGGGCTGGAAGTTGAACCCTCAGACCAGAGAAAGATGCTGCCGATGTTTTATCGCGGTCAAACCAACTTCTCTGACTGGTATTACCCGTCTTCAGGCTTGAGCGTGACGTCAGGTCTGGGGTTAGATACTAGCCCATTGTCGGCACCGCCTCCGTTGGGTCGCGGCCGCACTGATATCGACAATCGTACCCAAGGCGGACTAATTGATATTCCAGTAATTGCCTTTGGCGGCACCAATGGACTCACGCCCACGCCAGCATCGTGGCGGTCGTTCGCTGGCCTACTTGCGACTTGTATAGCGCCTTCTTGTGATGGTGTAACTGCTCGGGTGGTGGATCTAAACAACCCCAGCCCCGCTTTTCCAACTTACGGCGACGTCTCCGGTGGGTTCGAGGTACATATGTCCGAAGGCTATGCCCACTTTGATATATTGTCAGCTAATGATGACGAGACTAATAACGTCATTGGCCCGCTGCTGGATTTTGTCGCCCGAAACTGGCAATAATAACTTTTTAAAGCAGCAGTTACTTGCAGCTAGGGTCGAGTAACCTTACTACTACATTGTTGAAAAACGCCCACTCTCAAAAAAAGAGTGGCGCGTTTATTTTTCATAGCCAGAAAAAACTCGCATCGGTAGCTGCGGGTTTTTTATTGATTGGGCGTAATAAGGTTATTGACGAGTTTAACTATATAAAATAATCCAATGCTTAAAACTATTCGCTATTCCCCGTCTAATACTTGCTGTCGCATATGAGTCAGGTATTCATCCATTTCAGCGTCATTGTTAAAAATCGGCACATCTGGCTAGGCTTTAATAAGATCAAATACTTTTTTGATTTGTGGCTGCATTTTTAAAACACCCGCTTTGCCACTCTTTGCCTTGGTGGCTTTTGTCGCTTTAAAAATAACGCGCAAGCCAGCACTGCTAATATATTAAAGATCAGTCATATCAAAAATAAGCAGCTGAGTTGCTTCATTCACCAACTGGTCAAGTTCTGCTTCTAGGTCGGGGCGGTAATGGTATCTAGGCGGCCGTTTAAGATGACTTTTTTTGACCTAAATAAAAACTTCCTGTTAAAACTTCTTGGGGGCAAATCCGGTAACTTTCTCGACAGTTAATTCGCGGCCAAGTGCCGTTAGCGGATGTACCACAATCAAGCCTCGTACCGACTTCTTCAGCTTGCCCATATCAGCTTGTTCTTCTTTAGTTAATTCACGATTAAAAGCCAAGGCTTTAATACTTTCGCCTTTACCACTTACCGCGCGATCAGTTTGACTTTTTGCGTTAGCAATCGCTTTAGTTAATGCTTCTATTTCAACTTTAAATTGCAGTACGATTGCTTTGTCGCCACGCGCTTGAGCAGCGGCTAACTTACGGCTAGATTTTTCTAATTTATTTTTAAGGCGTTGTAGTTCTTGCTTGATATTCATAGTGGTATCTTTAATCTCTTAGTCTCAGCACCGATATTACTGTCAGCATAAACCTTCAGAGCATCTCGCCGTATGACTTCATGATAACACTTAGCCAACCGAAAGTGGCCTAGCAAGATAGATCTACGCATTAGTAGTGGGAATACTCAGTTTATTTTACGTCGAGTTGGCTAGACGGATGACACTAGGCCATCTCACTTTAGGCCAACAAAGCAATCGGCACCGCTACCTGACCTCAATAAACACTTCATTTCTGCGCATCATCGGTAAAGTGAACGGTGCGTTGTAACCGGCGGTTACCGGATCATTAATAGCCGTGTAGCCCTGCTGAGCAATCCAATCTGCAAGAATTTTTGTGTGTTTTGCCACATTACTGTCACTAAGAGTACCGCTAAAGCGGATGGCTGCGACTTTATAATCCTTAAGCTCAGTCACGCGAACTTCAGGATTGGTTGGTTTAGGCGTTGTCTCTAAGGTGAAATCATTTGGCATGACAAATGACATCGAAGAGACACCTGCAATTTCATTTCTAAAGACAGGTGTAGTCATCGATATTTTAGTCCCTTTGTTGGCTGTGTTTTTATCATCCATAATAACCGGGGCGGTCATAGGAATTTCAACAGCCCCTTGATTTTCACCACTGATATAGTTAAACAATTTTCTAAAAGGACTGCCACTGCTGCCAGATACATTAGTTGACACCAACACCATCGACTCATAGTTACGAACTTCAATCTGTTGAGTGTCATCGGCTTTTAGCAAAGTATAAGCCGCAGTTTCTACATTACTTTGGCCTACCACTGAACACCCCGCCACTAAGATTGATGTAATTATTAACAGTATTAATTTCATTCTACATCCTTAAATTACGCTTCTATTATTCAATAATTTATCGACCCAAAAGCTTTAAGTTATTTAGTCTTCACCGCGTCTGATAAAGTGGGATAACCTAGCCCTAGCAAGCGTTATCTGTATTACTCAAACAATAACTGAATAATATCCGCCTGCGTCTTTGCCGGTTGCATCACTGGCAACGGCGCATCGAGCCGCGCCATAACCGCTTCTGCTAATGCTGTTATAGTCATTTCGTTGGGCGCTAACACTGACGCCACCCCCACTCGCTCAAGATCAGCAGCGTTAGCAAACTGGTCAGTCGAGAAAGGTAAGACTAGCTGACGAACGCCAGTAGCAAGGCACTCTTGCACGCTGTTATTACCACCATGATGGATGGCTAAATCGGCATATTGCAGCATTGCTACTTGCGGCAGTTCACGGGCCACTATCCAATCCTCAGGCACCGGCCCTAGTTGTTGTTTGGACATTGAACCAATAGCTATGGCGGCTCTTGCACCTGCCATACGCAATGCTTCGCCAATGCGTATCAAAATATCTGATCGGTGGGATAAAAATGTACCTAAAGCCACATAGACTTGTGGGCGATTGTCTTGTTTATCGCGCCATGAGTTTACATTTTCAGGCAGCACTTCTTCTCTCACCAGTGGTCCGACAAAGCGATGATCTGAGTTTAAAAACTGCGACCGAAAAGTACTGTGGTAACTGGCGGCGCTATTGTAAAGCACCCTGCGGCCATGGACTCTAAAGGCATCCTTTACCGGCGGACGCTCTGGAGCTAAGGCTGCCAATGCGCCGTTCCAACGCTCGGTAAATGCTGCAGTAACAATATCCGCCAGTTGCTCAACTTCATTAAGTTGTTGCGAATCCGGCTGCAAACACTGCGGCCAATCCGTAGGGATCCCATAGCGCTCTTGACCTACTGGTAGCTGGCTAGGATGGCCTGGCACCAGCGTGATAAAAGATTCACCGAGCGCATACATGGCGAGAGTTGATCCAAAAGACACATGGTCGACTAGTACTTCGTCAGGTGCTATCTCTTTGTGCAGTGCGGCAATGGCGGCAACTACCTGTTCAGGCTGCCACAATAGGTCAACTTGCCTTTGCAAGGCCTGATATTGAATCGTATCCAGCGCTCCTTTTCGAGTAGCGGCGAGAAAACGTTCGATCGATGGATTTTTAACCACAACACCACTGTTTGAAGACGCCGCAAGATTCAGTTGACGCCACTCGAACCCCTCTGCTTCAACTCGTGGTCGCAAACTATGCCCGGTAGCAATCACCACTCGCCGTCGGCCGTGTTGCGCTGCCTTAGCAATAACCGCCAACGGTCCATAGTGGGACGCGTAATCTGGACTGATAACCAGTAACGTCATTATTCGACCTGCTCTGGCGAGTACACATTAACCAACTGCTCCGCCATTACCTGAATCGAGTAACGCTCTGCGACCATAGTTTTGGCACGCTCAACTCTTTCTGGACGATCGATCAGTTCTATGCCGTGGAGTATTCCTGTCGCCAGGTCAGAACTGGGGTCTACCAGAACGCCATTATCGCCATGCGTCACATAAGTGGGCGGACCGCCGGTGCTCGGAGCAACCACTACCAAACCCGACACCAATGCTTCGATCAATGCCAGACCAAATTCTTCTTTAAGGGCACCATCAACGTACAAACCGCCCTTTGACCAACACCCAAAACGGCCACGAACAGTCGCTACTAGAAGTTTTGCGATATCAGTTCTTGGCCTACCGCCCAACAGCACCAGCCCCTCGCGCAGCAACCCTTTCACTGGTACCGCCTTATCGATGGCCGCAAGCACCACTCGCTCTGTCGCCGATGGATTAACCAAATCACCACCAACAATCACTAGGTTATAACAAGACTGAAGTAACGGTTCACCGGCCCATGCAGCGGCAACTCGCTCCATTCCTTTTACTGGATTCAACCGACCAATACTCAGTAATAATGGCAAATGACGTCGACTTTCTGGAATCTCAGCAGCCAGTTCAGCGAGGATATCGGGTAACAATTGCGCCCCTTGGCTATTATCGGGTACTGCGCTGGAATAGTTAGCTTCAGCACGGCGAATAAGCTCGACGTCTATGCCCTCCGATACCACCGCAACGCGCTGGCCAGAACGCTGTGAGTCGATTCCGAGTAGATCGAGAAGGTCACTCGGTTTTGCCCGCGGAAACAACACTAAACGATTGGCACGCTCGGCTAGCTTCTCAACCAACCTCGCCCTAAACCAAACATGCTCTTTGGTGCATAGCTGAATGAATTTATCTTGGTCAAGTTCACCGCGTAATTGCAGTGACTGAACAACATTGTGCGGATCTGGCGCGGCGCTAAAACAGACCGGAACATCCAGCGCATCAGCGACTTCTGACCCGGCCAAGGTGCCGGCGTCGGCCATCCGCAAGTGAAGCATATCAACTGGCATAGTTTGGCGCATCACTCGCCGCAGTCCTCGTTTAATTGACGGCAGATGTTCCCAGCTGTCATCCGGCGTTTCTGCAGTACGAGCATGATCACCCACGGTGATCATCGCGTAGGCCAATGAACTATCACTATGAGTAGTAGCTGTGGTGAGAGTATCCACCACAGCCCCACGCCCAATGGTAAGCACGCTATCGACATCTGCGCGCTTAGCCAACGCTTCACCCAATGACACCAGCAGGCTGGCCACTCCACCCGTGTCGCCACGACCACCGAGGCTAAGTTGTTCGTCAAGGCCTGTAGTCAGCACTAGCTGGGCTATTCGCAAGCCAGTATTTTGGCGCCTAGCGACAGGTAGATGTAACATCTCTAGATCGCTTAGCGCCAAACACGCATGAGCGCCGATCAAGTCATCAACCGATGACAGTCTTTTAAGTGTCAACTTTACCTTCGAATCGGCGCGCTCGCCAAGCGCTCCGATGGCAGCGATTCGTGCCGCCAATCCCTCGCCAGGGTCTGCAGCAATAAGCAACAACAGGTCATTTGAGCCCTCTACAGCTCCCATCAAGTCGATGAGGCGGGCTCGATCAACGCCACTGTCAGTGCTCGCCAAAGCGCCATCAATACAAGCTCGGATCTCTGTCGGGCAGGTTATTGACCATCGGTGCAAGGTGCGATGGGCGTGCATTGAGTCAATTCCGCCCACGGCAAGCTGATCGACAAGCAGACCGAAAGCCGATGCATTGCAGTCTCTACGACCAAGTAGCCAGGTCGCATGGCGCTTTACCAAATGTTCAGGATGTGTCAAAAGTTCGATAAGCTGACGGTCAGCGCTGGGGTGCTGCACTGCGGCTAGCGACTCCATCGACAACAAGCTCGCCAAGGCGCTGTGCTGTGCAAGTGACTTTAGGTCTGCCGCTAGCCCTATTGGATCAGCCGTGCGGCCTGCACTGACCGATAGTTGCGATGATCGACGTAACATTCTGACAAAATCATTACCCCCAATCAAGCACTCCAATTCGGCTATTAAATGATTACCTGAAAACCCGTCGTAATAGCTTTCACCTGTGTCGACCTCAAGTTCACCAGCTTGGAGCAGGCTCATAGTGAACAAATTCTGTAAGTAGTCAGTATAAACTTGGACATCAATTAGCTTCTTTTAGATTTAAGTAGGCTCTACCCTAACCATTAACGATCGGGGAAAATTTTTTAGTGTTATTTTTTAAAGGTGACGTTTTATACGGCGATAACGGTTTAGAAGATCAACAAACAACAAGTTCTTGCACAAATTAACTGCGCCCACTGAGTCCTAATGCTCGATGAATGATCAGGTTGTATTTTCGTAATATTTTATAAACAATAGCGCCACAAACTCCTCTTATGGAAATTAAGCTATGTTTAAGTTTTGCTCTTGTACCGCATTTGCCCTAGCCGGTTTGCTTGCTTCGTCAGTGCCCGTCACAGCAACAGCAAGCTCAACACCCCTGCCATCTGAGGTAGTTAATCTGGCCGCAGCCGTGCAATTTAAAACCGTCAGCCATGAAGACACCGCCGCGATTGATTACAGCCAGTTCGAACAGTTTTTGGCGTTTATCAAAACAACTTACCCGTTAACCTTTACTGGCTTAAAAGTAGAGACAGTTGCTAAATACAGCTTACTGCTAACCTGGCAGGGCACTAATAACGACTTACTCCCTGTATTAATGGATTCCCATTACGATGTGGTGCCTATCGAGCCGGGAACCAAAGACAACTGGCAACAGCCACCGTTTGACGGTGTCATTGTTGATGGTTACTTGTGGGGCCGCGGCGCCATCGATGATAAAGCGTCGGTAATTGTTACTTTAGAAACAATCGAACAGCTGCTATCAGAGGATTTTCAGCCGCAGCGAACGATGTTGTTCAGCCTTGGGCATGATGAGGAAATTGGCGGCAACAATGGTGCGGCTAACATATCAGCTTTAATAGCCAGTAAGAACATTCGTCTTGAATATATGATTGGTGAGGGCGGCGTTATCGTCGATGCACACCCCTTGCTTGACGATCAGTTGATGGCGATGGTGGCCTTGGCTGAAAAAACCTATGTCACGCTACTACTTACCGCTAAAGGTCAGGGCGGTCATTCATCGCAGCCACCACAAGATAACTCAATCGTTAAATTATCTAAGGCGGTAACCGCCTTACATGAAAATCCATTTTCAGCTGCATTGGAATCACCGGTTAGCGATATGTTGGAAGCGCTAGCGCCACATGTCGGTGGCTTTATGGGCTTTGCTTTTGACAACCAATGGTTAACCAGTGGGTTGCTTGCCAGTCAGTTAAGCAAAGATCGAGTGAATTCTTCTATGGTGCGTAATACCACCGGCGTAACTATGTTTAACTCAGGTATAAAAGAAAATGTGGTACCGCAAACAGCTGAGGCAAAAGTTAATTTTAGGTTATTGCCGAGTATGTCGGTAGAACAATTGATCACTGAAGTTAACGCCATTATTAATGATTCAGATATTGTCATAACCTCAACAGCATGGAAAACACCACCGCCGATAGCGGACAAAAATCACTCCGGCTTTAAAAAAATCGAGCAATCTGTGTTAAGTGTATTGCCCAATGCCATTGTCGTGCCAGGTTTGATGACGGCGTCATCGGATACTCCGCACTACGCTAACTTAACTGATAATATATATCGCTTTCACGCCTACACAATTAATTTCAATCTCGCAGGTACAGTTCATGGTACAGATGAGAGGATTGCAGTAGACAGTGTGGTTAACGGTGCCAAGATTACCCGTAAGTTGATTGAATCTGCAGCCACTCCTTAACGCTGTTGCAGTCATTTTATTGCAGCTTTAGCAGAGCGTTTTCTGGCGGCAACAAATAACTAATTTTTGTTATTAGTTAAATTAAATCGGCTCATTTATCATAGTTTCCATATAAATAATCCCGCGATGAGAAGTGTGATTATTTAATAGTGTATTGTAAAAGAGCAAAAAAGAGCAGTTAACTTGTCAGTAACGAATGCGAACACAAGGGCAATAAGCGCCCTCTTCTTAGCGGCTAACCGCAATGAGCAAATGCGATTTAATTGCCGTCAGGATCGCGAAAGTATGCACCGTAAAATATATCAGTAATACGCTGCCCTAGTTCACCATCACAGGTTGCACCCTGCTCAATAGCCTTTTTATATAAACTATCAACAGCCCCTTTAGAGCTCGGTGTCAGTGCAACCATATTGCCAGGCTGGGGTGACTCCTCATTAAAGGGAACACAAATACTGAGCATAGCCGGACTACCCTTACTGCCAATGAACGCAATACGCCCTATATCCATGGTTAATTTGGCGCCCATATCTGCCAACAGCGCTAGATAAAAAGTCTTTGCTTTTTCCATATTGCTAACACCAATAGTGACATATCCAACCATAATAATTACCTATTTTTAAGTTTTAATACGACTGCTGGGCTGCTGGGCTGCTGGGCCACTAATTTGACAGAACAAGCCACCTTGTACAAAACTGCCACAAAGGAATAAATAAAAAACTCAGTTGCACTATAAAAAGCTTATTGAAAACTTCTCCATTCTAAAGTCCTTACAATTTTTAGCCCAATACTTATTACTGTCAAGTTGACTGATATCTTGAGATTACCCGTCGCAGTTATCTCGCGCAGTAAGAAGAGTTAACCTGGCGAAACCGCTTTAAAAGTGACACCTCTAAAGCTTGCTCTCTAGGGAAAAAAATGATCAACTAACCATCGTTAAGATTACCAGCAAAGGAAACAGAAACATGATTTCAAAGACTAAAATAGCCTTACTTTGTAGCACGGTATTAATCTTTGCCGGTGCCGGTTCGGCGCTTGCCAGTAACTCGTCTCACGAGCCGCATCCCTCTGATCATGCCCATCATCATGAGGCTGATGGTCACGCCAATGAGCACGATCACCACCATGGGGATGATGGCCATGCCACAGAGCATGAACACCATCATGGCGAAGATGCACACGTGTCAGAACATGAGCATCATCATGGCGATGATGGTCATACAACAGAACATGAGCATCATCATAATAGTAGTGACAAAGACGACCAACAAGATCATCATCACCATGACGACGAGTAATATAATCGGCATCTAACCACCCTCTAATCTAATCAGACAAGTGCGGTAGCCATAACATCATCGGCTGGCTGCTTTGTTGTAACTTTATTGGTCTCAATGACTCCATCTGCAAAAGATCTTTGGTTTTTACCGTTAGGTGGTTGCGGCGAAATTGGCATGAACCTCAGTCTGTATGGCCACAATGGGCAGTGGCTGATGGTTGACTGTGGCATCGGTTTCGATCGTGCTGCAGCAGGCACGCGTATCATTGCACCGTCAATAGAGTTCATCGCCGCGCGCCGTCAACAGTTAGTTGGACTGGTAGTCACTCATGCCCATGAAGATCATGTGGGCGCGGTCGCCCATCTATGGCCCGAATTGAAATGCCCAGTGTATTGCACTCGCTTCACCTATGAAATACTCCGACGTAAGCTAGTAGAAGCTGGCCTAGAGAAAGTTGTCGAAGTCCATATTGTCGAGCCTCAATTACGCCATCAAATAGGCCACTTCGATATCGAATGGTTTGACATGACCCACTCTGCGCCAGAGTCACAGGCACTGATGATCCGCACCCCGCTGGGGAATATATTTCATACCGGTGATTGGAAAATCGATCGCGATCCAGTGGTCGGTGCCAACATAAACGAAGCGGCACTGATTGCTCTCGGGAAAGAAGGTGTGCTGGCAATGGTCTGCGATTCGACCAACGCTATGCTGGCCGGACATTCTCCCAGCGAAGGCATACTCTATGAAAACCTATTGCAACATGCACAGCAGGCTAAGGGTCGTATTATCGTCGCCTGCTTCGGCAGCAATGTAGCGCGACTGCATACCTTAGGCAGAGTCGCCTTAGAAACCGGGCGCTTTCCGGCGCTACTGGGTCGCTCACTACATAACTACTATCGCGCGGCCAAAGCCAGCGGACTATGGACGCTGGGCAGAGATTTTGTCGAAACCCAACATTTGGGCTATTTGCCGCCACGAGAGGTTTTTGCGGTTGCCACCGGCAGCCAGGGTGAGCCCGGCGCTGCACTCAGCAGGCTAGCGGCAGGAAGTCATCCAGCAATAGAGCTTGAGTCTGGCGATTGCGTAATTTTCAGTTCCAGAGTCATCCCCGGCAACGAAGAATCTTTGGACAATTTATGTGCATCACTCAAGGCCAAAGGTGTCGACATCATTTTAGATAGCGACGCTGCGCCGATACATGCATCAGGACATCCAGCGCAGGATGAGTTGCGCATTATGTACGACTGGATCAAGCCGCAGGTATCAATTCCAGTGCATGGCGAAGACCAACATCTTCGGGCTCATGCGGGGTTTGCCAAGTCACTAGGTGTTCTGGCGCAGATCGCAGGCAATAATGGCGACCTAATAACACTAGCACCCAATGTCGGCACTCGGCGCCGGGCCGCTGAGTTTGGTCGCATCGAAATAAAACGCTGAAAAGTTAACTTATTGTCGGCCGAAAAATAAAATCTATACTGCGGCTAACTGCCAACGTTTTTTGCCACATCATAGGCTTGCTCTAGTAGCGTAGTAGGTTCCCATTCACTGCGCTCTATCTCAAAAAAATTACCGCCATAAACATGAATTGCACTAGTGAATGAAGATCTTGGGTTAGTGACCGAATGTATTACGTCTGAACCCAAAGTAACTACCTCTCCGCAGGCGATAGACTTTGTCTCCATCGCTTCTATCTTGCCATCGCTATTACCTTCTATACGCCGCCAGAAAATATTTTCTTCACGCCCATAGTAAACACCTATTACTGCCCAAGTATTATGATTGTGCGGCAAAAATTTTGCTTTTGGCGGCCAGACAACATGAATAATAGTGAGCTCGGGTGAAACATATATTTTTTCAATAGTTGCGCGCTCAGGCTTGCCAAGGGTCTCAACAATTGACAGCGGCGAAGTAACTAACTCGCTGAGTTTTTCAGCTATTAGCTGCTGGGGATTGTCACTTCGCAGTGCATATAAACAGCTACTAATAAACTGTTCCTTATTAAACGGCATGATTGTCTCCGAAAGTAGATTGACGCATTGCAACCGCACCAAATATGGCAGTACCGTGCTGACAAGTTGGTTTTATATTTGTACTAAATCAATACCTCCCACAGCTAACTACCTATTAATCAATTCTAATACACAAAAGCCATTATTTTAATAATCAATATTTATCGCTAAGATCAAATTCTTTCACTGATATTTATCAAAAGTATCTTAGTACTTGTTGGTAGTCATCTTTACCATTAGCATATTCTTCACTAATGCTTTTGTCACAGCTAAAAATTAATCTACGGAACCAACACTATGAATGCCCATGAGCTCAACTGGGATTATCCTGAACCGCATATCATTAAACATTTAGCTGTAGCCAATGAAGCCGATGGCTATGGTCATATAAATAATAGCGCTTACCTCAAATGGCTAGACAAATGCGTTTGGTCGCACTGTGATGACGTTCATATGGGGCCTGAAATTTGCCGTGAAATCAACCGTGGATTTGCCGCCGTGAGGCATGAAATTGATTATATTGCTGCGGCCTATCCTGATGATTATTTAGCAATTGCGAATTGGGTTACGCTAAATGATGGCAAATTAAGAGCTGAAAGGAAATTTCAAATAATAAGAATTGCTGATAAAAAAACTCTGTTAAGGGCTCATAGCTTCTATGTCTGTACCGATCTAAAGACAGGCAGGCCGGCCCGAGTTCCTAAAGAATTTAAAACAGCCTTTATGGTTCTTCCTGATGTAGCAACATTATTGGAGAATGCATAATGGTTCTAAAGTACTGACAAGTTAACTTGTCAGTACTTTCGCCAAAGCCTACCATGGTTGAAAATAATATAAGCGGCGTCAGACTGTTCCTTAAAAATCGAAGGGGGAAGATTAAGCCATGAGTCATTGGCAATTATTAATTTTAACTGTAAGCGCGCTGGCACTACTTCCAGGCTGCGCAGCAAAAGAGCCCGCGACAGTGGCGGAAAAAACGGTCGAAGTTGCCTTCGCAGCGGTCGACACAAAGCGTATTAAAACGGCCAGCGGCGGTGCTGAATGGCTCACTTATGGCGGCACTTATGACGAGCAGCGCTATTCGACGCTAACTGATGTCAACACCAACAACGTTACCAACCTTGGCGTAGCTTGGACCTATGATCTGGCAACAAATCGCGGCGTTGAAGCGACGCCTATCGTGGTTGATGGCGTCATGTACGTCACCTCAGCCTGGTCGATAGTCTATGCTATCGATGCCAAAACTGGCGACCCATTGTGGACCTATGACCCGAAGGTTGATAAGGCGGTCGGGGTAAAGGCCTGTTGTGACGTGGTGAACCGCGGCGTGGCGGTGTTTGATGGCAAGGTCTATGTCGGGATTATCGATGGTCGACTCGAAGCGCTAGATGCCAAAACTGGCACCCTTGTCTGGAGCACAGTGACTGTCGATCAGTCTAAGCCATACACCATTACTGGCGCACCGCGTGTGGCGAATGGCAAAGTACTAATTGGCAACAGCGGCGCTGAGCTTGGCGTACGTGGCTATTTGACCGCCTATGACTCTAACAATGGTAACAAAATCTGGCGTTTCTACACTGTGCCTAATCCCAACAAACAACCTGACAGAGAAGTATCGGACGCAGCCTTTGAAACTGTTGGCAATGTCACTTGGGGTGACGCAGGCGCATGGGTGACAGATGGTGGCGGCGGTACCGTCTGGGATTCGATTGTCTATGACACAGTGAATGACCAGATCATTTTCGGTGTCGGCAACGGCTCACCATGGAACCGTACCTTCCGCGATCCATCCGGTGGGGACAACTTATTCCTGTCTTCAATTGTCGCAGTCAACGCAAATACGGGGGAATATAGGTGGCATTTCCAAACAACACCAGGAGAGAATTGGGACTATACCGCTACGCAAACAATCATTCTTGCAGACCTTCCACTTGGCAAGGACGGCGCAGCGCGGCGCGTTGTCATGCAGGCTCCTAAAAATGGCTTTTTCTACGTACTAGATGCCGCCACCGGTAAGTACCTGTCTGGCGACGCGTTTGTAGTTCAAAACTGGGCCGCCGGTCTTGACGCCAACGGTCGACCAATAGAATTGGTCGCAGCTCGTTATGGCAAAGAACCTTACGAGCAACTACCCGGCCCGATGGGTGCACATAACTGGCACCCAATGGCTTACAACCCAGACACTAAGCTAGCTTACATTCCTGCCCAAGAAATTCCATTTATGTATGCGGAAGACCCGCGATTCCACACCAAAAAGACTAGTTGGAATACAGGTGCTGACTTTTCGGCAGAAGTTCCCCCTATCGTTCCCCCTGAGCTCATCAAAATTTTCCGATCTATGCTCAAGGGCCGTCTCATCGCGTGGGACCCGATCACCCGCGCACCGCGTTGGACGGTGGAACATGAGAGTCCATGGAATGGTGGCGTATTGACAACAGCTGGCAATCTGGTTTTTCAAGGTAAACTGAATGGCGACTTCGCTGCCTACAATGCAGCAACTGGCGAAAAACTTTGGAGCCAGAATGTTAAGTCAGGCGCTGCATCAGGGCCCGCTACCTTCTCGATAGACGGCGAGCAATACATTACCATTACTACTGGTTGGGGCAGCCTATTTGCGCTGGCAGCTGGGTACGCCTATGACGAAACTGTGCCATCGACCGTGGGCAAGGTGGTCACCTTTAAAATTGGTGGAACAAAACTCATTGCCGATGCAGATTTTACGCCAATCGATAAGACAGTTAAAGCAGATGCCTTTGGGGATGAGGCAATGATTGCAGAGGGAACTGTTGCGTATGCACGAAATTGCTCCGGTTGCCACAGTCCGTTCGCCATAGGATCAGGCGTACTGCCTGATCTTCGTTGGTCGTATATCACTGCCAATGCCGATATTTGGAAGACCGTCGTCATCGATGGCAGTCTTGCAACTAATGGCATGGTGTCATTTGCCGAGTACGTTACACCGCGAGAAGCGGAGGCCATACGCGCCTATGTGCTGACACAGGCTCACGCCGCGGCAGATACCTCCGAAGAAAAATAAATTGAAACAAAAAGATTGAGGTGATGCATCGCGCTAAGGTGCACTACCCCCCATGCAGAAACTTGACGGCGTTACGGTTAAGTAAATCTCTTATCTTATTAAATTTAATCTGCCCACTACCCAAAAATCTGCTACTAGTTTTTTAAGAAGCAAGCTAATGAGTGCATAAAAATATACTTTTCTTGACCCAATAAAAAAACCCAACATTTTTTGAATGGAGGGTTTTGTATGTGGCAGAGCCTAGCGCGATTATTCGATAATGGTGTAGACCTTACGCACTGTCTCTACCACTTCACTGATGCCTTTCCAGCCTTTATCAAAGGCGAAACTATCGCCAGCTTTGACTTCAGTGACTTCGCCACTGTCGGCAGTCAATATCCAGTGTCCTTTAATGATATGGCAAAACTCGGTAACAGCTAAATCTAACTTTAATTTGCCAGGTTCGCATTCCCAAGTACCCATAAACACTCCGTCTTTGCTATAAAAGCAGTTATCAGTTTGCTTAGGCAAGTCACCTATGGGCTCACCAAATGAAGGACCTACTTCGAGATCAGTGAGAGCGAGTGGTTGATGTTGTACCGGTAAAGAAGACATATAAACTCCAAATCAAGGTTTTGAAAACAGTTAACATTAAAGATATTTGACTGTAAAAAAATCCCAGCCTATAGGGCGTATATAAAGCCGCTTAATGTTTAGGTTGCTGGCCTTTAATACCGCTAACATTTACTCCGTATATGTTGACGCGGGTTGTTAACCGCGGGGGCAAATGACTAAGCTCGGCTTCTAGTAAGCAGGCAACAGCATACTTCAAATAACTTTATGTTTACTTAGAACGGCATTATTATCGTGCTTAAAACTATCGACTAGTCGTAAGCTACAAAGCTACCCTATTAACTACTCAACAACGAGCCTTTTATGACTAGCCATTGCCAAGCAAAACGCGAACAAAAAGCGCTACTAATCTCCCTATATGGAGTGCTATTTTTTATTGTCTTAGCATTAGGCTTTGCGGTATTCACAAACTCAGGCGCAATATTATTTGATGGTATTTATTCGCTAATAGCATTCGCCACTGTACTGGTAACTTTAAAAGTTGCCAAACTGGCTGAAAAACCCGACGACGAGCAGTTTCATTTTGGCTACACCGCACTTGAGCCGACACTTAATTTGTTTAAGTCACTTATCGTGATTATTGCCTGCGTATATGCAGGGGTAGCGGCAATTATGCGTTTACTGGATGGCGGCACCGAGGCTGAATACGGCTGGGCCGTTGTTTATGGTGTAATTTCCAGTGTCGGTTGTTTTATTGTCGCCGGTGTTTTAAAAAAAATGGGCCGTGATACGCGTTCTGGTTTACTGGCGGTAGAAGCTAAAACGTGGTTTGTTGATGGCTTGTTTAGCTTTTCAGTATTACTGGGTTTTATTGGCGCGTGGATAATTAACCAAACTGAATACGCCAGCCTAGCCCCTTATGTTGACCCTTTATTACTGGCTATTTTAGTGGTAGTTGCGTTACCCATTCCAGGGCGCATTCTTATTGACAGCTTACGTGAAGTGATACTTATGGCACCTAAAGCCGAGGTGGTCGATGAATTTGAGGTGAAACTTAATGAGTTATTGGGCCATCTTCCTCATCAGCTAATTGAGTTAAGAGTGACTAAACGAGGCCGTAATACCTATATTTTAGTACATGTTGTTGTTAGTGATGAGTTTAAAATAACTAGTATTAAAGAGTTAGATATTATTCGCCACACAACCAACGATGCCATGGTAGCGTGGAACCCCGATATCGTTTTAGATATTATGTTTGTACAAGATTTAGCATTTGCGGATTAAACAAAAACTGCGACAACAATAGTGCTACCGACAATCGAACATCAGTCTCTGTTCGGTACTGCCTGGTAAAGCGTATAGGTCAACTTGCCCGCTTCAAAATCAACAGCTCCTAGCACTAGCCTGTATCCGGTTGAGCCAACTGTATTGAGCAGCTCCGGTCTTAAATGTAGGCGCCACAGCTATAACGCCGGTAGCCATATCTATGCGGCAGCTGCATTCGACGTAGATAAAGGCACCGTCATCAGTTTTCAGCGTCGCTCGTACATCAAGTTCACCCAGCGTGCCGCTATCGCTGACCGTTAGCCAGTCTGCCGCGTCGTTGGTCGCCAACTCAACATTGATTCTGTCACCTGTGAACTTGACTGATAGCACGTCGATAACCATCCGCTGACCTTTTGGATCGCTGCCAACATCGACCGGGTCAGCCAGCTGAATATCTTGTAAAGTTTCATGCTATTAATCGACGACTATTGATCTGCCCCAGTATCTCAGCGACTGGCAAGGCGTTGTCGCGCCACCCATCGACAATGCTTTTGCAGAGCCTCGTCCTGCAACAGATTTTCAAGCGTATTAAGGGACTTAGCCAGAGCCATTTCATCAAAAAGTCGGTGGATGCCGTTGTGACATAGACGACAAATATAAACACCCTCTGCCAGTTGTTGACGCTTATAGGTTTTTTGAAAGAATCTGCGGCGATGCATTTTCTTTGGAATTAGATGATGAAAGGTGAGCGCAGTGTTGCGCTGACACAAGGGGCATTCACCTGCTCTGGCGCCACGGCGGCGCAGCGTTGGCGACGTTGGTGATTCACTGCGGCTATCCGAAGCAAACTCTAGCGCATAAGAATCACTTTTTCTCACCGCTTAGTGAATACCATCACATGCTGTTGCGGTAGATAGTCATCGGTGCGCAGCCATTGCAGGCCGACGGCGCTCATTTCCTTTATGGCTTGTCGTTGGGTCATTTTATGTAACAGCTTGATTGGCACACTGCGGTCTTCACCACGGTATTCAACCAATACCACCCGACCGCCCGGTTTTAATCCTTTCACTACGCCAGTCATTACCTCGCGTGGATATGAAAACTCATGGTAAGCATCCACGAGTAACACCACATCAACACTGGCATTTGGTATATTAGGAGACCTTTCACTGGCCAGCACAGTATCAATATTATCAACTCCGTCAACCAACTTTCGTTGCTCAACCAATCTGAGCATTTCAGGTTCTATGTCGACAGCCAATACTTTGCCCGTGCCGACTTGCTGGGCTATAGGAAAACTGAAGTAACCAGTACCAGCGCCCAGATCGGCAACATGGTCGGTAGCCTTTAACGCCAGATTTTGGAGTAACAAGTCGGTGCGCTCCTCGCGCTCGCGGTTAGGCCGCTCAAGCCAGCCGGCACCGAGATGACCCATCACATGGGATATTTCTCGGCCCATATAAAATTTTCCGATACCATCTCGACTAGCTTCGCCTAATTGATAATATGATTCGTTATTACCGAGGTCAGCTTGAATTTGAGCAGGCGCCAGAATCAATGCCATAGTGATAAATATAGTAATAATCATAACAACGCCCTAAATTTTGAGTCAGCTTCGCAACGAATTTTATCTACTTTATGTTATTCCTATATTGATACGCAGAGCTTAAGCCTGGAGATCAGTTTGCCAATGGCTGCTTATCTTAATGTCGCAAGAACGATCCAGCCAGCAATGACATTCGTATATTATCAACAGCAAATGTGTTTCTTGAGAGTTTATTTATGTCTGTTGATACCCTTTATTATGATGGCCAATGTCCTCTGTGCACTGGCGAGATGGAGAAACTGCAACGGCATATCGATGGCAAACTGGAATTAGTAGATATTCACTCACTGGCCGAAGACCCTAAGCTGCCAGATAAAAAGGCGTTGCTGAGCAACTTACATCTCAAGCAGGTAAATGGTGATTTTTTGATCGGGCTTGATGCCAATGTCGCCGCTTGGCAGCACACTCGCTTTGGCATTTTTTTCCGCTGGCTGCGCTGGCCTATAGTAAGGTCGATAGGCGATTGGGTCTACGATCGCTGGGCACTAATCCGTTATCGACGCCGGTATCGTGATTAACTGAAATAATTATGAATACTGACTACATTTTCTGCCTTAATAGCTAGCATGATAAATGGACATGAGCACATGAAAAATACTGTTGCCGCACTGTTAAACCAGCAAGTACAGTGCGTGTTAGCCACCCACGGCGATGAAGAACTAGCGTTACATCTAATGGCCTATGCTATCTCGACAGAGTTGGATCAAATTTACTTCGCATCGCTAGCGAATACTCAAAAGGTAGCGAATATGCGTACTAACCCCAATGTCACTTGCCTTTGGGATAACCGCACCGGCAATAACACCGATCATACTGCAGGATTAGCCATGAGCGGCTTTGGTCAGGCACACGAGCTCACTGGCGAGCCGGCTCTATTGGCGCAGCGCTTATTACTACAGCGCAACACGACACTGAAACCACTATTATTAGAGCCCGCCCTAGTTCTTTTTGCCCTTCACATTGATCGTTATCAGTGGGTGGAAGGCTACACCCGAGTGGTGATCTATAAACCAGAAAAATCTACTCTGAACTAAAGGCCTAGTCCGCCTCTACTCACGTTATTCGTTTTGCCACTAAAGCGTTTAATTCTAGACCCGCTTTATCTTGGTAGGGTAAAGTGAGGATCAATATTTAGCCGGATTAAATCAAACATCCGCAACACCTTTAGTTAACACAACGTACTAACGTGAATGACAATGATAGCAATACTAAATAAAGATACTAATTTTAAAACGATTACTGACAGACTATTAGCTGATGGCGGTGTAATTGTTGCCAATCTAACTGACAGTGATTTAGTTGATAAAGTGGCCAAAGAGCTACGGCCACACTTTGATCAACAGGGCGATAAATTCAGTAACGATTTTAATGGCTATAAGACTTTACGCCTTAGTGGAATATTAGGTATTTCACAGACGTCTGCTGAATTAATAGCCCACCCATTAGTAATGGCAGTGGCTGATCACATCTTAAAACGGCATTGTGACAATTATCAAATTGGTAGCTGTACCGCAATTGAAATTCATCCTGGGGAAAAAGCACAAGAATTACATCGTGATGACGACCTTTATCCGCTGCGAATACCAAATGTTGAGTTTCAAATATCTGCCATGTGGGCACTAGATGATTTCACCCTAGAAAATGGCGCTACCTGTATTGTTGCTGGCAGCCAAGATTTACGTGAAATAAATGCTGTAAAGCAAGCACATATAGCGCAGGCAGTAATGCAAAAAGGGTCGGTATTATTTTATCTCGGGTCGACAATTCACGGCGGCGGCGCTAATAACTCTGCGGCACCCCGATCGGGATTAATTAATACCTATAGCTTGGGTTGGCTGCGGCAGGAGGAAAACCAATATTTAAGCGTTTCACGAAAGACTGCCGATTCATATCCAGAGACTATACGCCGGTTAATGGGCTATCAATCTCACGGCTCATATTTAGGGGTCTACCCCGATGACCCTGACGGCAACTGGTTTGATGCTTGAAGTTGCGCTAGCACTGATAAGTTAGTTTTTTATAGCCATTAAATAAACTCCATAAAACACTCTATATACCTGCGGCTTAATTCAAAGACTAAAAACTACTTGGTATATTTTAGTTAAATATTTTTGATCCAATAAAAGCCCGCCTCAAAAAATAGGCCTAATATTTACCGGCACCTAGCAGGATTATTCAGGCCCTACCCTCTCTCTTCAGCTTCACCCATCACCGTTCAAAACCACCACTTTTCATTAATAATTGGCAACCAACTTTACTACTAAGAGCAATTGCCGTGGTCAGAAAACATAGGGTAAAGTAACTACAATAAATATCAGCGTCATCGGTAAAAAAATATAGGAGTTTATTTTATGTCTATTAAAGTGGTTACATGGGGTACCGGAAATGTTGGTCGCTACGCTATAAGAGCAGTAATGCAACATCCGGAACTCGAGCTGGTGTCGCATATTGTATCAACTCCAGAGAAAGCAGGACGTGACGTGGCAGACCTTGTTGGCCTACCAGAATCTACTGGCGTTATAGCTACTGATGATATCGATGCAGCCCTGGCCACTAAGCCCGATTGCGTGATTTACACCGCCCATTCGGAAACTCGGATGTTAGCAGCGGCGCAGGATCAGGCGCGTTGCCTAGCGGCAGGTATTAATGTTGTCTCGAGCTCATTATTTATGCTGCAGTACCCGCAGAATCCTAATGTGTCGTTTCTAGCAGACCCTCTTGCCCAAGCATGCATTGAAGGCAACACAACTTGTTTTAACAACGGTATCGACCCCGGTTTTGCCAACGATACAATGCCTCTGGTGTTCACTGGCTTGTCTGAGCATTGGAATAGTATCCGTATGCGCGAGATTATTAATTATACTAAATACGAGCAAGAACACACCATCCGCGAAGTGATGGGCTTTGGCTACCCGGTCGACCATGACTGCATGATATTTAAAGAAGGCATGTTATCGCTGGGCTGGGGCGGATCTTTGTATTCCGTTGCAGCGGGCTTAGGTATTACCCTAGACAAGGTATATGAGGTGCATGAGCGGTTACCGCTAAAGCATGATATAGAAAATGCCATGGGGGTTTTTAAAGCAGGCACTACCGGCGCGATGCGATTTGAAGTGCGCGGCGTTGTCGATGGCCGAGAGGCCTTGGTACTAGAACATGTCACCCGGATGACTGATGACATTGCCCCTGACTGGCCACAGGGCAAAGGTTACAGTGTCATTATCGAAGGAGAGCCGCGGATGGAAATCACCATGGAGATGGAAGATCGCAATGGCGACCATGCTGTGGCCGGCGTGATCCAAACCGCCACAACCATCGTCAATGCAATACCTGCAGTTGTTGCGCAAGCAGCCGGACTAGTTGCGGCTATGGATCTGCCAAAAATAACCGGCAAAGGCCTGTATCGCCCTGATCTTGCATAATGGAGCTGTCGTATCGATCGATGCAGGCGTTGTATTTAGTAACAAGTAGCGAGATGTTCGAGCCGATAACCGCTGCCTTTAGGCTGGCTTACGGACGCTCGAAATCCCGCCCGGACTAACTTGCTATATCTTTAGCAAGCGACAAAGGGATAGCCTCAGAAGGAGGCACCTGACCCAATATAATTTTTCGATATGCAGCCTGAATGGAATCTATACTTTCGGACCTATCGACCTTAATCCAGTTATTATCAACCGCCGCATCAACGACGCTTAGCAAGTCAGTATCAGCCTTGCGATCCATTTCTTCTTTACCCAATCGCGCTAACAACTTATGCCTAACCGTGGGGGCAAAAAACATTTCTAAAGGGGGTTTAAGTTTTTGCTAGCCCACGTTTTTAGCGACTGCGGTACCACCATATCGATGAACATTTTCACAGAGCCCGTTAAGCCGAAATATTTTAATGTTGCTGTTTCTGCGGCTGAATGGGTGCCACCTACCGCCAAAGCTTTAATCAACTTATCTTTGATTTCTTTATAAATAACTTCATCGCCAGCCACATAGATCAATAGATGCTGCAAACCTTCATCAGCTTCAATATTTTGGTCGTAAGCCAGCACATCATCAAAAATATCGGTCTTTTTAACAAAATCAATATTGCCTGCTGAGGTATAACCAATCACTCGTTTAAGATTACTGCTGTCACGCTCATTTTTTAACAAAAGCGCTGTTGCTAGCGATAATTTTGAGGAAGCCGATGTGAGCACCACACTATTACCTTGATAGAAATCATGCGCTTTAAGCAGCGCATACAGCATGCACCCACTTAGCGCGCCAGGAGCAGAAGTCAACGCTAAATCTGACTTCACTCCTTCGCTCCTAATAGGCGACGCCGGGTTATTTTTTACCTGAATAAAATATTGTAGGCCTGATTCAATTTATCACGCATTTGACCATAAGCAATAAACCCATCAGGGCTTCGCTGTGCTTTTATTTGAACGCATATTAGTCATATGTAGCAGACCACGAAACTGCTCTCCCACTGCAAACTCAGTATTATCAGATTCAATAATAGTTGCCTTACCCCATGCGGGTAAATTAGCTAAATGATTATACTGGTCGCCTCAGGGGTAAACTGAAAAGAACTTTAAAAATGGTGCGTCACCCATTTGGGCATAAAAAAAATTGTTCGCACTTAAACCCACATTATCGACTCATAGACGAATTTCTTTTTTTGTAAAGCGGGGAGTTCTTCTCGTAAGACGACTGTCTCAGTCATGTCGGAACGCACCGTTGCTAGCATTACTCGTTCAGCACTATCTACTACTGTTTCATTCCCCTGATTAAATCCCATGCTATTTTTTAAGTACTGAAAACATCATTGCTTTAAGATTTTTTTATTTAAAATACAATCTAGCATTGGCAAATTCATCTAGTAGATCTAACCCTAAAGCGGAAGCAGGAGTCAAAATTCCTGCTCTCTTGGGTAGACGTTTGTCGTTTTTTGCTAACAGTAATCCGACTTGACCAATAATGTCTGCAGTCGACTTGTAGCCAGGCTGTCCTTTGCCGTTAACGGTTGCAGCCGCTGTATTACCTGATTCGTCAGTTGCGTTAAATTCAATGGTGTACGACCACAAATCAAGACGCTCTGCTTTTGGACCATCTCCCGGCTTCGGGCCGATCCGCTCCATAATTTTACCCATCATTTTTCTAGGGCCAACGGTGTTGAACTTTAGTAAAAAATCGCTAGCTTCCAACATCAGTGCCATACCTATTGAAGTAAATGGTTTTAACAACTTGTCACCAGCAAAAAAACCACTGGTATCCATGCCTTCTCTGTAGGTAAACCCAACATCGTTACTAGCCGTTCTGAGCACCTCCTGAGTGCGATAAATTACTGCGGGGTTCAGCCACGGTTGCGGGACCATGGGAGCAAGCCAACCACCGCCATGAGGAAACGCATTTTTTAATAACTGATAGCGTTGACTTTCTTCAGGCAGCCAACTTCGATCACTGCCCAGCAAAACATGCGGATCACTAACACCATCCAAATCGTCAGTCTTGAACATTTCAACTGCGCTGCCCCAAGTGCCCCCACTCAGACCATCTGATGGGTAAATAACTTTTCCGTCAAAATGGAACTGGGCAATCGCCTCTACCAGGCTGGGTTTCTGATGATGTTTTTTTTCAAACTTGTCCGCAACAAACATACACCCTAAATCAAATGGTAAGGCTTCATAACCACACACTGGAATAATTCTTGCGCCGGTACGCTTAGCGGTTTTTCCGTATTTTTCAATCATATCCCTGACGAATAATGTTTCACCACTCAAGTCGGCGTAAGCAACCCCTTGTTTTGCACATTGACCAATGACATTGACACCATAAATGGCATAAGGACCCGCTAAATTTATCAGTGCAGTGGTACGTTTTACCATTTTTTGCACAGATTTTTCATCCAATGCATCAGCGACAATAACCCCGTCTAGGTCAAGGTCGAGCTCGACAACCAAGCGTTGTAATTTCTCTTTATTACGACCCGCTATTGCCCAACTAACAGCATGCTCTTTAGCAAATTTATTGACATACAGTACGGTTTGCCTACCGGTAAGGCCAGTGGCGCCAAAAATGATGAGCTGAAATTCTTTCATACTGTTATTACTCCAATTGAAAAGCTTTTTTAGTAATTTTATAGTCAATAACCAAAGGATAAACGCTATCCCCGCATCCTACAACAGACTCTGATTACACCAGTATTAGTGACCAATTACCTGTCTTATTAATAGCTCACTCACATCTATGGCCAGCAGCACAATTCTGATAGGCAAAAGTACTTAAGGCGTTTGCCTACGTCCTTTTTAAAAAAAATGATGCCAATTTTGTAGCTGCAATGTTTATATAGCCGATGAATTTTTATAGTTGCTTTACCACCTTATCAATGTTGGTATGCAAAAAATCAACATATTGATTTATCTATATTGGTTATCGAATATAATTAATCTGTTTTAATAACTGATAGCGGAAGGATCCATCATCATTTTCAAGGTGCTAGGTTTTAATGTTTAAACTTGACTCGAAAGTAATATGAGAATACTTACTAAGTACGCTTTAACAATATTGAAACTATTTATATTGGGGCTGTTCATCAGCGCCGAAAGTCTAGCCGTCAGTATTGCTCCGGAATGCGTCGGCGCTCCACTACAACATCTGACACCGATCTCACCGATAACTCTGCCGATAAAACTATTGAGTTGGAATATTCAAAAAACGGCGAATGACGGTTGGCAGCAAGATCTAACTCGTTATAGTAAAGACAGCTCTTTAATTCTTTTACAAGAAGCCAATGATACTGCACCATTATCTAACACTTTAATGCAATTTTCACAGGTATCATTAGCGCCAGGCTACCACACAGGGAAAATGCAAACTGGTGTCATGACCACCGCTCGTCAGACAGCTTTGCACCACTGTTTCTTACAACATCGCGAGCCATGGTTGCGATCGTTTAAAACCGTACAGCTCAGTTGGTATGCTTTAAGGAATCAACAGCAATTATTAGTGGTAAATATACATGATGTTAATTTCACCCTTGGGACTAAAGATTACCAACAGCAGCTTCAAGCATTTGGTGAAATTGCTGAAAACCATCAAGGGCCGATGATCATTGCAGGTGATTTTAATACCTGGAGTGTTAGCCGTTTAGCAACGCTTGATGGTTCTGCTGACCGATTAGGTTTAGCGGCAGTGACATTTAATACCGACGTACGTAAGCATTTTTTCGGCAACCCTTTAGATCATATATATGTTCGTGGGCTAACGGTTGACGCTAGCTCAACGAAAATTTCATTAAGCTCCGACCATAACCCTTTGTTTGTCGAGCTGTCAGCACAGACACCGATGCTTACTCAAGCAGTTAACCCTTAGGAGAGCGGTCATCAAAAACCTTATATTAGCTTTCATTTTCAGTTTGATAGCAGTTAACGCAGCCGTTGCCGACAATGTATCAGAGCAAACGGATCAAGAAGTTAAGGTATTACTGCAAGCGGTCGCTGACAGTGGTTGCGAGTTTAGGCGCAATGATTCGCAGCATTCGGCGCAAGATGCCAGTGAGCATTTAACGTTAAAATATCGTCGCGGGAGAAAGTATGTGAGTAACACCGAGAGTTTTATTGAGCGCTTGGCAACTAAAAGCTCTTGGTCGGGTGAAATTTATATGATGCAGTGTTCAGGATCAGAACCGCAGCCAGCAGGGATTTGGCTGGTCGACAAGCTGACTGAGATCCGAGCAAAGGCATGAATCTGAAGACGATCCAGAGGGTGATGCAAATTTAACCTACAAAGATCACCGCAACCACATATCCACGTTCAACGACCGCCCCTCTCTATTATAAATACCTACGACCTCTCAATTCCGGTAATGGCCTATGAATATGAATCGCTAGAATTTTACCAGTCACAGTTAATCGCCAAACTGGACATAAGATGAGGTTACTGTTGTTAACCAAACATATAGCGGAGGTATTAGACTAAGGCAATGGTCTACAGCAGCATATTAAAAGTTAAACGCCAAACTCTTGCTTTATTACTGTGGCCATAACCAATACCTACACTATCTAAATCAAACAGACGAAACCGATTGGTTTTTCCGGACCCACAGTTACCCCAACCTCAATCTAGCTACCAACTGTCACAGTCTGGGCTTAGGGCTGAAAAACTCAAGGTTATTGAAATACCATTGACCTGATAAATAGCTAGAGAAAAAAGGGAACGCCCCTTTAGAAATAAATCCCATGGCGCTCGCCAGTCGACACCACCCTGAATAGTGGCAAAACCGTCTTTTACAGCTGACGATAAGCCTTTGTAGTCAGCTTAGGAAATCCTATTATCTAACAGGTGCTGATGATTCTCACCAAACTGAGAAATCCCGACAAAACACTGGGATATATTATTACGTCATTACCTGTATTTGTATTTTTAGCCCAGCTTAGATCAACATAGGAAATAAAAAAATGATTGCTCATTGATGGGGCTATGCCATTCAATACCTAGCACAAAGAAAGCCGTCGCCATATTATCGGGCAGATCAACTCCGTCTATATCGTTAAAATAAAAGTTGTAATAATCTAATGAAATAGGCAGACGGACTGTATATGGATTTTCAGAGTACTGCTCATCGGTATACGCAAAGGGCATATTCAATAACGTAATATTTTTCTTCGCCGCAGAGTAAACACCATTACCAATGTAATATGAAAAAGCATAGTTTGCTGGATTGTCGTCAGTTTCAGTGACATTAGCGCCGCTAACCTAGCCGCTATTAAATGAAAAATAAGAACTCACTGTGTTAAACGTAGAAAAAACCACTGCTATTGTCATAAAACTGAAAAATAGTAAAAAGATATCAAAGTGCTAATCGAGACTAGCACTACAAGTGAAAACAACAAAACGGCCACAAAAAAATTAAGGTCTGCTCTTAAAATCAACGCCAAAGATTATAGTCAGCACCTCGATTGTCTCTGCTAAGTGCAGACCAATGAAATTACTTATCCTGCGGAATAAAAGCTACTAATATCAACTGACTGACTCAAGGATTTAACCGCTCACAAACACTTAATCATTTAAGTGACTTTTTCTTCATCAAAAAATATCTGCATTATCCACTGCAAGATTACTATCTAGCAAAGAGTGGCGAGATTATTCAAGCGACAACCTTCTCCTTTGAGTCAACAAGTACCTGAAAGTATATGGTATGAAGCTTATTTAGATTTCCGATTCTTTATATTCTATGGCTAAAAATCTGCAAAATTTAAGCTATGAATAGGCTAGATATCTTTAGCAATATTTATTACGCGTCTAATAGATGATCGATAAATTACTATTTATATGGTCTATTTTATTTATTATAAGAACAAATAATTTAAAACGTTTACTGAATAAGTGCTGCAAGTCTATTTATGAATGATTTCACCACTTATAGCTTATCAAAAAACGTCTATTAACTTATCAGAAAACTAAAAAGTATTTATCGCTATTGGAATTAAAAAGACTAACTTGACTGTATTTTTATGCGCAATCTGACTTACATTACCCAGCCCACTTTATGAATTATTTATGACATCTGAGCGCTGCATACAGGGTGTAACATTTCTGTAACTGAGCCTGATTAGGATTATTCCAACATAAATTTTCCAAAAGGTATTTCATGAAAACACTCAGTCGATTTATTAAATCCACTATATTCAGTGGCGCTGTTGTCTCTCTATTTTCTGCTCAGGTACTAGCCCAGAAAACTGAGATCAACATTACTACCCAACCCCTTCAGCAAGCGCTAAACCAACTTTATCAGCAAACTGGCACGGTAATTATTGCGCCTAGTCGTCTGGTAAACAACAAACAAGCCACAGCAACAACCGGTGAATTGACCGCAATTAAGGCAGTGGAGCGATTATTAAAGGGCAGCGGATTACAAGCGCAGCAAGATCCTACCGGTGCCATTGTAATCAAAAAAGTAACGACTAATTCGTTTATCGCAGGTAACCGCGTATCCAGCTATCAAGCCCCGATGGATGAAATTATTGTGACTGCGTTAAAACGTGATAGTAGCTTACAGGATGCGCCTGTAGCGATATCAGTAGTCGGCGGCGATGAATTAAGAGCCCGAGGGGTAACTGACTTCACCGACTTAATCGGTATCCTTCCTGGCATTTCAATTAACTCGGCATTTGGAGGACCTGAAAACAGCTTTATTACCATTCGCGGTATCGGTGGTGCAGATGATTACAAACCTAATGGTAATCCTTCGGTAGCGCTGCACATTGACGGCATTTATCAGACATCAAATGCTTATTTGAGTATGCCTCTGTTCGATTTAGAACGCATTGAAGTGTTAAAAGGTCCACAGGGAACTCTGTACGGTCGCAACACTACGGCAGGTGCTATTAACGCCATAACGAGCGCACCAGGCGACACAATAAACGGCTATGCTGATGTCGAATATGGATCTTATGATTTTGTTTCGAGCAGCGCCGCCATCGGCGGCCCAGTTTCAGATAACTTAGGAATTCGCGTAGCAGTATTAATGAAACAAGGCGGCGGTTATATGGATGGTGCCGGTGCCGGTGATTTTGCCGGATTTGTACCTGAAGGCACCGAAGGGATATTACCGCCGGTGACAGATCCAGGCGAGCGCGATGGCTTTGGTGATGCAGACTTATTTGCCTTTCGAGGTACCGCTGTATACGACTTTGATGATGTAACTGCATTGACGCTCCATTATTTTATTAGTCAAGATCGCGGTGATACGCGCCAATATGATCGCGTGGCCTTCGAAGATGACAACCCGACCCGAAATGCCGGCGAGGATGACAACCCATACGAGTTTTACTCAAGTGAATATTATTCGCATGAAATTGATGTCAGCGGTTTTTCCGGTAACTTTAGTCGTCAGCTCGATTCAGGCTTAAACCTCGACGTATTATTTGGTTTACAAAGCAGTGAACGTAATGTCAGCGGTAACGGCGATGGTACATCTTTACCACGTTTTCAATACAACTTTGATGATCAACTTGATCAAACTCAATTCGAAGTTCGTTTGAGCGATGTAACAGGCGGTGAAATCGACTGGATCGTCGGAGCATTTTTCATCAATGACTCGGTAGATTTCACCAGTAACTGGACAAGTTTTGCAGTGTTGTCGCAATACAGTTCACCTTATAATCAACGACGTAATAGTGCTGCCACATTCGGTAATATTGACTGGAGCGTATCAGACGATCTAGTCCTCAGTGCTGGGCTGCGCTACACCCAAGACACCGCAAAATTTCGTGGCGAGAATATCGACGCTGATCCTTGGGAATTATCGACTTTCGAAGAAACCTTCAATACACAGGCGAATTTCTCTTGGGACCGTGACTTCGATGACAACAACGTCTCGGGTAAATTGGCAGTGCAATATACTATTAACGATAACCTAAACGTGTTTGCATCAGTAAGTACAGCTTATCGAGGCGGTGGCTTCGACGGCACCTCTATTTTCTCAGTAGAAGAAACGCAACCATTTGACTCGGAAGAAGTACTCGCCTATGAAGCTGGCGCACGCTACACCAGCGACCGGATAAACCTCACCTTTGATCTATTCTCCTATGACTTTGAAGATATGCAGGCAACCGCACGACTAGCAAACGACACTAACGGTAGAGCAAATGTGGGCGAAGCAACCGTGCGTGGCGCAGAGGCATCGATTGCGATAACTTTATATGAAGCAAGTGATCACAAGCTTACCTTCAACACTGCTGGTACCTACTTGGATACTGAAATCACCGAGTTCAGTTCAAACCGAGCCAGTGATGTCGCCAGTACTATTGGCGATCCGTTGCCGGGTTCACCAGAGTGGAGTCAAACTGCAGCACTTAACTATCAAACATCATTTCCCGGCAACACCCTGTTAAACGCCCGGCTTGATTATAGCTATCATGGTGAGGAGTCAAATCGTCTCAACGCTGGTGATGGCAATACTGCACCATCTTATAGTTTGCTAGGTGTGCGCGCGGATCTGACTTTTGCTAACGGTCTAAATGTGTATGCCTATGGGCGCAACATCACCGACGAAGTTTACTTTTTGGAGCTAAACGCTGGGGCACGCTTAGTGGGGGCTCCAGAAATCTACGGTGCTGGTATTCGCTACGCGTTTTAAAAAACAGGCTTGATTGAAAATAAAGATCTGATTTACCATCCCCAAAGTGTCACAGGTTAACTGTGACACTTTTTCGTTCAATAACTTACAATCTCCCTAGGAACACCCCATGAAACCAACGTGGATATTACCTTTTTGTTTACTGTTAATATTTTCTGGCAGCGCCATTAGCGCCACCCCAGTGTCAAGTGAAATCTTCAAGGATATTACACCTTACGCTTCTGCCTCTTCGTTTCCTGATCGTATGATTGTTACTCCTACCGAAACTCCCGCCACCAGTTTTTCAGTAACCTGGCGTACAAATAATACCATTAGCACATCACAGGCAGAAATAGTTAAGGCCAGTCCTGAGGCACGCTATGATATTAACGCAAGCATGTTAAAAGCCACTACTCGGGCATTATCATTGAGTCACGGCGAAAACAGTGGAGGCAAATTCAACTACCCTGCGAATGCCCTGTTATCAGACGTCAATTACCACGGGGTCACATTCAAGGGCTTGCAGCCTGACACGTTATATAATTACCGCGTAAGTGGTGGGTTAAACCAATGGTCATCTTGGCAACAAATAAAGACCGCCCCACAGCAGACTAATAGTGATATTGAATTTTTATATTTTGGCGATGCGCAGGAAGGGATTCACTCCCATTGGCCTTTAGTACTGCGCCGAGCTTGGCAACATGCCCCAAATGCTGAATTTGCTATTTACGCTGGCGATTTGGTCAACGAGGGCGCCAACGAACAACAGTGGTCAAACTGGCTTAACGCTGGAGGTTTTATTCATAGCATGATGCCGGCATTATTGGTGGCGGGTAACCATGAATATGACTGGCAGGTACATAATAAAAAACAAAAGAAGTGGGCTCTTTCAACACTTTGGCAAGAGCAATTTACCCTGCCCCCTGCGCCAACATTACCTACTGAACTACAAGAAACAGTCTATGTTACTCGCTACCCAGACTTAGACATTTTTGTACTTAACTCTGAAGCATTGGGCAGTGTGGAATTACTGCAAGCACAGGCACAATGGCTCGACCAACAGCTGCGGCGCAGTTCTGCGCAATGGCATATTGTAGCTATGCATCACCCAATTTTCTCGTCTTGCGGTATGCCACTTAACACCCCAGGACAAGACGAGCCAGATATACGGGCCGCTTTTTTACCAGTGTTTTTAAAACATAATGTCGACTTGGTATTGCAGGGACATGATCATACCTACTCTCGCGGCAGTATAGGTATCACCGATGAATTAGCTAAAGTCGCCAGTCCAACAACGCCAAAAAAGGTTAAGTCGGTATTTGTGACCTCTGTTGCAGGCGCAAAAAACTATCCGCAAAAACCTACGCGCTGGCAACAATACAGCGAGTATGGTGTAACACTCGAGCGCATTGGGGAAAATACACCCACTTATCAGATCATTAAAAAAATAGGCAATCAGCTTGAGTTTCAATCATTTATGACTAATGGAAAATTGTATGATGGGTTTACCTTAGCAAAAGACCGGAACGGTCAGAACACCCTGAAAGTTCAGGCAGGCTTGCCGTTACCGCGCACCTTTGCCAACACTGCACTTTATCATGGTCACACCGATTTAGCTGAGTAAGCGGTATCAACTACTCAACTTAATGAGTGGAATAAAAACACCATATTCGACGTTAACCTTCTGTCCCAGCCAACTCTTCTGCCGGTTTGGTCATGACAATCCTATGGTATTCAGCTTCCAATCAGTTACTGAACGATTTATTTTCTCACCTAATAAACAACCCCGCATTTTCAACGCAGGGTTTATATTTGGCAGAAGCTAGCGAAATTAGTCGGGCTTAGCCCTCTCCTATCAAGTCTATTTATGGCAGGCAACTAACTCCCAATAGCTATGTATCTACCTCGCGTGGGCCATGGCTGCTATCATCAATTCCCCAAACAATAGCCTTTAACGACGACGTCCATCACCGCCAGCATACAACTTAGTTTACTGTTAGCAAGAAACTCCATAGCAAAATGAATACCACTGAGTGCAGCTCCGTCGTCAACCACTAGGTCACCTCGAACGATCGCTACTAACCATAAAACTACAGCGTCAAAAGCTTAATCGAGCTTTTCGATAGCAATATCTTTGTCAACTTCAGTATTGGTAGCAAAAACAATACCCACCTTGACTATAATATTGACGTCGCGCTAGACGATTTATTTTTGCAGTTTCATACTGGCAATGTCGTACATCTATCAAAAGAGTCGCAGCCATTCATTAACGGGGTCTTAACGATAATTTTTGATCAGCCAGCAAATTTCTAGCAAGATGCAACTTTGTTTTCCTTCGTATCGAAAAATAATTTTCTTTTTCTATCTTATAAAGGATATAACCCAGTCACTAAAAAAAATAACCGTTACAACGCTATTAATCGTTATATAATGACTCATCGACGCTGCTAATTACTATAAAATACTCTCTAGGCTTTATTCACATCATGCATCAGCGATTTTACACCAACAATCACTGTAGGCAATATGCCCATATCATCGCACTGAAGATATTGGCATATTTCTTAACCGAGTTTAAATCATGAAAATTGTTATTGTTGGAGGAGGTGCTGGCGGCCTTGAGCTAGCCAGTAAACTGGGAGACAAACTCGGCAAAAAAAACAAAGCTGAAGTACTACTGATCGATCGTAAACCTACCCATATTTGGAAGCCCCTACTACACGAAGTTGCTGCAGGCTCATTGGATGCGGCACTTGACGGCGTCAGTTATCGCGCCCATGGTTATCAGCACGGCTTCAGTTTTAAACTAGGCACTTTGCAGGCTGTCGATCGTCAACGTCAGTGTATCCAACTAGCAGCAGTCACCGATAATAGCGACGATGATGCTGAAGAAGTCTTACCCGCCAGAGATGAACCCTATGGCTACCTAGTATTGGCTATTGGTAGTGTTTGTAATGATTTTTCCACCCCCGGTGTCAGTGAACACTGTCGCTTTCTCGACGCCCCAGAACAGGCAATACGCTTTCATGACAAATTAGTTAGCCGTTTCATTCGTCTCAACCGGCAACTTGCCGAGGGCAAGGAACAGCGTCTGCACATTGCAATTGTTGGCGGCGGTGCCACGGGCGTAGAGCTGTCCGCCGAACTATTTCGCGCGCGCGAATGGTTTGCCACCTATGGTCTACAGCACCTGAAAAGCCATCACCTGGCCATCTCACTGATAGAAGCAGGGCCAAGACTATTGCCGGCCCTAAAGCCAGAAATATCTAGCTCCGTTCAAAAAGAGCTAACTAAACTCGGCGTCGTACTGCGCTTAGAAACACAGATTGCTAGCGCTGAGGCCGGTGCACTGGTCACCCGCGAGAACGAACGTATTGATGCCGATCTGATGGTTTGGGCCGCCGGAGTAAAAGCCCCCGATTTTCTACAACAGATCGAAGGACTTAACTGTAACCGCGCCGGCCAACTTTTAGTTGAACCTACCTTGCAAGTACAGGGCGACCCACGAATTTTCGCCCTCGGCGACTGTGCTGGTTTTTTACTGGCCACCGATATTATGGACGATGGCACGGAGCGTCAGCGCTGGGTTCCACCCCGGGCTCAATCCGCTCATCAGATGGCCACTACCGTCGGCAAAAATATTATCGCCTTGTTAGCTAACAAGCCACTAAAGCAGTATCGCTACAATGACTACGGCTCGCTGGTGTCCCTCAGTGACTACACTGCATTTGGCACTCTGATGGGAGGTCTTACCGGCGGCAGCCTAAAAATAAAAGGCCGCATAGCCCGGCTCACTTATGTCTCGCTTTATCGCATGCATCAAATGGCTATTCACGGCTGGTTCAGGATGATACTGCTGACCTTGTCAGATAGAATTAATCGTTTTTTGCGACCACGGCTAAAAGTCCACTAAGGGGGAAAAACGGAACAGAATCAACTTCCATTCTGTCCCGTTATTTTTCAATTCACTTATCGACTGTGGCTTACTCTCAGATATTAAAGGGATCGTAACGATTCTTTTGATCTGATAGTAATTTTCGAGAAGATATCCTTTTTTGGTATAGCAAAATACTTTTTGCTTGTTACTCATTTATAAAAAATATAACTCTGTAACTAGATAAAAATAACCATTACGGCCGCTTTAATCCGCTCAATAAAAAACCCCACATTTTTCAATGTAGGGTTAATATTTGGCAGCGACTAGAAGGATTAATGGGCTAGGCCCTCCCCCACTAGGAAGCGCTACGGCAGGTAACTAGTACCCATCAAATAGGTATCGACCTCACGTGCAGCACGGCGCCCTTCATCGATCCCCCAAACAATTAGGCTTTGACCTCGACGCCCGTCGCCAGCAGCAAATATACCTGGCTTGCTGGTAGCAAATTTATCGTAGTCGGCTTTAATATTTGAACGAGGATCTTTGTCAACATTAAACTGCTCTACCAAACCACCTTCTGGACCCATGAAACCCATGGCCAATAGAACAATATCGGCAGGAATAATTTTTTCGGAACCGGCTATTTTATTAGGCACCATTGCACCATCCGCCTTACGTTCCCACTCGATATCTACAGTGTGCACAGCTTTAACATTACCGTTACCGTCGCCTTCAATTTTAGTTGTCATAACCACATAACGGCGTGGGTCTTCTCCTTGAACAGCTATCGATTCTTCTTGACCGTAATCAACCAACAAGCGCTTAGCCCATTGTGGCCAAGGGTTATTACTTTGGCGTGACTCAGGCGGTTGCGGCATGATCTCTAATTGAGTGACGCTATTACACTGATGACGCAAAGATGTTCCCACGCAATCGGTACCCGTGTCACCACCACCAATAATAACCACATCTTTACCGTAAGCATTGATATAGTTACCGTCAGTATGCTCGCTATCTAACAAACTCTTGGTGTTAGCGGTTAGAAACTCCATAGCAAAATGAATGCCATTAAGTTCACGCCCTTCGTCAACCATTAGGTCACGCGGCACAGTTGCCCCTACACATAAAACAACGGCATCAAAATCTTGCTCGATTTTTTCAGCAGAAATATCTTTGCCCACTTCGGTATTAATAACAAACACAATACCCTCCTCGGCCAGAATATCGACGCGGCGTTGGACAATTTCTTTTTGCAGTTTCATATTGGGAATACCATACATCAACAAACCACCGATACGATCGGCGCGTTCATAAACAGTAACCATATGACCAGCCGAGTTAAGCTGTGCGGCGGCGGCTAGTCCTGAAGGACCGGAACCTATAACGGCAACGGTTTTACCAGTGCGCTTGCTTGGAATATTAGCTACAACCCAGCCTTCCGCAAAGGCTTTTTCTATAATTGCATATTCGTGAAGCTTAATAGTAACTGGATCAGCATTAATACCCAGTACACAAGAACTTTCACAAGGTGCTGGGCATACCCGGCCAGTAAACTCAGGAAAGTTATTAGTTTTATGTAGCAGCTGCACTGCTTCTTTCCAACGACCGTGGTAAATCATGTCATTCCATTCAGGAATAAGGTTATTAACTGGGCAGCCTGCAACTACTGGAGCGTATTGTGATACCGCCGATTGACAAAACGGTACTCCACAATCCATGCAGCGTGAGGCTTGCTCTTCAATATCGGTCTGCTCCATATGGTGATGGACTTCATACCAGTCAACCAGACGCAACTTGGGGTCGCGATCATCTGGTAAGGTTCTTGCTACTTTCATAAATCCGGTTGGATTTCCCATAATACTGTCTCCTATTCAGCTCAGGCGCTTTGAGCTGCCAGATTTTCAAGATGCATGTCAAAGGCTTCTACCGCCACGTCGTATTCAGTTTCAAATTTGCCAGTGTTACGAGCCTGATCCATATACAGTTGCATCTTTTTAAAATCAACCGGCATGACTTTTACAAAACGTGATACGGCATTATCCCAGTCGGCGAGTAGTTCTTCGGCGACATCTGACTGGGTATTGTCTTTATGCTCAGCAATTAAGGCTTTTAGTTCAGCAATCTCTTCAACACTTTCTAGCGTTTCAAGCTGCACCATTTCCATATTACATTTGCTAGCAAAATCTTTTTCGTTATCCAGCACATAAGCAATACCGCCTGACATACCGGCAGCAAAGTTACGCCCGGTTTGGCCGAGAATAACCACTCTACCACCGGTCATATATTCACAACCATGATCGCCAACACCTTCAACAACGGTGGTGGCACCCGAGTTACGAACGCAGAAACGCTCGCCGGCTATGCCGCGAATAAACGCTTTACCGGCAGTGGCGCCAAACAAGGCTACATTACCAATCAAAATATTATTGCGCGGCTCAAAGGGAGCTTCCTTGGGAGGGTATATGGCCAAATTGGCACCCGACAAACCTTTACCAAAGTAATCGTTAGCATCACCTTCGAGCTCAAAGCGAATGCCTTTCGCAGAGAAACAACCAAAGCTTTGTCCGGCTGAGCCGTTAAATTTAACGTTAATGGTGTTTTCAGGCAGACCATCAGCGTTATATTTTTTGGAAATTTCGTTAGATAACATAGCGCCAATGGTGCGGTCAGTGTTGACCACTTCATACTCTAAATTGACTGGCGTTTGGTTTTCTAGCGCATCCTTAGCGTCCTCCATCATTCGACGGTCAATAATATCGTCGATCAGATGCTTTTGTTGTTTCGAACAGTAAAGCGTTTCTCCTGACGCGCATTGCTCTTGGAAAAGCAGCGGACTTAAATCAATACCTTTATATTTTTTATGGCCAGATTCGTCAATTGCTTTTAAATACTGAGTCTGCCCAACCATTTCATTAATTGTTCTAAAACCAAGCTCAGCCATAATTTCCCGTAAGCCTTCGGCCATCATGGTAAAAAAGTTAACCAAAATATCCGCCTGACCACTGAAGCGGCCACGCAGCTCGGTGTCTTGAGTTGCGATACCTACTGGGCAAGTATTTAGATGGCACTTACGCATCATAATGCATCCTTCAACGACTAGCGCCGCTGTTGCCATGCCATATTCTTCAGCACCTAATAGAGTTGCAATAGCGAGATCGCGAGGCGTTTTTAATTGGCCGTCGGTTTGCACAGTAATTCGACTACGTAATTTATTACGCACGAGTGTTTGATGAGTTTCAGCAACACCAAGCTCCCATGGCAGACCCGCATGTTTGATCGAGCTCAATGGCGATGCACCGGTGCCGCCATCGTGACCGGCAATCAGTACAACATCGGCATAGCCTTTACAAACACCTGATGCAATAGTTCCAACACCCGCTTCAGAGACGAGTTTAACGTTCACTCGTGCATCACGGTTGGCATTTTTCAAATCGAAAATAAGTTGTGATAAATCTTCAATCGAGTAAATATCATGATGTGGCGGCGGAGAAATAAGGCCAACGCCTGGAGTGGAGTTACGAGTACGTCCAATCCATGCATCAACCTTGTGACCGGGTAATTGCCCACCTTCTCCGGGCTTGGCGCCCTGAGCCATTTTTATTTGTAACTCATCGGCATTGGTCAAGTAATAACTAGTCACACCAAAACGTCCAGAAGCTACCTGTTTAATCCGCGATTTCATCGAGTCGCCGTTTTCTAGTGGGGTAAAACGAATCGGGTCTTCACCCCCTTCGCCACTATTACTTTTGCCACCAATACGGTTCATAGCGATAGCTAGCGTAGTGTGGGCTTCCCATGAAATAGACCCAAACGACATAGCGCCTGAGGCGAAACGTTTAAAAATACCTTCAATCGGTTCAACTTCTTCTAAAGGGATAGACTTATGACCCGACGAGAATTCAAGCAAGCCACGCAAGGTAAACGCATCTTTGCTTTGAGTATCGACTAATTTTGCATACTCTTTAAACTGCTCAGTGCTGTTACTCGCAGTTGAATGTTGCAGCATACGAATGGTAGTAGGGTTGAATAGATGGCGCTCGCCATCGTGACGCCACGCGTAATCACCACCTGTTTTTAGCAGGTCATCAGTGGCTATACGGTTTTCAGGTAAGTAGCCCTCGCGATGATTTAACAGCGCCTCTTCAGCTATTTGGTCAAGACCAATACCTTGAATACGGCTGACAGTGCCAGTGAAGTAACTATCAACAACCTCACTATTAATACCTAAGGCTTCAAACAGCTGTGCACCTTGGTAAGACTGCAAAGTTGATACGCCCATTTTTGAGAATATTTTTAACAGACCACTGCCAACCGCTTTAGTGAATTTTCCGACCACGTCGCTATCACTCAAGTTAGTATCAATAGCGCCTTCATCACGCAAGTTGTACAAGCTTTCAATAGCTACGTAGGGGTTAACCGCTGCCGCACCATAACCCAACACGGTAGCAAAATGATGGGTTTCCCGAATATCACCTACTTCAAGAATAAGATCAGCCTTGGCACGCAAGCCCTCGCGAATCAAATAATGATGAATCGCTGCAGTAGCCAGTACCGAAGGAATAGCGGCATGATCGCTATCGATCATACGATCGCTTAGCAGAAGTAATTCATAACCGTCGTTTACCGCATCTTTTGCATATTGGCAGACACGATCAAGGGCATTTTTTAATGCACCGTCTTCACCTGTCGCTTTAAACGTAATGTTAATCGTTTTTGATTGTAAGTGGTTATGATCAATATTCTTGAGCTTTTGAAAGTCTTCATTACTCAGCACTGGCTGATCAATTTCAAGCTTGTGGCAATGCTCTGGCGTCTCTGCTAATAAATTATGCGAGTCACCAATATAGCCACGCAAAGACATCACTAGCTCTTCTCGAATAGGATCTATAGGTGGATTAGTTACCTGCGCGAACAGCTGCTTAAAGTAATGTGAAAGCTGCTGCGGACGATCAGACAAAATGGCTAACGGGGTATCTGTTCCCATAGCGCCCAGCGGTTCTTTGCTAGTGCCAACCATTTCCGTCAAAATAACGTTCAGGTCTTCGTTACTATAACCAAAGGCTTTTTGGGTTTTTCTAAGATTAGGCAACTTAGTCACAGCAGCGGATGGCACTGGTAATTCGCTTAGCAATATTTTGTTATTAAGTAGCCATTTAGCATAAGGCTGGGCAGAGCATACCTTTTGCTTAACTTCGTCATCACTGATGATGCGGCCCTGTTCCAGATCAGCAATAAATATCTTGCCAGGCTGTAAGCGACCTTTTTCTACTACAGTAGATTGATCAATACAGATAGCTCCAGTCTCAGAGCCCATAATTAAGGTGCCGTCATCGGTAAGCAAGTAACGAGAAGGACGCAGGCCGTTACGATCAAGGGTTGCGCCAATCATCTTGCCATCAGTAAATGAAATTGACGCAGGGCCATCCCACGGCTCCATGATACAAGCATAATACTCATAAAATGCGCGTTTGACCGGGTCCATATTTTCTTGAGTTTGCCAAGCTTCTGGCACCATCATCATCATTACCTGCTCTAGTGGCCGCCCACTAAGCACAAGCAGTTCAATAGCCATATCAAGGTTGGCAGAATCAGAATTGCCCCTATTACAAATTGGGGTGATCATTTTCATTTCAGCATCAGTGAAGTTTATTGAATCAAACATCGCTTCACGTGCGTTCATCCAATTAATATTGCCCTGAACAGTATTAATCTCACCATTGTGAGATAAATAGCGAAAAGGTTGGGCACGACGCCAGGCAGGAAATGTATTGGTTGAAAAACGGGAGTGAAACATAGCCAAACCCGAAGTGACCTGCTCATTCTGCAAATCTAAATAGTATTGCTTCACCTGTGCGGTGGTGAACTGGCCTTTATACACAAGTGTGCGGGACGACAATGAGGCAATATAAAACTCATCAGCTTGCTTAGCGATAGAGGTGTTTATAGTATGCGAACAGTGTTTGCGTAAAACAAATAATTTACGCTCAAATTCCTGCTGGCTAAGGTCATCAGGTTTTTGAATAAAGACTTGCTCGATTTGAGGTTCTGAGTCTAATGACGAGGCCCCTAACATCGAATTATCCACTGGCACCACTCGGTAGCCCAGTAAACCTAAACCCAACTCTTTAAGAGACGCATTTAAAACATTGCGGCAAGCCACCGCTTGCTTAAGGTCAGACGGGAAGAAAACCATCCCTACACCGTATTCACCTGGCGCAGGTAAGGTAAAGCCAAGGTCATGTGCCTGTGCTGCAAAAAAGTCATAAGGAATCTGAATTAGAATACCAGCACCATCACCACTTTTAACGTCATAACCGGTTCCACCCCGATGCTCCATGCATTCAAGCATGGTCAACGCGTTCTGAATGATAGCGTGGGACTTTTTACCTTTTAAGTTGGTAACAAAGCCGATGCCGCAGCTATCATGTTCAAATTCTGGGCGATATAAACCGCGCTTTTCAATGTTTGTGCTCATAGTTCAAACTTCCCATCAAATTTTTCCAGACAACAACTGCACAGAGAAATAACCCGATAGCTGTATCCGTCTGGAACTTAATATATTTCTACGCTAATAATGATCTGCGTTCGTTTTCTAATGCGTCACGTATTTTCCAAAAAGCAAGGCTTGGAAATCACGCAGTTAATAGCAACCCTATGTTTATACTGGGGGAGCAGAGTATTGGATTATAGAGGATATAGACGCTTCTCTCTACTCTGAACCAAGGCTATTAACCTAGAACAGATATTTCAAAGTACGCCTATTAACCGGCCACTAATAATAAAAGCAGCAGCGTCAGCGCAGAGGAATATAATATATATTGGCCTTGTTGTCGACGATGGATAATTGGCGGCAATAAAGATGGTAACTATTGATCATAATACAGCCAGTTACACCGCTATTGACAGCTTAACTGGCCGCTAAGCTGCTAGCTTTTCGGTTGCGGTATAAAATGTATATATTTCATTCATATATTTCCCCAAGCAACTGATTTATATGTATTTTACAATTTTTAAATCACCTGAAGGACAACAGATATATACCCATGACGCAACAACTAATTGATCATTAAATAATCACTGCAACTATCTATAAACCAGCTTATAAGAGTTTCCAGTGAAACTGGTATTTTATTAAAGAATAGCAGTTATGTTGTCAACATCACCCCCCAAACTACTAAAAGTTGGTTAAAGATCTAATTAAGTTGTCGCCATACAATGCAATCGTGCTCACATTGAGGTACTGATGAGCTAAGCTCCAACAATATCAACACTGCAATAATTAAGACAAAACAACACCGATAGCAGAACCAACTTGTAATTCCTCGTGGTATTCTTGTAGCAATTGCTCGGCTTCTTCGCCGCCGAACATTGCGCGTCGAATGAAATCCTCTAAGCCGTCGGTTTCGTGGATATCACGCCAGCCATCGCCACTGATCACAATACGTTGATTACCATCACCAATTGTCGCTTGTAGAGTTTCACAATCAATTTCACCGACTGTTCCCGTTTCTTCATAGCGTCCATGATCGTCGAACTTGGCTCTAAAAAATATCGTATCTGCACCGTCACCATGTAAAAACACCGGGATGTCAGTATTGGTAATTGATAAATCAAATTGTGCTTTGCTTCCCATTAGTATTGCCTCATTTTCAATAATATTTTGGCCCATATTGATTTTGGTACTGGGATTCAAAATCAATCACTCCAGCCATCTCTTCACTTTTCGCTTTACACCTTTGGTTAAAGTTGTCCCCGCAAGGCATCGAAAATACAAGATTTCTAATTGCAGCCTTTACAACAACCCCTGTCGCCCCTTTTAAAAGCTAAGCGTTATTCAGCAGTCTTGCACATAGCCGATAAAGCAAGGCAGCAAACGCTGTACTTGCTCTTTTCTGGATTATTTATATACGTAACAAATTAGCATTTAGTCTTGTTTACCATAGTGATTTATATTCCTAATTGGTACTTTTTGAGATGCTAGCTAGTTAACTGTCCTAGTCTAAAAAAGCGGGAAGTAAAAACCTCCCATGATTAAAGCCTTTAAGTCAGTGTTGCGATGCTGACCCATTGAGTTTGACTGCTATCTACCTGAGTAAAAATGATAGTCGGCAATAAGGTCGTGAATTATAATTACGGTTTTTTTGACGGTAGGGGTCGCAGTCAGTTAGTCCCATGTTAATCTAAAATATCAGGAGCTTAACTATGCACACTAATGACCCAGAACACGATCAACACACAACGCCCCGCGCGTTGTCCCAATCAATTACTAATATTGAGAACTCCTCTAATAATACTGAGGGCTCCTCTAAGACTCTGTCAGTAGCGACGTTAGGCGATCTTGCAAAACTGACAAACTACTCGCTAATGGACACTCTCAATTGCGATCCTGACGCGACAGAAGACGGCGTCGATCACTCGCCACGACAAGTATTTTCGGGTCACTATGTCCCTGTCAATCCCACCCCAATCCAAGACCCAGAGTATGTCGTCCATAGCAAAGACTTTTTTGATGAACTTGGCTTCGTCGACCACATGGCACAGACCGACGACTTTATGCGCATGTTCTCTGGCGATATCTCGCAGGTACCTGAGCCGATGCGCAAAGTCGGCTGGGCCTGCGGCTATGCACTTTCCATCTTCGGCACCGAATACAACCAACAATGCCCCTTCCAAACTGGTAATGGCTACGGTGATGGGCGCGCAGTGTCCGTGCTGGAGACGGTTATCAACGGTCAACGCTGGGAGATGCAGTTAAAAGGTGGCGGTCGAACGCCATACTGCCGGGGAGCGGACGGTCGCGCGGTCCTGCGCTCCAGTATCAGGGAGTTCATGGCACAAGAACATATGCACGCGCTAGGTGTGCCAACGTCAAGGTCGCTGAGTTTGTATGTTTCGAAAACAGAAAAGGTCCAGCGGCCATGGTACTCAGAAGGCTCGTACTCAAAGGACCCTGACATGCTCATAGCAGAGCCAGTCGCTATCTCGACGCGGGTCGCACCATCTTTCATTCGGGTCGGCCAACTCGAGCTGTTCGGTCGCCGCGTTCGCAACAAGGCGCACCCAAACGCTATGGAGGAACTCGAGAAGATTGTGCTGCACTTAATCGATCGTGAGTACGGCGGGGTCATCGACAAAACACTAACCACCGCCGAGAAAGTGGTGGTACTGGCGCGCGAGTTTCGCCGCCGCCTGACATCGCTGATGGCGGATTGGGTACGCGTTGGCTACTGCCAAGGCAACTTCAACAGTGACAATTGCGCGGCCGGTGGCTTCACTCTCGATTACGGCCCGTTTGGTTTCATAGATGTGTTCAGCCCAGACTACCAGTCGTGGACCGGTGGCGGACATCACTTCTCATTCCTAAACCAACCGGCAGCAGCACAGCGAAACTTCCAAATGTTTTGCACGGCACTGAGTCCGTTATTGGCATCGAATCAGGACTGCCTCCAGCAGCTCGCCCAAATTCATAGTGACTTTGCACCAGTGATGCAGGCGCAAATGGAGACGATGTGGGCTGCCAAACTTGGGCTCAGTACTTTTGACGCGGCCTTGTTCAGTGAACTCGAAACGCTGATGGTGCAAACGCCGGTAGATTACACTATTTTGTTTCGCGAACTGTCACATGTGCCTGCCGACATTAACCCGCTCAAAAAGAGCTTCTACAATGGGTCGAAGTACGCCATGACTGCAATGCATTCGCAGTACAAGGCAGATCCAGAAGCGATAGACAAGCGCTGGTCAAAGTGGCTGACACAATGGCACTCTCTCCTCAAAGTCGACTTAGATCCAGCCTCACCCCGCTCCATTGAGGAACTCTCTAAGCAGATGAAACTCGTTAATCCAAAATACAGTTTGCGAGAATGGTTTGTTGTGCCGGCGTATCAGCAAGCGGCCACCGGAAATTACGCGCTGATTCGAGAGCTACAAGAAATCATGACTCAGCCATATGCCGAACAATCGAACGCTGTGGACGAAAAATACTATAGGCTAAAACCAGCTGAATTTTTTGAAGTCGGCGGCTTGTCACACTTAAGCTGCTCGTCGTAAATTTTTGAAAGTTGATCAGCCAGCGAAGGCTGTCATTGGTCTGATGGCATGATCAACTAAATTTTTGTAACCACCGATCACTTATGTCTGCCTTACAACATATGTCCTGTCGACTTATTACTGCTAGTGTGAATCGTATAGAAAGTTAAATCTTTGCTTTATACTGATGCTAGCTACCAACGGTTATTAAAAAAAAGCCTATTTATGCCAATTTGACAACTGGGTATGGAAAAATTAATTCTAATTCGAACATTACAATAACTAACTATAAACCCTATATATAACTACCAACAATACCGACATTCTATCCAAAAGTATCAGCTAATGTGTCTGTATCGATTCAGGTGTTTCTGGCTACTGAATAGGCAGGACTACTGCTGCTACACCTCCTCTGCGACAAGCCGAAAAACGATAACAGCATCACAACTGTTATTGATGTTGGTTTTTTGAATACTGGACAAAAACTATCACAGCAGAAAGCTAGAAAAACTAAGTCTAGTCATGGTGTTGACTGTTAATAATTTAATAAAAATTTTCAGTTGATACCACGCTGTAATGTTGTGGGATAAAATATACACTGTTTTGATTCTTAGCTAGCAACAAATAGGCCGCGAGAAATTAACAACCAATATAACCTTGACGTAATTAGGCTGCCTATTAAAGCGGTCTAACCTGTTAGTTTTTTGCAGCAATGCAGCGCGGTTAACCACCGTTTTCCAGACAAAAAAAACCAGCAACGATTATCTTATTTATTTACATTAAAAACGATCTGAAATCCCAGCTGGCCGCCGTCAAACAGGGCATATAGCCACAACCCGGCAACCTCACCATCTTGGTGATTTCGCGTATAAAGCATTATACCACTAGCATCCGACAGAAAAAGCTTGGGGCAATTGTCATTGGAGTTATAGATGAAGGTGTAATTCGTGTCAGCGTCACCGTCAGTGTCATAAGACACCATTGCCAAATTGCCATTGGAGTCATAGGCGCGAGTAATGATTTTTTGTGGCTTGCCATCACCGTCGATATCGCATGAGCTAGAGGTAAAGTTGCTATTATCGCCATAGGCGTAGGTGGTTTGGTCTGGATTAGAAGCATTGGCTTCAGATATCTTGTTGCCATCAGCGTCATAGGCAAAATTAGTCAATATGCCGTTGGAATCTAATTCACCGAGACCATTTTTTCTTGCCTTGTCGCTTCATTGTCAGTGTGTAGGTTGGAAAGCAGTCGTTGGCAGCGCTGTGTAAGCTTTTATGTCCTCGAACGCTACATAGTGTTACAAGGTTGCTCTTCTAGAGTGCAATTATCCATGCCCGATCACGATATAATATCGCCTTCTCCAGTTGTGCCTAGGGGATGTAAACAACAAACATAATAGAAGCTAATAAAATGGATCGAGAAAAGACAGTGCTGATGTACATAATAAAACGTCCAAAAATTAGATAGTCTTTGCATAAAATAACGCTACAAGTAATTTAAGCTGCTGAAAATGACATTTCCTCCATTTCCAGCTAGCAATAAACTATATTTTATAAAGGTATATTTTTTAAAAAAATAACTAACTAGAACATAAGCCGATTAAATTAGGCTTTTCTATACTGAGCAGGCGTCATTCCGGTCCAATTTTTTACGGCACGAGTAAAAGAGGCCAATTCACTAAAACCCGAACATTCACTCACTTCTTTAATGGAGTAATCTGGATTGGCGAGCATTTCTTTGATCAGCTCTAGGCGAACTTCATCTTTAATCTTTTGATAAGTGCTGCCATCTTCATTCAGTCTTCGCCGAACTGTATGGGTAGTAAGGCTCAGTTGCTTACAGATTATAGCGAACGATGGAAGAAGATTTTTATTGCGCAGTTCATTGGACAAAAATATTCTAATTTGATTGGTCATGGTGACATCGCGGCTTGGCATAGTAAGTACATCAGCGGGAGAATGAAGTAACCAATCCGCTAGCTCTTTTTTACTACGAGCAATGGGTTTACTCAGGTTTTTCTTATCAAAAACAAACCCGGTAGCTGCTTGGTTAAAGCTAAGCGGGCATTGAAATAGCCCCTCATAAACCAATACATGCCTTGGTTCAGGGTAACTAAAAAATGCTGCCTTTAGAGGAATATAATGATCACTTGCCCAACAGGCGAATCGATGCCAAATCACAGTGATAAACTCTATAAGAAAACGCTTTGGGTCGCGCACGCTAATGTATCCTTGAGGGATACTAATTATTACATTTTCTTTTTCGATTCGATAATCTATCCCCTCAGTAGTAGGTAACAATGAGCATGCTTTCTGGCCGCGCCGATATAGCTCACCTAAAGTATCAGCTGCAAGCATATATTCAAAAACAAAGGCCGAGGTTCCCATCTTAGTTGGTACAGCGGTTAAACCCATGCACTCATCAGCAGATTCGCTCCACAATGCATTAATTAGTTTAACTAGACTTCCGTTATCGACCCAAAGGGGTTTATTTAACAGTAAATTTTGGTCAATACCAATATTGTTAGCTAGACTATCAACGTCCATACCCATTTCATCGGCAATATTGAGTAACGTAACGATGTAATGACTACTAGCTTTTAACATTCAATTCTCAAAAATAATTGGAATTTTATTACAGATCTTCTCAGTAATTAGCCGGGCACAAAAAAATAGACCATGATTAATTGATCGGTATCGCTGCCGGTAAGATTAGGGAACCAACAGACGGAAAGTCGGCGCACCTAAATATTTAGAACATTAAAGTTAAATTTCTAAAACTATGAGCGTTGATCTAATTATTTTACTTAGAGATCACGATACCCACGATCGATACCCATAGTAGTATTGTGACTCAGCTCGCTGAACTGAAGCTGAATGAAATCGCTATCAATATAATATTAAACAATTTGGATATAAACTAGTAAACTTTCTTAGCTCAATAAAAAACCAAATTTTTAATGCAGGGCTTTTATTCGCTGCACCTAGCGCGACTATCCAGCTGCACCGTCTTATATGGCGGCTACTTCATCATCGTTATCGGTATCCCGAAAAATACCAATTAACTAGTCAGTACGCTATTTTGCCGGATGCCTAGTATGGCCAGCACAGAACTACACACTAGGTAAATACTGCCTAAATACATCCATTGTGAAGGATATTCTCCACTACCGACTACCAATAGCGCTAACAATATAACGGTTATTCGTATTAACTCTATAGCAAGTGCATATTGCTTTTTATCGGAAATCGAGCCGATCACGATAGCGGTAAGTGTCATTATCACTATATTTAAGTATCTTGCCTGATAAGACAGCTCGGCTAAGTTGAGCATAAACCAGCTAAAGTAAAACAGTAATAACAAGTATTGCGATAGCAGCAATATTTTTGCTTTGCGGTTAAGTAAAGGCCCGTATTTATTGAAGTCATTTAAATTTGTTTTTTGACTAGGATATTTGTCTGCAACATCTGTTGGCCGCCAACCAGTGCGAGACCAAAGCATAGTGAATTTGTCGCTAGCTTTTTCAGTGCGCCAGATATCTTTAGCCATGTTTATGTAGATGTGTATATTTGCCCATATAGGATTCCAGCTAGACAACGGCGTTCTTAAACCATAAATTATTTCTTCATTTTCATCCTCTTCGGCATAGGTACCAAAAAACCGATCCCAAACGATCAGTAACCCACCGTAATTTTTATCAACATATTGTTTATTCTGTGCATGATGTACCCGATGATTCGATGGTGTGATCAGAAGTTTTTCCAATATACCAAGCTTAGGTATATGGCGGCTGTGAATCCAAAATTGATAGACTAAGTGAGCCGAGGCAATAGTGACATACATCGAAATTGGCATGCCGATAAAAAAACAGGGGATGAAAAATATCCAGGTTAAAATAAACCCCGTACTAGTTTGGCGCAACGCAGTTGATAAATTGTAGTCTTCACTTTGATGATGAACAACATGCCCCCCCCAAAACAACTGTCGTTCATGACTGATGCGATGAAACCAGTAATAACAAAAGTCATAGACTAAAATAGCAATAATCCAATGCACTACAGAAGTAAGGTCTATCGTAAACAAAGCAAAATCTTGTTCTATGTTAACAAAAACCAGACCCCCTATATTGATGAAAATCAACTTATTGAGGGTGCTAATCATACCTAGATTTAGACTATTGATACTATCGTTAAGGCGGTATGTATTGTTTTTTTTCATAATACCCCAGCCCAGCTCTAGCAATATCGCGAGCAAGAAGAACGGGGTGGCGTAATAGACTATATTCATCTGTTAACTTCCGCCTTGCGCTTTAACAACCTACGTATAACCAGAAAAAGTAACAAACTAATAACTAATACAAGTAATAATAACTTCCCTAATACAGCAGTAGCTAAAGTGATATAGGGACTAAAGTCCATATTTTTGCCGGTTTTTTTCGCTGCAGGCAAATCACCCAGTGATAGTTTAAATTGTTCAATATCAGCTAGCATTTTGACAACCCGTTGTGGTTCAGCAGCGGCCAAATTATATTGTTCCCCTGGATCTTGCTGCAAATTAAACAACAAAGTATCGTGACTTGTTACAAAACCTCGATGTAACCATGCCAGTGCACCAACCTGCCCCTGATAAGGTAGCTTAAGTTTCCATTGTCCATCGCGATAAGCACGCAGCTCGCCATTCATATAGTAGAACAGGGTTTGATCATGTTTGGTTTCAGACCGCAACAATAATCCACTAATGTCCTCGCCATCTAAGATGATATCGCTAGAAAGTTGAGCACCACTAAGGGTGGCAAAAGTTGGTAACCAGTCCATCATAGTAGCTATGCCTGCAGGTCTGATGCCAGCTTTTATAGTTGCAGGCCAATACGCTAATGTTGGCACGCGCATGCCACCTTCAAAGGTAAATTGTTTGCCTTCGCGTAATGGACCGGCAGACCCACCTTCATCGCCCATAATTAGCCAAGGGCCATTGTCACTTGAAAAAATAACTAAGGTATTATCGCTAAGGTTTAACTCATCTAATCGTTGTAGTATTTTACCAACGCTCCAATCGAGCTCTTCAACAACATCACCGTATAACCCTCCTGCCGACTTGCCTTCAAATTCTGGTGAAGCATAAATGGGCACATGGGGCATGCTGTGTGAGAGGTATAAAAAAAATGGCTGCTGCTGATTACGGTCAATAAATTCTAAGGCTTCCTTGGTATAGGTTTGAGTTAGATAACGCTGATCGACTTCCTCAAAACTGATTTCTTGATTGCGAAAATAATATAATCCACCCATATCATTACTGTAGGGCAGACCAAAAAACTCATCAAAACCTTGATTCCATGGCATGAACTGCGTGTGATGACCTAAATGCCACTTGCCCACTAAACCAGTGCGATAACCGGCGGTTTTCAACACTTCGGCAATCGTGACCTCTGACGGATCCATACCCTGAAAACTTTCAGGAAAAAACACATCATGAATGCCTTGGCGTATAGGGTAGCGACCCGTTAATAATGCCGCTCGTGATGGCGTACAAACTGGCGATGCAGAGTAAAACTCGTTAAACATAGCTCCCTGAGCAGCCATTCGGTCAATATTAGGAGTTTCTATAGTGCTGGCGCCATAGGCACCAATATCCCCATAACCTAAATCATCAGCCAAGATAAACACAATATTAGGTGGGTTAACTGCAGCCATTAAGGAGCAGCTTGAGGCAAAAACAAGCAGTAGTGGTAATAATATCGTTAGTGTTGTTTTAAAATTCATAGTAAATACTTCGATGAAAGTTAGATAAGCAACTACTATTTTGAGTAAAAAAAGCTGAAACCGCTAGGAGATGTATCCTATGGTTCCAGCAAACTTTAGCTAGAACCAAGAATAGTTAACCTCTAAACCGACAATTCTTTCGGCAGCTCTTGGCAAATAATGGTCATAGGGGAATGAGCCATTATTGGCATTACTAAAGATGTTGTTCTGAATAATTGTGCTCACATATTCCTTATCTAAAACGTTGTCGATATAGACACTTACTGCAAAGCGTTGCTCTTTATCTAATACGTCCAAGGATAAATCAAGCACTCCGTATGCTTTTTGAACTTTATTTTCGTCTTGATCTAACGCATAAAGCGTGTCGTCTTGCCAGCGGTAAGCAGCATTGACAGAAAAGTTAACCGGCAGATCATCTGTTTCAATCAGATAGGCACTGGCTAAGGTAAATTTCAATTCTGGCGCTTGCGGCATACTCTCACCACGCACATCCTGAGTACCGTCCAGCGCACAATTACTAACAGCGTTAGCTATTTGTATTGGTGCACATTGACCAGCGCTAAGGTCTTTTATTTCAGTATCAATGTACGCAAAGCCACCGAAGATATCGAGATTCTTCATCGGTCTAGCCTGAAAATCTACCTCCAAACCTTGAGTTTCAACGTCGCCTATACCCAATAACTGAAAAGTACCGGTGGTCGCGTCTTGAGCCTGAGATTGAAAATTACTATAAACGGTATGAAAGGCAGCCACGTTTAGTCTTAGTCGATTATCAAAGAGGTTACTTTTAAAACCTACTTCAAATGATTCACTAGTTTCCGCATCTATTGGCGGAGTATCGGAGGACATTTCAAACACCACATTATAAGCTGGACCCTTATAGCCTTCGGTCCAAGTGGCATAAGCCATAATATCATCGCTAACATCCCATTGGACACCAAGCTTATACGCGACATCACTATCTTCGCTGGTGGGCGCTTTAAATGTCGGTTGAGGGCCGATGAATGCATTATTTTGAATAAGGCTGCCAGTGCGTTCAAATTCAAAGCCAAGTTCATCATTGGTATAACGAGCACCTGCAATCAACCGTAAGCTGTCACTAATAGTACCCGTTAGCTGACCAAAAAAAGCGTAGTTTGTTGTCGCTACGCTGGCATCAAATGCACCCGAAAAGTTTACTCCGTCAGAGTTAGTTGCTGGATTAGGTAACCCGACATATAAATCACGAGCAAACCTTCGGTCTATATCTTGATCAAAATAGTAAGCACCAATAACATAGGAAATCGTATCCTCACTAGGTGAGGCTAAGCGTAACTCCTGGGTAAACTGATCTTGATCACTCTCACCTTCATTAAGATCTAACCAGATATCAGGCGTACCATCAACGTCGATATTATTGTGGTGTTCCCAGTTCCGCACTGCGGTAATAGAGGTTAATGTATATTCGCCAATAGCCCAGTTAATTTCTAAGGATGAGCCTGATGATTTACTGTTGCTAAATAAGTCAGCCCCTATATTAACATCACGGTTGTTTTTGCTGCCAACCAGCGGTGCCATCGCTTGTTCCTGCGAACCAAATGTAGGAATATTAATATTATTACTGCTACGCGATTGAAACTGGCAACATTCGCCTTTCGTTTCTGCTTTGTCGATAGAGAACTTTATCTCTAAGTCATCACTAGCCTGCCAAAGTAACTTAGCGCGCACCGCATCATTTTTTGATCCATTGATATATTTACCATTGGCTAAATTTTTAATATGGCCTTCGGTATCTGAATGAATTGCCGCAATACGCAAGCCAAGGGTATCAGTCAAAGGTAGGGAGACCATCGCATTAATACGGTAGTCATCACTATTGGCATTGACGTGAACATCAGCCTCAAACTCTTCACCCGGATCATTACTGATTAAGTGAACAACACCAGCGCTAGCATTCTTACCAAACAACATGCCTTGCGGACCACGCAGCACCTCAACTCGTTTTAAGTCCATCATTTGGGCAAAGCCCATGCCTGAACGACCCATTACAACACCGTCAACTACGGTCGACACACTAGGTTCGACGCCTGAGCTATATGACTGAGTACCTATGCCACGGATATTGAATGAAGACGCGCGCGCATCGCCGCCATCTTGGAATGTTAGTGATGGAGTAAGTTTGACAAGATCTTGGGAGTCGAAAATGCGTGCCTGCCTTAGAATGTCGCCTGAAATAGCGGTTACTGCAACAGCAACGTCCTGCAAGTTTTCTGATCGCTTTGTCGCAGTAACAACGACTTCTTCCAGCATATAGCCATTTTGCGCTACAGTGATTGGACTGACAAGCGCTGCTGAAGCTATTGCTATTGCGATAGTTATTTTATTTTTGTGTAAAACCATTATATTCCCCGGTGGTTAGTAAAGTAATTATCATTATATTGTAGTGATTCTAAAAATTCGGTAGTTTGCTAATAGGTATCGGCGGCTGTAGCTAGTAAACCCACCCACCGTTAACTATGGATAAAAGCAATCTTTTATATTTCATTAGAGCTAGGAAATTATCCAAATATTTGTTGATTACTGTAGCGTTATTTTCTTTTTTATCTAATTAGATAGGTTATTCTTACAGTTACATAAATTTATATATATACATAAATGCACCGCATATATGGATAATACTGTTACAACAGGAAATTAATGTGACATCGACAGGGGTAATTCAAGCCGCAGCATTAACACACTGGCAAATGCTCAACGGCGGCGCGGTGTTACGCAAAGACTTTATGGCTTGCCTGCGGTTAGTCATGGGAGAACATACAGGCAGCCCCTTCCACTATCTAACCAGAAACTTACCTGACCTAATATCGGGGTCAGTATTTCAACAACAAACAAACTCAGCAGAATTGATTAGCCGCTGGCAACTTAGCTTTAACAATGGTGACGCTTTAACGGAGGCTCACGCAAGCGATTTTTTGGGAGAAGTTTATGCTTTATTAGAAGAAGTTGATGTGCTTTTTACTAACCATATTACTCCGGGTGCAACCCGCTATCAAAAAAATCATATTAGCGACATAGTTACTCGAAGGCCTAATAGTAAGTCTGGCTGGAGCATACAGCTGACCACCCAAGGTGTGGGTAGCTACAATTGTATTCGTACTGAGCTAAAGGCAACTCAGGGCGATTTAGTCTTGCTAGGGCCGGATGCTTTTTATGATTATCGCCGAGCTGAGAATTATAACGAATGGGAACACCAATGGATTTACTTCCCACAACATGAGCAATGGCTAGAATATTTACAATGGCCTGAAATAGGCCCAAATATTTATCATCTTCAAAGTAAAGGCGATGATTTCAACAAACTCAAAACATTGTTCTATGAGATGAATGAAATTCATCTACAAACCGATAATCTATCATCTGTTCTCAGTAAAAATATCCTAGAACAGATTTTAATAAGATGTAGCAGGTTGATCACCGGTGATATAGCTAAACCAAAAGATACTCGTATAAGCCAAGTAGCCGATTATATCTCTGGTAACTTCTATCGAACATTTACAGTCGCGTCATTAGCGGCAAGTGTAGGGTTATCACCGGCAAGACTATCAGTACTTTTTAAACAGGAAACCGGCACCACTATAATGTACTGGCGTGACATGCAAAGAATGGCCAGAGCTGCTCAGTTATTAGTACAAACACGCAAGCCTATCGGTGAAATAGCCGAATTAGTGGGTTACAGCGACGCGCTATATTTCTCGCGTTGCTTCAGTAGTTATATGAATACAAGCCCGCGCGAATATAGAATAAATCAATTGAGACATCGTTAACCTTGCTGTTTTTCTGAATACACATATTTTTATACAGGGGGTGTAGTCTCAACTACACTAAGATTCATTTACACTAATGTTTCTGGTGCCAAAAGCTGTCTCAGCCTTAGCTCATCAATATCGGTCATTTCCATCGCTACATCTATTATTGCCCGCCCTTCACTGTAAGCCCGCTTGGCAATTTCAGCAGCCTTGCCGTAACCAATTTCATGATTAAGTGCTGTAATCAACATCGGATTACGTGCCAGATATTCTTCAACCCTAGCCGTGTTGACAATAAAATCTGCAATGGCTGTTTGGCCTAAGGCAGTTAAACTGTTCGCTAACAAGTCGATACTTTGCAGAAGGTTGTATGCAATAACTGGCAACATCACGTTGAGCTGAAAGTTACCAGACTGACCAGCGATAGTAATGGTAGCGTCATTACCGATTACCTGAGCGGCGGCCATCGCGACCGCCTCAGGTATAACTGGGTTGACCTTGCCAGGCATAATACTACTGCCAGGTTGCAAGGCTTTAAGACTTATTTCACCTAAACCGGAAAGAGGTCCACTATTCATCCAACGCAAATCATTGCAAATTTTCATTAGCGTAACTGCCAGAACTTTAAGCTGTCCCGACAATTCGACAGCCGTATCTTGACAGCTAAGAGCGGCGAATAAATTTTCAGCGGGGCTAAATTCTGTCGCCGTCAATTCAGACAACTGGGCCGCGAATAAAGCGGCAAACTCTGGCGCAGAATTGACCCCAGTACCAACCGCGGTACCGCCTTGCGCTAATTGGCATAGGCGCTTTCGGCTATCACTAATACGCTGCGCAGCTAATTCAAGCTGCGCACGCCAGCCAGAGAGTTCTTGCGAAAAACTAATCGGCATCGCATCCATCAAATGGGTGCGGCCAATTTTAACCTGGCCAGTCAGTTCGCTTTCACGCTTGGCGATGACTAACTGCAGTTGCTGCATAGCCGGCAGTAACTGCTGATCAAGCGCCAGACACGCGCTTACATGAATTGCGGTAGGAATAATATCATTGCTACTCTGACTGCAGTTGACATGATCATTGGGGTGCACAACACGAGTTAACTGCTGAGTGGCAAGGCTAGCGATAACCTCATTAATGTTCATATTGCTGCTAGTTCCAGAGCCGGTCTGAAAAACATCGAGCGGAAACTGATCCAAATATTCGCCGCCAGCAATAGCGAGTGCCGCTACGTGAATAGCACCGGCTAGCTCAAGGTCGAGCTTACCTAACTCACCATTAACAGTTGCTGTGGCTGCTTTGATAAAACCTAAACTACTAATAAAGCGCGCTGGTAAAGTGATACCACTGATAGCAAAATTGTCTACCGCTCGCTGAGTTTGGGCGCCGTATAAAGCGTCGGCTGGCACCTCAACCTCGCCAAGACTATCACTCTCCACTCGGTATTTTTTAGTCACGCCCAGCCTCACTATTTAGTCGTTATTTAAAGCCTCAATATTTTCAGTCACTAACATAGCTAAACAGTTGATAATATTCGCTCTAACACGTAACTCAACACACCACCGGCAAGGTAGTATTCAATTTCTACAGCCGTATCCAGTCGAGACTGCAATTTTATCTGTCGCTCTTCACCAGAGGGATAATAAACCGTTGCAGAAAACTGCTGCTTGGCAAAAAGTGGCTGATCTAAACCTTTAATATCAAATTGCTCATCACCGCTAAGGTCAAGTGTTTTGCGTGTTTCACCAGGCATAAACTGTAACGGTAATACGCCCATGCCAACCAAGTTAGAGCGATGAATACGCTCGAAGCTTTCCACAATTACCGCCCTAACACCCAATAATAAAGTTCCTTTGGCAGCCCAGTCACGACTCGAACCAGTGCCGTATTCCTTACCAGCGACTACTACGGTATCAACCCCTTGTGACTGATATTCCATCGCAGCATCGTAAATAAAGCGTACTTGTTGCTCTCCACGCAGGCGAGTGTAGCCGCCTTCTATTGCTGCCGTCATTTCATTGCGCATACGGATATTACCGAAGGTGCCACGCATCATAACCTGATGATTACCGCGTCTTGAGCCATAGGAATTAAAGTCTTTTTCGGTAACACCCTGGGCACGCAAATACTGCGCCGCTGGACTATCTCCAGGAATCGCTCCTGCTGGAGATATGTGGTCTGTTGTTACCGAGTCACCGAGTAAAGCCAGCATTGAAGCCTTGATGATATTTTGAGCTTTACCGCGATACTGCGGTTCAAAGAATGGCGGTAATTGAATATAAGTCGAGTCATCACGAAATGCATAAGTTGCACTACTGTCAGTCTCAATGGCGCGCCAACTATCATCACCATCAAATACCGCACTGTATTCCTTATTAAACATAGTGTTAGTAATGGTCTGCACCAGCTCTGCGATTTCAGCATTGCTTGGCCATATATCCTTTAGATAAACCGGTTGGCCATTGCCATCGTTACCCAGCGAGTCACGGCTCAAATCGATCCGCGTCGTACCAGCCAAGGCATAAGCCACCACTAATGGCGGCGACGCCAGCCAGGCTGCTGGCACCAATGGATGAATACGCCCCTCGAAGTTACGATTACCTGACAACACAGCACAGGTGATTAAACTATTGGCGGCGATAGTATCTTCTACAGCTGGTGGCAGCGGCCCCGAGTTACCAATACATGTGGTGCAACCATAACCAACTAAGTTAAAGCCAAGCTCGTCAAGTGGTGCCTGTAATTCAGCCTGTTGTAAATATTCTGTCACCACTTTAGAGCCAGGCGCCAAGGAAGATTTAACCCACGGTTTACGCTGTAGGCCTTTCGCCAAAGCATTGCGGGCAACCAAACCTGCGGCAATCATCACCGCCGGGTTTGAGGTATTAGTACAAGAGGTAATAGCAGCAATAACCACATCACCGTGGTGCATCGCCAGGTCGCTGCCCGCCAAAGGGTAGCCAGTATCAAGCTGACCAGCCTTACCAGATAATTCAATATAACTGTCTGTTGCTGTTTGCAGCTCGGTCACCGGCACGCGATCTTGCGGCCGTTTTGGCCCGGCTAAACTGGGTTCAATGGTGGTTAGATCCAAATGTAAGGTCGCTGCAAAGTCAGGCACTAAAAAATGCTCATCGCGCCACATACCCTGCGCCTTACTGTACGCCTTAACTAATTCAATCTGATCTTCGTCGCGGCCACTCAAGCGTAAATATTTAATAGTATGTTCATCAACTGGAAAGAAACCACAAGTGGCGCCATACTCTGGTGCCATATTGGCAATAGTCGCACGATCAGCAAGCGGTAAATGATCTAAACCAGCGCCATAAAACTCGACAAATTTACCGACCACACCATGCGCACGCAGAATTTGTACTACTCTTAATACCAAGTCAGTAGCCGTAATTCCTTCTCTCAGTTGCCCAGTCAATTCAACACCAACCACGTCAGGAATTAACATCGAGATCGGCTGGTCTAACATCGCAGCCTCGGCTTCGATGCCGCCCACGCCCCAACCCAGCACGCCTAAACCATTGATCATAGTAGTATGGCTATCAGTCCCTACTAAGGTGTCTGGATACGCTAACGACACACCATCGTTAGTCTCGCTCCAGATGACTTTCGCTAAATACTCTAGATTAACTTGATGGCAAATACCGGTTCCTGGTGGCACGACACTAAAGTTATCGAAAGCGCTCTGCCCCCATTTCAAAAACTGATAACGCTCATGATTGCGCTGCATTTCAATAGCAACATTTTCTTCAAATGCATTAGCGCTAGCGAATTTATCAATACTCAGTGAATGGTCGATAACCAGATCAACTGTTGATAAAGGATTAATTCTTTGCGGGTCACCGCCCCGCTTTACCAATGCCTCGCGCATCGCTGCCAGATCTACTACTGCTGGCACACCGGTAAAATCTTGCAAGAGTACTCGCGCCGGATGATAAGCAATTTCATGCTCACTACTATTGCCGCCACTAGCAATTAGCGCTTTAACATCATCGCGACTGCAACTAAGCCCGTCTTCATTACGGAGCATGTTTTCAAGCAGAATTTTTATCGTCACCGGCAAGCGATCAATTTCTTTATGCGACGCAAGTTCGCCACCATTGATGGCAAAATAAGTAAATTTTTTATCGCCAACTGGCAGTGTGCTGAGAGTGTTGAAAGAATTATTAGAATTTTTCATATGCTGACCTAATCAAATAATTTGTTTTAGCGAATGTATTAGTCGTTAAAATAATGAGATTAATCTGAAGTAAACATGTGTTTCATACTGAATGATTTCTGCAGAGGAGGATAGCGTTTATATATATTATATACCGCTTTTAACTGAGATTTTATGGACTGCGATAAACCATTAGCAACACTATAAAAACTCGGTTAGAAAACAGTAGCTGGCCAGCTCGGCCAACTACTAAAAACGCGCATTCATTTAACTATTGATCACGCCATGTGAATTTTCTGGCTCCTCCCACGGCAAGTGATGCTCTTCAAGAATAGCCAGATTATTACGGCTCACCAGCTGCCCTTCAGACTGATAACCCAACAGCTCTTTAATAGGCCGATCAGGATATCGAGCAATTAACTCAGCCTCATGGGAAGTCAGATTGGACAGGCCACGGGCGCGCTCGACCCCATTTTCATCATAAATATGCAGTACATCGGCTTTTAGAAAGGTACTGTGCAAAGACACAACATCCCGACACCGAATACCGGAATCACTACCCCTTAGCGCATCTGCAACGTCCTGTTTCAACACTAAACTACCGGCCATCTGCAAACGGTCCGTGAGCCAGATCATCCAACTTGACGAAGGCGTAGATTTTGCGATACACCGAGTATGTGGCCGCTCTCCTGCTAGCACCGAAGAGATTGGCCGGTCGAGTGTGCCACGAGAAATCAGCGTGGTGCAGCCTCCATTCTGAGCCATATTTGCGGCCCGCATTTTGGTTAGCATGCCTCCGCTACCTAACTGGCTAGTACCACTAGTGACCGCAAGATATTCACTGACATCCTTAACTGTCTCTACTAGTTTCGCGCCATCCTCTGAGGGATCACGGTCATAAAGGCCGTCAACGCTAGTAAGAATAATAAGATGCTGAGCCTGAATCATCTGTGCTACTTTGGCAGCAAGTCGATCATTATCACCAACTCGAATTTCTTCTGTGGTCACCGTATCATTCTCATTCACGATTGGCAGAATGTTGTGCTCAAGTAAAGTATGTACGGTGTTCTTGGTGTTCAGAAACCGCCGCCGTTCCTCTAGATCTTCCGACGTCACCAGAACCTGCGCAATGTCGAAACCGTATTCCAGTGCAATCTGTTTGTAGGCATTGAGCAATATCGGCTGGCCGCAGGCAGCCGCTGCTTGCTTTTCCTGCACCCCCGCAGTTTCAATGTCCGCGTTCAATGCATTTAAACCTAGGGCGACCGAGCCAGATGAGGCCAATACAACTTCATAACCATTTTGCTGCAGATTTGCTATGTCGCTAAGCAGTCCATGCATAAACGCATAGCACGGTTTCAGATGATCAGCGCTCGCTAGTAGGCTGGAACCAACCTTTACTACGATCCTCTGTTTAGTTTGTGTTTGCGGATGTCCGACTTGCTGCTCGAAAAGTTCGCCTTCACGTGAAGTCATTTATTACCTCTTTATCTATTTCTCAAAATTATGGTTCACTCTCTTTCGTCTACTAACTAGCCGTCCACCATACGTATCGAACCAGCTGCAAGGTTTCGAGTAATTTATAAAGGTTACCCGAAGGCTAGAATATCAAGATATTAATATTTAGATGTCTAAACAATATAGTATAGATTTTTTGCAGAAATATCAACAATTAATAGTATTTTAGTATTGACATCAGGGTGTTTAATATTTAGTTCTCTAAGTATGTTATGCTTACTTCCTTTGTCAGCACAGCTACCTGCTTCAGAGCGGGTTCAATACAGCTGATTACGTGACAAAGTGAGCCGGTGTAACAAACTAGAGCCCCATTAAAGAGGTAACTAGAGCCCCATTAAAGAGGTAAATTTTTGAATTTTAAGCAAAAAACAAGAGTATTAATGGTGGGTTGCGGAAAGATGGGCAGCGCATTATTAACACGCTGGCTAGATCAACCCAACTTCACCTTTACAGTAGTATCGCCCTCAGGCCGGATAGTACCGAAGAGTGTCAATATGCTTCGATCCCCTAAAGCCCTGCAGAATATTAGATTTGATCTGATCGTCATTGCAGTTAAACCTCAGATGATTACTGAAATACTGCCCGCTTATAAAGACTTACTTGCAGATGACGGCTGCTATTTGTCGATAGCGGCTGGATTTTCTACCGCATCTATCGAAAAACTGGCCGGCAGAGCATCACTGATTAGGATCATGCCTAACCTACCGGTACAAATTGGCAAAGGTGTCAGCTCTCTTTACGCCAACAGATATGCGACCCTGCAACAGCGACTTTTAGTAGAGGCACTGATGGCAACAACCGGTCAACTGGTCTGGGCTAAGGCTGAAGATGACATAGACCGACTGACCGCCATTGCTGGCAGCGGACCAGGTTATGTGTATGAAATCGCCCGCTGCTGGATAAAAGCTGGACAGACGCTGGGATTTTCTGAAGCCATCTCGAGAGAAATAATTCTGCGAACGTTAGCAGGCTCTGCCGAACTGGCACTTTCTAGCCAAGCCTCGCTAGATGAACTACGGGACGGTGTTACCAGTAAAAATGGCACTACCGCAGCCGGACTTTACGCACTAAATGAAGATGCCAGCCTCGATGACCTACTACAAAAAACTGTCGATGCAGCTTACGCGCGCGCGCTGGAACTGCGCTGACACGTCAGTAAAAACCTAGTAGGCATGACCAAAAAAACAGCGCAAGCTGTAAAATAAAAAATAGCCAGAACGATACTTATACTGGCGATATGTGATCATCGACAATCATTAAAAATCAGGAGAAACATGTGTCAACATCAAGCGCAGCAGTGCAACCCCACGTTGAAGCTTTTGTAGATCAACTTGGACGGCAAGCAAAAGCAGCAGCAAAAATCCTTGCAATTGCAACAACTGAGCAGAAAAACCAGGCGTTGAAAAACGCTGCTGCCAACCTTGACCGTCGCGTAGAAGAACTGCTGACTGCTAACGAACTGGACCTTGAAAGTATCGCTGGTGCAGGAAAAACGGCCTCGTTTATCGATCGATTAACGCTAAACCCTGAGCGAATTCAAGGCATGATTCACGCCATCAAGGGCATTGCAGCATTGCCCGATCCGGTAGGACGAATACTAATGGACACCGAGCGCCCGAATGGTCTGCGCATTCGTCGCATTACAACCCCTATCGGCGTGATCGGCATGATCTACGAATCCAGACCCAATGTTGGCGCAGACGCTGGCGCTCTATGTCTAAAGTCTGGTAACGCCATCATTCTGCGTAGCGGTTCAGAAAGCCTCAACTCCACGCGAATAATTGTTTCATGTCTGGTAGATGGCTTACTTGAGGCAGGCCTACCCGCCGCATCTATTCAGTTTATCGACACCCCGGACCGCAACGCGGTGGCAAGCCTTTTACGCTGCACTGAATTTGTTGACTTAGTCATTCCACGCGGCGGCCGCGGCCTTGTTGAATTAGTCAATAGAGAGGCACGCGTACCCACCCTGCTGCACCTTGAGGGTAATTGCCATACCTATGTGCATGCAGGCGCAGACCTTGACCAAGCCATTGACGTAGTGAGCAATGCCAAACTACGCCGAACTGGCGTCTGCGGCGCGACTGAAAGTATTGTCGTCGATCAGGAAATTGCAGCAGAACTTTTACCACGACTGATAGAACGGCTGGAAAATTGCGAAATTCGTGGTGATAAAACAGCCCTAGATATTGATTCACGCATTGTGCCCGCAACAACAAGTGACTGGGACACAGAGTATTTGGATGCCATCGTTTCGGTAAAAATCGTAGAGGGCCTGGAACAAGCTATCGCCTTTGTCGATCTTCACTCATCAGGCCATACCGATGCGATTCTTACTGAGGATTTAGTTGCCGCGAAAAAATTTATGCAAGCGATAGATTCAGCAGTTGTCATGCACAATGCTTCCACTCAATTCTCCGATGGCGGGGAGTTTGGCATGGGAGCTGAGATCGGGATTGCCACTGGAAAAATGCATGCTCGCGGCCCCGTTGGGCTTGAGCAACTCACCAGTTTTAAATACGAAGTTCACGGCGTCAGCCAAATTAGAGCCTAAATAAAAAGGAAATCACTATGTTTGACCCTGCCCTTATTTCGCTGAGCCTATACTTTATATTGATGATGGCCATCGGCATTTACGGTTACCGCAACTCAACCAGTAACGTCTCTGAATATATGCTCGGCGGTAGAAAACTGCACCCAGCTGTCGCGGCCTTATCAGCGGGCGCATCAGACATGAGCGGCTGGATGTTAATGGGACTGCCTGGCGCGATCTATGTCAGCGGCTTCAGCGCCGGCTGGATTGCGGTCGGATTGGTGATTGGTGCGTATTTTAATTATCTGCTAGTCGCACCCAGGCTGCGCGCCTATACCGAACTGGCTGATGATGCGATCACAATCCCAGACTTTTTTGAAAAGCGCTTCAATGACAAGTCTCATGCACTAAGAGTAATTTCTTCAGTTGTTATCGTTATTTTTTTTACGCTTTATACATCATCGGGCGTTGTCGCTGGCGGCAAACTTTTTGAAGTCTCTTTCGGCCTCAGCTACGAGTTAGGATTGTTTCTAACAGCCGGCGTTGTTGTTGCCTACACACTATTCGGTGGGTTTCTTGCGGTCAGCATTACCGACTTTGTACAAGGCTGCATAATGTTTGCCGCGTTGATCTTGGTGCCAACAGTTGCGCTTTTTATCCTCGACGGCCCTCAAGCCGTTTCATCGACGGTCGCCAGCATTGATCCCAGCATGTTGAGTTGGACCAAAGGCCTGACTACGTTTGGGCTTATTTCCAGCATATCCTGGGGGCTTGGGTATTTTGGCCAGCCCCACATTATCGTTAGATTTATGGCTATACGGTCACTACCTGAAATTACAACGGCAAGAAGAATTGGAATGAGCTGGATGATAGTGACCGTCATTGGCGCTGTCGCCACTGGTATACTCGGTCTCGCTTATGTAACTTCAACCAGCGCAACACTCGACGATCCAGAAAATATTTTTGTTTTCCTGTCACAGGTATTGTTCCATCCTTTAATAGCCGGATTTTTGCTGGCAGCAATTCTGGCTGCCATCATGAGTACAATCTCTTCGCAACTACTAGTGTCTTCAAGTTCACTAACAGAGGATTTTTACAAAACTTTTGTGCGGCGCTCAGCTAGCCAAAAAGAACTAGTACTGATCGGCAGATGCTCTGTGCTGGCGGTATCTTTGGCTGCCATAGCATTAGCATTTGACCGCTCTTCATCAATCCTGTCTCTAGTCAGCAATGCTTGGGCTGGCTTTGGTGCGGCCTTTGGCCCTATAATTTTGCTGAGTCTATTCTGGCGCCGCTTTAACAGAGATGGCGCTCTGGCAGGAATGATCACTGGCGCGGTTGCGGTATTGTTTTGGATCTATGCACCGATTGAGGTTGCCGGCAAACCACTGCCAGCGCATCTCTACGAAATTGTGCCGGGATTTTTGTTAGCCACAATTGCCTCCGTTGGCGTCACCTTAATGACGTCTCGTCCTGACCCAGCAATCACTCAACGGCATGACCACATGACACGATTGATGCAAGAAACTGATCCGGATCTATCAGCACTAATTCACCAGTAAAATTGAACCAAATTTATAGGAGTATTATATGACGTCGGCTATGAGCCATGAAAGCATATCTGCAAGCCCCCAAGACGACGACGATCTGAATGCGATACGCGCACTCCACGTCGCCGACGAAGGAGAAGTACTGTCATCACTGATAAGCAACTCCGGTATCAATCTTAGCCAGCGCCAGTTGATTCAAGATCGAGCAGTTAGTCTGATTGATGCCATGCGCAGTGGTGGTAAGCCAGGGCTAATGGAAATGTTTTTGTCCGAATACGGATTGTCGACTAATGAAGGCATTGCACTAATGTGCTTGGCCGAAGCGCTGCTTAGGGTACCTGACGCCGGCACCATTGATGCGCTAATCGAAGACAAAATTGCACCCTATGATTGGGATGACCATTATGGTAAGTCGGGATCTTCGGTGGTTAACGCATCTACCGTGGCGCTAATGCTGACTGGACGAATACTTGATGATGACAATAGCTCTAGTGTCTCTGGCTTGCTTAATCGGACGGTTAAGCGACTTGGGGAGCCGGTAGTGCGGTCCGCGGTCAAGCGGGCCATGAAAGAGATGGGCAATCAATTTGTACTAGGGCAAACGATTGAGGAAGCGCTCAAGCGTGGCCGTTCGGAGATGAGGCGTGGATTCCTTTACTCCTATGACATGCTTGGTGAAGCGGCGCTGACTCAAAGCGATGCCGATGAATATTTTGAATCCTATGCCGCTGCAATTCACGCCATTGGCAGCCAGGCCGGTGATGGCCCTATTCCTGATCAGCCAGGAATTTCGGTAAAGTTATCAGCGCTGCATCCACGTTTTGAACATGCCAAAACCGAACGGCTACTAAAAGAGCTAGCACCACGCTTGAACTCACTAGCGCTGCTGGCAAAAAAATACAATCTAGGCCTCAATATAGATGCAGAAGAAGCGGGCCGATTAGAGCCACTATTACAGGTTGTTAAAGCCGTATTAAGCGACCCAAATCTGGCAGACTGGGATGGCTTCGGTCTGGTAATACAGGCTTACGGTAAGCGCGCCGCGCCGGTAATCGACTGGCTTTATGCCTTGGCCTCAAAGCTGGACCGTCGCGTTATGGTGCGTCTTGTAAAAGGCGCCTACTGGGATTCAGAAATCAAACTGGCACAGACTGAAGGCACTAGTGATTATCCAGTATTCACCCGGCGGGTCGCCACCGACATTTCATATACCTGTTGCGCAGCAAGACTGTTGCGTATGACCGACCGAATATATCCGCAGTTCGCTACTCACAATGCTCAAACGGCGGCTGCAATATTGGAACTCGCTGAAGATAAAACTTCGTTCGAGTTTCAACGCTTGCATGGTATGGGTGAAATGCTGCACAACATTTTGCTACAAGATGAAGGCTCTCGTTGCCGCATCTATGCGCCGGTTGGACCACATAAAGATCTGCTCGCGTATTTGGTTCGAAGGCTACTCGAAAACGGCGCTAACTCATCGTTCGTTAATCAAGTAGTTGATCCGCGTTATACATCAGCCTCACTTGCCGCTGATCCATTTGAAAGTCTGCCGCAAATTAAAAATGGGCCGCCAACTCGACTTAAGGCATCAGCTGATCTATATGCGCCAGATCGAGTCGCAGCCAAAGGCTGGGATCTACAGAACAGTGACGTTATTAGACAAATCGATCTTGCCAGAGAGCGTTACTTTGACTACCAATGGTATGCAGAGCCGATTGTTGCTGGTGAGTTCACTGGCCAACCAGCAAGCGAAATTTATAACCCCGCTGTCAGTGACGAAGTGGTTGGCACTGTCGTAGACGCAAGCGTTGAAGATTGTATTGAGGCGACAAGCCTTGCCAACATTTGGCAATACGCTGGTGCGACGGAGCGCGCGTTCACACTGCGCCGAGCCGCTGATCTCTTCGAGAGTAACTTTGGCGAGCTATTCGCTTTGCTGGCCAGAGAAGCAGGCAAGATTCCGGCAGATGCTGTCGCGGAGCTACGTGAAGCAGTAGATTTTTTACGCTACTACGCTAATCAAGTAGAGGCAAACCCTGGCGATGAGCCGCGAGGTATTATTACTTGTATTTCTCCGTGGAACTTCCCTCTTGCGATATTTACTGGCCAAATCGCCGCGGCGCTTGCTGCCGGCAATGGCGTACTGGCCAAACCGGCAGAGACAACTCCGCTTATTGCGACGGCAGCAGTTAAACTGCTACATGCCGCCGGAGTGCCCAGAGAGGTGCTGCAGCTTCTGCCAGGTGCTGGCGAGGTCGGACAGGCTCTGGTCAGTCAGCCAGAAATAAAAGGAGTCTGCTTTACTGGGTCCACCGCTACTGCGCAGGCCATTAATCGGACGATGGCCGAACATTTAACACCAGCTGCCCCGCTCATTGCTGAGACTGGCGGAATCAATGCAGCGCTGATTGACTCTACCGCGTTGCCTGAACAGGCAGTGCGCGACACATTGATGTCAGCGTTTCAATCGGCCGGTCAACGATGTTCAGCCTTACGTGTACTTTACATACAAGAAGACATCGCAGACGGGTTTTTAGAAATGCTATCCGGCGCTATGGATGAGCTCGCACTGGGTAACCCTTGGATGCTGAAAACAGATATAGGGCCTATCATCTCTGCGCAGGCACAGCGCGAGATACAAAAGTACATTGATCAAGCAAAGCACAATGGTCGACTATACAAACAGCTAGCAGCGCCAACTAGTGGTAATTTTGTCGGGCCAGCCATTATTGAAGTAGACGGTATCGAAGATCTCCAAGGTGAAGTATTCGGCCCCGTGTTGCATATCGCGCGCTTTAAGGCTGACGACTTTGATCAGGTTTTGGAAGCAGTGAACAAGCGCGGCTTCGGACTGACCTTTGGTCTGCACACGCGCATCGATGATCGCGCGAAAATCATCTCCGACCGACTGCAGATGGGTAATATTTACGTCAACCGAAACCAAGTCGGTGCAATTGTTGAGTCGCAGCCATTTGGCGGCGAAGGACTTTCGGGGACTGGCCCAAAAGCGGGTGGGCCTCACTATGTCAGCCGCTTCCAGAATGCACAAAGCGTTTGTAGCGAAGTAGTCGACACCGGTCCAATAGTGGCTTTACAACAAGTACAGGAAGCACTGACCCTGATGCAATCGCATCAACCTGAGGCTTTAGACGTACAGACGATGCCTGGCGTCACTGGCGAATCTAACATACTCGCATTTTGGCCGCGCGGCAGAGTGCTTTGCCTTGGACCAACACTTCTGGATGCCATTGCTCAGGCCGGTGCCGCACGGCAAATGGGCTGTCCAACAATGATTGTTGTACCGGGCGCTAAAGGCGAGAATACTATTGACGGATTTCTCGATCGAGCCGTTCTAACAGAATTAGACGGCATCGATGTTGTTGCGCTGTGGAGTGATGACAATGATTTACGCGCAGCACGCAAAGCGCTAGCTGCAAGACAAGGCAAGATCCTGCCACTTGTTTCCACGCTAGACCTTGCAACCTATTGTCGACTGGAACGGCATACCTGCATCGATACCACAGCGGCAGGCGGAAACGCTTCGTTGCTTGCATCAGTCGATTAACCATACTGAGGATTGTACCGACAAGTTGACCTCCCTTATCCGGTCGAAACAAGCCTATGTATTACTAAGATAAAACTATGCTGGCCAAAACATAACACCACATGGTCTGTTTAAATGCACTTTTCCTTACCCTATAAAAAACCCCACATCTTTCGATGTAGGGGTTGTATTTGGTAGAACCTAGCCAGATTATTCGGGCTGCGTCTAAACTATTCCCTCTAAATACTCTACTCTATTACGCCCATTTCTTTTTGCCTTATAAAGCGAAAAATCAGCGTCGCGTACAAGTTCATCGACGCTAGCTAATTTGTCGGATAAACCAATACTGACGGTAAGATGTATAATATTACCATCTAAATTAAGTGGCGATACTTCAAATTCTCTACGAATATTCTCTGCAAGATCTAAAGCGCCTTGAGCCTCTGTGTTAGGTAATATAATCGCAAACTCTTCACCACCTATTCGGCAACATATATCTGATGAGCGCACCTTGTTTCTCAGCAATGCCGCGACATGTATTAATGCGAAATCACCAACCGCATGACCATATTTATCATTCACACTTTTGAAGTCATCAATATCTATCATAATCAAGCATAGTGGAGTCTTGTTGTGCTTAACCAAACTCAAATGCCTTTCAGCATACTCATGAAACGCTCTATAATTATAAAGATTAGTGAGTTCATCAGTTCGAGCTAGATACTCAGCTTCAACCTTTGCCACTTCTAGCTCGTGTTTCAGTGATATATTTTGATGCATTGTCTGCCAAAGAATGGAAGAGGATCTAACGGCTGATAAAAAGAAAATTATAGATCCTATGGCCATACCTTGAAACGCAATGTTGCCACTGATTAAAAATTTAATCGTGGCAGGGCATAGTAATATAACAATCACTATAAGTTGCATATTGCGGCTCATTGAAAATACTGCCATAGCGCTACCTGCAAGCCCCATTAGAAAGAAAAACATGATCACTTGATGTACAGGAGAGGTATCTGGCATCACCCAAACCCCACCAAGCCCCCAGCCACTAAAATACAATATTGACACAGTCAAATACGCACGCGCATAAACTTGAATATTCTCTACTCTAGGACTGCCTCGACGATAAGCTGCGTGTATAACCAAGCGAACCAAGCCTACAGAAATGAGTGCAGCGCTCCATGTTAAGACCTTCCACTCAGCCTGTACCGGCCACAAAACAACCGCTAACAATATGACTATTATAAGACTTAAATAAGCAGCTAAATACGACTGAGCAAGTAGAATTTCTACTTGCTCAGCGTTTATTGACATTTTTATATCTTGGGTGGACTTTACATGTTCCATTTTTATGATTTATCTACTCATAGCTAGATATGCTTTACAGCATCAGAAAGTAATAGGCGGTACTTCCAGCTGGCTGTAGCTTTTTCATCTACGCAGAGTCGTTATTTTTTATTGTCCATCAAATTATAACAGTATTATTAACAAGTTAACTTATCTCTAGCAAATAAACCCATAGGTAAGTTTCATGCTATAGCCTCCTGCTAATGTTAAAGCGCAACTTCCCTAATCTTTCGATGATGGATCGCTGAAACTAAATACCGCCCCAAATTAAAATGGTTACCGATCTCAGGAAGGTTGGAATCTAGCAGGACTATTCGGCGCACGCGCCTAACCACTACAAAGTGTCGTCCTAACGGGCGTTCTGCGTCGCCAATGTTTATGCCCCTTTTTGGGTCCTCCTTATGAACCGAGAGCCATAACTCCATCTCACTAACCCACAGACAATAAAAACCGTATCGTTAGATGAACGGTTTTTATTGGGTGAAGCCTAGTGAGATCATCCAACTATGCCCTCTCCCTTCGGCCACACTTTGTCGGGTACTCTGCGTAGCGATGTTGCTTGTGCACCGAGAGCTAAATTCCACCTCACCCCGACGCCATTTAATTACCTAGAATATATAATACTAAAACCGTTTTCACTGAATTGTATCTTTGATGTTTTAATAAAAGCTATCGCCGATTAGACTGGCCAGCGATAGCTTCTATCTCTTGGATCTTCTGGTAGCTCTGCGCCTCTAGATCTACTGACACCTATTCAGGGGCATTCATCCCAATACAAATTTGGCTTGCGTCTATCTCGAGAATAGTTACCGTGACGTGATCGGCAATCATTAATGTTTGGTCAATACTTAGCGTAAGAATCGACATAATGTAAACTCTCATCCTTGTTAATAGCGCCTCGCTAGAAGCTTTTTACAATAAGGATATCATTAGCTTTTGATAACACATTTTCGGTAAATCCACTAAGCTCATAAATTAGGTAATTGGATTCACCGCTATCATCATCTGATAACTTCACTATGCCGATACCAAACAGCCGTTTGGCGACATAGGCCTGACAGGGGATAGCAAATGTTGCTGAGTATTTATATAACAGGCGTTACTTCAATTTCATCGGTAAATTTAGCCATAGCTCTTTCTATCCCTCCCTCATCAATTCGGCGCTAGTATCAAATATTAATCTTCCAACCTTGAGTAAATTTGATCAAATTTACTGGCCATTTTTCGAAGAATATTAATGAGATCTGGATCGAAGTGGGAAGGGTCCGTTCTGCCGTCACCCTCCAGCATAATCGACAGGGTTTGTTGCTGATCAAACGCAGGTTTGTAGGGACGTTTTGACCTCAATGCATCGTATACATCGACTAAAGCTGTAATTCGAGCCTCAATGGGGATTTCTGTCCCCTTAATGCCACGAGGATAACCACTGCCGTCCCAGCGTTCATGATGATTTCTGGCGATGTTGGCCGCAGCCTGCATAACAGGATGTTTCGAATGAGAAAGAATATCGTAGCCATTTTGGGCATGTTGTTTCATGATGATGACTTCGTCTGAGTTCAATTTACCGGGCTTCAGTAAAACGCTTTCAGCAGTGCCGATCTTACCGACATCATGCAGAGGGGCGGCAAGTAGTATTAGGTTTTGACGCTCTTTTGACCAGCCAAGTTCCATGGCAATTAATTGAGCATATTCGCCAATGCGGCTGATATGACTGCCAGTTTCTGGGTCCTTATATTCGGCCGCCACGGCAAGGCACTCAAGCGCTTCTGCATAGGCATTTTCAAGGTTCGCAAGGAGTTTGTTAATTGCCAATGTTTTTGCCTGAACTTCAGCTTCCAGACCGGCTTCGTAATGACGGCTGGCACGCTTTAAAAGAACCAATTGTTCGGCGCGCCGGACAACATGAACCAAGTGGTTGAGATCAATGGGCTTTTCAATAAAATCGAGGACACCAAGCTTTAAAGCATCGATGGCTTCCTTTGACCCACCATGACCAGTCAGGATAATAAATTCTAAATTACGATCTTTATCTATTTCAAACTGGGCGGCACCGATCATTTCCAAACCTGATTTTCCGGGCATACGGATGTCACTGACGACGATGGTGATTTGTGTATCTTTACGCAGAAAATCTAGCCCCTCCTCACCGTTTGACGCTTCAACACATTCGAAGCCATTATCGGTTAGACATTCAACAATTTCGTTACGATTTTCCTTTTCATCTTCAGCGATGAGAATTTTTGTCATCATAATTGTTATCGCCTTGCCTCTAACACCGAGGCAACTGTGCCTATCAGGTCATCAATATCC
>CAWVSB010000010.1:0-108598 GCA_963933215.1 uncultured Cellvibrionales bacterium
TTATCACTAGTTTTATCAATGATTTCGCTCATTATTGCTCTCCGCGTTGTTGCATTAATTAATCAAGTAAATCAGGTTGTTCGGCGATGATGACATTGTATAGCGTTTGATAACTAAACCAACCTGCCAGTTCACTGCCAACGGCATCACAGGTTTTTTTGGCCACCTCATGCCCAATTATTTTCGGCGTACCAGCCGCTTCAGCCATTAACTGCGCCTGACAGCTTCTCTCCATAGTTATATACCACCAGACGGCTGCATCAACTGTTTTACCGACAGTTAACAAACCGTGGTTTTGTAAGATGGCTGCTTTGTTGCCGGTAATGGCCGCACCAATTTCTTCACCGTACTCTTTCTCTAGCACTACGCCGGTAAACTCTTCTACCAAAATATGATCATCGTAAAAGGCACAAGCATCTTGGGTTATTGGATCTAATTTACGCCCTAGCGATGACCATGATTTACCACAGACGGAATGTGCATGAGCCGCCGCATCTATCTCTGGGTTAGCAGCGTGAATATTGGCATGAATAGTAAATGCAGCGCCATTGAGCATGCCATTGCCTTCAACAACCTCGCCTGCATGGTTTACTTTAATAAGGTCAGATACTTTGATTTGCTTAAACGACACACCCATTGGGTTAACCCAAAAATGATCTTTATGCTCAGGATCACGAACAGTGATATGCCCTGCAGCACCTTCATCAAAACCAAATTTCCCAAACAAACGACAAGAAGCGGCAAGGCGTTGCTTACGCTGTAATCTATCAGCTTCGAATGACTCATATTGCATCGGGAAGACAAATTCTTCCTTTACGTTCATTACCAAATCTACTTTTGCTGGTTCGCCCATAATCTACTCCTTATTATTCGAATAAATATTGTGAAGCGTATAGTAATCAGTCTTTGCAGCATATAATGTCATCTAGAAGACAGTTGGCAAAATAATTATCGTTAACTGTAATAACAACCTACTAAAGTGGAGACCACCTTGCCACAACGTTACCTTGGCAACAATTGGATTAATCAATTACCAACAGGCATTCAACAAGCCACTTTGCAGCTAATGATGCCATGCCATTACAGTAAAGGTGAGACCATTTATCGCGAGGGTTTGGTCCCTAATGCGCTTTGGCAAGTAGTGAGCGGGACGGTGAAAGTGACCAATACCAATATACAAGGTAAAGAAGTCATATTTGCGATCTTTGAGGCTGGTGACTGTTTTGGTGAGATCAGTATGATTGACGGCAAACCCTCATCAAATACCGCCTCAGCCCTAGAAACCGTTAAATTACTTGCCTTGCAACGTCAAGACTTTGACACCCTATACCAACAACACCCAGCGGTAGTACGCCAGCTTAATGCAATGTTGGCAGAACGTATGCGCCATATGGTGAGCTTTTACGAAGGTATTGCGCTGCGGCCCTTAGAAAGCCGCCTAGCCCATCGCCTGTGTTATTTAACCGGTAACTTAGCAGACAAAAACACTGTCAGCCCAGCTTCCCTAGAGATCAACATTACCCAGCAAGATATTAGTGCCATGCTGGGCGCTACCCGCCAAGCAGTGAGTAAAATATTAAACCACTGGCGCGATGAGGAAGTGATTACTATAGAGTATGGCAAAGTTAAATTACTCAATACTCATTATTTGGCTAACCTAGCCATATAATTCTGACGGAGTAATTGTCGAAGCAATAATGACAGTGGCTGCGCTATCGTAATAAAGATAAGCGAAGCTCAGAAAAGCTTCGCCTTTCGATGTAAAGCTATAACTGGGGTATCGCCGCCAAATCTATTGGTAGTTCAGCTCTACCGTAACGTTCTGATCGGGCAGCCAATTGTGCTGCAGCATCTGCAACATCAATCATAATGATAAACCGTTTTTCTTTGACACCAGCCACACAATAATCAGCTAGTTCATCCAAATCTTGAACCGGAAATTTCATTCCAGCTGCTTCTGCCGCTTTCTGAAAATCCTCTACTGTTGGAACTGGGTCAGTAGCTTTCTCGCGAGCTAACCCCTTAGGCCTGTTTCTATCGGTGGTCCAGATACCTGTCACTAGTAAACCCCCAGAAGGATAAAAAATTGATGCACTGAGATTAGTATTTTCAGACTGCAGCTGAGCCCCTAGGCACTCTGTGATACAGGATACCGCCGCTTTACTTGAGGCATAAACTGACTGATATGGCAGTGGTGAAATACCGCCATCGCCCGATGAGGTATTAATAACATGCCCCTCTTCACCGCTGGCTATCATACGGGGGACGAAGGCTTGGATACCATAAACCACACCCATTACATTAACGCCATGCACCCAGGCCCAGTCATTTGGCGTTGTTTCCCATACATTAGAAGATGGCGCGGCAACACCGGCATTATTGAATAATAGGTGACAGCTGCCGTAGGTAGCAAAAACATGGTCGGCTAATGCATTAACCGAATCTTTATCGGATACATCAGTCACAACACCGCTTACCTCACCCAAACTAGCTAGCTCGGCAACCGCTTTATCTAAAGCGCCTTGTTCCACATCGCCGACCACCACTTTAGCGCCCTCGCTCAATAAACTTTTTACTATGGCAAAACCAATGCCACTAGCACCACCAGTTACAACTGCGATTTTATTATTTAAATTTTGCATGACTTGTCTCGTTTAGTTAGTTACTAACCAGACATTAGCATAGAGGGATAACAGAATTTTATGTATGAGTGATTGTTAATTTTTCTGCCAGCGACATTGCCTATCAGACACAGTCACTATGGCTATCTAGTGCTCGACTTCAGCAGGCATTAAAATCAACGAGCGGTCTGCGTTATCATCGACTTTGTCATTAACACTTTTATCTATAGTTTTTAACTGACCAGCCTTATTGCTAGTAAATTTAATTACTTTGTTGCTATTGCTAATGCGACCATTAATGTCGGTTGCTTCAACTGTAACCGACACATAGCCTTTGCTATCGTTGAGAATTATATTTATATCAATTTCACGCATAGCGCCAGCTTCAATATTTGTAAACACTTGCTGATCAACATCCGCCTCTAGTATTAAACCTCTGTCAGCAGCTACTGACACCAGCAATTGCTGTAGATAATTTTTAGCTGTAAACCGAACCTTAGCCGTTGCCACCTCACCGATGGCCGCATTGTCGGCAATATCATATTCAATAATAACTGTCCCCGACTGTTTGGCTTGCACCATTGTCGATTGGCTACAGGCTACAATCATCAAACTCATTAGCAACACAATGATCTTATTCATCAAATTCATCTCTCTAACCTCTAACAGCCCGATATAAAACTAACATTAAAGCGCGCATTATTGCTAAAAGCACCGACATTAAAAGTAACTACTTCGCCAGCTGACAAGCTAATAGCCCTGGATTCCGACACCCCACCAAAAAATATATCAACTTTAAACCCGTCAGAAAATGTTAACGATAAGTCAGCGTTGGCAGTCGGTACCACTGGCCTGACAGTAACTGTATAGCAAGCTGCACCAGCGGCTGTGGCTTTAAAAAAGCGTTGATTAAGTAATTTATTACCTTCACTAAAACTACCAGCGAAGCCATAGTCATCAGAAGTCTGCAATTGCTCGGAATTGATATCGACCACTACGGTGGTTTCTGCTGCCACCTCTGTATACATGGGCGGTAAAGCACTATCGCTAGGATCATCAAATTCATTAGCATTAGCGACATCGATATTTTCATTAAAGAACAGTGCATCTATGGCAGCACTATTTGCGGGTGCCTGTTGCTTAATATAATGCAGAAACGGAAATAACGAAGCAAATGCCTTAGTGGTTCTAAGATCATCGGTCAGCACTTGATAGATGGGCGCAAACCCAAGGGCGATAGTGTCATCGTCAGCCGGGCCGGTATCAAATAAATCGTAAATTAACTCCATCACTGAGTTTTCGGAATAATAACCATCGAGTAATGGGTTGGCGCCTCCGCTAAAGGTAGCTGTATCAGAGTCATTATCGAGCTCGACATTAGTTACACTAGCAAAACTTTGAGCCAAGCCCACAGTATCAATATATAGAGGATCGTCAAGAATCATTGCCGCCAGTGCAGTGCTAAAACCTTCTGCCCAAGCCAAGGATGGATGTAATATGTCGCCTCGGCTACGCCTGCCACCTGGACTGTTTAATCGACTGAAATTATCGTCGAAATAATGCCCCCATTCATGAGCGATTACTCCTTTGTCATATTCATCAGTATCGCTATTGGCATTACCGAGAATAAAAATATTGTCAGCTTGATAGAAAGAAGTCCCTATATCGCCGTCACTGATACTGCCATCTGCACTAGAATTTAGCGTGCTCCAGTTAACGGTTAGAACCGGGAAAATGGCTGAGTCATCAACACTTAATACAAACTGTTGCGCCTGATAAATAACATCTAAAATTGAAAATGGCGCTGCACTTCTGCTGCCGGTATAGCTGCTGCCATCCCAACCAGATCCTGCATTGAGGTTTTGAATAACTGCCTCACTGTTCACATCGACATCAGTAAACAATGTGTAGAGGGCGTTATTGCGAGTATTATCGACCACCAACGTATTTACACTTCCAAGTTCACCTAACGCTGCTTTAACCAATATGCGTGCTGTGCCACTAACAATGGCGCTTAATAAATAGCTGCCGTCGCTATTAGTATTGCTAGAGGCTACTTCAGTACCAGCTGAATTAAGCAGCTGAATTACCGCACCCCTGACTGGCTTATTCTGCTCAGAGTCATAATCTATACCGGCTGCCGTGACCGGATAGTCGGTATAAGTAACAGTTCCGCTAAAGGTTGTAGTATCGGTAACAGAATCGCCACCGTCATTTGGCGCAGAGTCCCTGGCAATAGGGCTACTAGAACCCCCGCCACCCCCACCACAACCAGTTAAGACAATAAGCAAACCGGATAGCCAAAAAATCCTAAACTGTTTTAGATTCATCAATATTCCTAAAGCTTCATACAATTAATTTTAAGTGACTCAGCGCTACCGATAGTAGTTAGATTAAGTTTGTTAATAAACCCATGCAAGTCGTATCTTTACTTATCTAACTATAAGCTAATTCATGTTGCTAACAATAACCAAAATCATAGCTATAATAGAGCCTAGAATGCACAAGGAATGTGCCCGATATACTAATAAAAACGGTCGACATAGCATGTTACTAAGTTTAGTTCGAACAATGCTAATCCTTTTGCTAACGGTTTTATCGCCCTCGATATTGTCACAGCCAGTTCACGTTAACTCGTTAGAAAACCAACCGATATTAGCGGTATTTGGAAATATAAAATTGGTGACGATATTAATTGGGCGTTAGCTGAGCTTAACGACGACGGCTGGGCAGAAATGCCGGTGCCCTTAGATTGGGGGAAATTTGGCCTAGATGAAGACTTTAACTACCTGTGGTATCGGCTAGATATTCATTTTGATAAAACCAAATTAGATCAAGAAGACTTGGGGCGATTAGGAATCAATACTGGTAGAGTATTCTCAGCTTATGAGCTTTATGCCAACGGTACTTTTATTGGCAGTGTCGGCAAATTTCCACCCAACGGCCAAGCGCGTTATGACCAAGAGGCAACTTTTGATATTCCAAGTCATGCGCTTAATACCGACGGCACGGTTGTTATTGCCCTCAGAGTTTGGCGGGGAAATTACTTATTTGGTGGTAATCAAGGCGGCGCGGGCGATGGCAACTATCAAGTCGGCACCAGGCAGAATCTATTAATCACGAATTCATGGTCGATAGTTATTCCTATTGTTCTGGCAAGTATTTACTTTTTAGTAGGTATTAATCATCTCTATCTCTATCGCCATAACTCACAATTGACTGAGTATTTTTGGGTCGGCGTAATGGCCTTAACGCTGTCTGTTTACAAGGTGTTAATCAGCCGCTGGCGTGAACAAATACCGTTAGACTATTGGCTATTAAAACAGATCGAATACACGGCGATCTTTGCCACACCAATGGCCGCTACCTTATTTATTACCAACATGCTCAAATTTAAACCAGGTAAGTTAATCACCTTTTATCAGTACTCATTTCTAGTGTTTATATTTGTTACTTGGTTTCACCCAGGGCTGGACTGTATTTGCACGCTAGTTACACCATGGCAAATATGGTCGATGGCCGCCATCATAATCACCCCATGTTTCATTTTATTAAAAGCCATTAAAGGTAATGCTGAAGCTAGAATTTTATTCGGCGGTGTGTTTTTGTTTTCGTTAGCGACAGCCAACGATCTAATGATCGTTAATCGAGCTCTGGAAACTCCGCGCCTGCTACCAATTGGTTTTTTAGCAATAGTACTGTCAATGGCCTTCTCGCTAGTGCGTCGCTTCACCTACTTCTACTCCGAGCTTGAGCTGACAGTTCAGAATCGAACTGAAGAGTTAGAACAAAAAAATAAAGAACTAGATCAGATGGCTCATATCGACCCACTTACCCAAACCTTTAACCGCCGCTCTTTTGATGACACGGTGCTACAAAAAGTAGAACAGCATCGACAAAATCAAACACCATTTCATATCGCTTTATGTGATATCGATAATTTTAAAACGATTAATGATACTTATGGGCATAGCTTTGGTGACTTAGTACTAGCCTCATTATCGGAGGCGATAAAAACTGAATTGCGTGATGAAGATTTTTTAGCGCGCTGGGGCGGTGAAGAGTTCATTATCATTTTATAAGAAAGTGACAAACAGCGCTGTACATTAGCACTAGAAAGAATACGTCTAACCGTTGAACAACTAGCCCTTGCCACTGAGACCAGCACCGTGGCGGTTACCATTACTATTGGCGTCACCGAATATAACGGCAGCAAAAATCTAAAAGATGTGATTAACGATTCTGATGAAGCCCTTTATAAAGGCAAAGAAAACGGTAAAAACCAAATAGTATTTAGTTAATTTCAGCAAAAAAAAAGTATTTAGGCATAACCCTAAACACCTTTGTTAAAGCTTAATTAAGTTATGACAACGTTGCTAACGAATCTACCGAGAACTCTTTCAACTCCTCCGTTTTGCCTTCGCGTATTTTATCAACCCACTGCGGGTCTTGCAGTAGCGCGCGTCCTACAGCGATCAAGTCAAACTCACCTTTGTCTAAACGCTCAACTAGATCATCAATTGATTTAGTGGTGGAGCCTTCGCCACCAAATGCGCTGATGAAGTCGACATTTAAGCCAACAGAGCCAACCGTAATAGTCGGTTTACCAGTAATCTTTTTAGTCCAACCGGCTAAATTCATATCAGAGCCATCAAACTCATTTTCCCAATAACGTCTTTGTGAGCAATGAAAAATATCAACACCGGCATCGGCTAGTGGCGTTAAAAACTGCTCTAGAAGATCTGGGGTCTCGGCTAGACGTGCCTTATAGTCTTGCTGTTTCCATTGCGAGAAACGCATTACCACTGGGAAATCAGCGCCAACTGCAGCTCGAATTGCTTTCACAATCTCAACGCCATAGCGAGTCCGATTCTCTAGGCTACCACCCCATTGGTCAGTGCGCTGATTGGTTCCTTCCCAGAAAAATTGATCTATTAAATAGCCGTGAGCACCATGGATCTCGACGCCATCAAAGCCAATTTTTTTCGCATCACTAGCGGCCTGAGCAAAGGCCGCAATACTATTTTCAATCTGCGCTACGGTCATCGGCTCAGCGACTTGCTTACCAGGCGCCACCATACCTGAAGGACCAATACTTGGCAGCTGAGAGTCTGGTGCTTTTTTCGGGTTACGTGCCATACCTGTATGCCAAATTTGCGGCATTATTTTGCCGCCGACGCTATGTACTTCTTTAACAACCTTGGCCCATCCGGCCAACGCTTCGTCGCCGTGAAAGCGAGGTATATTTTCACCCATTGTCGCTACAGGGTCGTTTATTGTTGTCCCTTCAGTAATAATTAAACCGGTCCCACCTTCAACCCGGCGGCGGTAATAACCAGCCACTGCATCATTGGCAACTCCGCTAGGTGATTGCTCACGGGTCATCGGCGCCATTACAATTCTATTATCTAACTCTAGACCATTATTACTAAAAGGTTTAAATAGTGCGTCTACTTTGCTACTCATATGGGAACTTCTCAGTTAATTAAAATTTAATAGGTTTCAATAATTCTGTTTGCTTAACCCGTCTTGCGGGCGACTTTGCAGCTGTCTCAATAGACACCGCCCTACCTAAAGACCTCACCATTACTTCGGCCAACTCATTTATGGTTCGCTCATTACCCAGCATGTTAGACAAATGCAGTGATATAAGTCCATGTAACCCTGCCCACAGAGTAAAGGCTATATTAATAGGATCACCGTACATAACACCTGCCGCCACTGCAGCCTTAACTCGATCCCTTATTGGCTGGCCGCTGCGCTCTATCTGTTTCATCAATTCAGGATACCGATGCGCATCTTCCTGATCAACTTCATACATTACTCGATAGGAAACCGGATTTTCTATCGCAAACCGTAAATACTGGGATGTAAGGATAACCAACCACTGACTTTCATCACTGTCATGACACACCGCCGACTCTAAAGACTGGGCCAAACTACTGAACTCTCGTTGGCGCAAAGCTGCCAAAATATCAGCTTTGTTTTTAAAATAACGATATGGCGTAGTGCGGCTGCAACCCACTGAGGTGGCTAACCCACGTAAGGTAATTCCCTCAACACCACGCTGCGCAAATGCTTCCAGAGCCAGGTCGCATAACTTGTCTCGAAAGCAGCTTATTTCATTATCTGACAATATTTTTGGCATATATTGACACTGTCAATTATAAGACTCACTATGTCAATAGCTAGCTAACACAATCAATTTAAATCCTAAAGGGAAACCACAATGCTCACTCTTCACCATTTAAGAATAGGTAGGTCAATTTTCACAGTGTGGTTACTGGAAGAGCTTGGCGCTGACTATAACTTGAGGGAATATCTTAGAAATCCAGAGACTATGCGCGCTCAAGACGATTTAAAAGGTATTCACCCCTTAGGGAAGTCTCCCGTAATAGAAGACGATGGATTTGTACTATCTGAGTCTGGCGCTATCACTAGCTACTTAATAGAAAAGTTTGATACTGAGCACAAATTATCACCGTCAAAAAGTAACTTACAGCAGTGGGCAACTTACACCCAATGGCTGCACTACTCTGAAGCTTCAGTTTTCGCGCCATTACTAATCAATATGCTGTTAATGCGTGACCCTAATCCGAGCCCGATACTTAGTGGATTTAGCAAAGCTGAGATTAAAGTTCACTTGGATCACATTGCTGACAAGCTTGGCAACAATGATTTTATTTTGGGTGACAAACTAAGCGGCGCTGACTTTGGAATTGGCTATGCAGTGTCAATGGCGTTGATGACCGGCGAATTAGGCAACCACCCCACTCTGCAAGCCTATGTTGAACGCATCACATCTCGCCCTGCTTTTATTGCTGCCAAAGAACGAGCAGTAGAATAAAAACCTCTAAGTAGCTGGTTCAGGCTAGCTACTTTTCCCAGCTTTATTACTTATACGCTTAGTAGTTATTCTCTACGTTGCAGCCCGCGCTTGCGCTTGTTCAAACAAGCCGTAATTACCGATAGTCCAATCAACTCGTAAATGAGATGTCACTATCTTCCATTGGCCGTTAATTAGCTTATAGCCATTAGTGTACTCACCCACTAGTTTTACAATCTCTTGTGGGGTGATGTCATTGACCGCAGGATCTGAAAGGATAATATGATCGGCATCTATATAGACAATACAAGCTGCAGTATCACCATCAATTGTAGTGCGATAGTTAGACATCGTATGACGAGTAATATCAAAACCATTGATTGACGCTTGCAGTATGGCCACCCAATCATCACTGCTACAGGGCGAATTAGTACCGACCGTAGCATCGCTTAGCTCACCATAATCCAACGACACTTCATCGGCAAAACAGCTTCTTACCAACGGCCAATTTTTAGTATCAACGCCAATGGCATAATTATTATAAGAATCAATTAAAGCATTTCTTATGGCGGCATCTGTCATGGTTAAACCTGCAAAAAATAGTTGATTAAAACTTGGGGACAACACCTTCGGTAATCGTAGCCGTATTATCTACTACCATTTCACTGCCATTGATCGACACAGACTCGCTAGACGCTAGAAACAAAACCATATTGGCAACGTCTTGTGGTTGACCGACCCAAATATCATTCATTTGCGCAGCGGCTTCTGGATCTACTTCGTGCACTACCTCTAACATCCCATCCAACATCGGCGTACTCATATTACCCGGGTGTATTGAGTTACAACGAAAGCCGTAACCATTTTGCGCACTTAAACATGCAATTGATTTAGTCATACCGCGAATAGCACTTTTCGATGCGGCATAGGCAAAAATATTGGGCCCGCCCATAATGCTCGCAGTTGAACACATATTAATAATTGAACCACAGCCTTTATCTTTCATCACTCGCACTGCATGCTTGCAGCCAAAAAAAGTGCCGTCGGTGCCGACTGCGTTAATTTTTCGCCACAGCGCCTCATCGGTGTTTTCGATGCTTGCCAGCTGCACAATACCGGCACTATTGAGCAAGATATCTAATTTACCGTAAATGCTAATAACCTTATCAATAAGGTTTTCCCAATTGGCCTCTTTAGTGACATCAAGAGGCTCAAAATACACATTGTCAATCTTGCTTGCGGCTTGCTCGCCTAGCGCTTGATTGATATCGCCAATAATTACTATGGCACCTTCCTCTGCTAGCCGTTGCGCTGATGCCAAACCCAAGCCAGAGGCGCCGCCAGAAATTATCGCGACTTTACCGTCTACTCTTCCCATATCTTTGCCTTTGGTTGTGTTTTATTTTTATTTTCCCGCTCAATAGCGGTTGCAAAACATTTACCTAATGGTACATTATAAAACAATCAGTACATACTGTTTTAATAAGGCCCCGAAGAGAATAATAATTATGTGTGATAACAACGTGAAAAACTATGACGATGTAACCATGTATGGCCTAACCTCTGAACGCGAGGAAGACCTGCTATTAAAGCAAAACGAGCTCACTTTTATATGGACTAACAAAGCCGGTCACGGCATGGGCGTAACCATGAGCTATATTTGGCGCAATGACCGCATTTGGTGTACTGCCACTGAACAGCGTGCTCGGATGAAAGCGTTAGCTCGCGACAATCGTTGTAGCGTTGTTATCTCAAGCGCTGGCACCGATATTGACGTCAGCCAATCAATCACTTTTAAAGGCCATGCAATAATGCACAAAGACCAAGCCACCAAAGACTGGTTTTACCCTGACTTTGCCCGTCATGCCAACAGCCCTGCGCCAACACCTGAAGAGTTTGTTGCGTTCTTAGACACGCCCTTACGCGTAATAATTGAGGTTGTGCCAGAGAAAGCAATTAAGTTTGACGGCGCCATTATGCGCGACATGACTACTGCGGCACTTGAAGGTAAATAAACTAGTAGGCGGCTCGCGCAGCGCGCTGCCTAGTTAATACCAAACTACCAAACCTCACTCTCACACCATTCCATTTAGTATCAAGGCAATAACTACCACTTGCGGCACCGTCACTAATGGCAAAAATAAGGCTATCTTCCACGATTTGGTGGTGTCTTTTAACACCATCACTTCAGTGTAGTCGGTAGAAACACCAGTCATCATAAAAGCAAAACTATTACCCGGCGCGCCAGCTCTGGTTAACAAGTCTGCAGCTATTGGGGTCGAGCCTTCTGAACAGACTTCAATAATTGTCGCCATCAACAGTGTCGCAAGCAGCCCTAACATGGTTGGGCCAAACCAATTTTGAAAGTCCTCTAAGCTTAAAAATGCGCGCAATAGCGTTGCTAATACCACCCCAACCAACAACCAGCGCAACACCATCCGCGAGCCTTTAATACCATCCCAAGCAATATCAACAAACAATCTCGGCTGCCAATTAATACCACCCCACTGCTGTTTAACTTCAGGCCAAAATTGATAATCTTCTGGCAAGTCTTGCTGATTGGGGTTGGCTGGCAATACGCCCGCATCTACTAAGCGGTCGAAAATATAACCGCTAATTAAAGCAATAACCGCAGACAATAAAATGAACGCTAGCGTCCATTGCAAACCAATCAGGCTTACCATAATTATGGTTAACGACAGCGAATTCCAAGGGCTAGCAATAAGAAACGCCATTACCTGTCCTAGACTGGCCCCGCGCTGATAAAGCTGCATACCTACCATCAATATGCCATGGCTGCATAAATCTAGCATGACACCGGCCAGCGTTGCTCGGCCTAAGCCTTGTACACTGCCGCCTTCCCCTAATACCGACACCACCATTGCCTGCGGTATACGAGTCAATAAGCCAACAAACAAAGCACCAATCAGCACGCCCCACCACATAGTGTTCATTAGCTCAAAAACGCCGTGGCTTAAGGTATGCAACCAAGCAGGCAGCGGCAGATCGGTCAAATGTAAAGCATAGGCAATCGTTACAATAGTAAGGCTACCCCACAACAGCCAGTCAAAAGAGGCTTTAACTTGTGGGGTGTCAGTTGCGCAACAACTGCTTGCCGTTAAGTCTTTCTCCACAGGTTTAGGGGCACAACAGTTTTCTACTTTGCTGTCAGCGCTACTCATTATCCACCTCCGCCTTATCGGCTAAATGACTAAGAATAGTGCATTGAGAAGACTCATCGCCGGGGCATGTTTTAGCCAGCGCTAGTAAGGTATTGCGCATGGATTGCATTTGTTTGAGCTGCTCATCTAGCTGGGCTACTTTGCCTTCAACTAAGGCTTTTACATCCTTGCTGTGGCGTTGCGGCTGCAGGTATAGCGATAATAATTGCCGGGTTTCCCCTAAGCTAAAACCGGTGGCGCGAGCGCGCTGGATAAAATGTAGCACCTCGACATCAAAGTCACTGTATTCACGATAACCGTTGGCGGCGCGACTAGGCTCAGTAATTAAGCCAACGCTTTCATAATAACGAATGGTTTTAGCGGGTAAGCCACTTGCGGTTGCTGCTTGGCCAATATTCATAGCGATCTCTCATTGCTTATTCAACATAAAAGACACTATAAACCTTCCAGTAAAAAGAAGGTCAAGTAGATAAAAAAATATAGTTAACTGGCCATAAAGCCATTATCAATAGTCAGCAAACTACCATTCACAAAAGACGACTCGTCTGAGGCAAAATAAACCACTGCGTTGGCAACATCCTCTGGTTTACCAATTCCTTCCGACAGTTCGGCTGTTTGCATCAACATCTCTGCAGCCATAGGCGATTTTTCAGCCAGTGTCATTAATGATTCAAGCATTGGCGTGTCCATGCCACCGGGGTGAATAGAATTACAACGGATACCGTTATTACGTTGTTTACAATGGGTTGCAACAGTTTGAGTGAGCGAGCGCACAGCTCCTTTGGTAGCACTATATGCTGCAAATGCCGGAGTGCCAGAAAATGCCGCAACTGAGCTCATATTAATAATTGAACCGCCGCCAGTTTGCGCCATTGCAGGTATCGCATGCTTGCAACCTAAAAATGGCCCCTCAACGTTCACCGATTGAATTCTACGTAAGTCTTCTAGACTAGTGTCTTCAATAGTGCCCATCAACACAATACCGGCATTATTGACCAATACATCAAGACGCCCGAACTGGTCGACGGTTGCCGCTATAGCTGTCTGCCATGCAGCTTCACTAGTGACATCTAGCTCAACAAACAAGGCTCTATCACCAAGTTCTGCAACTAGCGCTTGGCCTCCCTTTAGGTTGACGTCGGCAACAACCACTGTCGCACCTTGCTGGTGTAATGCTCTAGCAGAGGCTTCCCCAAGGCCTTGAGCCGCGCCAGTAATTAGTGCCACTTTCGAATTAACTCTGCCCATTTACGGTCTCCGTTTAGTTTTAGCGATTACTTCTCTTGGCCGGGTACGTCGCCATCATAAGAGGTTTTTGACAGGCTATCGCCATCAAATTTAATCGCACTATCTGGAATAAATTGAATAATGACGCGCAGCGGCGTATCTAAATGCTCGATGGCCGCTTCTAATGTAGGCGCAGGATAGGGTGAAATAATTGCGCCCATTGCTGGGTAAAACCAATCTTTAGTGGCTTGATCTTCGTGCATAATGACAGAGCCTTTATAACTTAGCTGCTTGCCAGGCCCCATATCAGTACCCATGCTTGAAATAATGACCGAAGCCCGTGGGTCACGCTGCAATGCTTTAACACGCGGACGCTGCTTGGTAGCGGTCAGCCAAATGTGACCATCCTTTGCCACATAATTCATAATCACACCAAGTGCATGGCCGGCTTTATTGGCCCAAACAAAGTTACATTCAATTTGTTTGTCTAGTAATTCCTGTTCGCGATCTTCAGTGAGTCGATACAGAGTGACATCTTCATAGCCTTGCATTTTTTCGTCTGACATATTCTTATCCTTATTTTTGTTTAGTTTTAATTAATTTTATTAAAAGGTTGGCAGTAATCCCATTTGCTGACCACCCGACACATCCAAAATCTGTCCATTGATATAACTTGATTTAATATCATCAGCTAAAAATGCCGCTGCCTCTGCTATATCGTCTAACGTACCCATTCGGCCAGCTGGAGTTGCTTTAAGATGAGCGGCTATGATCGGTTCCATCCCAAAGAAAACTTCTGTCATATCCGTTTCAATAAGACCTGCCGCAATAGAATTAAACCGAATTTTTTTCTCAGCATATTCAACAACAGCCACTTTCATTGCGTAATCAATACCAGCGCGCGCTCCGGCATAAGCCGCCGTGGTAGGACCTGGTAGGCGCGTGGTTAACGATGAAATAGTAATTACCGAGCCACCATTAACCATCGCTTTGGCGGCATGTTTAAAGAACAATAACGCGCCAATAAAGCTTACTTCTAAGGTAGGTCTTATATCTTCTGCGGTAATATCGACAATGAATACCGACGAATGAATACCGGAAGAATATACCGCAATATCAACACCACCATATTGTTCAGTGGCGGCGTTAAACAATGCTTCAATTTGCGCCTCTTCGGTTACATCGCAGGCAACAGCCAAACCATTAATTTCAGTTGCCAGTGCTTCTAATGGTTCTTTACGCCTTGCAGAGACAACAACGTTGGCCCCCTCGCTGGCTAGTTTTCGTGCAATAGCTGCACCAAAGTTACTTGCGCCCGAAGCGCCCATCACTATTGCTGTTTTTCCTTGTAACGCTGACATAATTAATTCCTAGTTGCAGATTTATCGTTAGTTAAATTAAATTCTCTGGTACCCAAACACCGTGAAAACCAATCGGTACGCGGACCGGAAGTTTCACTTTAGCAATGGGCCCTTTACTGATGTCATGTGCATCCAGCACCCACAGATCACTGGTCTGAGTTGATGGCTCGTAGACATAACTGAACACATAGCCGTCATCTTCTGCACTGCCGTCTGATGACGGAATGTATAGTGGCTCCGAAGGCGCAACGCCTTTGGGCAGCGCTAGCGTTTGTGAACTACCACTGTGCAAATCAAACTTCATAAAACCAGAGGCACCGTCATAAGAGATATGGCCATCATCCATTCGGCTAGTTAGCGAATAGCCATATTGATAATCGTTACCCCAAAACTCACGATTTATCTGTGGAAACTCCATAGATTGTTCGTTAACCCGAGTAACCGACGCCTTACCAGTTTTCATATTAAATGCAAAGCGAGTTAAATAAGCCGGATGATTAAAGTCACCAGAGCCTTTTACCCACAGCGCATCGTAGCGCGCTGCATCCATAACAATTTCATCACCTTGTTCGAATGCATTCATGGTGTGGAATACAAAACAACGCGGAACATCAAACCATTTCATATCAACAGCGCTGCCATTTTTGGGCAACACACCCATACGGCAAACAGCATCCTCATCCCAACCAAAAGGGAACGGGTCCATGGTTACTGCTTTAAACATTGAGAATACGACCGGCAATTCCATAAACACCACGTAATTATCGGTCATTGCAAAGTCATGCATCATCGCTGGCCCATTAGTGTCTAGGGGCACAGATTTAATTAGCTCGCCGCTGGCATCGGCCTGGTGGTAAGTAAGAAAGGGCGCAAATACTCCGTAACCAAAAAAGTGCATCACGCCTGTGTCAGGCTCAATTTTGGGGTGAGCTGTCATCGCTGTTTGCAATTTATTGTCGTAATTCATTATCCCGCGAGTCGATAAGTCGGTGGGATCAATTTCGTAAGCCCAGCCCGCCTCACCTAAAGATAATAGTTTCCCACCATGGTGAATTAACGAGACATTACTTTGGTTAGCGTTAAGTTCTGGTGGCTTAAGTAAAATACCGCGCTGTTGTTTTAATAGCGGCGTTTGAACATATTTATTTTTATACCATTTAGCATTGCCGTTTTCAAAATGGACGCCGTGCAGCATGCCATCGCCCATAAAAAAATGTTCAGTCGCACCATCCCAGGCATTAGGTCCGTTGCGCACATACAACCCATTTAAATCGGCTGGCAAGCTGCCCTCTATTACTAAACTTGTTTCGGTGATTTCAGCACTAACTGGCGGATAATTACCTGTTTTCCAAAACTCAGGATTGTCTGGTGTATCGTAGCTGTCAGCACAACCACCCAGTAGCGAATTGCTAGAAGTGGCAGCTAACCCCAAACCAGAATATTGTAGAAATTTTCTGCGATCAATTTTATTAGTCATGCTTTCACTCTTACAACAACTGGGTCATTACATCTTTATTACTGCCATGGTTAACCGACAAACACATACTTTTTTACCATGATCACCAACAATATCTATCGCCCAAACCTGTGTCTTACGACCAATATGAATAGCCGTTGCAGTGGCAGTAACTATGCCATCACGGACGCCACGCAGATGATTAGCATTAATATCTAAGCCAACACAATAATAACCTTTTGCTACCGCCATTTGGGCGGCGAAGCTGCCTACGGATTCGGCTAGGGCCACCGAAGCACCGCCATTTAACAACCCCATCGGTTGAATTGTGCGATGATCAACTGGCATGGTCGCCTTAACATAATCATCGCCAATCTCAGTAAATACCATCCCGGTATGTTCCATCAATGTGCCTTTCGATGCCTCATTCGCTTGCTCAACAGTAGGACGCATATTCCAAATAGTCATAACTTTTACCTAACGCTAACTTGTCCAATTATGGTGCAGACATCTGCTCTTTAATTCGTTTACGTAGTACGTCTTTTTTTACTTTACCGCTGGCAGTTCTTGGTAAGTCAGCTACTAGCTCGATATGTTGCGGTAGTTTTTGTTTAGCTAGGCCGGCTTCACCAGCCAACTCTAAAACTTGGCTAATATCGACAGTACTTCCCGCAATAGCAATAATGTAGGCACAAACTCCCTCGCCTAAACGCTCATGAGGCATGGAGACTACTGCCGCCTCTTGAATCATCGGATTGTCATGTAATACATCTTCAATCTCTTTAGCACTAAGGTTCTCACCACCACGAATGATAATATCTTTTTTGCGATCGGTGATTAAAATACCGTTATCTTTCGTGATGTGGCCGATATCACCAGTGAGAAAATAGCCATCGCTAGTATGGCTAGCATCATTCTGCGCGTCGTTGGCATAACCCAGCATCATGCTCGCGCCTTTGGCTGCTATCTCACCGTCTTCTCCTAGTGGCAATTCAACCCCATCGTCATCTAATATTTTTACCTCGTAGGCATAAATTTCTCCATCAGTTTCAGCTGATAAGTTTTGCTGCCCTGATTTTACAAAGCCACCAGTAATAATGGGTGTTTCGGTACTGCCATAAACTCTAAACGCAGTACAGTTATCTAACACCTCAAAGCATTTATGTATTAACTGCGGCGGCACTGCAGCACCACCACAGGCAAAGTAACGCATACTAGGCAAGCCAGTTTTATGGCGCTGAGCCGCTGCTATTAATTCAGTTAAAAAAGGCGTCGCGCCAACGCTTGCTGTGGCCTTAACTTGTTGGATAAATGCAACTGCAGCATCTGCATCCCAGCGTGGCATTAAGGCCGATTTAACCGCCGTTACAAACGGCAACACCATGCCTGAACCATAACCGGTAATATGAGTAACTGGTGACGGCATTAACATCACATCACTACCATCGAGCTGCCAATGATCGACCGAGTTTTGAATAACTCGAGCCAAGGTATTATGACTATGCAGCACAGCTTTTGGGTCGCCGGTGGTGCCTGATGTATACAAAATAGCTTTAATAGAATTAGGATCAACCACCGGCAGTTGATCAAGACTGACCGGTTCGTTATCAATTAAATTTTCATAGCGCAACATATCTTTATAGTTATTGTCGGCGCGCACCGTAACAATATGCTGTAAATCAGGTAGCTCGAGTTTTAACGCTGCCAACATGGCAGGAAATTCAAGACTACGAATTTTCTCGGGGATATAAATCAATTTGGTTCGAGCGTCTTTTAAAATAAACCCGAGTTCACGCTCACGATAAATAGGAATGATTGGATTGTTAATTAAACCCATAGCAGACGCAGCAATATCTAGCACCACAGCCTCGCGCCAATTAGGCAGCTGAAAACTAATGACATCGCCTTGCTGTAATCCTAGATCGGTTAACCCACTAATAAGTCGTCTGGCTTCATCGGCAATTGAGGCATAAGTAATCGACGCCTCGCCTTCAAGATAAATAGCAACACCATCGGGGTAGCTTACTGCTTTGCGCCATGCGCCAGTAGCGATAGTTAAGTTACACCAGAGATTCCCATCTCTATCAATTCGCTGTTGCGTTAATGGGTTTCTCATTATTTTTCTCTTTAAAGGTCAGACAGTACATGGCCGCCATCAACTGTGATTGACGCACCAGTCATATGCGAACCGGCGTTAGATGCTAATAATAACAATGCCCCATTTAACTCGTCGTAATCACCAGTGCGGCGCTGGGGTATTCGTTTAATCAAAGCTTGACCTTCTGCAGTCTTAAACCATTCATTATTTATTTCAGTACTGAAATAACCAGGACAAATAGCGTTAACACGAATATTGTAACGGGCAAATTCTAGCGCAGCGACTTTAGTAAATTGCACTACACCAGCTTTACTAGCGGCGTAGCTTGTTAAAGCTTGTTGCGAGCGCTGTGCTAATATGGAGGCGATATTAACGATACTGCCGCCAACTTTAGCCGCCACTAAACGCTGCCCCGCTTCACGAGTAACATAGGCCACCGCATTCAAATTAGTATTAATAACCTGATTCCAGTCGTCATTTTCAAGGTTTAACAACGGTTTAGGAATAGTGATACCAGCGTTGTTAATCACTATATTTACCGTCCCAAATTCTTTTTCAGCGGCATCAAATGCGCGCTTAATACTAGCCGTATCGGTTACATCTAAAGCAACGGCTAAAGCTTCGCCGCCGCCTGCAATAATTTCATCACATGCCGCTTTAATTTTATCAATCCGTCTTGCACCTAACACTACTTTGGCGCCGGCTTGTGCCAGTACAACGGCAAAATGACGACCAAAACCACTTGACGCACCGGTTACTAGCGCAACTTTTCCATCGAGTAAAAAAGGTTTTAATAAATGGTTCATAATTGATCCTAATAATTTATTTGGCGTAAACGTATTTATCTAATGTTTGATGAAAATGACGGATACGGCTTTCCTGATAATTAGCCAACACGACTTCACCAGATTGTAAATTTTTCAGTCCTTTGTGAACCATTTTCAGATTACTAAAATCTTGATCAAACACTTTACCCAAGCCACCCGCCAACGGCTCTGCTTCAGAAAACTTCTGGTCTTTATCGAGTTTAATTATCGGCACATCAGCAGGTCGCGGCGCGCCTTCAGGAAAGCGCATCAACACAATGATTTCCATGGTGCACATATCGTGGTTGTCACCATAAGGCTTCATCCGATAGGTTAGGTTCGGATGGAAACCTGCCCACGGCGCGAAATTTGGAAACAATGAATACAGAATTGAGTCCATAATCTCACTTTTAGTACAGAACTCTTTTAAGTCCATATCGTATTGTTGGGCAAAGGCTTCCATATAATAATTAGCCAACCACTCACGTGCCGACACACCGTCGGGCACAGTGACAGTTTCATCTTTAGCCAATAGGTCAGAATTATGTAGCCAGTCGTTAACCGTAGTATCAGAAGCAACATCATCTAAATGCGGACTCACCACGCCCATTGGCGAAATGGTGCGACTGACATTGTCACCCCAAATATCATATTGCGAATTCGAGTCACCTAAATAAGTCATGATTTGTGGGTGAGTTTGAACAGTATGATAGGACTCAATAAAAGCTTCCCAAGCAACTTTCCAGTTACATTCAATTATCTTTTCTACATGCATCGCTTTAAAGGTATTCTCTGGTTTCCAGCGGGTAAAGTGCTCATCTAAAATACCCATATAGCTTTGTAGACTCACTGCCGCTAAATCCATATTAATAAACACCCAGCCACCCCAAGTACTAACTTGTACCTGCGGTAGTGAAAACTCTTCCTCTTTAATATGAGGGAAATCCCACTGACACGGAGCACCTTTAAAGTCACCGTCTAAACTCCATTTAAAACCATGGAACGGACATTTAAATTCGCGTGCTGTACCACTGTTTTGACGGAGCTGACGACCGCGATGTAAGCATGAATTATAAAAGCCTTTTAACTCACTTTTTTCATTCCGCGTTATCACTATTGAATACTTAGCAATATCATAGACGAAGTAATCGCCAACATTAGCAATTTCTGATTCACGACAAGCCATTTGCCATGTTTTAGTCCACATTTTTTCAACTTCAAGGTCATGAAATTCACGAGTCAAGTAGCGGTCGGTTGAAAGGTTTTCTGAGCCCAGATATAAATCAGTGCTTTCACGTAAAGATGCGGGAACGTCTACTTCCTCTTTATCAAGCATTGCCTGATAAGACTCACCGTTCGATCTTGCAGCGATTTGCTGTTCTGTCAGTTTTATTATCTCGCTCATAGCTTTACCCAATATTTGAGAATTAATTATTACTGTTCTATTTATGAATTTTTTAACACGCTAAAACTGCTAACGCTCAAGGATAGTGACGGCACTGATACCCGGCGCACCATATACATGGGTATAACCGAGCTTAGGGTCATTAGGTACTTGGCGCTTACCCGCTTGCCCACGCAGTTGCAAACAAGTTTCAAAAACCTGACGCAAGCCCGTTGCACCAATTGGCTCGCCATTAGCCAGACAACCACCGTCAGTGTTAATTGGCATAGCGCCATTAATGGCGGTAGCGCCAGAATTAATAAGCTGTTCTTGCTCTCCGTGTTCACAAAAACCGTTTTCAGCCATATGCATAATTTCAGCGCCACTTTCAGTATCTTGTAACTGCATTACGTCAATATCTTTTGGCTCTACGCCAGCCTGTTCAAACGCAGCTTTAGCCGCATCAACCGTTGGTCCATCAACTTGCTCTAACGCTTGTGACGGTGCAAACACTTCAAATGAGCCATAACGGCGCGACCTAAATGCCGCTGCTTTTAAATAAATTGGTTGGTCAGTGTATTGCTTGGCCTTGTCTGCACGACACAACACAAGGGCTACACCACCTTCTGCCGGAGCACAAAACATATACTTAGTTAGTGGGTCACTGACCATTGGTGCATTAGCTATTTCAGCTGCACTGATAGGTTGTCTGCGCCATGCATTTTCATTGTGCTCGGCGTTGCTAAAGGCTTTTTCTGAGACGTTAGCTAATGCGTCTTTGCTAATGCCATGAATATGCATATAGCGCTGTATTTTCATGGCAAAAAACTGGGTTGTTAGCATCATGCCAGCTTCGCCATACCACTCTCCCAACCCCAAAGCTTTAGGGTCGGCCGCAAAAGCGCCACGATCGTGCTTATCAAAACCAGCCACCATGCCAATGTCATATTCGCCAGACTTAATGGCGTTATAGGCAGAAATCAGCGAACTACCGCCAGTGGCACAGCCATTAGCCACATTGATAAATGGCAAACCGGTTAAGCCCAGCTCGTTAACTAAAGCATCGGCACTGCCTGCGCTAGCGCTGCCACCAAAACCAAACTGCATATCTTTCCATGCAACGCCTGCGTCTTTTAGTGCTTGGCGCACGGCATAGGCACCTTGCTGTAAACCACTAAGTTCAGGGGTGCGACCAAAACGGTGGATACCGATACCGACAATTGCGACATCCATTATTTAGCCCCCTTAAATGCAAAATTAATAATTTCATTGCTATCTTGATGACGAAAAACTTCAAACACTACTTCCATCTCCATGCCGATAGTTAACTGCTCCGGCGTATTTTCAAGCAGCCGAGTTTCTACACAAATCGCCCCCGGTAACTCTACATAGCCTACCCCGTAAGGTTGAAACGTCTCTGGCGTTTCATCAGAATTATACGGAGACTTTGGCATAAAGCTTTGAATTGTCCAGCTCCATAAAGTACCTTTACGCGGCAACTCTTCAGTTTTAACGTCTTCACTGCCGCAAGCCATACAGTTAGTTTTTACGGGGAAATCGGCAATACCACACTGCTGGCAGCGACTACCTAATAAGGCTGGATTGTCGCTAGGCCAAGTAAATAAACCTTCTTGTATTGGAATTTGTTTAGTCATTATTTTCTCTGCTAACTATTTATTTAAACTACCAATTGACTAACTGTGTATAGCTTTACCATAAGCGTCTAACACCGACTCATGCATCGCTTCCGACAACGTCGGATGAGCAAATACGGTATGCATTAATTCTTCTTCGGTTGTTTCTAGTTTTTGTGCGACCACATAACCTTGAATCAACTCGGTTACCTCTGCGCCAATCATATGGGCACCCAGCAGCTCGCCAGTCTCTTCATCAAAAATTGTTTTGATAAAACCTTCCGTCTCGCCCATGGCTTGGGCTTTACCCATAGCGCTTAAATCAAACTTACCGACGCGAATTTTTAAACCTTCGGCGCGAGCTTGTTGCTCAGTTAAACCGACACTAGCAATTTGCGGTGAGCTGTAAGTACAGCCAGGTACACTTAATGCGTTTAGTGGTTCAATACCTTCGACGCCAGCGATTTTTTCTACACAGATCACCGCCTCATGGCTGGCTTTATGGGCAAGCCATGGCGGCTTGGTCATATCGCCAATGGCATAAACACCCTTAACGGTCGTTTGTGACCATTCGTCGACGGCTACTTGACCGCGATCTAACTCAACACCTAATTTCTCTAAACCGAGGCCGGCGGTGTTGGCGCTAATACCCACCGCTAAAATAACGTTGTCGAAGCTTGCTGTTTGAGTATTACCGCTAGCGTCTGTCCATGTTGCGGCGGCTTTAGTTTTCTTAACCTCAAGCTGATCTAACTTTGCGCTAGTATAAAATGTCATGCCGCGTTTTATAAAACTACGCTCTGCAGCTTTTGATACGTCAGTATCTTCTTGTGGCAAAATCCGATCCAACATTTCTAACACCACCACCTCAGTGCCAAAACTGTTGTAAAAACTAGCGAACTCAATACCGATTGCCCCGGATCCAACTACTAACAAAGACTTAGGCAGTTTGGTTGGTGTCATCGCCTCTTTGGCAGTCCACACTATTTTTCCATCTGGCTCTAAACCTGGAATCACTCGCGGGCTAGCACCGGTAGAAAAAATAATATGCGGCGCAGATAGTTTAGCGACAATTTTTTTATCAACACTAACATCAACTAAATCTGGCGTATTGAGTTTGGCCCAACCAGTGACCACAGTGATGTTGTTTTTCTTCATTAAATAACCGATGCCATCACTTAACCGGCTGGCTATATCACGGCTGCGCTTGACGATTTTTTTAATGTCAAAACTAGCATCACTCACGCTTATGCCATAGTCCCCAGCATGTTGTATCGACTGATAAACCTCGGCACTTTTGAGTAAGCTCTTAGTTGGAATACAGCCCCAGTTTAAGCACACTCCACCCATGTGCTGAGCTTCAACGATAGCGACACTCATACCTAACTGAGCGCCACGAATTGCCGCCACATAGCCGCCGGGGCCTGCACCAACTACTACTAAGTCAAACTGTTGCGTTTCAATAGCCACTGCCAACTCCTATAACAACATTGAAGCTGGATTTTCTAAAAAGCCTTTTAAGGCTTGCAAGAATGTGGCCGCTACTGCGCCGTCTATGGCACGGTGATCGCTTGATAAAGATACCCGCATTACTGTCGCAGCAACAATATTGTCACCGCGCACAACCGGTTTCTTTTTGCCGGCAGCGATGGCAAGTATTGCCGCTTGAGGTAGATTAATAATCGCATCAAACTGATCAACACCAAACATTCCCAAGTTTGAAACACTAAAGGTTCCACCCTGGAATTCATCAATGCTTAGGCTGCCATTTTGGGCACGCTCGGCTAAATCTTTCGCCTCGGCGGCAATTTGCGGCAAACCTTTATTAGCCACATTGCGAATAACGGGTGTAATCAAGCCGCCCTCTATCGCCACTGCCATTGAAATGTCTACTTGTTCAAACCGGCGAATAGTCTCGCCCGTAAATTGCACATTTACATCCGGCACTTTTACTAAGGCACTAGCGCAGGCTTTAATCACAAAGTCGTTAACCGACAAACGATGACCAAGCTCTTCATTCATGTATTTACGTTGCGACAACAAGCTATCAATTTCAATATCAACACTAACGCGATAATGCGGAATAGTTTGCTTAGACTCAGTTAAACGCGCCGCGATAGTTTTACGCATGCCGCTTAATTTTTCTTCGCTGAAGTCAGCTACACCGGTTAAAGCAACAGCTGCCCGTTCAACATCGTCTTTATTGACACGGCCGCGACTACCCGTGGGGGTAACGTCATGCAGATTAATGTCAAGTTTTGCAGCTATTCGCCTAGCAACAGGCGTTGCCGCAATACGTGAATCATCTGCTGTCGTTTTAGCTGGGCTAGTTGATGCTGCAGGACTACCCGCTTGCGGCGCAGCCATTACCCGAATACCAGCCGCTTGCTCTACATCGTTTTTTGATACCCGCCCATTGCGACCAGTAGCAGTTATATTATTCAAATTTACGTTATTAGCTTTAGCTATTCTTCTAGCAACTGCAGATGCTTTTACATCGCTATCATCAGGCCCTTCAGACAAAGCTGATTTTGATGTCAGGGCAACTGCCACCGGCACAGCCGATTTAGCGGCCACTTTAGGCGCAGCAGCAGTTGCGCTTGCGCCACTGCCGTCAGTTACCGATGATTTTGCTAGTGCAGCGCCACCCGCTGCAACTACAAAACTGGCAACAAACTCGTCTATTTCTTCTTCGCTAACTTTACCTTCAGCCAACACACCTAGCAGCATACCTACTTGATGGGTTTCTCCCGGGTTGGCGATAATACGCACTAGGGTGCCCGCAATAGTTGTTTCGGCAGTGTTTACAATTTTGGAAGTTTCAATATCACAGTATTCGTCGCCAATGGCTAAGGCATCACCAACGGCCACGCGCCATTCGGTTATATCACCCTCTTCCATCGACATTCCCCACTTGGGAACCGTCAAGGCATGCAGTTTACTCATCTTTTGTACCCCAACACTTCACGCACAGCGGCTTCAATGTCAGCTTCTTGTGGCATCCACGCATCTTCAAGGGCCGGTGCAAATGGAATTGGCGAATGAGCAGCGGTTACTTTCTTGATTGGAGCGCGCAATGCGCCAAATGCTTTTTCAGCGATAATACTTGAGATGTCAGCCGCCAAACCACAGCGCGGAGTCATCTCATCGACGATGACCAAGCGGCCAGTAGTTTCGACACTTTCAATAATAGCTTCTTCATCAAACGGCGATGTTGTGCGTGGATCGATAACGTCACAAGTAATGCCTTCTGCTGCTAAACGGTCAGCTACCGCTACAGCCTTATTTACCGTATTAGAAATACCAACAATAGTTACGTCAGTCCCTTCACGCAAGAAATTAGCTTCACCAAATGGAATTGCGTATGGTTCATCAGGTACTTCGCAGCTAGTCTCATACAAAAATTTATCTTCTACGAAAATCACGCAATCATTATCGCGAATCGCTTGAATTAATAAGCCTTTAGCGTCATAGGCGTTAGTTGGGCAGACCACTTTTAAGCCCGGCACCATGGTTACCATTTGGGTTAGGTTTTGTGAGTGCTGCGCTCCACCGCGCAGCCCAGCACCAGCCATGGTCCGCACCACCATTGGGCATTCTGCTTTGCCACCAAACATATAACGAAACTTCGCCGCTTGGTTATAGATCTGATCAAAGCAGACCCCTAGAAAATCCATAAACATTAATTCGGCGATAGGACGCAGTCCGGTTTGGGCCGCCCCTGCTGCTGCGCCCATAATGGCTGACTCGGTAATTGGCGTATCGATAACGCGGGCTTCACCAAACTCTGGGAATAAGCCTTTGGTCACTCCCATCACACCGCCATAAGCGTCACGGTCGCCGTCACAGCCAGCACCACCGGCAACATCTTCACCAATGACGATAATAGTAGGGTCACGCCGCATTTCCTGCGCCATGGCTTCGTTAATTGCTTGTCTGTATGTTTTTATTGGCATTAATTCGTACTCCAAATCTTATCTGCTATGCGTATTAGGCGATTAATATTCTGAGCTATATACATCGGTTAATAGCTCTGACACATCAGGCGATGGCGCTGCCAAGGCCGCTTCTGCAGAGTCAGCAATTAACTTCGCAACTTCTTTATCTATTTTGTCTAGCTGCGCGTTAGTCGCCAGTTTTGCCTTAATCGCTTTTTCTCTAGCAATTTTCAAACAATCCATCTCTTCCATTAATCGCTTAACTTCACCTTTGCCACGATATTGTTGCGCGTCACCTTCAAAGTGGCCTCTAAAGCGAGTAATAGTCGCCTCTATTGCAATAGGACCTTTACCACTGCGGCAGTGCTCAACCGCTTTTTGGCAGGCGTCATACATGGCGAATATATCAGCGCCGTCAACTTTAACGGCTGGCATACCAAAGCCTTTAGCACGGCTAGCAATGTCTTTAGAGCCAACCGCATAACCGGCCGCAGTACCTTCGCCGTAGCCATTATTTTCAAACATAAATATAGCTGGCACTTTTAATACCACCGCCATGTTCATGGCTTCAAAGGTTGTACCTTGGTTAGATCCACCGTCGCCAGTAAAAGAAACCCCAACGCGGTCAGTACCTAATGTTTTACACGACAATGCGGCACCAACAATTAGCGGCGGCCCACCGCCAACAATTGCATTGGCACCTAACATGCCTTTTTCGATTGCGGCGATATGCATAGAACCACCTTTGCCATTACAACTACCACCGACCTTAGCCATTATCTCTTTCATCATTTCGCCAACGTCGCCGCCCTTGGCAATACAGTGTCCATGTCCACGGTGGGTACTTACAATGTAGTCTTGGTCAGTTAAATGCGCGCACATACCCGATGCAATCGCCTCTTGGCCAGCATACAAGTGTAAAAAGCCAGGAATATTTCCCTTGCCAAACTCATCACTTACGCGATATTCAAAATCGCGAATAGTGCGCATAGTGCGATATATTTCAAGGAAATTTTTTTTATCTAAAGACATTGCTAGCCTCGTAATTGTTTAAGGTAATTATTATTAAAGTGTTAAATTTTGCATCCAATTAGCGTGAAAACCATTTGGCACTCGCGTAGGAATATATACTTTTGCTATTGGGCCAGCTTCAAAATTGCCAGCACTGACAATTGATAAGAAGGCACCTTGATCAGGGTTATACACAAAACACATCAACCAACCGTCTTCTTCACGGTCGCTATTTGGGTTGGGCACATATACGGGTTCGCCGGCATTAGCCTCTTCACCATATTCAACCAAGGTCGTTTCACCAGTTTCAAAATCGAATCTGCCGGTGCAGTTATAGCCGTGGGCATCACCCCAGTCGCGATTACTTGCGGCGGCAAACCCATAACGATATTTTTTGCCCATGCGGCGCTCGTCGATACGAGAAAACTCACAGAACACATCTGAAAACCGATCATTAGTGACAGCTTTTGTGTTTACATCAAGCGTCATATGGTACATGCGGCGCGGTTGCTTTTCCGTGCCGCTACCTTGTACCGAGGTAAACGGAATCGAATTAATCCACACATAATCAATTATTATTTTGCCGTCTTGTTCATAGCCATTACAAAAATGCCAACTAAAGAATGCATCGGTTTCAAACTCAAGATTATTCCCACTGCCATCGCGCGCTATAGCAATAATTTTGGTTCCCAGCTCTGGCTCCCACATAAAAGGGTCTTCACCTTTCATGGCTTTTTCTAAGCTATGAAAGGCTGGCGCATAAAAGACAATTACATAATTTTCAGTAATTTGAAGATCGTGAATAATACCCTTGCGCGGAAAGGTAATTGGAATTGCTTTTAGATGTTTGCCGTCTTTATCAAAGATCTGAACGGTATAGTCGGCGCTATCCCAACGCTGGGTACAGGTAATCAATTGACCTGTATCAGGGCAAACCTTGGGGTGCGCAGTTAAGGCATCGCCAGCCTGCAGTGCGCCTTCGTAGTCGTATAGACCAACAGTCGACAAGTCATTGTTCATCAAATGGGGGAAGCCACCTTCCCACATAGCAAACAGTTTATTACCGTGATAAATAACATTGGTGTTTGCTGTATTACGCACCGGGCTAGGCTCACCGCCTGCATCAATGATCTCTTGTGGCACGGGTACAACTTTACCAACGCTACCGTAAACCATATGGTCAACTTTACGCTCAGTCTTTAAGTGATTGGTTTGCACCCAGCGATTTTTATATTCAACCTTGCCATCTTTAAAATAGACCGCATGCACCATGCCATCGCCATCTAATGGATATACATAATGATTAGGTTGATAGGCAACATTAGCGCCATCGCGCATAAATGCACCAACTAATTGCTTTGGTATCTCGCCCTCGATACGCAATTGCTCATGGGAAAAATCATTCTCTTTGTCGACTGGGGCGTAATTACCTTGAAGGTATGGAAAAGCGCTTAAATCCATAGTGCGAGCCTCTTTATTGGTTTAATTTAGGTGTACTAGCCTATCGCTGACATTGATACTACCAGCAATAACCTGTTAAAAACAGTCTCGATTGTTTCTTTTTTGGATAACGCTAAATGGACTCGCAACCACCCTAGGATTGGCTAAAAATTTACATTACGCGGCGATTACATGGAGAGGTGCTGCTGGTATAGATTTGCGGCGTAAAGCGACCGCGTCACCGACAACAGACGGCTGGCCTGCATCGATACCCAGCAGCAATCTGCAGGGCATCTATTTAAAGCCAATAGTTTATAAACACAAAACCGAGCTGAGTTACTTGAGGGGGTTAAGTGCGGGGAATTAACTGCGACAGAAAAATAGCTCAATAACTCGATATAAGCTTAAATTTACTAACAAATTACTGACAAATCCTAAAAATATTTTAGATTTTTGGCGCTAATATCATAAAAATATTTGGCTCACCAACAACATATATATGGTTATTTTTATCTACTGTTATGCCTTCAGGCTGGACAATACTTCGACCGAGGCCAAAAGGAAATCGATCAAAATTAAAGCTAGACGCTACTTTACCCTGCTTATTAACCGCCAACAAACTTCGTGACTCATGACTTAATACAAATAATTGCTGATCGAATTCAGAAAAATGTAGACCAGAAATATCGTCTACGGGCAGGTCTCTAAAATAGTGCGGCATAACATTACCATCATCGATTAAGAACCCCGGACTAAACAATGATCCAGGTAAATGAATAACCTCGTTTGGCGAATGTTCATTAGCGACATAAAGCCCAGTATTAACCGACCAAGCGACACCCTCTAAACCAGCGTTAGCAATTCCTGCCTTAGCTATATTGAACTGTCTAAAGGAATTAGCATCAAGTTCGATAGTGTGATCAGCGATGGTAACAATACTAATGGTGCGACTACGCTCTTGAATAATAGCGTATTGATCACCTGCTATATGACTAATGCCTTCGGTATCAGTAAAATTGGCTAAGCCAATTTTACGTATCACTTCACCACGCTTATTAAGCTCAACTATCTGTTCAGGATTATTAATAATTGAAAACAAAGTACTTGAATCTGGGGAATATGTGATGCCCGATAAATTATCAGTGATCGTCTCTATCGGCTTAGAATAAATAATTTCATAATCAGCTAAATCTATACGACTGCCTTCATCTTTGGCTGTTTGTGTTTTGAAATAGGCGAACGATAATATTGGCACTACTGCCAACAACAAAAATATGTACCGCATTGTTAAATGCCTCAACTAATTAACCACATCATTGAAGGTTAGTTTAGTTAATGAATATTTCATTATTAAGAAGGTTTGATGACATTTAACAGGGGTTAACAGCCACGACCGATATGAATTCTGACGCTACTCTATGCCATAAGGCCAACCTAGTATAGTAGTAGTGTTGCGAACAGCGGCAAATTTTGATGAAAGTACAGTTATTAGCTGAGCGGCTATTGATTTCAGCGCTGCAGCCAATCGCAAGGCCAGCCATTGGCACTTGCGCTCGGGGCCGCTAACAAAGTTATGCAAAGACGGCGCCTAACTGGTTAATTTATACTCATTTAATGACCAAGCAAACTCACTCAGCAATTCGAATCATTAGCTTACCGTCATTAGAGCCATCGAATAGCTTTAGAAAAGCCGGCAGGATATTATCTAAGCCGTCGACAATATCTTCTTTGAACTGCAATTTTCCTGCCATAACCCACTGCACCAACTGACCAATACCCTCAGGAAATTGATCAATATAATCCAACACTACAAAGCCTTGAATGGTGACGCTCTCTGCCACCAGCTGCCATAAGTTTTTAAAATGAGGCACTTCGCCGTTATAGCTTGAAATCCATCCACAGACAGCAACACGCGCATGCTTATTTAAGCACAATAGTGCCGAATCAAAAATATCGCCGCCGACGTTATCAAAATAAATATCCACCCCTTCTGGACAGGCTGCGTTAATTGCTGTTTCAAAGTCGCCACAGGTTTTGTAGTTAATCGCCTCATCAAAACCCAGCTCATCTTTTATCCAAGCGCACTTCTCATCGCTACCGGCCATACCGACAACACGACAGCCCTTTAGCTTGGCTATTTGACCAACAATAGATCCTACAGCGCCGGCCGCCGCACTCACCAATACTGTGTCACCAGCCTTTGGTTTGCCGACATTGAGTAGACCAAAGTATGCCGTTAGCCCAGTCGGCCCTAATACACTAAGGAAGTTACTTAGCGGCACGCCCGCACTCTCATCCAGCTTATTTAAGGCCGCAGCAGGCGCGGTGGTATAAGTCTCCCAACCGCCAAAAGTCATTACTACATCACCCTCGACATAGTCATCGCTGGCAGATTTATGCACTCGCCCAATAACAGAGCTGCGCACCGCGTCGCCAATTGGTATTGGCTTTATATAGTTAGGGGCATCACTCATCCATCCACGTATTGCCGGGTCTAGCGAAATAAACATATTCTTAATGATTACCTCGCCTGTACTGGGTGCTGCTAACGCCACATCTCTCATTGGCACTTCTGCAGATGTTGGCGCAGCTTTGGGGCGGGATGCTAAGTAATACTGGCGATTGGTTAATCCGGTCATGGCTGAGCTGCCTTATTTTAAAAAAGTTAATGTTATATAGATTATTAAATAGTTTGCTATTAGAACAGCAACATAGCGTTTACTAAAAAAGCAGTCAACCCTGATTGTTTTATTAAATCGCATCTGTTACCTTTTGAGTTTACATATCTACAGATATTATTACTGCCTTAAAGGTAACTAAATAAAAAATTTAATTGCTGGTGGCGGCGTCTTTTTCATCAAATAAAAATAAAGAGAGCACTCAATGGCTTGTAAAAAAGTAAAAACCTATTGCCGCTTTTGTCATGCCTACTGCCCTATGATTGCAACGGTTGAAGACAACAAACTCACAAACCTGGCCCCTGATCCCGACAACGAAGTTTACGGTGGTTATACCTGTTTAAAAGGCCGTCAGATGCCCGAGCAGCTATATTACAAAGATCGTATTCTCACGACCTTAAAAAAGAACCCTGATGGCAGCCACACAGAAATTGGTAGCTCCGCCGCTTTAGATGAAATTGCCGACAAGCTTAAAGCAATTTTGAAAGAACATGGCCCACGCAGTATTGCTAGCTACAACGGTACCGTCTCATTTCAAAACTCAGCAACTCATCCGGTTGCCAAAGCCTGGCATGTGGCCCTTGACTCACCCTCTTATTACACCAGCATTACCATTGATCAACCGGCGAAGGTTGGCATTGGCCAAGCCCGCATGGGCTTTTGGGCTGGCGGTAATCACACCTGGACTGACTCAAACGTCGCACTGATTATTGGCAACAATACTTTGGTTTCACACTTCTCAATTCCTGGTGGCATTCCTGCTTTTAGCCCCAGCAATGCTTTACGTGAGGGCAAAAAACGCGGCATGAAAATTATTTGTGTTGATCCGCGCAAATCTGAAGTCGCTTCACGCTCTGATATTCACCTACAAATAAAACCTGGGCAAGACGCGGTATTACTGGCAGGGCTTATCCATATTATTCTTGCCGAGAACTTACATGACGTTGAATTTTGCACTGAAAATATTGAAAATCTGGCAGAATTTAAAACTAATCTTAGCCGCTTTAATCCTACCTATGTGGCTGAGCGTTGTGAGCTAGAACAAGACGACATCATCGCTGCGGCGCGCCTATTCGCCGCTGGCCCTAATGGTTCAGCCAGTACTGGCACCGGCCCTGAAATGGGGCCCCATGGCAACTTAATCCAACATTTAACCCAGTCTATTAATGCTATTTGCGGTCGGCATTATCGGGCTGGCGAAAAGCTACCTAACGCTGGTGTCCTTTCGCCGCTGGCGCAACCGTTAGCGCAAGCGGTGCCACCGCAACCCGAATGGCTGACAGGTATTCGTAGCCGGGTGTCAGATGACATTGGTGAAGTGACGGTACTTACGGCTAATGGCCCGATCAAAGAAATGCCAACCGCTATTTTAGCCGATGAAATATTAATGGCAGGTGATGGTCAAGTTAAAGCACTTATCTGCGTTGGCGGTAACCCATTGCTAGCATGGCCTGGAGAAGAAAAAGCGTATAAAGCGCTGCAGAATTTAGACCTGTTAGTCTGTATAGATTATAAAATGTCGGCCAGCGCCGAAATGGCTGATTATGTGGTCGGCGCTAAGCTTTGTCTTGAGCGTGACGATTTAACCGTACTGACTGACATATGGTATGAACAGCCCTATAGCCAGTACGCCAAAAAAGTTGTCGACGCTGAGGGCGATGTGATTGAAGAATGGGAACTATTTTGGGAGCTTGGTAAGCGTCTGGGGCTTAATTTAAGTATCAACCAACAACATCCATTGGACATGAAAAACAAACCGAGCAAACGAGACATTTTAGCAAAAATGACAACCGACTCGCGGGTGCCGCTAGATGAGATATACCAACGTGAAGGTGGCCATGTGTATGACGTGCCAGATGTTATCGTAGGGCCAGCAGACCCTGCGACCAAAGGTTATTTGAATTTATTACCGGAAGGAATTAGCAGCGAACTGAGCAAAGCGGCAGCAGATGCAGATGTCAGCTTACAACAAAAAACCGACTATCCCTTCCAACTAATTAGTCGTCGAATGAAAAACGTTTATAATTCTACTGGTGTGGAGCTAAGCTTTCTCGCAGCTAAAGGCACTACTAATCCAGCCTTTATAAATCCTGCAGATATGTCTGCGTTGGGGATTGAAGATGGTGAAATAATTTCTATCGGTTCTCATCGAGGAGAAATTCCAGCAGTCGCCAAAAGCAGTCCCGACATTAAAGTTGGCGTGGTATCGATGGCTCATGGTTGGGGTGGTATGCCAGGCAATATTGGCGATAGTAAAGTACGAGAAATTGGTTCCAATACAAATCGCTTAATCAATAATTCAGATGAACCTGAAAGATATTCCGGTATGGCCAGACAAAGCGCAATTGCGGTAAAATTAACCAAGGCTAGTTAAGCTGTACTTTTTATCTGACAATTTTAATTATATGACTACTAATATCCTAACGAGGACTCACCGCAAATGTTAAACCTTTTAAATCAATCCCTGCTATGCGACAAGCTCTATATCAACGGCGAATGGGTTGGCGCAGACAGCAGCGCAGTAATGCCAGTATTAAATCCAGCGACCAAAGAAAAGATTATTGATATTGCTGATGCTGGAGCCAGTGAAACGCAGCGCGCAATAGCGGCGGCTGATGTGGCTTTTCAAAGCTGGCGCAAGGTCCCTGCCAAAGAACGCGGCGCGGCCTTAAAACGTTGGTTTACACTAATTATGGACAACCAAGCCGACCTTGCCCAGTTAATGACTGCCGAACAAGGTAAGCCGTTAGCTGAGTCTGCTGGCGAAGTAGCCTACGGCGCCTCATTTGTTGAGTGGTTTGCCGAAGAAGGCCGCCGCGTTTACGGCGACATCATCGCATCCAATAACCCGACGCAACGTATTATTACGCTAAAACAACCCATTGGCGTGGTGGCGGCAATAACACCGTGGAACTTCCCCATTGCAATGATTACCCGCAAGGTTGCCCCAGCCCTTGCTGCGGGCTGCACTATTGTATTAAAACCGGCACCCGATACCCCGTTATGCGCATTGGCACTGGCTAAACTAGCTGAAGATGCGGGCATTCCCGCTGGTGTGTTTAGCGTAATTACTGGCCTTGACGCCCCCGCTATTGGCGGTGAGATAACGGCAAGTAAAATTATTCGTAAGGTTACCTTCACTGGGTCGACTGAAGTAGGCAAAATACTAATGGCGCAATGTGCCGGCACTGTGAAGCGAACCTCAATGGAGCTAGGCGGTAATGCGCCATTTATTGTCTTTGATGATGCTGACTTAGATGCTGCCGTGATTGGTGCCATGGCCTCAAAATATCGCAACGCTGGTCAAACCTGTGTTTGTGCCAATCGCATACTGGTGCAAGAAGGCGTGTTTGATGCTTTCGCTGAGAAGCTAGTCACCGCCGTGAAGGCGTTAAAAATAGGCAATGGCGCCGACGACGGCGTCACTATTGGCCCGCTTATCAATGATGCAGCCTTTGATAAAGTTAGCGCTATTGTCAAGCAGGCAACTAACAACGGTGCCAAAGTACTTATTGGTGGTAAAGGCACTGAAGAAGATGGCAAAAACTTCTTTGAACCCACGGTGTTGGTAGATTGCGATGACAGCATGGACGTATACACCAAAGAGATCTTTGGGCCAGTTGCACCACTGTTTAAATTCACAACAGAAGAGGAAGCTATTCGCATCGGTAATGACACCCCGTTTGGATTATCGGCTTACTTTTACTCCCGTGATATTGGCCGTATTTGGCGCGTGGCAGAAGGTTTAGAGTATGGCATTGTTGGTATTAACGAAGGCATTATCTCAACCGAGGTTGCGCCATTTGGTGGCATGAAGGAGTCAGGTACTGGCCGTGAAGGTTCTAAATACGGCATTGATGACTATCTAGAAATTAAATACCTTAATATGGGCGGCATCGATCAATAACTACTACAGGGCCCCAATAGGGCCTTTTTTACTGCTATCAACCAATAACTTATCCCGCTAAATTAATTTTTAGTTTATACTTTAGTTATATTGTGATTGTTTTAAACAGGATATCTTGTTTTTAATTAAATCTACCACTCTATGGGAACAAAATGACTGCTGGCAGCAAGAACAACACGAAAGCAAAAGCAAAGAACGGCGTAAGCTGGCAAGCACAAAAAAGTGCTATGACTCGCGACCGCATCTTAGATGCGGCTATCGATTGCTTTATCAACCTTGGCTATACCAATGTCACCACGGCTAAAGTCGCCGACTTTGCCGGTGTATCGCGCGGCGCCATGCTGCACCACTTCCCTTCTAAAATAGAACTTATTCGCGCGGCCATTGAATACCTGCATGAAAAGCTATTAGAAGACTACACCAACCGGGTGACCAATCTTTCAACTGATTTAACTGGTGCCAAGCGTCGCCGCGCTGGCCTAGAAGCTTACTGGGAGCATTTAACTGGCGACTTGTTTATTGCCTACCATGAGTTATGCGTTGCTGGCCGCACCGATACCGACTTACATGAGATTTTAGACCAGTCGATTACTAGCTTTGAAGACCATGTTAATGAAACCAACACTGATCTATTTAACGAATGGCATGATCGCGGAGAGCGCTATATGCTGGCGATGGATTTAACCAAGTTTTTAATGGAAGGTATGGCCGTTGGTCAAATTGGAAAAGATAAAGAAAAGCGTATTAGCCGCTTATTAGATTATTTGACTGATCGTTTAGAGGAAATATTTGAAGAAGACGAATCGAGTGCTATCGGGAGGCACTCAAGTTAACTTCTGATTCGTAATATAAAAAGGCAGAGTGATTAAACTCTGCCTTTTTTATTGACCCGATAATTAATCCTTTATGCTGCTAAATCAGTGAATCGCTGCAAATAGAAATCTTCGTCGCCATACAACATACCTAGCAGTAGTAAGCGCTTAAAGTGATGACCCACAATCAACTCATCGGTCATGCCGATACCGCCATGTAACTGGATCGACTCTTGCGATACGAATCTGCCAGCTTCACAAACTTTTACTTTTAGCGCGCTACACGCTGCATCTATTTCATCACTGCCAGCATCCATTTGGATAACTGCGTTAAACAACAATGAGCGCGTCTCCTCTACCTTTAAATACATATCGGCCATACGATGCTGCAAGGCCTGAAACTTGCCTATAGGCTGGCCGAATTGCGTGCGTGTTTTGGTATATTCAACGGTAGTGTCTAACAGACTTTGCATAGCGCCCAATGCTTCAGCGCCGATGGCAATAATAGAATCGTTAACCGCTTGCTGTACCAACACTAAACCGTTATCCAATTCACCTAATACATTATCTGCTGACACTGCGACATTATTGAAACTTACATTCGCGCCACGACTAGCATCGACCGCTGAAAAAGCTTGCCGGCTAACACCATCTGCACTAGCATCAACAATAAATACGCTGACGCCGGTGGCCGTTTTCGCAGTAACTATTAAATGATCGGCATGCTCTCCATTTAGCACTGCGATTTTGTCACCGCTTAAGACAAAACCGTCGCTTTGTTCGGCAGTTGTTTTAATAGCCGCCATGTCATAACCGCTGCAAATTTCAGCAAACGCAAAAGCCCACTGACTGCGCCCCTCTATTATTGCTGGGATATATTTACTTTGTTGCTCGCTATTACCACCGTGGCGCAAAAAACTGCCACTAGTAATAACCGTGCTTAAAATTGGCTCACGCACCAAGGCTTTTCCTAACACCTCACAAATCACCATCACATCAACTGCAGCGCCGCCAAAGCCGCCATGGGCTTCGCTAAAAGGCACGCTTAACCAACCTAGTTCAGCAAATTGTTGCCAAGCACCTTTATCAAAGCCCTGCTTGGTCGCATTTAATTGTCGATGACGGTCGACGTCACAATTGTCGCGAACATACTTTTCAACGCTGTCTTGTAACAGAGTCTGTTCTTCGCTAAGCGAAAAATCCATAGTGAATCCTTGTTGCTACTAATATTTAATGTGAACCAGAAACAGTGGTTTCATCCTAGCAAAAGACCTCTTATAAAACAATCAGGTCTGCCTGTTTTATTTTAATAACAATTACATTAAACTAAAACCCTGTAACTAAATCCATGTGGTAATCGCAACGCTTAAGCTGACGCCGCCAACTCTAACTAGGATTAGTAATGAACGAGAAAACCTGTGTAATAGCCGGTGTCGGCCCCGGTATCGGCAAAGCCTGCTGCGAACATTATGCTCAGCAGGGCTATCGCATAGTTATGCTGGCCCGCAACCAAGACTATTTAACTGAGCTAGCCAGCACACTGCCCGCTAATACCATTAGTATCGCCGTCGATCTAAGCGACGAAACCGGCGTTAACCAAGCCTTTGCCCAAATCGAGCAGCAATGTGGCGCCATTGACACGCTTATATATAACGCCGCTCGGGGCAGCTTTGGCAGCTTTTTAGAAGCCAAGCCAGAAGATTTAGCCAAAAATTTTGCCATTAACACCATGGGCTTACTCTATTGCGCCAGAGCGTGTGCGCCGAAAATGATAGCACATGGCCGCGGCTCCATAATGGTTACGGGCAATACCGCCGCCACTCGAGGTGGGGCAAAATTTGCCACCTTTGCGCCCTCTAAGGCCGCCGCTAGAAGCTTATGTCAATCAATGGCAAGAGAGCTTGGTCCGAAGCATGTGCATGTGGCATATTTAATAATAGATGGTGCCATCGATGGGCCCTTTGCCCGTGGTTTAAGCAAAGACAAACCAGACGATTTTTTTATTCAGCCCAAAGCAATTACTGAAGCAATTTGGTTTTTAGATCAACAACCCGAAAACAGTTGGACCTTTGAAATGGATTTAAGACCATTTAAAGAGCCCTGGTAAATAACTAATCGCTAAAACTTAAAACAACTCATAACAATAAACAGTAAACAGTAAACAGTAACAAGAGGATATAACCATGAATGCCGTAAACGACCCTACTCAACAAGCACGTCAAGCTATGCAAACGGTTTTGGACGCACAAAAAAAGTCCTTTATTGCCGAAGGTGCAGTAAGCGTTGAAGTGCGTATTGAGCGCTTAGAGCGCTGCATAAAACAAGTGCTTAAATACCAAGATAAATTGGTTGCCGCGCTTAGTGAAGACTTTGGCGCACGCTCTGTTCAGCACAGTAAAATGATGGATGTTGCCGCCGCGGTCGGGCCACTGCAGCATGCTAAAAAGCATGTGAAAAAATGGATGAAAGCGGAAAAGCGCAGCACGATGTTTCCGCTAAACTTATTAGGTGCGCGTTCGCGTATTGAATATAACCCCCTGGGTGTAATCGGTATTATCAGCCCTTGGAATTTTCCAGTGAATTTAACCTTCGGCCCGTTAGCCAACGCACTAGCCGCGGGAAATCGCGCCATGATTAAACCGTCAGAGTTTTCTCCGGCCACATCAGAAGTAATGAAACAATTAATCGAAGAAGAATTTGATAGCAGCGAGATTGCGGTATTCACCGGCGGCCCAGAAGTTGGCCAAGCATTTAGCTCACTTGCCTTCGACCATCTTATCTTCACCGGCGCTACCTCGATTGCTCGCCACGTTATGGCAGCAGCGGCGCAGAACTTAGTGCCGCTAACACTAGAATTAGGCGGGAAATCACCAGTAATGATTGGCCGCACAGCAGATTTAAAGCAAGCAGCAGATCGAGTTATGTTTGGTAAAACATCTAATGCTGGGCAGATTTGTTTAGCCCCCGATTATGTATTAGTAGCTGAAGAAAAGTTAGACGAGTTGGTAGAAAATCTAACTGCTTCGACCAAGATGATGTTTAGCAACCTTTTAGATAACCCAGACTACACTTCAATCATCAATGATCGTCACTTTGAACGATTGCAAAGTTATATTAAGGATGCTGAAGAAAAAGGTGGCAAAGTGATCCAGCTTAATCCGGCCAATGAATCATTTGAAGGCCAAGCGCATCATAAAATTCCACCAACATTAATTGTTGATGCAACTGATGACATGAAAGTTTTACAGGAAGAAATTTTTGGTCCGCTACTGCCAATTAAAACCTATAAAAACTATGACGAAGCGATTGCTTATGTAAATGCACAAGAGCGTCCTCTTGCGCTGTACTACTTCGGCGAGGACGCGATCGAGGAACGTCATACCTTAGACCATACAATTTCAGGTGGGGTAACACTTAATGATGTCATTATGCATGTTGTCCAAGAAGACCTTCCCTTCGGTGGTGTAGGCCCAAGTGGTATGGGCTCTTATCATGGCTTTGACGGTTTCAAAACCTTTAGCCATGCCCGTGCAATCTTTAAGCAAACCAAAAAGGATGTCGCTGGCATGATTGGCTTTCGACCGCCGTTTGGTGAAAAAACTGAGAAGACTATTAAGGGCATGATTAAATAGCGGGTAAACGCTAAACCAAGCTCAGCTAGTGCTTAATTGCTGGTTCAGACATTAAACAACGGCACGGAAGCTGTATATGCTGATGACTAGCGCTTCGTAAGTTCATCCACAATAGCGTTTACGACCTAGACAGCTGCAGTTAACAATCGCACCGGCGTCTGCTGGCAGTTTATCACCGTGATATCATAGTCGATGGCTATAAACGTTATAAAAATTCTGGGGACTGTCGCGGCCAATAATTACTTGAGCGCTAGGCTTATACCCAGAAAAAAATGTAGTATTGATCTGCTGGTTGTTTCGAAACGTAACATAGTAGTATAAACGTTACTACACAGTTTGTACTTTATTCGAAAGCCTACCAATAGGGATTTACTATGCAGCGCGTGATTGTCTCAGTGATTTGTTTGGCCTTCTTTAGTGGCTGTGTGCAACTCAAGAACAAGCGTAGCGTGGAACCGAGTTTGTACTTTATTCGAAAGCCTACCAATAAGGATTTACTATGCAGCGCTTAATTGTCTCAATGATTTTTTTGGCCTTCCTTAGTAGCTGTGTGCAATTCAACAACAAGCGTGGCGTGGAAGTGGCGTGGCAGCCTAAGGTGGTCAGCGAGATGGAGCGCGGCATTACTTCGCGTGCCGATGTATTAGACGCTCTTGGGCCGCCGTCGCAGGTCATATCCCTTGATGAAGAAACAGTTATGTACTATCTGTTTGAAAAAGCAGAGGGTAATGGCTTAATGCTGATCGTTTACAACACCGTCAAAATTGAAACGCGCTATGACCGTGCAATTTTCTTTTTCGACGAAAACGACATACTAACCGACTTCTCCACCCGAATTTATCCAACGGATGACCAATAAGTCTTGAACGGGTATCGCACTGTCATACTACTGCTATTTGTTGCGCTGTCTGGGTGTGTACAAACCCGTTACTACGAGCTTGGACTGCCGCTTAAAAAGGCAGATTCGCCTGATCCTGCAGCCAATGTCACTATGGCTGATGTAATGGATAGCCTAGGACCGCCGTTGCGACTATCGACCAAGCCTGCCGGCTACATTATGGCCTGGGAATATTGGTATATCAGCCAGATAACTGTTGGTTTCAGCCCTGCCGGGGCAGATTTTCTTTCCATGGACTGGGGTTCTGCAACCGCTAAAGGTGATTTTCTGTTAATGAGTTTCGACAAAGACCATCGGTTATTAACCAGTCATCTTCAAGAGTGGGATTTTAATGCCGGTGGCGGTCAAGGTGTACAGGCATTTGTCAGCGCGGTTGATATGGTCGACATTGACGATCTATTACAGCAATTGCCGCCCCACCAATGGGGCTTTAATAATCTCGACGAACTGCCAACCGCGCTTAATCGCGACAACAGGCTGGACAGCGGTCAGAGCGGTATTGAACAGCGAGGGACGAGTCGACGAGTCGGTCAGCATGCTTTGGAAGTGAATTAAGGGTCGGTGATTTACTATAGCCCTTACGAGCAAATCTAAGCAATGGGGGCCGAGCAAATTGGCGGCCAACGACCCTCACAATTTTAACCTGTCGCTGTGGATATCAAAAATCTTAACTATGGTGGCAGCGGAGTTGAAAAAAATAGACTTACAACGCGTAGGTCTGATTGAGATAAATCATAATATCGCTGGACTCAAACATTTCTATGTCAATATTTGGATCAATCAAATAGGGAACTTGGACCTTACCCGTTTGTTCCAATAGTCGCAGACGGTTACGACCTTGCACCGGCTCATCGGGAAATAACTTGGCACGAATACTAGGTGGCCCCATATCTTTCAACATTGCCTTGCCGGTATTTCGCAACTCGTAAGCTAGCTCTAGTTCGCACAATAGCTCTCTTACTGGACGAGAAAACGGACTAGATTCAAAACTGTATAGAATTAAAGACTGTACTGGTTTACTGGCAGATTTAACCCGTTGCCCTTTTAAGCCGCGACTAGCCGATGACAACATGGAACCGGCAAGTTTTAACCCGTGTAAGCTAGGTCCATTACTTTTTCCACCATAGGTTTTAACTAAATAAGCAACAATATCTGCCGACTCATACATCTCGATCCCTGTGTTGCTATCAACTAAAAACGGAAACTGCGCTTTACCGCCCTTCTCTTTGGCAAGCGGCCTGTAACGCTCACCCCCCTTAGGGCAAGGATAAATAATCGCGTCTAGATCAAGCACAGTGAGAGCCTCACGGACCACACGGCAATAAGGGCAGTTTTCAATATCATATAGCTCTAGCAACTGGACCGGCGGATTTGGTGCAGGCCTTGAATTAGTGCCACGCCAGAAGCTAGCTGTTGACGCAAGAGTTGACGTTAAGGTGTCGATAAATGTATTCATTGCTGATCTCGCCAATTATTAAAATTTTACTGCGGCATAATTAGTTATAGGCATGTTTAAAACTATCTATTTTTCTTTTTTTTAGTCGCATAAAGCTTAGCATCTGTTTTATTTGGACGAGTCTTAAAACGTCTATGCACCCACAAATATTGTTCCGGCGCCACCCGCACTGCTTGCTCTATAACACGGTTAAGCACAGTTGCATTATTAACATCATCATCATTGAATTGATCTTCAAATGGGTCAGTTATCCGAATCAGGTAACGAGTATCTTTACCTTTGCCTATTCGGTAATGACTAAAATAGAGCGGCTTTGCCTTAGTAAGTTTTAGCAATGTGCCAATGGTTGAAAGGGTTGCAGTTTGATGACCAAAAAATGGCACGAAAACCGAATTCTTGCGGCCAAAATCTTGGTCAGTTGCATACCACATAGCGCGCCCAGACTTAACCAATTTGATCAGCCTGCGCATTTGTTTCTTTTCTACCATATTGGTAAAACGTTTTAGCCGATATTTTAATATACAGTAGTCAAATACTGGGTTTTTTTGCTTTTGGTAAGAGCTATCTACGTCTACTTTTAGCCGCAGTAGGCGCCCCGCAAGATCCAATGTTGTAAAGTGTGAGCCAATTAATAATACCCCCTGGCCTTGGGCTTTAGCAGCTTCGATTAACTCTACGCCTTCATAATCAGTGCGCCGGCGCAGTTCGTCATCGCTTGCCCACCAACTGTATACAGTTTCTAGCATACCCAAATAAGTAGAGATGATTATGTCGGTAACAAGCTGCTGTTGCTGCTCACTGGACCGTTCAGGAAAGCACAGACGAACATTAACCTCTGCAATATGCCGCCGGCGCCTGAGTAATGCTGAATTGGCGCTGATACGCCCCAGCCACTGACCAAATATAAGTAAAGTGCTCAGCGGCAATAAGCACAAGCAGCGGGTAAACAGTATACCCAGCCATGATATCCAATAGCGTGGATGATAAAGAGCTTTATTCACGATGGTAAGGCTTATCCTTAAGAAGAGTGAGACCAATTCTACACCGATAATTAACCAGTCTGTTCATTATCTGACGGCGACCGATAGATTAGTAATATTAGGGGCTTAATGGCTATCTGGACTTTGAAGATAAAGATTAAGCCGCGCTTTATCACTTAGCATCATCACTGCGAACCAAAACGGTGCAGTGCTTGCGCACTACTTGTGCAATTGGCTAAAAACTACCAATTAAAAACCTTTAAAACGTTACTAAAGTACACATGTTACCAAACTAAATAATCGGCATGCTACTTGCATTACAGTTACTAAGAGATGCTATTTAAAGGCTAATACTAAATAGCGATCACGCAAGCAACTGGTTAAATTAAGGTATCGACAATGACCACGACCAAAGACAACCCAACCCAAATGTATGGGATCACCAGAATTGATAATGAAAAGTATCGTACCCACGCATGGCGAGTAAGCTTGTCGCGTCACAAAAAAATGCATGTTAAAAATTTCTCAGATAAGAAATGTGGCACTAAAGACATCGCCTTGCAACAGGCCATACAACATCGCGACGAGTTGGTTAGGACCTATCCTCCTATAAGTCGCAAAGAAATTTGCAAGCTTAAACGATCAAACAATAAAACAGGCATTACTGGCGTCTACCAATATGCAAAGCCCTACACACTGAGTGACGGAGAAATTCGTGAAAACTGGTATTGGGAGGCGAGCTGGCCTGATGTTGAAGGGGAAAGCGTGGCCAAAGCATTTTCAGTTAAAAAATACGGCGATGAACTCGCTAAACAGATGGCGATACGTGCCAGGAATAATGGGTTAAAGAATGTTGAGGGTGTGTTTTGGGTATCTAAGCGTGGTGAGTTGGAGACTGATAGCTTTTCACAACTATTTGCATCCATAAAGTCGGTTATTAATCGGGTGGCTTAACCACCTCGCACTGCCACTATAGCGTCTTGATTTTGGCTATCTAGCAAAAAATCCATAGGGTTTAGCCGTTCAGCGTAAGAGTTAGTTATCATCAATTTTGTCAGCACAGCGTTTAACTGAGTATTTAACACACCGATCTCAGTCAAAGCCGGCGACGCGGTGACTTCAGCAATCGCTGCAGTCACCGCGTCGTTAGCAATTTTTAACTCGCCTGCCATACAACCCTCTGGTCACCTTTATTCAAGCTATAAGCTTAACTATTAAGAACACATTGGCATTGACATAAATCATCAGTACAACAAAAGCTAGTAGGTAGACCGTTTGAACAGCTAGCTTTGCGCTACAGCCACAAACTCTGCCAAAGTATTTTAACTTGGATCGTTGCCAGCGCAGCAGATTAATAACTGGCGCTCTAAGCCTGCCTCACGGTGAACGTGTGCAGCTTGATATTCTGGCGAGCTGATCATATTGAGAAACGCTTGCCGACTGGGGTACTGCATAATGGCTATAATATCGAAGTCGGTCGAGGCGCTATCGCCAATTACGCCTTGGGCTACGCCTTCTGAGAACACTAATTTAGCCCCCGCAGCCGCTAGAATACCTTCTTTGTGCAAGGCAACTGAATACCTAATATAGGCTTGCATACCATTGTCACAGCCACCGTCGCTACCGTCAGCGTATTCTGCTTTTTTCTTAAACTTAAGCATATTTAACATTCGTATCGACCCTTCTGCAGGGCCTTTCATTAGTGCATCTATTTGTTCTTGGGTTGAATCAGTTGCCATGATTATTCCTTATAAAATTATTGTTAGCGTTGGATTTTAGCCAAAATCGCTATCTACTCTGCCGCCTGCGCTATCTACCTCTAATCATTAAATAATGACGATGTAAACTGTGTATAGCTTTCTCTATACCAGCTATTGCTCATCACTAAGCCTCGGCTATACATATTTTTTTGAGTCATACCGAGTATGGATAAAATTTGAAATGTATTAGTTAATGCTAGCTCTAAGTTCGCCCTAACTTAATGCTACATTTTCAGGCAACACGCCGCTAGGTACAGTTAATTCATCAACCCGGCTTCGCCACTGACTAAGTCGCGTAAATCTTTCCATTAGCGCGCGCCCTTCTTGTGCTCGGGCCATTACCGTACACATACTGGCAACGCTGATATCGGCGATACTTAACTCATTGCCGACTAACCAACGACTGCTTAGTAGCAAATTCTCCAGCGCATTAAAATGGCTCTCGACATCCTCTAGCACTTGCTTTTTAGATTTACGGCCAATACCTTGAGTTGCCGTGGTTTTGCGCAAGGCCTTGCCTACTATAGGGCGAATTAATCGGCCAAATAAGCCTGGATTTTCGATCAACAAGTCGTCTTCTAGTAAGCTAATATTATTATCCCAGCAACGCATAGTGACATCGTAAAAGTACAAACTCTCGTCAGCCCAATCTTCTATAATATGAGCATGCGCTTGCTGCACAGGGTCTGCTGGAAGCAGGGGTTTATCAGGCGTGAGCTCGTCCAGATACGCAGTGATTTTAGAACTGTCAGCGATAAATACACCTTTATGCTCTAACACTGGCAACTTACCAATGGGACTTAGTTTTCGCACTTTACTAATATCTAATAGCGCATAATTTACCACTTCAAAAGTTAGAAACTTGTAATACAACACCCGCCGAATTTTTGCGCAAAACGGTGATGCTTGGTATTGATGCAGCGTTATTGTGTCAGTAGCCATGATTTTTTCTCAAAAGTCCGATAACCATTAAGCTACAGTAGCAGCGTGTTTATACCTAGCAAGCTATTATCCTCCTTTGCTAGACATATTATTTGATAATACCCATCACTTAACTAGCTAGATTTAGTAAATACACTAAGATACCTCAAATAAGTAAAGTGCGAGAAGTTAACTATGGCGATCAAATCGATACCCGCTGAACAAGAGATAAGCGCATTGGCCGGGCATCAGTTTACTGGTGGCGACTATACAATAGCCCCTTGGGAAAACTTTTTGCTGACCGATTGTACCGGTGCACAGCTGCTGCCAAATGGACTAGCCCATCCGGTCGCATTATTTCATATACCGATTGTTGGCGCGGGCACTTCAATCGCTGAAATGTTCGAATTGGGGCAAGCTGAGTCTGATCTTTCGATAATAATAGAAAGCTATGACTGGGAAATATTTACTAGCCTAAAAGAACAAACTACCTATCAAGTTAGCGGGAAAATCACTTCAGCTGAGCGTTGTAAAAATGACCAAAGTCAAACCTATGATCGCATTCAATTCTGTTTTGAACTATGTAATAACCAACGGTTAACTGCGCGCACTACTATCACTTGGCACTACACAAGGAACATATTGTGAACTTAACACCAGGCGACAAAATACCAGCATGGATAATGCCAAACGTAAGCAGTGAGCGGATGAAGACTATGGCAGCAATTCTGCGTGACCCTAACCCGCTGCACTGGGACAGAGACGCTGTTGCCTCTCTGCCGCTAGGTCTAGGACAGCGCACTATAAATCAAGGACCATTAGGGTTAAGTTATATGGTTAATATGTTGCATGCGTGGCGTGGCCCAGAGTGCATACGACGCCTTGTGATGCGCTTCCCGCAAGTGGTGTTAGACGGTGAAGAAGTGATTGCCAATGGCATCGTCACTGCAGTAACCATAGATGATGGTGTAGCAATAGCCGAGTGTGATATTTGGTTATCGCATGCCGACCGCGGCACCTTGCTAGAAGGCAGCGCACTGGTTGTAATTTAATTTTTTCAACCCAATCAGCGCGTCTAATTTGAGCCATACTCTGATTGCAGTATCTCGAACACAGACTGCTATCTAGTTAAAAAATTTAACGCAATAGATCAGCGCCTTAAAGCTATTCAAGCACTGCGGTCAGATCCCAGTCTTGATGTGCTTGCTGTCCTCAAGCCGCCAATATCGCGACTAGTTTCCAGCGCTATCACTACGACACTTTACTGTGTTTTGGCCAAAAGATTTGCGGCGGCGTTGAAAATTATTTGAGTCTCTGCCGGTAATCGACCTGGCCCTCCTGCAATATGGCCAAAATCAGACTGCAGTATTTGACAGTCGAGCCCTAGATCATTTGCGTCTTGACGGGCATCAGCCGCAGTAAAATATAAATCACTGCTCGACGGCATCATCATACCGGGGCAGGCTAATTGCTGCACTACCCGCCCACTGCGTTGGTTAGACCCTATGATGTTGCTATCCTGCCACGTTCGTAACTGCAGGAGCAGATCGTTAGCGTCCTGCTCTAGGTGATCCTGAACCCAGAATTCCAATAGCTGATCAATAGACTCAAAGCCTAACTCACGATACCTGCCATCTCGATAAAAAGGCTGACTATAAGCCCAACCCGCATAAACCTTGGCAAAGGCGGTCAAACCTCGCTTTGGTGGAGCTAAATAGTGGCCATCGGCAAAATCAGCATCTGCGCTCAGCGCGCTCGCCACACCTTCAAGAAACACTTGATTGTGAGGGTAGCATTTTGCGGTCGCACAAATTGCCAACACACTGCCAACATGGCCAGGGTATTGATGGGCCCACTGAATTGCCTGCATGCCGCCCATGGACCAGCCCATCACCATGCGAGGCTTGGCATCGAGGAAGCTTACCGCAAGCAGTTGCCGCTGCGCGCAGACGTTGTCGCCCAGGCTGATCTCAGGGAAATTTGGCCCTGCTTGGGAGCCACTGGTATTGCTGGGTGAACTGGACTCTCCGGCGCCGAATAAGCAGGGGATGATCAGGCAAAAGTCCTGCCCATAAAAGGGACTCGATGGATCATCCACCCAAGGCTTATTACTAATGCCCTTACCACCGTAATAAGTAGGCATGATAATCAGGTTATTTTTTAGTGCGTTAAGCGCACCGAGTTGGTGATAGCAGAGTTTTCCGGTTAGCAGAACTTCGCCACTTGCCAGTGTAAAGTCGCCTAATTCAAACTCATACTGTTCCCATTCTTGTATATTTTTCAATGGCTTACCCTCTTTTAACTAACCGATCTAATTAAACATACAAATTGGCATGTTTCTTGAATACTATTAATACAGCAAGAATCATTCCCACTTAAGGAAATCACATGAAAATTGATCAGTTACAACAACAGTGCCGAGACAAGGGCATCAAATATGGCATCGCCAGCTATGTGGATGTTCATGGAGCGAGCAAAGGAAAATTTGTGCCGGTCAACCATTTCAAGCAGATGTTTGCTGGTTCTGAACTGTTTACCGGAGCGGCTCTGGATGGTGTTCCCCAAGATATATCCGATGACGAAGTCGCCGCTATGCCCGATATGGCCTCGATGCAACAATGCCAGTGGAATCCTGAGTTAGCCTGGTTTGCAAGCGATCTTTACCTGAACGGCAAACCATTTGAAGCCTGCTCTAGAAATATACTCAAGCGCCAATTGGCTAAAGCAGCATCAATGGGCTACAAATTTAACTTAGGCATAGAAACCGAATTCTTTATTTTGCGACAACTACCAGACGGTAAGGTTGTGCCTTTCAGCAGCCGAGATACCCAGGAAAAGCCCTGCTACGATGTGCCCACAATGATGGACAATATTGCCATTATTGATGAATTGGTACAGGCACTTGATGATATGGGCTGGGGTGTTTACTCATTTGATCACGAAGACGCCAACGGCCAGTTCGAAATCGACTTTAACTTCAGTGATGCTCTCACCATGGCAGATCGGATTATCTATTTTCGGATGCTGGCCAATGAAATAGCGCGCAAGCATGGCGCATTCGCAAGCTTCATGCCAAAACCATTTGCCGACCGCACTGGCAGCGGTGCCCACTTCAATATGTCACTTGCCAATATCGAAACTGGTCAGAATCTGTTCGCAGTAAAGCCTGAAGACGATCGTTACGACTGCGGAGTGTCTGAGTTAGCCTATCAATTTATTGGTGGTATTTTGGGGCACGCTAAACCGATCAGTGCGGTAGTGGCGCCGACGGTAAACAGTTACAAACGCCTAGTGCGACAAGGCAGCATGTCTGGCTCTACTTGGGCCCCTGTGTTCTGCTGTTACGGCAATAATAACCGAACTAATATGTTGCGTATTCCAAGCGCTGGTGCCCGGGTTGAATGTCGCGCACCCGACATTGCTTGTAACCCCTATCTGGGGGCAGCAATGCTGCTGGCCGCTGGACTAGAAGGGATAGAGCAGAGTATCGACCCCGGTCTGCCGCACCGAGAAAACATGTACAACTATAGTAGCAAGGAAATTGACGACGCCGGAATCGAGTGTTTACCGAGAAACCTGTCGGAGGCAACTGATGCCATAGCCGGGGATGCGCTGGCCTATAGCGTATTGGGGGCAGACATGCACAAAGCTTTTGTCGACTTCAAGCGTGGTGAGTGGGATAGCTATCATAACACTGTATCCGATTGGGAGATGCAGCGTTACCTGCGTCAGTTTGGCTAGTAAAAACTGGGGCCTGAGATTATCCACGGCGTTGACCTTTGTAGGCGGCATCACTAGACTAATTTTTTTTGCACAAACTGAACTGGACATGAGACGAACTAAGGAAGATGCAGCAAAGACTCGTCAGAGTTTGATTGACGCCGCCTTAAATATTTTTGGCCAGCGCGGCTACAGTGGTACAACTCTGCGCCTTATTGCGCAGGAGGCCGGCTGTTCGCGGGGCCCAATCTATTGGCATTTTGCTAACAAAGAAGAACTGTTCGAGGAGATTCTTGCATACTCTCAGGCACCACTGGAGCAATTGGTGGCGCAGCAGCAGAACAGCAGCGATCCCGAGGATGCCGCTGATAACTTTTCGCGGCAATGGTTGCGTTTGCTGATAGACGATACCTACTTTCGTCAATCCTTCGAGATTTTCTTAAACAAAACCGAGTTCACAGAAGCCTTGTCAAAAACCTTGGAACGGGAGCGAGCACTAACTGCTTCATTAATTGTGATGTTTTCATCATGGGTTACGATTTATCGCAAACAAGAGAACGTAACCGCAGCAAGTGCCAGTGATACTGTGGCGCTATCGATGTATGCTTACTTAATGGGTATTACCCAAAGCTGGTTATTCGACTCAAAAATCACCGACTTAGATAATAATTTGGATTTTTTTGTCGGCGAGTTTCTTCGACTACTACGAACACTCAAGTGATTGCGAACGCATCATTTTCCTTATATCACGCTCGAGTTGTCGATATTCACTAACGTCAAGAATAGCATCACGATCGGTGCTACTCCTATCAAAACTGGGTCGGATAGTTTCTATAATGCGGCCAGGGCGTGTGCCCATGAAAAAAACGACATCGCCTAAATAGAGTGCCTCTTCTATGTCGTGTGAAACCATCAGTACCGTGGTGCGTTCCTTTTTGACGATTTCTAATAACAGGCTTTGCATTTGCCAACGCGTTTCCGGGTCGAGGGCACCAAATGGCTCATCCATTAGCAATATGGAGGGGCTGCCTACTAGACTTCTAGCGATAGCAACTCGCTGCTGCATTCCGCCTGATAGCTGATGGGGATAAGCTTTTTCAAAGCCACCTAATTTTACTGCTTGGATAAAATGGTCGACAACACCTGCGCGTAAAGTGCGCGATTCATGCCTAGCTTTTAGTCCAAAAGCCACGTTCTCTTCCACGGTTAACCAGGGAAAAGAACTATAATTTTGAAACACCATGCCGCGATCCACTCCTGGACCATGGATAGATTTGCCGGCGACTGAAATATCGCCCTGCTCCTGACTTTCGAGCCCGGCGACTATTCTCAGCAAGGTTGATTTACCGCAACCTGACGGGCCCAGCAACACCCCTACGGAGTTCTGCTCTAGCTCAAAGTTTATATTATCCAACGCTTTGAGCGGTTGGCCCGAGCGCAGCATAAAAGTCTTGCCAACGCCCGAGACCACTAGTCCCTGTTTTTGTTGCTCAATCATTTAGTCAGCGCCGCTGCCAGCGGTGCTGTATCTACGCCAGCAGACATTGGCATTGCCTTGTCAACAAAACCAAATTGCAGCCACCAGTCGGTGGTAACATCCCAATGAGCCTTCATTCCATCAGCAATAATATTAAGCGGTAGTTTGCCAGGTTTAAGACCCATAAAAATAGCCGCCTGATCGCGATCAAAAATGAATATCCCACCCTTATGAATTTCACCAGTACTGCCAAGTACTTGCTCAACATCTGCCACCGAAAACTTTAAACCATCGGCGATAATCTGATTCGCTTCAGCAGTATTTTCTTTCCAAAAATCAACTGCATTAAAATAAGCGCGGGTCAGCTTTGCCGCATCTTCAGGCCGCTTATCAAGAAATGCCGTACTCATATACATGGCATCGCCAAGCATCGCCGTGGTGATGTATTTCTCTTCAGTTGAGTCTGCCGCTACTGTCGAACCTGGCAGAGCCTCAAGCACCTGAGAGCCAAACGGTTCCCAAAATTCAGCCGCTGCTGCAGTGCCGCCAATCATTGCACCAACAGCGTCGTCCATGATCAAATTAGTAAAGCTAACCTCATCAATTCCTACGCCGTTATCAGCCAACCACTCGGCCATAAAGATTTGGGTCAGGCCACCTTCAAGTACTGCCACCGTTTTACCTTTAAGCTGCTGGGCACTGGTTATGCCAGGTGCCAAAATTATTTTGTCGGTGCCATAAGATGGATTGGTATAGGTTACCAGTTTGATACCCACGTCTTTATCTGCCGCAATCGGCCCGTACTCTGCCGTGCTGGAGGTTGCGTCGAGACCGCCGGCAGTCATCATGCCAAAGCTTTGGTAAGGGTCTTCAATAATGCTAATCTCTAGTTCTAAACCCTCAGTAAGGCCTTTTTCTTTGGCGATAAACCAAAATCCATAGCCCGGCCATGAGAACAGCGATAGTTTCACGGGTTCCGAACTTTGCGCAGTGGAGCACAGTGCGAGTGCCAGAATGGCAATGCCTAATCGAATATGATGCATGGTGATTCTCCTCGGTTTATGGTTACTACTTATTGATTTCAAGATAACGAAACGCACTGCGATGCAGCGCTTTAAATAAGGCATCAAATAACAGACCAAGCAGGCCGATAACTAAAATACCCGCCATGATGTCATCGACATGAACAAATCGTTTTGCGCGCATCATCATGGCGCCAATACCGTCGGTGGCTGCCACAATTTCGGCGATTACCAAATAGGTCCAGCTGACGGCCAGCAGTTGTCGAAACACGTCGACATAGCCCGCCATGCTTGCTCTGAAAATAACCGAGCCCAGTATTTGAATCGGTCGCAAACCCAACGTTTTGGCTGTTTCTATGTAAACCTTGGGCACTTGGCGCGTCACATCGGCGATCATGATGATCAAGAAGAACAGAACGCCAATAACTAGCAGGGCAATTTTTTGTGCTTCGCCAGTACCCAGCCACATTAGTAGTAGCGGGATAAATGCCGGCGCTGGCAGGTAGCGAAACGTCCCCGCCAAGGGGCCCAACAGACGATCAACAGGTCGATACGCGCCGATCAGTAGGCCAAATGGCAATGCCAGCAACACTGCAATAGAGAAACTCGTTAAAATACGTTTAACGCTGGCCCATATATCAGCCGCAAACTCTTTCTCTGCTAGCAATTCATACAGGCTGATGAAAACCCTATCTGGCCCCGGGAATAATCGCTCTGGCGCCAGCTCCGCGTTGGCGGCAAGCCACCAGCCGACGACAAATAGAGCCCAGCCCAACGAACCTAAAAATAGCTTAGAGCCGAGCACCGCGACCAGCGACGCCGTGGGTTTAACCATTACAGTGGCGGTATCCATGCGTGGCATCTAGAACGCGGTAAGAAAGCTGAGTGCATCGGCGCCAACGGCTCGACCTTGTTTAAGCGATTCTTTTACTTCATCAGCGCCATAATCGTCGGCATAAATTCGAGCCAGCCGATGTTTATGAAAGGCGCGGGCTTGCTCCATAAAGCCCAGAGTCTGCGATTCAACTGCCGGTAACATTTTGGCATGCAGGGTCGGCAGTCGATACCACCCCAGCGTAGGTTTTTCGTGGTGGGCGTTGTGATAGCAAAAATTTAATACCAGCAAATTGAGCTTAGGAAAGCGAGCAGATAACAGATTGCTATAGGTGTTGCGCTGCTCATACGCTGTGTCTCCGCGGTAGGGACGCGCAACCTCTTTATCCTCGAGATTGAATACCACTTCGTAATTGTGCTGATAGCAATCCATGAAGCGTAAAGCAGTGAATAACAGCAATTGCGCCAGCGCATACAAAAAGAAAGCGACAGCACTGTAGAAGAATATCACCGCCAACAAACTGGCACGAATTGCCAGCACCTGCAGCACGCGGCGACGCTGCCCACGCTTTGACTCGATGCACCATGGGGCTGCGACTAGCATTGTGTGCATCATGATTTCGACAGCAGGAATATAGACCCATTCTGCCCCTTTCACGACGACTTCCAGCCGCGGGCGGTTCTTCAAAAAGCGGCGGTAATCCCACACCACGGGGTCATAGTTATCAACATGATGCCGCATGTGCTTGTAACGAATATCTTCATAACGTCCATAGCAGCTACCGGCTATCCAGTTAAGCACTTTGCCCAAGTGAGCATTTCTAGTGGTCGATAAAAACACCGTATTGTGACCGCAGTCGTGAAGCAGATACGCTGCAATCAACATACTGTGTGCCAAAGCAATCACGCCAATAATATTGCTCGCTACACTGCCCTGAAGAATGGCAATCCAGCCACCAATATAGGTGATGGCAATATAAAGTAATACCGCCGCCGTGTAGCCCACCCCAGCAGGGTCGCGCAGTTCAAGAAATTTAAGCATGCTGAGCTTCCTGTTGAACCGACGCTTGTGACCAAGTCTCAAAGTGATTCTGTTCAGTGGCACCAATCCAGCGGTTAAGATCCCAGAGGTCAGCGATTGGCGCGTTGGTGAAGGGCAGATGATGCAAGTATCCGTCGGGACCAAACTCAGGCGTCATCGTCGTTTCTTTATAGCCACGGGATTTTTGCGCAAGCCAGACCGCTTCCCAGCACCGTTGATGGCTGGCGAGAGCCTCGCCATATTCAGGCGCGCCGGGATGTGGCACTTGCGGACCTTGGTCGTAACCAACGCGGCTGTGCACATGGTGTGCATGCTTTGCCGCAAGCTCAATGGCATCCCATTCACTGTCCATGAGGCGCTCACACACAACGACCCAATGACTAAAATCACAGGTTATTTTGATGTCGGGGATTTGCCCAAGCACAGCCATGGTATTCCATGGGCTGAAAAAGGGGCGGCCACGATGGGTCTCGAATGAGCAGACAACACTATGCTTGTCGGCGATATCCATTGCCGCCTTAAAAAAATCAACACTAGTACTAACCGGCCATGCATCACAGCCCCCCATCACGTTGACAAACTTGGGGCCCAGTGGCTTGCCAATAAGAATCTGTGATTCAAGGTCTGCTAGGTGCTCGCTTACACTGGCATGTCTTCTAGGAACGTAAGAACCTGCGGTACAGATTTCCTGCACCCACTGCAGATTATGTTCATTTAAGCTTTTATGCAGTGCCGGTAAATGGGCCGAGTTTTCGTCGACTGCCGGGGCCTCAAGCCCCGCGAAGCCAGCGGCTTTTGCCAGCACGGCAGCTTCTTCTATGCTGCCGGTATGCCCCCAAAGCGTTTTAAATGTAAGTAATTGCATGATCTTGCCTCAACACTGCATGTGACTGAGGTTAAAACTGCAATAACTATGCCAATCTGTATGTATAAATCTATCATACTGATTAATAACTAGTTTTTGTGATTTTTGAGGTATCTGGCAGTATCGCCCACTAGGCTGCATGCACCGATAGTGACGATAATGCGTGCCCTTTTGGTGCGCCTAGGACATTTTAGGCAGTGCTCACCCGCGCCACAGCAATTCGATTGCGCCAACGACAACGCTAGCAACGAGCTTGCTCACAGCGAACAAGCTTATAATTATTTTTTGAACGTTATACTCAAGGATAAAACCTTGCCTAAATCTAACCCGCATTGCATTGGTTAGCTATTAGCTAAAAGTTCTATTATTGACCTAATCTATAGCTATAGTAATTTCGTTAAGGCCTGACTTAACCTCAATACTCGCCTCGTGAAAATTAGGCGGACCAAAAGCGCCCATCGGTGCGGAAAACCCAAATGGCTCTTGAGGATAACCAATAAAATTAGTGTCCAATTCATCGTTAGCGTTTACATCATGGAAAATAGACAAGGCGTAGCTGCCTGTAGGAATGTCTTCAATTAACAGAAACACTTCTGCTTCACCACTAACGGCTTGGCTGGCTTCAGCGAAAGACACAGTATCAGCTTCTGTGCTCAACCAATCATCGGCGTTGTCAAAAACAGCAACCACAATACTGCCGCTGTCATGGGTAATGCCGGAAACAGTTATCGCTAAACTACTCTGTTGAGCAAACGCTATATTGGTCGTAAGCAATAAACTCAAGACTAAAAGAACCTTTTCCATATTCTACCTATCAGCATAATTTTTATTAATAACAGTTAGTAAAAATGCGAGCATTACTCGGCTTTTACTTAGTTGCCTTGACGCCAGGTACCGTGAAATCCGGCAGGTACATTATGCGACAACCGCACTACAGCTAAAGGTCCTTTCGATAGTGCTAGTGCATCGAAAATATATAAGCTACTGGTATGGGTTTCAAAACTGCTGCCAACCGTCAATAAAAACCCTTCGCCTTCTGCAGCATTCTCTGACTTTGGCACAAACAATGCTTCGGAAGCAGTACTTTGCCCTAGCGAATAACGATCATCTTTGCCAGTCTCATGGTCAAAGTGTCCAACTACATTAAAAAAGTGATCGGCATCTTTGCTTATCGTACTCGCCAATTCACCGTCAGGCGAGACATACCAACCGTGACGATAAGGCTTACCCAAATAGCGTAAATCACACTGGGGAAACTCTGATTCATAGTCGTCGATTTTTTCAAATTCGACTCGCGGATTGTCTGCATTCATATCGATAGTCCAGCGATGCAAATACGGAATCGCCTTACCACTCTCACTGCCATCCACCAGCGGAAACAACGGGGCATGAGTGAGCTGGCAACAATCAACAGTGATGACCCCATCTTGATCAAAGCCATTCATAAAGTGAAATACAAATGACAAATCCATATCCAGCCACTGGATGTTTTCAGCATTACCGCCGTGACGCGCTAAAATACCTATTTTTACTGGCAGATCTGGCTCCCATGCAAATGGGGCTCCACCTTCCATCGCCCGCTCTAAACTGCCAGAGATCGGAAATACTGGAATCAAAATATAATTATCAGTGATAACAAAATCATGAATCATCGAAGAATACGGTGCCGGAATATGAATACTTTCCGTCAACACACCAGCAGGGTTTACTTTATGCAACATCACATCTGGGGCAAATGGGCCTGTTGCCATATAGGCAAAGAAAATCATCTCACCAGTAACGGGATCTATCTTAGGGTGCGCTGTCATGGCCGTATGTAACTTGCCGCGGAACGACCAACTGCCTATTGATTCCAAGGTGACTGGGTCTATCTCGTAAGGCCTATGCCCCTCTTCCAGCGCCAATAATCTGTCGCCATGCCAAACCATAGCGGTATTGGCTAAGCCTTCTTTATCCACCAATACAAAATCACTATATTCTGGCTCACAATCAAAAGGGTTCATCGCATTAACTAATGCCCGACCTTCTTTTGCTTCCATATTAAACTTGGCGGTACGCACCCAGCGGTTGTTATAGCTAGCTTTACCGTCTTTGATATGAAACGCATGCACCATGCCGTCGCCAGCAAACAAATGATATTCACCTCTTGGTGCATAACGTTGATTTGGGCCATTACGATACAAACTCCCATGTAACTCAGGCGGTATTTCACCCTCAACAACTAAATCATGAGCATCGCATTCCATCTGAATAGGGCCAAATGGAAACTGCAAAAATGGATTATCGCTGGGCATTGGCTTAGCCATGTAGTTATCCTTGGTTAGTTGTTGACAGTGTAAACATTAGCAGTAAGACTGTATGTTTACAATAGTAACATTCGTCTCAGTTTGGTATTATGAGCATCGGTCTTCCAATTAGAGTTATCTATGCAAGCCAACAAAACTACTTACCACCACGGAGATTTGAGGTCAGCACTACTCGATGCCGCACTTACAGTGATCAACGAAGCTGGCTCAAGCCAGTTAACAATCCGTGAAGTAGCAAGACGAGCTGGGGTTTCTCATACCGCACCCTACCGACATTTTGCTGACAAAGATGAACTCATTGTGGCAGTTGTAGAGCAAGGCTTTGAGCTGCTCCAGCAAACGATGCAAGCAGAAAAGGACGCAGCCGCCAAAGACCCTATAAGCCAATTCGCCGCATCTGGCACCGCTTATATAGACTTTGCTTTACAGCACCCTGCTTATTATCGCGTTATGTATAGCGGCGATTTATTAACCAGCGACGGCCATGAAAGCTTACAACATACTAGCTCAAATACATTTGCCCAAATGGTCGACGACATAACGACCTGCCAGCAACTGAATATAGTTAAGTCGGGCAACCCAGCCCTTCAAGCCTTAGCCATACTTTCTACCGTCCATGGCTTTGTCACCATGGTTAACGACAATCGGGTAAATGCCCTACTCGGTCAGAATCCAGACATTAATGCTGTGCGCGACATGATTATGACTTCTATCTTTGAGGGTTTAGGAACTTAGCGACTGAGCCATAAAGGCTGCTGCTAGCGTGATCGCTGTAACACTTATAAAAAAAACAGTCATTACCGTTTGTTTTTAAAAGACCCCTTTGCTAGTATCTTAAATATACAGAATATTCTGCGCACAAAGAATCTTATGACGTAGCTGTATTAGTAATGCAACACAAAACCACCACCACTAAAAATTATAAAACGGTGTTAATAATGAAAATATCTACTCCTGCTCTAGCGACTCTTGTGCTTTCATCTTTTATTACGGCCCAAGTAAACTCACAAGAGAACGCAGATAAAATGGGCTTCGCCTTAGAAGAAGTTATTGTAACTGCCAACAAACGGGTACAAAGCCTGCAAGAAGTCCCGATGTCGGTAAGCGCGTTTACCGAAGACTTTCTCAGAGACTCTGGGTTAACCAACTTTGCAGACCTGCAGCAATATGCACCTAACTTAAAAATATCAACAACTGCCAGTACCGCATCCACCTCTGTACGTATTAGAGGCATCGGCTCTGTCGGCACTAACTCGGGCATAGACCCAAGTGTCGGCATGTTTATAGATGGCGTTTATCAAGGTCGAGCGGGCATGAGCGTAGCCGACCTTGTTGATATCGAACGAATTGAAGTATTGCGCGGCCCACAGGGAACTTTATATGGCAAGAACACCGCCGCTGGTGCCATCAGCATTATTACTCGCCGTCCTAATGACATCTTTGAAGGTCTGTTAGAGCTCACTTACGCCAACGACAACCGCATCGAAGCTCGCGGTATGGTTAACATCCCCTTCGGCGATACTGAAAATGCTATGCGCGTAAGTGGCTATGTCGTCAATGGTGACCATATCTATGAAAATGAATTTAATGGCGAAGGCCTAAACGACGCCAACAAGTGGGGCCTCAGAGCACGAACATTATTGGTAGCTAGTGACACTAGCGAATGGTTATTAACCGTCGATTATAGTGAAGAAGACACCGATTGCTGCGGTATTGCGGTAATTGATTACGACGGTTTATCAACCCTTGGTACACCCACCTTAAATGCAGCGTCAGCTGCCTATCAACAAGGACTAATTGACGCTAACAACGGCTCTTCATTACCTTTTAACTCATTTGAAGATACCGAAGCTATTTCACCACCTACTGCTGACCCATTTGACGATAACTATTGGGTAGATGGCGAAACCACTAATAAAGTAACAGTTGGCGGGGTTGCAGTTGAATGGAACAAAGACTTTGCCAACAACAGCTCACTCACTTTCATCAATGCATGGCGTAATTATTCGTCAGACTCGTTCTATGATGGTGACTTTACCGGCCACGATGCGGTATCGGGTTCCACCGAAGTTGAGCTGGATCAATACTCATCAGAAATCAGACTAGCCTCTGAATCTGGCAATACGGTTGAATATCAAGTTGGTTTATTTGGCTACTATTCAGAATTTGACTCCCTCGGCAAGTTTGCCCAAAGCAAACTGTTAATTGATAAAATTGGCCTTGGCGGACTTTATTCAAATGGCACTTTAAATACCGACGATAACTTATATACCACCACCAGTGGCGCGGCGTTTGGTCAACTAACGTGGAATATGTCTGAAGAATTAAGCGCAACCTTTGGCTTGCGCTATACCTATGAGAAAAAAGAACGCGATGGTTCGCAAGTTACAACGCCGGACCCCGAAGGAGGGATAGTTGCACCTAACTTACCCCCTATTGCCGGGCCAAATTATTTCACTGTTGTTGATCGCAGCGATACAGCAGTCTCGCCAATGATCAACATTCGTTACTTCTTAACAGAAGATATAATGACTTACGCTAGTATCAGCCGAGGCTTTAAATCCGGTGGTTTTAACCAACGCCGTGAAGCAACGCTGCCTGACGGCACCGCGCCATCGGGTGAGTTTGAAGAAGAGATCGCCACTAACTATGAAATGGGGTGGAAAGGTTCTTGGCTAGATCGGCGTTTGCAAGTAAACGGCACGTTCTTCTATGTTGAATATGACGATTTTCAATCGCAAGGTTTTGACGGCTCGACGGTCAAAGTAACCAACGCTGGATCAATGGAAAGTTATGGTAGTGAACTAGAAATTGTGTATTTACCGGCGGCCAATTTAACGTTAGGTTCTGCTTTAGGCTATACCCATGCGACTTATAGCGACTTTAAAAATGGCGAATGTACAGTCGCCGACAATTATGACTTAACCTTTTACCAAAATACTAACTTTCTTGCCCCTGCGCTCGCCGGGGAAGCATGTACGAAAGATCTTACTGGCGAACAACTAGATAATGTGCCCGAATGGACTGTCGCCACTTTTGCACAATATAAAATAGAACTGAATGAGAATCTAAATGGAACTATTCGTCTAGAGCATAGTTATACAGATTCATTCTTTTTAGATGTGGATCTTGACCCAAATCTTGAAAACGATGCAGTTAATCTATTCAACCTTAGATTGTCCCTAGCGAATGAAAATTTAGACTGGGAAGTCGCCGCTTGGATGCGCAACATAACTGATGAAGAATACTTCGCTATCGGCCAAGACATACCAGTTTTGGGCGGCTATATCGGCGTTGCAGCTCCAGAAAGAACTTATGGTGCCACCCTGAGACTATTCTTCTAATTATAGGCTTAAACTGATGGGTGATAAAGACGTAATTAGCACTGACACTGGCTCCGGCCGCGTAGCTCCCATTAAACGCCGTGGTTTTATGTATAACTGGGGGCCGCAAGCGTGGATCGATATGTGGATGTCAAATTCCATGCTGGTGAAAAAAGCAATGCCAATTATCAACCACACTTTTGTCCCTATTTTGCGCCTAAGCTGTGACAATCGAGATCAGCTAGAAGCTGACTACATTGAGATAAAATCGCGCCGCGAAACGATAACAATATTTGAAGCCCCGCGCGAGAAATGGCGCAAGCGTTACGGCAACTTTGTTCGTGAAATGGAATGGGCACTGTTAGAGCTGCGCAAATACTTCAACCAAACTCAGTTTGAAGATATTGTCGTTGGCACTAGCGTAGCCCTGTCACATGACAATACTGCTGAATTTTTGGATATGATGAATTCTATCTCTGACAAAAATAAACCGAAGAAAAATAATACCAAGCAAAAACGCAAATCTACCGACCCCAGCTGGTTTACTAGCCTAATGTTTGAAATGTTTAACCCCGCAGGCTGGCTAACAGGTCCAGCAAAAATCACCACTTTCGACCCAGATAACGGTTTAACCATAATGGAAATACCAGAATGCGGCTGGCATGTATGCGCCTCACAAGACACATTACCAAACCCCAAGGCACTGCCCGAAGAAGGTTGCCTATATATATGTAAAGGCCCCTTTGAGGCTTTATTTAAAGGCCAAAATGGCGGTTTAAAAATGGAGTTTGAGCCACACCTGCCGGCAACCTCATGCACTGTTCGCATGAGCTGGGTAACCGGTTAACTCGGCGCTGAACTGATGGTTAAGTTGTTTAGAATTTTCCGTATGCAGAAAAAATTATTGCTGCAACACAGACAACAAACACGAGAAATAAAACAGCTCAGAGCAGCACTAGCAAAACTGCGTACACAAAATAACAGTATGCGAGATGGCCTGCGTCGCTGCGTCAGTTGTGACTACCGCATCGACATTAAACAAAAACAAGCAAACGCAAACGACACTACAAATTATAATTCTTATAGCAAATCAAACATTCACTCAAACATTCACTCAAATATTATCCACAGCGAATAAATTAGGAGCAACAATATGTCTGTTATTTTAGTTACTGGCGCCAGCACCGGTATTGGCCAAGAAACCGCCCTTCACATGGCACGCAAAGGCTGCGAAGTTTATGCCGCATGTCGCAGTCCCGATAAAGCTGACGAACTAAAACAAAAAATTGGTGAAGAAAATTTATCCGTGCATGTTATCCAAATGGATTTAGTCGATCCAGCCTCGATCAAAACTGCTATCAGCACCATTATGACGCAAAGTGGTCGCATCGATGGCCTCGTCAATAATGCTGGGATAGGCGGCGGTCAAGCCGTTGAAATGACAAGCCTAGAAGATTCACGTAAGATTTTTGAAACTAATTACTTCGGCAACGTTAGTGTATTACGTGAAGTCACCCCGATCATGCGCAAGCAGAAGTCTGGCCGTATCGTCACGGTTGGCTCATTAGCGGGACAAACAGTAATGGGCTGCCATGCGCATTACTCTGCCTCGAAGTGGGCAATGGAAGGCTTGTCAGAAGCACTGGCTGCTGAAATGGCAGAGTTCAATGTAAAGATAGCAATTATTGAACCAGGCTGTGTAATCACACCAATTTGGGGCAAAGGCTCATTGCCCGAAGGCGAACAACCATACATCAACTCGTTAATGAAACTAGGCCGCTGGTTTGAATTTGGATTAACTCGGCCCGCTTATCCAACTGACTGCGCAGCCGCCATAGAGCATGCCTTAACCGCCGACAAACCCCAATTTAGATATCCAGTAGGCCATGATGCCAAAGAGCATGTAGCCGCCCGTAATAGTGTGACCGATGACGAATGGATGGAGGCTAACTGCCTGCAAGGGGAAGCCTATTATGATCGAATGGAAGAGCTGATAGGCGTTGATTATTTTCGTGGCGAATTGCCTACCTCTGAGTAACCACGAACAACCGGAGTTGACGCTGACTCCGGTAGTTCAGTTAATTTATTAATCAGTAAACTCGACAGCACAGCGTTGAGTTATATTTTGAGCGCCCAATCGGCGGTGAACAAATTCATTGACACCGCCCCAGCCTGCGTCGATAAAGGCGGTGTTTAAATGCCTGCCACGACAGGTAAAAACAGCTCATTATTAACTAATATAACAATATAAGCCCAACTAATACGTTAATACTATCGCTTGCAGGCTGCGCCCTATATTCTGCGGCAAATGAATGGCTAGTGAGGCTTAATACTATGTTAGGGGTAGAAAACTCGATGAATAAAATCAATCCTAAGAAGCTCCTTAATAGTAAATGGACAGCGGTTATACCAGCTAACAAAGAGAAGCACTTTCTTGTCACAGAGATGGAGTTCGATGAAGATGGTGATGTTATTCATTGTTTAATTGAGGCAGTTATATCTAACCGCTCACAGACAATTGATTGGCAGGAGCTAAAAAACACCGAGCAGTGGCTGCAAGGTTGGAAATATTGATGGCCAATTTGATGTAAATAGGCAAACATCAGTCGCGCAAACACGATAAAGTAATGTTAACGATCAACTACCTCTAGCAGACCAAAATTGAAAATACCTAAACGGCTACAACCCCTTGTCGACGATGGCTTGATTAACGAAGTCAAAGGCCGACTAATGAGCGGTAAAGAAGCTGATATTTTCATTGTGCGCTGTGGTGATGATATTCGCTGCGCTAAAGTCTATAAAGATTCAATGAAACGCAGCTTTAAAAAAGCTGTTCAATATCAAGAAGGCCGAAAAGTTCGCAGTGGGCGCCGAGCAAGAGCCATGGAAAAAGGCTCTAGCTATGGGCGCCAGCAGCAAGAAGAAGTTTGGCAAAATGCTGAAATTGACGCTTTATCACGGCTAAACAATGCTGGCGTGCGCGTACCAAAAACATTTGGTTGTGTCGATGGCGTTTTAATTATGGAATTAGTCACCGACCAAGATGGTGATGTTGCACCGCAGCTCGGTGATGTAACGATGCCTGCAGAACAAGCGATTGAAGATCACACCTTGATGATGCATTACATAATGCTGATGCTTTGCGTGGGAATTGTACATGGAGATCTATCAGAATTTAATGTCCTGGTTGATGACCAAGGTCCAGTCATTATCGACTTGCCACAGGCAGTAAATGCTGCCGCTAATAACAACGCCGAAGAAATGTTCGCTCGTGATGTTAACAATATGCGCCGCTATTATGGCGAGTTTGCACCCGCCTTATTGAAGACACAATACGCCAAAGAAATGTGGGCGCTATTTGAAGAAGGTAAATTAACCACCAACTCAACCCTTACCGGGGAGTTTGAAGACGATAGCGATAGCGCTGATGTCGATTCGGTATTAGAAGAAATCAAGGCGGTAATACAAGAAGAGCAGGATCGCCAAGAGCTTATCAAGGAAGCCGAGCAGGACGACTGAGTCTTGTTTTGCCCTAGCCCCGCAGTCATTTAACCCACCGCTGAACTAAAACATCCTTCACCGCGTATCTTTTGCCAACTAGTTATTAACGATGGAAGGCAAGATGAGCAACCTTATTACCCTAGATAAAACTATTGAGGTCACACGCAAGCTACATGAAGCCTTTGCCTATGTTGCTGAGTTCTCGCGGATTGAGCAATGGGATCCGGCTGTGGCTAAAGCCTCGAAGCTATCTAGTGGCAAGCCCGGCGTCGGCAGCCGCTATCAGATCGATATGAAAGCAGGTTTTACTCTGTACTACGAAATCATTGAGTTTGAAGCCAACAAGCGCCTACTAATGACGGTAGATTCAAAACTATTTACAGCCGAAGAAGAAATTTTATTTACCACTAGCGGCAGCAGTACCAAGGTTCGCTATATTGCCAACTTTAACTTCCCTGCACCCGTGGCCATGATCAGTCGATTAAGTCCTGCAGTGATGGACTGGGTCGGCAATGCTGCCCTTGAAGGCTTGCGACAAGCCTTAGAAGGAAATTTTGCTACTCCCAAAGCGTCAACAGCGCTGGCCATTGCCGATAAGCTAATATTACCCGGAGTTTGGCGCTTTACCCGCTTGGGTTATACAAATTCTCGTAAGCGCTGGAATGCGCTATCCGCATACATGGGTGATCGCCATGCAGTAATAACCGGCGCAACCTCTGGCATTGGCTTGGCAGCAGCAAAACAATTAGCTGCACTCGGTGCGCAGCTGACATTGGTAGTGCGTGACGAAAACAAGGCTAAGCAAGTTGTCGCTGAGCTAGCACAACAAACTGGCAACACTCGAATCAATATAGAGCTTGCCGACATGTCGCTGATGAAAGATGTACACGCCCTAGCAGGCCGTTTACTTAAAGCCGGTAAGCCGGTTGATATATTAATCAACAATGCCGGCGCGTTGTTTAATCCACGCCAACAAACTACTGAGGGTGTAGAGCAGAGTTTTGCCCTACTGCTTCTTGGGCCTTATATACTTACCGAAAGATTACATCCATTGCTGGTAAAGTCGGAATCAGCAAGAGTGGTAAATGTATTGTCTGGTGGGATGTACTCGCAAAAAATTCAAGTCAACAACTTACAAAGCCAACGCGGCGAATACTCCGGTTCTGCAGCCTATGCGAGGGCAAAACGCGGCTTAATGATTTTAACCGAAGAGTGGGCTAAGCGCTGGCAAGGTGATGCTATAAGCGTCAATGCAATGCACCCTGGCTGGGTGGATACGCCAGGGGTTGTTAATGCCCTACCTGAGTTTTATCGAGTGACTAAGCGTGTACTGCGGACACCTGAGCAAGGCGCTGACACGATTACATGGTTAGCTGCTGCCAAAGAAGCGGGCACAGTATCGGGTAAGTTTTGGCTAGATCGAGAGCAACACCCCAGTCATCTGTCGAAACGTACAATTGAAACCCAAAGCCAGCGCGACGAACTGCTGCAGGCATTAGCAGCATTGATAAAGAGCACTGCAGCGGCTAAAACAAAACGCCGTAGCAAGGCTAAGGCAAGCTAATAACTTGATATCTGCCTGAGCTTTGCCAGCATTTAATCGCTAGTAACAAGCTCAAGGCAGTGGCCCATACGAGCCAGTCAACCTTGGGTTGAAGCGGACATACCGTCACAGCGACTTAGGCCAAAGTGACTTAACTGGCTTCACTCATCTACAACCAAAGCCACTCCACAATAAACAATAGTCCTACACACATCATAAAATCTCTCTTGCAATTTATATTGTACGCAATATAATTGATAACAATTTATATTACGATCACATTGAGAGAAAATCATGTCACTAAGCATTTTAGGTATTTTTCATACAATTTTTGGCTTGGGCGCCATATTAGTAGCCGCTTACATACTCTGCAAAGACAAGCAATTTGGGCTTAACGGTGGCTTAAACAAGTTCTACCTTGCAGCAACTGTATTTACCGCAGCAAGTGCACTAGGTATCTACAAACAGGGAGAGTTTAATGGGGCTCACGGTTTAGCTGTATTGACTATTTTGGCCGTTGTTGCCGGTATCATTGCCACTAAACTTACTTTTTTAGGTGGTCTAAAAAAGTATCTTGTTGCTCTGTGTTTTTCTTCAACAATGCTGTTTCACTTACTCCCCACTGCAACCGAAATTTTGACACGCTTTCCGATGGACGCGCCAATGGTTAGCTCACTGCAAGATCCTCTACTGTTAAAAACATTTGCCATAATAGGTGTATGCTTTGTGATTTTACTTGCCCTACAATTAAATTGGCTACATAAAAACGAAAAGACATAAAGGTAATAATATGACGCAAGACGCTAGCGATGCAGCAGCACTGTTATTTGACAATCAAATTTGTTTTCCGCTGTATAGTGCTGCCAATGCCATGGTGCGCGTTTATCGCCCGCTGCTAAAAGAGCTGGACGTCACTTACCTGCAGTACATGGTATTAATGCTGTTATGGGAACGAAAGACGCAAAATGTTAAAGAACTAGGGCAACAGCTTCGCTTAGATTCAGGAACATTAACGCCGCTGTTGAAGCGACTCGAGCAAAAGGATTTGGTAACACGCAGCCGCAGTAAAGTTGATGAGCGAGTACGTGTTATTACCATTACCAAGCAAGGCTTGGCATTAAAAACTAAGGCCAAAGACATTCCAACTAAACTGGCCTGTAAGGTCGGCTTATCCAAACCACGTATTAAAGAATTTAATACTATGTGTCTAGAGTTACTGGCCTTTCTGGACGATTAAAAAAATGCCCCTAGGCAAACTTGGTTAATACCTTACATTGACCACTTGGCGTTCTTAACGCTTCAAACGCTTCAGGCAGTTCATCTATGGTGACTATGTCAGTAATCATAGAGGCGACCTCTATTCGGCCTTGGGCCATCATCGCTACTGTCGTTTCAAAATCGTCTTTGGTATAAGCGATGGCAAACTGTAGACGGACTTCTTTAATCAACGCTAAAAATGGCATGATGGCATCCGGTTGCTCACACACCCCCACTGGAATAATTTTACTGCCAAACGAGGCTAGCTCAATGCATTGCTGCAGTAAGCCCGGCGCACCAACGCATTCAAAAATGACATCAGCTCCACCACCGGTAATATCACCAAACTGCTGACTAAGCCCTGCAGTGCCGGCGTCAATATCTGGTCTAATAATATCGGTAGCGCCCATACTTTTGGCCAGCGCTGCGCGTGATTGGGCCAGTTCGCTAACGACAACATCGCGCGCGCCAAAAAAACGCGCCCATGCTGCTACCGCTAAGCCAATCGGCCCTGCACCAATAATTAGTACCCGGTCGCCGGCTTGTAAATCAGCAACCCGCACAGCATGTAGTCCTACTGCCATAGGCTCAATTAGCGCAGCGTGCTGCATACTGAGGTCATCTGGTAGCAATAGTGTTTCGCGGCTGCCAGTGGTGACATATTCAGCAAAGCCGCCGGGGGCATCTACCCCAGAAACTTTTTTATTTAAGCATTCAAAAAACCGACCAGTCGCGCAGGCTGCACATTTACCACAGGCAATAAATGGTAGTGCACAAACACGGTCACCGACTTGCCAGTTGCCATCGGCTTCTTTGCCTACTTCAGCAATTTCACCAACGTATTCATGCCCCAGTACTTGGCCACAACAGGCAGTAGTTAAACCTTCACGGGTGGCATGTAGATCAGTTCCGCATACGCCGCAGTAACTTACTTTTATTACCAACTCAGACGGTTCTGGCGTTGGATCTGCAACGTTTTCCACCGCTAATGGTGTCCCCACTTGTTTAAATACTGCGGCTTTCATAATCTATTCCAATACTTGTTATTATTTTTTAAACTGTAAGTGACTAACCTACAGTGGCTGCGGCTGACGGGCGCTCGCCTACTCTGGCAAACCATGCCTGTATATTTGCCAGCTCGGCTGGAATACCTTGACCAATCAAATTACCAAAGTCAGCAAAGACATAAAGCTGAACATCAGCCAAGGTAAAACGCTCACCACAAACATATTGTTTATCGCCCATTAATCCATCTAACCATGCCCAGCTTTCTTGCACGATAGCTTTTAAATCATCAGCAGCATGAGGAATAACACGACAACGGCTTTCAAACATTGGTAAACCTTCAGCGCTTCTGAAGGCTAGCGTTAACGGCTCAAGGATTTTGCCATCAATACGACGGCTCCACATACGCGTTTCTGCACGTTCTTCTGGGGTAGTACCAATTAAAGAATCACCATCAGAAATTTCATCTAAATAGGAGCAAATAACGGTACTTTCAGCCAACGCCATACCGTTGTCTAAAATTAAGCAAGGTGACTGCGCCGAAGGATTTAATTTTTTATACTCATCATTAAGATTTTCTCCGGCCATAATATCTATTTCGACTCGGTCAATCTCGACACCGCGCTCGATCATAAACATATTTACAACCCGAGGGTTTGGACCAACTGACGTATATAGCTTCATTATCTTCTCACTTGTTATCAATTATAAATCGCTAGTTTTAAGCCGACACTATTACTTTTTATCAAAAGTAATATGTAGCTCTTTTAGGCCTCGCAATACAACATTAGGCCAATGAGTTAAGTCATTTTTATCTTTTGCTAATGTTATATTAGTTAGGCGCTGTAATATTTTACTAAAAGCTACGTTCATTTCTTTACGACCTAACATAGCGCCTGGGCAAAAGTGTACACCTTGGCCGAAAGCAATATGGTCTTTAGCATTACGTCGACAAACATCCATATTTTCAGCGTCATCAAACACTTCTTCATCGCGGTTACCTGAGGCATAACGCAGCATCAACAAGCTATCTTTAGCAATGGCAACGCCATCAATCTCGGTATCGCGAGTTACCACCCGCCAAATCCCGGCAGTTGGCGATGATAATCGCAGCATTTCTTCTACGGCGTTGCCCATTGTCGACATATCTTCCAGTACAGCTTTCATTTGCATAGGCAGCTGAATAAGATTCAGCAAGCCTTCAGCTATCGATGAGGTGGTGGTCTCATTACCAGCAACTAACAATTGTTGCACCATGCTAAGTAGCTCCTCCATTGTCATCAACCGGCCATCGTCAATTTGGGTGTTGGCCAAATCTGAAATCATATCGTCTTGAGGCTGTTTCCGGCGCTGCTCAATCACATCGGCCATGTAGAGTTGGTACTCAACAATTAGTTGTGCATTTTCTATTTCTTCCTCAGCTGTCACCATCCCCCCAAGGCGTGAAGCAAACGCATCTGACCAGCTTTTAAAACTGTCCAAGCCGCTACGTGGCACACCCAACTGGTCGGCAATGACATACACTGGCAATGGCGTCGCAAAGTCTTTAATAAACTCACATTCACCCTTGTCAATAAAACTATCGATTAACTCATCAGCTATTTGTTCGATATAGCCGTGCATTTTCTCTACTCGTTTGGCCGAGAAAACTTTATTGATTAAGTTACGATATACCCGGTGGCGAGGTGGATCCATAGTTAGCAATGTATCGACTTGCTCATAGCCATCTTCATATATTTTTGCCGCTGCTGGAGTTGGTTCTGGCCCCTGTAGCAGATGTTTAAAGTCACTAGAGAACAGCTCAGTATCTTTTAACGCGCGCCGAATATCGCCATGTTTAGACACCATAAATATATTGGTTTCTGGCAGTTGGTAAACCGGTGCTTGGTCACGTAAAGCCTTATAAAACGTGAATGGACACTCGATTGTCTCGGGGTCAAAAAAATCAAAATCAGCGACTGACTTACTCATTGAACTTACTCCTTGCAATAGCCATTATTGGAATTTTGGATTGGCTATATTCGTTAATTCTGACCGTCACAGTATCCGAAGAAAAATAAACAGTCAAATCTGATTGTTTTTTTTCGAGAGGTTTGCTAATGTGACTTTTAACTTAAAAACAATAACTAACAATGCTCTTTCTACGGCACATGTAAGCTCATTTACACTGCCACAACCACCACAGGAGAAATTCATGGATCTCGGACTATCTGGCAAAAAAGCTGTCATTACTGGATCAACTCGTGGCATTGGCCGCGCCATTGCTAACCTTTTAGCAGACGAAGGCGTGGCTCTAGCGATATGTTCACGCAACCAGGAAGAAGTCGACTCAGCGGTTGCCGACCTAAGCGCTAAAGGCGTTAAAGTTATCGGTAACGTGGTAGATGTTGCTGATAAAGAGACTTACCAAGCATGGATTGCAAAGGTCGGCAAAGAACTTGGCGGTATCGATATTTTTGTACCCAATGTCAGTGCTGGCGGTGGCATGCAAGGAGATGAAGGCTGGAAGGCGAATTTAGAAGTAGACGTACTGGGAACTACCCGTGGCATAGAGGCGTGCATGCCATTTTTGGAAGCCTCAGCAGCCGCTTCAATTATTATTATTTCCAGCACCGCTGGAGTCGAAACGTTTATGGCTGCCAATCCATATAATGCCATCAAAGGTGCGTTAATTGTCCATGGCAAGCAACTTAGTCAAGCCTTAGCGCCACAAGGCATTCGCGTTAACTGTGTCTCACCAGGCCCTATCTTCATTGAAGGTGGTGCATGGGACTTTATTAAAAACAATATGACGGAAGTCTATGACGCCACTCTAGCCCAATGTCCGCAAGGCCGCATGGGCAGTGCTGAAGAGATTGCCAACAGCGTAGCGTTTTTAGCTAGCCCTGCGGCCAGCTTGATCACCGGTGTCAACTTAGTTGCCGACGGTGGTTTTACTAAGCGCGTGCAGTTGTAACTAAGCTGTTAGCACTACCTAATAGCCGAGCCCTGCTCGGCTATTATTTTTTCTTAAGTCAGCTCCCAAAAGTCAGTTTGATCAGATCAGTAGTCAAACAATGGAATAATAAATATGGGCAAAAGTGATCGCATAGACGTTTATTTGGTGGCCGGTGGTAAATACCACAATATTGACCACGCCAGAGTTGAGATTTTAAAGCTATTAGCTGAGCAGCCGCGCATAAAAGTACAAGTGGGTAGCGATTACAGTGATATTGACGCTATTTGTGCAGCTGATTTTTTAATTACCTACACCTGCGATGTATTGCCCGAAGGTGACCAAACTCAGCGCTTAATTGAGTTTATACAAAGCGGCAAAAAATGGTTTGCACTGCATGGCACTAATTCTATCTTGCGCTTTTTAGAACCCGATGAAGACGGCAACTTTAAAGTTGATTGCCCAGAAGAAAACCTATCATTTATGGAAATGCTGGGCAGCCAATTCAGGTCTCATCCGCCTATTCATGAATATGAAGTTCAAATAACAGAACCAGACCATCCCTTAGTAAAAGATATACCTCCTTTTAAAGTAGATGATGAACTTTACTTATGTAAATTTTATGGTGAGCACCGCACATTGCTGCATACCAACTGGAGTGAGCCAGTGGCTAATTTTATTCGTGATGACTGGATGAAAGACACAGACCAACAGCCAGTACTTTATATCCACCCCTATGGCAAAGGCGAAGTATTGTATTTAACCCTAGGCCATTGCCGCGGTAAATACGATATGCAACCGCTGATAGAGGAATATCCAATACTCGAAGAAGGTGCTTGGCGCACCGAGGAATTCTACGAGCTATTACGCCGCGGCATTGTTTGGTCAATGACTGAGATTGCCTAAACCTCACACCATTAAGTGTCACAATAACTAGGAAAGACTATGGATTTACAATTCAGCGAACAAGAACATACTTTTCAATTAGAGGTTCGCGAATTCTTGGCTAACAACCTTCCCGCTCATATCGTAGACAACGCCAAGCGTAACGGCGGCGTCTTCATGGAACAGGCAGAAGCCCTGCAGTGGCAAGAAATTTTAGTTAGCAAGGGCTGGGCTGTACCCCAGTGGCCAGTGGAACATGGCGGCACTGATTGGACGCCAGCGCAAAAATATATTTTTAGTAAAGAGTGCTATCACGCCGGCGCACCGATGCTAATTCCGCTTGGCTTATTAATGCTAGCGCCAGTTATTATGGCCTTTGGTAGTGACCAACAAAAAACCGATTACCTACCTAAAATACTCAGCGGTGAACATTATTGGTGCCAAGGTTACTCAGAGCCAGGGTCAGGCTCAGATTTAGCCAGCCTTAGCTTAAAAGCCGAATCAGCCGGCGATGATTATCTTGTTAACGGCTCTAAAATCTGGACCACTCATGCCCACTTTGCTAGCCACATTTTTTGTTTGGTACGCACAGATAACAGCGTAAAACCACAAGCAGGCATTAGTTTTTTACTCATCGACATGAAAACTGCAGGTGTGGTGGTTGATCCCATTATTACCATGGCCGACGATCACGAGCTTAACCAAGTATTTTTTGAAGATGTTCGCGTACCAAAAACCAACCGCATAGGCGAAGAAAACAAAGGTTGGACCTACGCCAAATACTTGCTTGAATTTGAACGTGGCGGTGGTTTTTCAGCCCACCGTATTAAGCATGAAATTAATATGCTGAAAACACTATTAACCGACTTACAATCAGCAAATCCTTCGTTAAATGCCACTGGTGATATCAGCCGCAAACTAGCTCGTATTGAGATAGATTTAAAATCACTAGAGATAACCGAGTTAAGAATTTTATCGGCACTTAGCGCCGGCGGTAATCCAGGCGCTGAATCGTCAATTATGAAATTGACAACCGTGCGTTTAGAACAAGCAGTCAATGAATTAATGGTGACAGTAACCGGCTATAACGGCTTTGCCATGAACAAACCAACTGACGGTACGCCTTATCGCGACAATGATATAGCCACAGTGGTGCCACGTTATTTAAACAACCGTGCATCTTCAATCTTTGGTGGTTCACAAGAAGTACAACGTAATATTGTTGCCAAAATGGTACTGGGGCTTTAAGTAGTCGGGGGCAGCTTAAACAGCAATGAACTAATTAGTAAAATAATTTATTAATTGACCAATATCTGTAATATGTAGATCCAAATCACCATCTTCAATTACGATAAGACGACGACTACAGATGAACAAGAGCTTTTCTGAAGCGAGCAATAGTAACGCTTACATAAAACACACTATTAGTTTGCTAATTTTTTTGCATATATTTAGCGCAATAACAATTTTAGCAGCAGAATACTCTGACCAGCAATCTTATGAAAACCTTACATTACTACTTAAAGAAATTGATTATGTAGATATTAATGAAAGCAAAGGTGTTGCTAAGTATGGCGTCAGTTATGACGACATAAGCCATGAAACAATACTTTTTAAGGGGCAACAATACCAAACGATGCCAGATTTTTTTCTGCCAAAAAAAGCCAAAGCCAAAGCCAAAGCCAAAGCCAAAGCCAAAAACTTTACCATTGATGGCGCACCCATTATATTAATGGGCGACACACCAACGGAACTGCCTACATTAGATGGCGCAACAATAAACATAGAACTAAAAATTCCCTAAATAAAAACTAAAGGACTCACCATGAAATCAGCATTAACCCATACTGGCCGTAGCCTACTCGCCCTCTATTTTCTTCTACCCGGCATCATGAAATTTGTACAGTGGGATATGCATGTCACATTAATGGAAAGCCACGGCATGACGATGGTGCCCGCGTTACTATTATTGGCTGGAATCATTCAAATTGGTGCAAGTGTTTTCCTATTAATCAATAAGCAAGTAGTGATCTGCGCGCTTGGTCTAGCGGCGATGACTTTAATTATTAATGTAAACCTACATGATTTTTGGAATATATATGAAGGGGTAAACGCTGAGCGTGAAACACAAAACTTTGTGAAAAATTTAGGCATTTTCGCCGGGCTGTTATTACTCGCTGCAGCGAACATACCCAGCTCTGAAAAAGCTGCTGCTAGCGCGTAAGACGATGGCTAGACTAGCCATTATTTAAATACGTTTGATAGCTCTATTATGAAACGTGAGGGCATGGTAAAAACTCTAAATAGCCGCTAATTTTTTAAATTAGTTTTTACTCTGCCTCCAAAATACCAGTCCGGCGCTGGACGATGTATCGAATAAGGCACCACTCGGATCGCTGCACTGGCTCTCCTTAGGCCAAGCGAAAAATTTGCTCGCACTGGCTAAACTTATGCCAAAGTTGTTAGTAAAGTGCCCCCCAGAGTTTGCCTAACACACTAGGAAAGATTAACCGCACTTAAGTATGACTTGGCAAAGTTTTTTGGCTTTAAATTTAATAGCATCTCTATTATTGCCATATTTTGTTAATTTTCGAAAAGTGTTCTTTAGCCTTTATCGCTCTCTTGCGTGTTGATAATTAACAATCTTGGAGCCTATCCTCAGCCATATCGCTGCGCGCAGATTGCGAATCGCTAGATGCAAATTGCAACTGCTGTGTTGCTATATGCGCTAGCTAGCCTTGATGGGCTTGATTTGCACGTGATCAGATTTCAGATAATCGGCCTCAAGCCCCGTCATTGCTAGCTTCGTCACCTTTACTCAACACTTGGCACGCCAGTTGCTTTAGTACTGTTAGTAGCAGCTACTATCCAGTCGCTGAGTTTGGCTCATGGACACCTGCCTCCATAGTATTCAAGGAAAAAGCGTATGCAATCGTTACTAAAAACGAGCATTAAGCAAGATCAGGTTTTATTAATGTTATTTTTTCTATCCGGATCGACCGCCCTGGTTTATCAGGTTATTTGGCAAAAGCTACTGTTTACTGCCTTCGGAGTCGACCTGCAGTCAACTGCCATTATCGTATCGACGTTTATGCTAGGCCTGGGTTTAGGTGCACTTGTTGGCGGTCAGTTTGCTGAAAAATATCCGAATGACCAGCTGTTATTTTTCGTCTTTGTAGAGGTGGGAATTGGTCTCTTTGGTTTCGCCAGCTATGATGTAATTCGCTTTGTGGCTGAATCTTTTTTCGAGTATCCGTTGTTCGTTATAGGCACTGTAAATTTTCTGCTGCTGCTGTTCCCTACTTTACTAATGGGTGCCACCTTGCCGGTACTGGTATCTCATCTCTATAAGCAATCTCGCAACGTCGGCACATCGATAGGAAGTCTCTATTTCGCAAATACCTGTGGCGCAGCCCTAGGATGCTTTTTCGGTGGTTTCATTTTTCTTAATTTTTTTTCCTATAGTGAAACGTTAATCATCGCGGCGATAACAAATATGGCGGTTGCGGCCCTCGCTTACCTATTTATTTATAGAGCTGAGATAGTATGAAAAAACTACGCTATTACATCCCATTTTGGTTATCACTGTTTGTCGGCTTTTCTAGTCTGAGCATCGAAGTCCTCTGGATTAGAGTGGTATCATTTTCTGTTCACACTGTGCCACAAGCGTTCTCTTATGTACTGATTCTTTTTTTAGCAGGCATCGCAGCTGGGTCTTATATCGGCAAGCGTATGTGTGAGGTCCCCCATCGAGATTTATATGCGGTCTCAGCCGTAGTACTGATTCTGGCCGCCTTAGTAGATTTCGCGTCACTGCGCTTAATCAACTTTGAGGATCGAATGCTGAATATTGGGCTGTATTCGCTACTTATTTTTGTGACCGCTATGCTTAAAAGTGTAGTTTTTCCGATTGCTCACCACTTGGGATCTAATCAGAGCGATAAAGTCGCTGCTTCTGTCTCCTATGTATATTTCGGCAACATCTTGGGTGCCACACTAGGACCTCTAGTTACGACCTTTGTACTACTGCGCGTATTCACCACGACACAGTCATTTCTTGTGGTCAGTCTTGTCACATTGGCGACCGCATTGCTGGCACTAATGTGTAGTGATAGAAAATTAGTGATTCTAAAGTTTTCGACTGTTCCAGCGCTAATAGCTGCCATTATCTTCAGTAATCTGCCTGACGACAAACTTTGGTATCGACTAATCGATGTTGGCCGCAAGCACGCTGAATACCCTAATAAACAATTCAAAGATAATTTTGAAAGCCAATATGGCGTAATCAATATTGAGGCAAATGATACTGGCGACCTAGTATTCGGCTTTGGTAAATACGACGGCCGCCTAAATACCAGCCTCGCGCGAAATTCTAACGAAATCGATCGAGCCTATCGTATCGCCGGCTTCCATACAGCGCCAAAACGCGTGCTCATAATCGGCTTTAGCACTGGCTCTTGGGCGAACGTTATTGCTTGGCTCCCTGGAGTAGAGCAGATAGAGATAGTTGAAATAAACCCAGATTACATGAAGATGGCAAGTGGCAGACCTGAAGTATCGGCAATACTGGATAATAACAAGGTCAACTACCACGTCGATGATGGCCGTCGCTGGCTTAAGAGAAACCCTGACCAACGCTTCGATCTCATCGTAATGAACAGCTCTTATCACTTTCGCAACTCGGTGACACATGTGCTTTCAAAGGAGATGTTGGAACTGGCTCAGAGCCGTCTAAACAAGCGCGGTGTTTTCTACTTCAATACAACTGGCTCGCCAGATGCTTTTAGGACAGCCAACGAGGTATTTTCTGTTACCAGTTCTTACAAATATTTTGTCGCTGCTAGTGACTCCCCATTCGTGCTTGATCGAGGCCCTACCCTTACACGTCTGGCCAATATGAAAAATGGCTCAGAGCTAGTGTTTGGCAACAGTCCCGCTGAGCTAGAGACGTTTAACAAAATGTTAGATATCGACATGGTTGAATTCTCGCAGGTAGTGTCATCATTGCCACGCGAGACAAAAATTATTACCGACAACACCCCCGTAACCGAATACCAATACGGTTGGCTAGCCGGAAAATTGGGCTTAATAGATCCCCAGCCATGGAAAGCCAGTTGGCCGCAATCAGGGAAATAACACATGAAACCAGCAACTGAGATTGCAAAAGATCTATCTATTATTATCGTAAGCTATAATACCAAGGAGCTTACCCGTAGCTGTATACAGTCAATATATGATTCTAAGCCGACTTCTAGCTTTGAGATAATCGTCTATGATAATGCGTCACATGACGGAAGCGTAGAAGCATTAGCTGACTATTTCCCTGAAATAAAAATCATGGCATCGGACACTAATATTGGTTTTGCTGCGGCCAATAATATTGCTCGCAGTAGTGCAACGGGGAAAAGGCTGCTACTACTAAATCCAGACACAAAAATAATCTCTGACGGAATCGACACATTATTTCAGTTTGCCAGCACACATGGAAAGCCTGGAATATTCGGTGGCGCTTCATACACATTATCGAATGAGCTTGATTATGGAAGCTGCTGGGGTAAACCTTCACTGTGGAGCCTTATTTGCAAGTCATTAGGACTGTCTATTATTGGACAAAATATCCAATTCCTAAATCCTGAAGCACTGCCCAATTTCCATAGAGACAGGGTGAGAGATGTCGCCGTGGTATGTGGCTGTTTTTTTATGCTAGACGCCGATATATGGGACCAACTGAATGGGTTTGATGATGACTACTTCATGTATAGCGAAGAAGCTGATTTATGTGCCAGAGCACAAATCATGGGACATGATTGTGTCTTCGTTCCAGAAGCCAAAATCATGCATATAGGGTCCGCATCAGAAAGCAACAAGTCGCATAAGACAACGAAATTACTCAATGGAAAATCACTCTATTATCAAAAACACTGGAGTGGCGTAGAGAGACTGTGTGCCGGCTTACTGACTGACATCTTTGTGTTGTCGAGAACGTGTGGATTTAATCTCGCAGCTACTGTTTTCAAAAGATATAGCGATCAAGCGACACATTGGTCAACAGTCTGGGCAAGTAGAAAGAAGTGGCATATAAAATACACCGTACTCGGAAGAACAGTCACCTGTAAAGTCAGTAAACTTCTGGATGAGCATCGACAACTAGATACAGTAACTTACTACGAGATATACGATTCGTCTCAGGGTAAATTACCATGACTGCATGGAACGTGAAAAGTCTAACTCGGTCCGAGTGGTTGTCGCTCGCTCCGACTTATACCGATTACAACTATCAGCAGACGCTTGGCTATCTTGAGACAATAACCGAAGCTCAGAATTCACTTCTGGAGTTAGTTGGTGTCTATGAAAACGCTGAGCTACGTGGGATCGCCGGTGTTCGCATTAAGCGAATACCCATATTAAACAGCGGCGTGGCATATCTGGCTGGGGGGCCATTAGTTCTGCGACCGCAAGTGAACCTGATGACATTCACCCAAGTTACCAGTGCCCTTGCCCATCACTACGCGCGAGAACAAAACTATGCTCTACGTATAGCTGCGCCCATCTGGGATATCTCGACGGTTGTCGATCAAATCAGCAGTCTCGAAAAACTGGGCTTTAGCCGCAATACCTTTTTACCTCACTACTCTACTTCGGTGCTGGACTTGTCGATTGGAGAAGAGCAACTAAAAAAGAATTTTCATAAAAAGTGGCGCTACCTCCTTAATGCCTCATTACGCAATAAACTAACCATCAGAACGGGTACCATCGAGCGATACTATGAAGAGTTTTTCACGTTATTTGAAGCTCACAAAAACAGAAAAGGATTTAGCGTAAACCTTGAACCTGATTTTTACCGACAGGTAGAACGGAGCACCGAAAACAACAAGGACTATATTATACAGTTGGTGGAACAAGATGGTGTGGTAATTGCCGGTCATATTGGATCTTATGTGGGCGATACAGCGGTGTATTTGTTCGGTGCCTCAAGCGTGCAGGGCAACGCTGTTGGTGCACCCTACCTGCTGCAGTTTCAGGCAATCCGGAAGGCTATTGAGCTCGGAATTAATAACTACGACACCGGCGGGATGGATCAAGAAAATAATCCTGGAGTATATACTTTTAAGAATAGAATGAAGGGTGAACTAGTAACGTCGGCTAGTTTCTTTGACTACTCAACGGGCATTAGACAGAAGGTCGCATTGGCGGCAGAGAAAATTTATCGGCTATTGAAGTAGCTAGACTGCTATCATTATTGGCTTATACTAGCTCAAAAATTTTCTGCGCGGATCTACTGGTAGTATCGGTGATAAATACATTGCTACCTAAACATGATACGTATCTATTAGCCGAAGCTCCGCAGCACCAGCGATTACTTCCGACCAGCGTATGGAATATATAAAATGCTTCGACTGGTGCCACTGCCAATTGCTATTTTTCTCGCGTCATTGCTGCTACCACCAGAGCTTTCTGTAGAACTAGGATCTCTGCGCTTATCTGGGTATCGCATTGTACTCCTAGTGATGTTTTTACCCTGCCTCTATCAGCTATTAACTGACCCTACTACAAAGATTAGTATCGCCGACTACTTAATGTTTTTTACTACAGCGTGGTGTCTACTCTCACTTCTGCTTAACCATAATTTTAGTTACATGTTAGAAACTGGCGGCATGTTGGCAATAGAAATGCTGGGAGCCTATCTTCTGGCGCGGATCTATATTTGTTCATTAGATGCATTTGTGGCTACTGCAAAAATGTTTGTGCTATTAATTTGCGCTCTACTTATATTTGCGATACCTGAATCTATCACCGGACAACACTACTTGCGCGGACCTATAGAGTTTGTTTATCCGAAGCGTCTGGGCCTGCATCGTGTCTACGGCCCGTTTGATCATCCAATTTTATTTGGCGTGTTCTGCGCGTTGGGTCTTTCTTATGCTTATTATATATTTGCGGGCGGGGCAGTTAATAGCTTCAAGAAATTTGGCGTTATAATGTTAATTGTTATTGCTACATTTCTGTCAGTCTCTGCTGGTCCGTTAATCGCATTGTTCGCGCAAATCGGGTTAATTCTCTGGGAGAAAATGACTCGTACTATTCCAGGACGGTGGTGGTTCACTACCGGAGGACTGGTGCTTGTTTATATTGTGTTAGATTTACTATCGAACCGTTCGCCTATCGCATTAGCAATTAGCTATGCCAGTTTCTCAGGTCAAACTGCATACTTTCGCCTGTTAATTTTCGACTATGGCAGTGCTGAGGTTATGAACAATTTCATGCTAGGTATTGGCTTCAATGAGTGGAATCGCCCGTCCTGGATGCCATCGTCTGTAGATAACTTTTGGCTACTGACGGCAATGCGCTATGGTCTGCCATGTCTCATCGCTATGATTGCGGCAATTGTATATCTCGTTATCAAGACTGCCAAAAGAAAGTCAGATTCTTTACCAATGAAGAATGCTGCAAAAGCATGGGCAGTTGGGCTGGCGGGTCTAATGATAGTAGGCTGTACCGTAACTTTTTGGAATTCTCTGTTTGTACTTTTCTTCTATTCGCTCGGCAGTGGCTGCTGGTTTTTGGAGTCACAAAAGAGACCGTCTAATCACCCGGCGGGGCTAACTCCAGACGACCATTATACGATACTACCGCCACCAATGACTGACAGAAAAACCCTATTCTAGCGTTTATATCAAGCAGGCTATTTTTTAGCACTTAATCGCAACTGTACACAGGTTACTGACATGTTATCTTAGAAGCTCTAATAATTATTATCTGCGGCTTTTAAGCTTCTGCGAAAACACAACCCAAATTTACTAACATTTGTACGAGACACCAGGACCGCAAGCATGAATATCACAATGGTAAAGAGTACCTCTTTGGCAACTGTCTACTCAACTACAATGCAACTCTTAACCGCACTAGGAATTTTATTGTTACTGGCCTCATGTGGTTCAGCGACTATAAACCAAGACTCAAAAGCGCTACCAGCAACCACCGTATCAGATCAGCCCAGCGAGAGTTATGCCAGCTCTACCCCTGGCGTTAAGAGAGAAATTATTTCTCTCGACCAGACTGATGTAGCTACGCTAGAAAAGCCGGAAAGCGACTATTTGATTGGCCCCGGTGATGTACTGGATATCAATATTAATGGTGAAGCGGGGATGGATGCTCTGCGAGTCAGAGTTGACGCCAACGGCGAGATCCAACTTCCCGTGGTTGAGAGTATTAACGCGTTAGGGCAATCTATCAGCACGCTACAGAAAAACCTCAAGAAAGCCTATCTAGTTGAATTTAAGGATCCATGGATCGTAGTTGGTATCGCAGAATTTCGCAGTCATCCATTGTATTTTCTTGGTGAGTTTAATTCTCCCGGAGTTATATACATGGATGGGCCGGTAAACTTACTACAGGCCATCGGACTCGCTGGTGGGATGACTAGTAACTCGTATCTCGCTGGCGCACGTCTGTTGCGTGAACAGAAAATTCTCCCTATCGATATCAAATCACTGCTAACAGAAAACTCATTTGCACAAAATATATGGCTACAGTCTGACGATACTTTTTACGTGCCCAGTTACGAAGATTTAAATGTGTTTGTGCTGGGCGCGGTAAACTCACCGGGTGCGCAGCCCTTTAAAAATACACCTACCTTACTGACCGCTCTAGCGCAGTCTGCAGGAGCTGTCAGCGCTCGAGCCAAACTATCTGAAACTAGGATAATTAGAACTCGGTCACCGCTCAAAGGAGAGTTAATAACAGTGGATGCTAAAAGTATACTTAATGGCACCCTACCTGACTTTCCCCTCGTACAAGGAGACATTATCTTTGTACCAAATTCAGCGGCTGGCGACTGGAATGAGATTATCCAAAGGATCGCACCGACTGTCGATCTGGTTGGCGGCATGCTTGAACCCTTTGTCCAGTATAAATTCCTCAACGATAACGACTAAGGCCTTGCCATTCAGGTTATCGGCATTCGATCTTAATGCATAAAAACATCAGCACCAATTTAGGGTGAAATGAACGGATCATTAGGAAATATACCACTGAGTACCAGCCGAGTTCTGGATTGACTTGATCTATTAAGTTCGTAAGCGGCTCTTCGAACACTAGCCAAAGCGCTACCCGGCTTTGTAACCAACACCGATAAATCAGTCTCTGTATTAATCAGCGAGGCTGACAGCGTGCTACCAAAAACACCTATGTTGAATATAATCACATCGTACTCCGACGCTAAACTTGAGATGGCGGCTCTCACTCCATTGAGCGATACATTCTCATCTCGGTGGCAAAATGGATCACCAGCGTTCAAATAATCAAAGCCAGGCTGTAATTCTTTAACCGTATGAGAATCACCCTTTAGCAACTCTCTCCAACCGTGGCTATCATCGCTGTTTGAGACACTAGCTAATCCTATATCAGCATTAACTAACAGCGTCTTCAGACCCGAGTCTGAAAAGCTTCTACCCAGTCTGCTAGCTACCTCATCACACTGTACATCTGTTGAATCTGCAACCACTGACATGATACGAGCTCTGCGCTCAGCCTGCAGCGGCTCCAAGTTGGTCAACTGGATTGCATTACGTATTTTATGAGCACTGATGTCAGCTGATGGCAACGATTCCCCATCAACTCCCAGTGGTTCCAGGCATCCAATCAGTGGCGCTTGCAAAGCCAAAGAGCCCAGATCGTCGCTAAACCTCACCGCAGGACGAATTATAGCTGCGCCAACATATATTAGCAGTGTTAACCCGACCATAAATACTGCGGCAATCACTGAAAAAATATTTCTTGTATCTTTCGCAGGTTCAGTAGCAATTTGTCCCCGCGATACAACTTCTATAACTCCTGGCACGTCAAAGCGGCTTTCAAGTTGAATTTCGTCAAGAATTCTGCGCGTTTCATCAAGCAGCTCTCTGAGTACTATAGATTCCTTTTCAAGGAATTTTAATTCGATGATTTTTCGATTCAGAATTCTCGCTTCATCTCGCAGGCCTGTATATATTTCCTTGGCACCATCTCGCTTGCCAGCAAGCTCCTGCAATCTTTGGCTTCTTGATTCACTAGAGCTCAAAGGGTCGGCGCCTGCTTTGAGCGCTCTAATAGATTCACGCCGATCGGTGATTGACTGCTCTAGGATTGCTAGCGCCGACTTTGAATTTACTACGTTGCGCTGCCACGGTTGATAACGATCCTCCATATGAATCAATTCGGTCCTCAATTTCATCCTGTCGTATATCATTTCATCAAGTGCATCATCATCAACCAATGCTCTGGTGGTATCTTTGTCATAAGACAGCGACGCAGACGTAATCCCCGTCTCTTGTAACTCAGTTATCATCCGGTTGTAATCCGCCAATTTTTTAGATGCAGTCTGCAGCTGCTCAACCGTCGTTGAATGCGCCGCAACTGCCGAGTCGACTCCGTACTCCCCACCTATTTCGAGTGCCTGTGCATTCTTATTCTTTATCTTGTCCAATAATCGCTGTTCTCGTTGTGACAACTCCTGCTCACGATAGCTGACGCGACTTCTGGTACCCTCGCGCTGCATCGATAAATAGGTATCCAGCAGCGTGTTCGTAAAGATTGCCGCTATCGCTGGGTCAGACTGCCATGTTTTTAGAGTAATAAGACTTTTCGACTGCGAGATATTCAAGCGGCTTTGTAACTCTTGTTTGGACAAAGCAATAGTAGGATGCTTATCGACAATATTCTGGACCGTTCTGTCTAGCAGCACCGGTCCAGAAAGTAGACTGATTTGTGACAATACGAATGCGTCAAAGTCCCTAGATTGCATTGAATCATTTTCATAAAGAATGAAGGGTTGTGTGGCGGCTATTCGAATCAGCGCCTCGCTTTCATACCGGGGCGAACTCATGATAGTAACCACCAGAATGGCAACAAAAGCACTCAGCGCAGCATAACGAGCGACCTGTTTGTACCGGCCTCGAAAAGTTCGCAGCAACCATTTTAAAGGATCCGGCGGCGGTGACTCGCTGCTCTCCACGAAATTTCTAACACGCAGCAACGATGGGTCTCCAGCAAAGCTGTTGACAGAAGTATTGGCATACCCACGCTGACCCTCTGCATGAGTTGACTCAGCGCTCATCTTAGCCCTCGACTTGACTCATCTCTTTCCCACGCCCTATTATTATATTGCCCTGTCAGCAATACTTTGACTCTTATCCACGTGCTGATAACAATATATATGGGCAACGGTAACCACAGCGATGGTCGACCTAACATTTTCTTCATTATGTCGACTAACGACCCCGCCGCTAAAGAATCATTGCTAGCATAACCGAGTTTCTGGAGCTCCAAAGTACCGCGTATTGCTCTGGTTCGAATCTTCACTAGGCCACTGAGGGTATGCGGAGCTGACATCTGAAAAACACAGTTCTCAACATGCGCACGCTCGTGGCTTTTGAACAGCTGTTTGACATATTCGTCGTCATTAGTGACGTTGGGGAATTCTCCAAGCCGCTCAGCGCCCTTCTCTGATATTGCAAATACACCGCCAAATTTGCCCGAGGAAAGATAGCTATTATGTTGCCAAATATTATAAAAGGCTTGAACGACGTAACTCGAACGGTTGGTATATACATGCATATTTCCACAAGAAACAAAGAACTCACTGTTAAGTAATGGCGCGATCAGAGACCTTAAGCTCGAGCTTGTAACCTCCAAATCCGCATCCAAATAGATTCTGGGGTAAACCCTGTTACCGCTATCAGCAAGATTTAGAGCATGAATCTTGGAGGCCACGGCTGTTTCGATAACGGTTACTTCAGGAAAGTACTGGCGTACAATAGCTGCGGTATTATCAGTACAGCCGTTACAGACGACAGTTATCGCAAACTCTCCTTTATAGGCAGATTGAAGCACTGACGTCAGACATCTGCCAATAACACTGGCTTCATTATGAGCGGGTATCACAATCGATGCCCTGACAGCGCTCAAATCATTACGGTGGTTCGGGCTAGATGACATATTCAGGTAATGGGTCATTAGTAAACTCTAAGTTGCTCTGCATTATAATAATTGGCATCTGCGGGTAACAAACCCGAGTAGAGCCCACTGCTGTGTTTAAGTAGTATAGTTTTCCCAGGTTTCATTGCGCTCCGTCATAACGGGCTGCTGGACATCGCATTTTTGCATCTCATCACCGTCAATAAATTTCCTCACCATATTGATTAGCTCTATATTTCTCGCCCCCCCCACACTCAGTTTTTGACCTTCAACTACCCGCTTTGGCGCTGCCAGCGCACGCTCAATACAGGACCCGATTTCATTTTCGTTGTGAGCCAAATATATGCCATCGATATGCGCGAATTTATTCGCAGTAGCTAGTTGATGATCGTTACGATGCTCGCCCTGCACCGCCAACCTAGGTAATATAACAATAGGTTTACCAAGGTCTAACGCCGTAATGATTGACCCCATACCAGCATGTGAAATCAGCAGGTCTGCGTGAGCTACCTGGCGCGCAAATTCCATCATGGAAATACGTGCTTGACTGTCAATGTGAAAAGGTAGCACTGAGCCCTCTCCAACTTGCGCGAATATATCTGTTTGCGAATTTTGGACTGCCCAACAATCGATAGCGGTGATCAATCGATCGAACGGCAGTTGAGTACCTACAGTTACAAATATAGCGTTTCGCTTTTTTGATAAATTGCTCACAATACGGCTCCTCGATAAAAAACTCGCTGCTCATCAGATAACTCTGGCCATTGGGTCAACACCAGATCTGAATGGGCAACTGCTAATTCACCCGACAGCGACAACTTCTCAGCGTTGGCAATAGAGTCAATGAATAGTCCCTTGGCGCCGACAAGTTTGCCCAGTCGTATGGCGAGATATCCATGCGCGGCACCGGTCGAAACAATTACATCTGGGCGAAAAGCGAGGACAATATAGAGAAGCTTGACAACAATAAAAATCAGCTTTAATTTCGTGCTCCTATTGCCGTCAAGGACACGGTAAAATTTATCGGGGGCTACCGCCGCCCGCGAGCCCTCATCTACTGATACAAAAGCACAACGACATCCAGTCAGCGCTGGGCGTAAACGCATTAGCTGCACCCAGTGACCACCGCCTGAGGCGACGGCAAGAACTTTTTTTTGACTTGTCTTCATAGGCTTTTGCTCCAATTACAAACTTAATAATTACTGTCTCAACCTACCTAAGAGCAACAACTGTGCCAAACAGTTAACTTGAGGTAACAAGCTATAGAGAATCAGTAAAATACTAATAATATTAGTAACTTAAGGAATTTAACGAGTCCGCAACTATTCAATTATGGCCGTTATTCACACTTAGGCCGCGGGGTATAGGTGAGCCATATGCATTGCAATTTGAAAGAAAAACCAACAGCCTCGCATTATGCGACCAAATAGTGGGTCAGGGTGGCTGGTGCCGGCGATACCACCGTGGCTATCTCACTATTATTTGCGACTAAACTGTTAAAATTTTTGTCTATCTGTCTGTTTTTCGTCATTTTATAAGTTCTTATCAACATGGCACGGTCTTTGCAGTTTCCCTTAGGTAACGCAACCTAGAGCAATGACAATGAACAGACCTAAACAGACACAGAAAAGTAGCAAAGATGTGACGCGAACCAACTATTACACTAGATGCGTTGCAGATATTGGGTCAACGTTAGACTCTTGTTGTCGACAGGCTTATTGCGGTAACAATGGTGCATGGGCGTCATGATCATGAATTGGTTTAGTTTGGGAATTGCTGATCCTTCTAGCCGTCAGCAGAGCCAACGTCGTCCTCTCGGACTGGTATTTCTCACCGCACTGCCACTATTATTATTATGGAAATACTATAGCGTTTCTGCGGAAGAACTTGCCGTTCAGTTAGAATGGGGATTCTACGACTATGCGACCTGCTTTGTGCAAGACATCTTTATCTGGAGTGCACTGTATCTAATTTGCTCCAAAATGCTGACGCGGCCGTCTGGCTGGAAAGTTTTTGTCAGCCTGTTTTCTATTAACTTAATACTGCTACTGCAAATCGTTGACGCACGCATCAAGTTAAAGTTTCTCGAGCCGCTTTCGATAGATCTTATCCGCTTTAGTATCGAGGAGGCCGACCTGCTGGCTGACAGTTTCGAGTTATTTGCAGGGGTGAATTTCTGGAAAGGCGCGTTGGTATCTATGGCAGTGTTATGGCTGGTTTGCGCTGTTACACAGCGCTCTAAATGGCTTTCTCCACAGGGTTATTTCGCCAAGCCGTTGGCCGCTATAGAACGGTTTACCGGCTACTGCGCGCTTGTCCTTGTTAGCAGCACACTGGTACTCAGCACGTTAACGTCTCCTAAACCCTATGGCTTGCATCAGAATTTTGTTTTTTCCGCTATGTCACAAGGAATCTTTTCAGAGCAGTTGCCAGGCTACCGAGATCATCAAAATCGACACTCGTCAGAACCATTGCGCCTATCTTCAGCAGATGATTTTCAACACCAATCGGCAGCGGGAATAGATCTCGCTAAAGACTATAATGTGGTGCTGTATATACTTGAAAGCACTCCACTGAAGGCGCTGCAACTGGCAGAGAAGGCAACTGGCACATCTTTATATAAAGAATTAGTTGAGGATGGCGCGTTATCGATGCCCTGTTATGCAACCTTCGCAACCTCCACAAAGTCTATGTATACATTACAAACGGGCATGTATGCGAGCCCTACCCAGGAAGTACTGGAAACAAGGATAAAGCAACTAACAGGGTTGCCGCGCACATTGCGCGATGCTGGATATCATACTGAGTTTATCAGCGCTCAGAAACTGCATTACCAAGGATCGCGTACCCAATATGAAAATATGGGTTATCACCAGGTGACTGGGCTACCTGAACTGGCAGACCTTGCCGAGGAAAAAGGGGTAGCGTTTTCGCGTTCGGGTTTTGGGGATGGCGATGATCGATTAATGTTCCTCCCCGGCTTTGAGCAGCTTAAGCAACAACAACCGTTTCTTGCTACTTACTACACGTCGGCCTCGCATTACCCTTATGACTTCCCTGGCAACACTGCGGGCACAGATTTTGAAAGACATCAACGGTCAATTGAATTCTCCCAGCTCGCGCTTCGAGAAATGATTGCAGGGCTTGATGCGCAAGGCCTGATGGAAAATACACTAATTATCATTACCTCAGATCATGGCGAAGAATTTTTTAATGGCAGCTTTCGTGGTCGGGGCACAACCCTCAGTGAGGCAACGCATCTCGTACCATTAATACTGTATATCCGCGGCAAGGAAATTACCCTACCAACTCTGGAGTACGCCCGTCATATTGATATTGTACCTAGTATTCTAGACCTATTAGGGTTGGCACCCGAGGGGTTGCCGCTACAGGGACACTCCATCTTTAAAAATGTCGCCAAGCGTCCAGTTTATATGAATAGCATCGGTCGCCTGCGCAGTATTGGGCTAATCGACAACGGGGTAAAGACCGTTCACTCGCTCGACACCAAGCTGACACGGTCAGGGCCAATGCCATTCCCAGGAGCCGAAGAAACACTTACCTTAGTGGATTTGGGAGGACACAATCAGCTTGTTGAAAAAATGAAAAATTTCTCTATTTATAATGAAGCGGCATTGAGAGACAGAACTGGCTCTAACAGATGACACCTGAACGCATAGCAAAACTGGAGTCGTTACTACCTTGACTATAAAAAATTTTATTATAGGCAGCTCGGCATTAGTAAGCGCGCAGCTTCTATCATCCGCTTGTTCATTTGTTAGAAATGTAATGGTTGCGCGGGAGATTTCCCTAACCGATTTCGGCATTGCTTCAGCCCTAGCCGCTACTCTGGCTTTAGTCGAGATGGCAAGCGCTGTAGCAATAGACAAGCTGCTACTGCAAGATAGTGAGGGCGATAGCGATCTGATGCTGTCTTCAGCTCATACACTGAGTATTATAAGAGGCGTGCTATTAGCTGCCATACTGTACTTTTCTGCATGGCCTATAACTCATATTTTCAACTTGCAGGAAACACTGTGGGCTTTTCAGTTGCTAGCACTGTTGCCCCTTATCAGCGGCTTTATTCATTTTGATTTTGTCACTAAACAACGCCAGATGAATATTTTTCCCACCTCCATCAATATCGTTGTTCCACAAGTGCTGGCAACAGCATTAGTCATTCCTGCCTTACATTACTTGCCCGACTATCGCGCGATGCTGCTGGTGATAATTGCCATACCTGTGTTTAATCTTCTGATTTCACACATGACTGCAACGCGGCGATACAAGCTTAGTTTGGACTATGGTATTTTACTAAAAATGCTCACATTCGCTTGGCCACTGATGATAAGCGGTCTGTTAATGTTCACTATCTTTCAGGGCGATAAAGTCATTATTGGCGGTTATTATGACATGGCAACGCTTGGCCTATATAGCGTCGTTTTTTCGTCCTTGCTGCTACCAACGATGATACTGCACCGCTTATACAATGCTATGGCACTGCCACTAATTGCTCGCTCTTTTCACAGTCAAGTCGACTTCCAAACCCATAGTTCTATAATCGTCTCGTCGACAATCGTACTTTGTGCAATAACAAGCGCAGTATTTCTTATTCTCGGCCCCACTCTTTTGATTCTGATCTTTGGCGAAAAGTTTACTGGTAGCTTAGTCATTCTGCCATGGATAGCCCTAATGCTAAGCGTTAGAGTACTTAGAATCGCACCATCGGTCATCACCCTAGCAATGGCCGAACCCCGCTGTGAGTTATACGCAAATCTTGCACGGACTATCGCAATCCCGTTGTCATTAATCGCTGTCTATCAAGATTGGCCTATATATAGCATCGCTATCATGGGGTTTGTTGGCGAAATCTGTGCGCTGATTACTGCTTACACCCTACTAAAAGTACCTTTCAGCCGACGCTCACTAGTTGCCCCAATGCGAAATTCACTGTTGCTTTTAGTGCTGTTTGTGAGCATGGCATTTTTCTATTCACAGCTGTCACTTGGCATCGCTGGGCTGGCGACGATGGTAGCGGCAGCAGTTGTACTAGCAGCCGTTTTCATCACACTGTGTTTGATGGTTTATCGCTCTGTGCCCGACTTAAGCAATCTCATTAACGAATTCAATACAACGCCACACAGAATATAACCGCCGTAGTAGCGATACTAGGCATGTGGCAACGACATTAATATTGAGAGTTTTAGTACTTGATATGTCAGCAGCAGATAAGGAAATGATAATGAAGTTTATTAGTAAGCTTGAAAGAATATTGGCAAAATCTCTTGTCACCGCGCCGGCAGAACTAACCGGGGACGCTCCTGCCGTGTCGTTCAGTTTCGACGACTTTCCTAAAACTGCGTATACCAACGCAGGTAAAATTCTCGAGGACAATGAGGCCAGAGGTACCTATTTTTTATCTACTGATCTTATTGATACCCATTATGAAGGGCAAGCTCAGTGCGATACTAAAGACCTGCAAAATGTTATAGACAACGGTCATGAGATCGGTGGCCACACACAAAGCCATAAGCACCTACAAACTCTCAACAAAGCGGAAATGGAATCTGAAATCGTCGTAAACCGTGATTTTATTCGCAAAACTTTAGATACAGAAGTTAGCTCATTTGCATTTCCATTTGGAGGCACAAGTCCACAGGCCAAAAAAGCTGTCCTACCTCATTATCGGATTGCTAGGTCTATTAACCCTGGTCTCAATAGCGGGAGAATCGACCGGATGCATATAAAAGCTTACTCGATATATGGCGAGAACTTCTGCCTCCGAAGGATTGAGCAGCTAGTTGAAGAAACGCTACGACAGAACGCATGGTTGGTTTTTTACACTCATGATGTCCAAAATAAACACAGCGCCTATGGATGTTCAGTTAACCAGTTTGAGGCCGTTGTTAACGCGGTAAAAGCGCGCCAAATAGATATTAGAACAATGTCAGCAGTATCTAGAGATAGCATGCACATAGACACAGTATTATGTTAGCCACTTGTCTACTGAAAGGGAATTTTAAATCATCGTGAAAGAGAAAGAGCTAATTTTTATAATTGATGACCCCGTTGTGGGTCTAGGATTACTGCGAACGGCAGCAGTTAATAACCGTACAGCTGTAGTGATAGCCCGCTATGGCTGCGGCTCATTAAGATTTGCAGCTGCCTGCACAAAATTTTATGAAATCAGCCTGAGCAACATGACGCATAGGCTACTCAAGTCGCTGCATCAGCTAAAGATTGATACCAAAAGTTGTAGCATTGTGCCAGCCGGAGACATTGCAACCACGGCATTGATCAACGCATCAGCTTGCGCTGAACTAAAGACCTTTCCGCTGCCATCGCTAGACGTATCCTCAAGACTCGGTAGCAAAGATAAATTTGCAGAAATTTGTCTGGAAGTAGGTGCTCGCATCCCAACAACCGAAGCTGTTGAAAACAAACATTCACTTAGCAATTTTATTAATGGCTCTCGGATACCCTATCCGATAATTGTAAAGCCAGTAAACATGTCTGGCGGCATAGGTATCAAGGTCGTGAAGAATGCCGCGCAACTGCAATCAATCATAGACGATAAAACATTCAACTTCTCTCCGCTGGTCGTTCAAGAATATATTGACGGCGAAGATGTTGGCTTGAGCCTACTCGCCAAAAAGGGGTTCATCACGCATGCCTATGTTCAGCATAGGTCGAAGTCTGGTGATCGGTTTCCCCCTATGCCAGAACTCGTTAATCAGGTTAAAAAATTAGTTCACAAGGAAGATTATAGCGGCCCAGCTCATGTGGATGCGCGGTTAGGCCGCGATGGTAAACTCTATCTCATTGAATTCAACGCCCGATTTTGGGCTAGTGTGCATATTAGCGACTACCTGGGTGTTGATTTTCTTGGACTTGGACTTATGCGAGATGCCAGTCCCGATAATAAAACAGATACAAGAATAGTTAGTTGCGAACTAAATGAGACGTTCTCTTTTACTCAGGCGCTTTTAGGCTTCTTAGGTATTGGTGTACTTAGCTCTAAGCAATATCGTAGGTTTTTTAGAACAATAATGGCAGACCCGCTTGCCTACGTTTTCACCAAGCTGCCTACTCTTAGGCGCTTTGTGAATAGATCTTCAGTGCTAATATTCAATACGAAAGGAAGTGAAATTCCAGCTGCACGAAACTGATATTATATGCCCAGATCGTAAAGTTTGGAAATTATGATGACTGTATAATATAGTGCCATTAACGACTTATAATACCAGGAAAATATGTGCTAACGACTCGCAATGTAATCACCCAAATAAGACGAACTGGGCCGCTACTATCTTCAATTTATATTGTGTTAACTGGTTTTTTATTTTCTATTGCGATGATAAGTAGCTATTACAACATACCTATTGACTCATTTACACGTGACCCAATCTCGGTATTAGGTGGTGCCGCTTATGTTGGTTTTATATCTAATATCGGTATATTATTTTGGGCTTTTACTGCTGCGATTTGTCTCTTTGCTTCAATCGTTCGCAACCAAGATACCGATCAAGCTACCTCGCAATTTTTACTCTGCTCTGGCCTGCTTACCTTGTGGTTATTGTTAGATGATATGTTTATGTTACATGATTCCATCTTACCCTATCACTTAATGATACCGGGAAAGCTGATATATCTAGGTTATATAACTATAGCTTTTGCTTATTTGGTTAAATTCAAAACACAAATATTACGCTATGAATACGTAATTTTGTTTAAAGCTTTTTGTTTCTTTGCAGTGTCGGTGTTAGCCGATCTATTGCTAGAACAACATGGGTTTGTATTGTTGATCGAAGATGGTTTTAAGTTATTTGGGATTGTGACCTGGTTTATATTCTTTTTCAGAACATGTCGGGTTTATCTACAACAGTAGCGAGTATAAAACTAACCTAGTCATAACGAGGGATTAAAACCAGCAACGAAAAATATTCGTTGCCACGTTTAATAGCAAAAAATATTAGCGATATAAATAGTTAGTCAGTATTTTTTAACACGCCTAATTATTAAGGCAGTTAGTTACATGACTGAGCGTCATATTAAGCAGTGCTAGAGGCGTGATCTCGATTTAATGTCAGTACATAATTGCTCACATCACCCGCCTTAGGCGGCTGCAGGAAAGCTCTATACTCTAATAAATCTAAGCTAAAAAAAATATCTGGAGTCAGAAGTTAGTTTTTACTCTGACCCCAAATATCTTAACAGCTGGACTTTGATTTTTTAGTATTCCCAAGCAACTGATAACGCGACCGTTTGACCTGGTTCCTGTTCAAAGATAGTAACTCCGTCTTGTTCAATCTCTACTGTAGAGCCTAATAGGTTCTGCAGCTTAAGCTTAACTGAGATTTCTGGCTTTGGATAATAGCTATAAACGAAATCCAACGCGTGGAATGACTGTTCGAAAGCATCGTCCTGCCCATCTCTGCCCGCAAAGAACAAACGCTCATCGGCAACATTATAAACCAGTGATGCAGTATGCTTTTCGTTCGGTGAGTCGTAACCAAGCTGGAAATTAACTACCCAAGGCGAATGGTTAGTCATTTGGCGTTCATTATTAGTCAAACCAGTATCAAACGCATCTACCGTAATGTCTGATTCGCTTATAGTGATATTTGAATTAAAGAATAGCCCCGGCGTCAAACTCGATAGCTCTTTCAAATATTCAACTTCTAAGCCATACATTTGTGCTTCTTCAGCATTCAGAAATGACAATACTATGTTGTTATCTGATCCTGCCAAACGAGTAGTTTCAATAGGATTTACTATATCTTTATAAAACAATGAAAAAGTTAAACTATCACCATTTTCATAAAACATATCAGCACGAATGTCGAAGTTATCAAGCTGGGCTGTATCCAGGTTAGGATTACCAACAATGCGGTATTCAGTTAATGGATCTATATACGATGCCGAAGAAATTTCACGTAAATCTGGACGAGTGACAGTACTAGAATAACCAAAACGTATTTGGAATTCGTCAGCCAAAAAATCGTCTTGTAGATAGGTTACCGCCAGCGATGGATAATAGTCATCTTCTAAAAAAACAGCGTCATTCAGCTCTTCAACCGGAATAGCAAGTTGGCCAACATCAGCGTCGTATTCGGTTAGATTAATAGGCACCGATACTTGTTGAAACTGTTCATAACGAACGCCGCCACTTACGCGCCAGCTATTGTTCCAAAGCACATCAAATTCACCGAAGTAGGCATCTACTGCTTCTGCAGCTAAATAACTCTCGGTACCCAAACCGCCAATAGTAGTTTCGAAAAGGTTATTAGGGTCGAGGATATTGGCCGAACTAAATACTTCAGAAGCCGTGTTGTCCAATGTGCCCGCAGGAGTATTTGGTGTACCGATATTCCAAATGTAGTTAGAAAATTCTCGCGCTTTTTTGTAATAGTCATAACCGCCAGTAAATTTATACTCGGCATTGCCTACCATAAACGGCCAAGATGCAGCTCCGCCATAGCTTTCTACGTCATCAGTGAGCTCACTAAAGGCAAATACAGCTGCCGTAGATGACCCTGCCACGCGCGAGTTCAAAACCTCTCTAGTCACTGGGTCTACGTTGTCGATACCTTCAACCGACATTTCGTTAGGAATATCAGTAGATGCTCCAGAATCGGTGTAATACCAGTCATAGGTAATGCCAGACAATAAGTCATGATCAAACCACTGAGCGGCTTGGTGCGAACCACTAAATTGAACTATATCCAACTCACGCTGTTCCCAACGCACGTCTAAATCTCGAAAACCACGACCATTAGTCAGCTCAAACCCTTGCGAGTGGCCAGTCGTCACTGAGACTTCATCTTCAGTGCTACGAATTTGAATAATGTTGGCATTGACAGAGTGATAACCCCCATATTCAATACCCATCGTTAAAGTAGTCGTCAAATCTATACTGTTAACGGTACGCTGGGTTTCACTAAAGTTCTCAATTGGGTTGTTCGCATTGCGATTGACGCGATCTATATTGCGCCATTTATTGCTATAAGACACTAAACCAAGGGCGCCAACCGACCACTGTTCGTCTTCACCTAAAATCCAGTTATTTCCTGCGGTGATTTGCCCATTAACATCGGGGCTCATTGATTTACTTCTAATGTCCATCGCATCGCGGTATAAAAAGGTTGAAAGCTCTCTATTGATGGTTTCAGCATCAGACAGCTCATTTTGACCACCATCAAAATTGAGTGTGTTTAAAATATTAACGGGGCTAATTTGACCGCGATATGTGTCAAGCGCAGTAAATAGCTCAGCCGACATCGCCCGCGTGCCATCATCATCACCCCACTTGTCATCGCTACCACCGGAGTAAGTTAAGCCGTCGTGATCTTCACTGTTAACACCAGTACCTAGTTGAAGCTTTAGCACTGGGCCACTGGGTATACTTTTGGTACGAATATCAATATTACCGCCACCAAAAGTAGCTGGTAAATTAGGTGCAAACGTTTTCGACACTGACAAAGATTTAACAATATCTGACGGGAATAAATCCAATGGCACAACATTACGTGACAAATCTGGTGATGGTACGTAAGAACCATTTAGTGTAGTACTTGAGTAACGCTCGCCGAGACCGCGCGTATAAATAAATTTGCCACCTACCAACGTTAGCCCTGGCACTCGCTTTAGCGCCGCAGCAACATCACTGTCGCCCGCTCTGGAAATAGCATCCCCACCCAGTAAATCCACTGCAAATGCCGAATTTTTACGCTCATCGACTAATTGTCCGCTAGCACTTCTTAAGCGGCCAGTAACAACGGTTTCTTCAAGTATGCCCAACTCAGCAGCGGCTTGAGTTTCTCTCTCATCCTGGGCCAAGACCATTTGGCTATTTCCAAGTACGGTTATACCAGCCACCGCTATTGCCAGAGGTTTGAGCCTGGCAGGAATTAATTTGTTCATCTGAATTAACCTTTATTTGATGGCTATTTATGCATTAACGCGAGCAATAAAATGGGTGGGTTACAACATTACGATTAACTGTTGTAACCCAGCCGATAGTGTTAAAAATTACTCGGTATATGTTGGCCATCCACCGCGGAAAACCCACTCGTTAGTCCAGTCATCGGAGGCTGATACGGCACCGGCATAGTCAACTGTTTCAAAAAAGTCATCCGCAGGTAGCGCTACAGGCGTACCTGTAAAGGTAGTGAAGATTCCATCTAATACTGGGGCTAGGTCAGTAGCATCAGTATGCTGCGCAATGACATTAGATTTAGCTGGTTCCAAAAACCATTCCGCAACACTAGTACTAGGGTCTAGGTCGTCTTTAGTTGGCTCTGTACAGGCGAGAACGCTACCTTGGATATCTAGAGTGCCATCTTGAGCATTTTGTCGAGTAGAATTAGTATCTATTTCCAGACACTCGTTGCCGTTAACAAAGCCAGGCGAGGTAACAACTGAATTGAAAATTTTACCCGTAGTACCATGGCGAAGCAGAATACCTTCCGAGTCGTTACCGGCGTTGTTATCGTCGCCAGCAGAAGTGATACAAGTCATATTGGCAATCACTGGATTAGATATCGGCGTAACCAACCATTCAGCTATAGACGCAGAATTTGGATCAGATACTCGGCTATCAGATACGTTGTCACCCTCGATACAACGGTTGCTCTCACCAGCGATAATTAAAGGAAACTGAATATTACCGACATAGCCATCAGACCAGTCTAAAGAGTCATCTTGAACCAAGCTTAGTACCGGATACTTGACGTTTACTGCGCCACCGAAAAACTCCATACCATCATCTTTAGTGGCATGTACTTGGATATACTCCATCACTGTGCCAGAGCCTACAGCATAAAAGGTAATACCATTTAGCTCGTCACCTTCACTAACTTCGAAGCCAGAATGCTTAACCACAACGTAGCGCATTACACCGGAGCTTTCGGCGTTATTGTTACCGCCATAATATGATTCGCTACCTTCTGTTTGCACTGCACAAGTGCCATTAGTACGTTCATCATCGGTACAGTTATTGGTAATCCCATTACCATTAATTTGCAAACCACCCCACAAACTCACCGCGGCATCGCCAGCGGTATCGCTAACAGCATCTGCATATGAAGTCATTAATATAGGTGCCGCTGGAGTACCCTCAGCGATAATCTGCGAACCACGGTTAATGCGGATATAATCGCGAGGATTGATAAATACTATCGTGCTGCCAGCGTCGATAGTTAACGTTGGACCTTCAGCTTCTTGTGGTACAGCAGTACCGCTGGCAATATCGGATGGACTGACATCAGTACCTACGAACAAGCTGTCTTGGAAAATATGTGCACCGGTAGACAGTAAAGGGATAGTCAGGTCGGTAGTAAGAGGATTTGATTCTCCTACGAAACCAGAACTGTAAGTGCAGTTAGTGCCGTCATAAGCACCCTGCACTACAGCTTCGCCGTCGGCATAACTAGCACATGGATTGCTACCCGTTTCACCACCACCACTAACGCTATTGTCAACTGAATTATCTACAGTAGTGGGCTCTAAATTAATATCTCCCCCACCGCCGCCACAAGCAGCTAAAAAGGATCCCACAACCGTTATTGCTAAAATATTTCTAATACTCATGCAAGTTCTCCAAGTTATAAACCATTTATATCAGCGCATTATCAAATCAATAGGGCGCTGTATTTATTAATCCCGCTTACTTTACAATCGGTTTATTTCACTAAGGCGACTAATTGATTAACCTTTTATGTCAAAAATATGACAGAAATATGACAGTTACCCCCCCAGATAAAGCGATGAGAAAAAACACAATATTAAAGGTAAGCCAATTATTCTAGCGAGCGATACGCTGGCCGAACAAAGACATTAAACGGCGCTAAAAAAGCAGCCAGTAGGATGATGACTAGACTGGGTACAATTTTCACAAGCTGTAGAAGTTTGTTATGCTTTTAAAGGCAGAGTAAAAATCCTACATAGCACGCTAACGATTCGTATCAGTTCTTACTTTACCGCTAACATATCCACAAATTCTGGAGCACAAAAATTGCCTAACTATTTTATTAAGCCATCATTTCTCCTATTTATTTTATTAACGCCATTTTTGCTAACTGCATGTCAAAGCAGTGCAGTGATTGCCGCCAAACCTGAGGCCGTTGTAGCTAGCATTACTGAATTAACCATAGAATCCCATGGCAGCCGTATGCCAGGCCTCGCCTATTTAGCCGCTGGCAGTGGCCCACATCCAACAGTACTGCTGTTACACGGCTACCCTGGCAATGAAAAGAATTTAGATGTTGCTCAAGCTTTGCGCCGCGAAGGATGGAATGTTGTGTTCTTCCATTACCGCGGCGCCTGGGGCAGTGAAGGCGAGTTCTCCTTTGGCAATGCCGAGCAAGATGTACAAGTTGTACTCAACTACATGCGTGACCCGGTAACCGCATCAGCGCTGAGAATAAACCCCGACCGCATTTCGATAGTCGGTCACAGTATGGGCGGCCATATGGCTATTGCTGGAATTTTGGATAACGAAAATGTGCGTTGTGCCATCGCCTATGATGGCGCAAATATGGGCGCCAAAGGCAAAGGCCTATTCAACAACCCGGAGGCTGCGGCTATGTGGAGCAACTATAGCGACACCTTGTTTATGCTTGAAGGCTGGTCTGGCGCCAAGGCAATGCAAGAGATAAACCAACACGGCAGAGCACTGGACTTAGTCACTCGCGCTAACAAAATAAACAACCGACCGGTGCTGCTGATCGCGGCGGGTACTGCTGTAATCCCCATCGAATTGCATATCACACCATTGCTGGACGCGCTAACAATCACTGAGGATAGTAATGCTCACTACCTACTAATTGACGATGACCACAGCTTTTCGTCTTCACGACTTGAACTTATCGAGGCCACCGCCGGGTTTTTAAACCAACGCTGTCGTTAACATTGGTATGGGGGGAGAAGACTAAAACCTTGAATAACGTTGCTAGCTTTTTAAATTAGCAGATGCTTTACCCCAAAGTATCTGCTGAACAAACTGGCAGTTGATTAAAAATAACGGCGCCAACATCTTGAATTTATTTAATCTGTAAGTTTCTACCCTGCCCCAACAATCTACGTCACTAGATTAAGCCGCCGGCTCACTCAAAATTTTATATAGTCCCAGCGCTAATTGTTCAGCTACCTTATTTTTCGAGACCTTAAGACTAGAAGGCGTGATGCAGCAGCCTTCAATAAAAGGCAATAAAATAGCAACCGCATTATCCAGTTGCTGGCGCTGATAATTATCGAGGGCGGTTTCTTTTCATGCGTCAAACAGCATTGCGTGCAGCTTTTCATAGCTGCAATCTTTATAGATACTTAACGCTCCACTAGCAGGCCGACGTTGTATTGATTCGTTTGTGCTAGCGTGACGACCAAGCAATGCAGCGGAGGTCCCGCCAACTTGCTAGCGATTTTTGAGCGATTTATTGTAGCCTGCACAAAACACCTATTTTTTTAGCAAAGGGAACAAACTTAAAGGAATAAAAACTAGTACGCCGGAATTAAAGCTCACCTACCGTGATCCACTGGATTAGTTCGCTAGCGTTTCTCAAAGCGGACTGTCTTTTAATCAGCCGCCCAGACGGATCGAAGAGTAAAAGCTCCGCCGGGCTGGCTCGGTGTTCAGCGATAAGCCGGTTTCCCTCTGGACTGTTAATTTTGGCGATGAGAAAGAAAGCTTGGTCACTAAGCTGATCACGAGCTTTATTCATTTGCTCAGTCTGGCTTATGCTAACGGCAAGGTTTGCATCATAGACAAACACCAGAGCCGGCAAACCGGTGCCTATTTGCTCGTGGGTCATCTTAAAACCTTTAGGTATCGACGTTACCGCAAACCCTAGCAGTATCAATATTGATATGACGACACCAGTAGAAAACCAAGGGTTTCGACGCGTAGCTTTAGCATTGTTTTTGTCGTTAATGACAGAACCCTCTTTTATGTTTGAAGCTATATCGCCGGTGGAATATGCGGCAGTGGCAAAGCCATGATTTTAGCGTTCACATGGCCATACTTGTTATACATCCGCCGTTTATTGTCACATAGAAAACCACTATTTAGGCGAAGCTTTGTGCCTTAGTAAGATAACACCGATTACTATTTCAGTAAGTTATCGACTAATTAATATTACCGTCACTTTTATATAAATCAATTACTTACATTTTATTTTCAACATCGAGAGCAGTTTACTGTTGATCTTGGCTTGGATAATATTTCCTATAGACATATACTGTATATTTATACAGTGATCTGAAATGCATATAAAACCCCTTTATTCGATGCCCGCTGGCACCCCAATTAAACTAATTCCATTGTCGTCGTCAATGATCGCTGCCGGTTTTCCAAGCCCTGCAGAGGACTATATTGAAGACCGCATAGATCTTAATAGCCATATTGTTAAACGGGCTGTGTCGACATTCTTTGCGCGTGCTAACGGCGATTCAATGATCAACCGAGGGATATACTCTGGCGATCTAATGGTTATCGATAGAGCCAAGACCCCAGTGGACGGCTCGATCGTTATTGCCGCCATCGATGGCGATATGACATGCAAGATATTAGACAAGCGCAACAAACAGCTCGTATCTGCCAATAACGCCTACCCGCCTATTCTCATTGGTGATGCTATGGAGTGCATCATAGAGGGCGTTGTCACTCACTCGATTAGGTATCACGATGTACGCGCTCGTTGACTGCAATAGCTTCTATGCAAGCTGTGAGCAAATATTCAGACCAGACTTAAGAAATAAACCTGTTGTTGTCCTCAGTAACAATGACGGCTGCGTTGTTGCTATGAGTAAAGAGGCTAAGGCATTAAACATTCCATCAATGCAGCCCTACTTTACGCTCAAACCTTTTTTGAAACAAAACGACGTAAAGGTATTCAGTAGTAACTATGAACTCTATGGCGATATCTCAAGCCGGGTGGTGGAAGTACTGTATGAGTATGCCGACATACTAGAAATATATTCCATTGATGAGTGCTTTTTATCCTTCGATGATTTCCATAGCGGACATGTTAAGTACGGCCATGAAATCAAAGACGCTATTTGGCGCGATGTAAGAATGCCGGTGTGCGTAGGTGTGGGGCAAACTAAAACCCTGGCGAAGCTGGCCAACCACTTAGCCAAAAAGTCTAGAAAGCTTAATGGGGTATGCGTGATTAATAACCCAGATGACTGGGACGGGGTATTCAAAAAACTGCCTGTGTCAAAAATATGGGGCGTTGGATCTAAATTGAGCGCTAGGCTTAGCGCCCTTAATTTACATACTATTTATGAGTTCAGACATACGTCACCAGAGTATATTCGCAAACATTTTGGAGTAACCATTGAAAGGACGTTACGAGAGCTAAACGGCATGCGTTGTTTTGATCTTGAAACCCAGCCTTCGGCTAAAAAGGAAATATACTCGACCAAGTCATTTAGCAACCGAGTACATAGTTGCTACGACCTAAGTGAAGCAATAAGCCAATATGTCACTACCGCTGCGGCGAAGCTAAGAAAGCAAAAAAGTCTTACAAACAGAGTTACAGTCTTTATTGAAACTTCACGGTTTGCAGATAATCAATACCGCAACAGCATCACTGTTCAACTACCCCACTCTACCAACGATACTGGGATGATTATTGCTGCGGCTAAGCAAGGGCTGCAAAGTATCTTTCGAAATGGCTATGCATATGCCCGTGCGGGTATAGGCCTAATAGATATTGTTGACCAGGTGAATACCCAGCTAAACATCTTTAATCAGTACCAGTCAGCTAAGTCACTTAAGCTAATGTCGGTGCTCGACAAAATGAATAAATCACAAACTACAGTATTCTATGCAAGTAGTGGTATCGACCCATTCTGGCGGATGCAGCGACAGATGAAATCGCCGTCTTACACAACATCTATTAAAGATATACCCGTTATAAAATTGTGACTTTACCTGATAGTTAAGGGGTCGTAGCCGCTATTTTTTGAACAGTACCTAGCAACCAGACAGTTAATCAAAAAATAACCGTTACGACTTCTTTTAGTTCTTTGTCAGCACAGTAGAAGCGTCAGCTCAGTCCGTGCGAGTCGCTTGATGGTGCCCACAAGTTGAGCACGGCGTTAAACTCGCGCGTATAAAACATCCTTGCTTGTGGTCCCTTGGCATCACCGGTGAAACGTCCAAGCCGAGCCGCACAGTCGAAAAAGCCCGGCGCAGGTAAGCCACCACGCCACTTGCTGATCACCATAGCCGCAATGAAGGGCTCACCGGCCGCCGCGTCCTCGGCCATGAGTTGCTGCAACGCCTGAGTAACTTGATGAATGGTGTTCGGGGGGACCAGCAACAGCTCTTTGGCCACCTCCCGATAAATGATTGGTAGCGCAGTGCAGCGAGCGATTGCAGATGCATACGAAGCCGGCGTGGGAGTATTTCAGACGAAGGGTCCGCGCCGGTCATCACCATGGCAGGCCCTGAAATTTTATCAGTCATGGCATCGTCCTGAGGAGGTCGACCACGCTCGAAGATTTGGCGGTAGACGCAAGCCGAGAATTAACGCCCGCAGCTCGTCATCGCTAGTAACCGCTGCTACTAGAACACTACTCATCGCGGCTCGGTTCCAGTCACATAGTGTTTCAGCGGCATGGGCTTGCCCGAGGCGAAGTTGATGCAAACCCCGTCGAGCTCTTGCAAAAGCAGTGGCTCGCTAGTAAAGCCGCACGCATAGTTCGCCTGCCCGGCACGATTGCAATCGTCGCTTTTCAGATGTTGACACGAGGTACAGGTGCCAAAGGGAGGCTTACCTCTCTCTTGCGACACCTCGCCAAGCAGCCGCTGCAAGGCTTTAGCGAAGTGACGTTGGATACCGTCAGGCAGTGAATCCGCAGCACGAACCAAGGATTCCAGAGGGTCATTTGCAAGAATACTCCACGCTTTCTCGGTCAGCACTAGCCGAACACTGCGCCTATCGTCCTCTGACCGCATGCGGGTCAAGTAGCCTAGAATTTCAAGACTTTTTATTGTCTGTGACGCCGTACCTCTAGTCGTGCCATGAAACGCGGCGAAAGCGGACGGGGTTCGCGAGAAGCGGTTAGCCTGAGCAAAGTATCTGACCGCAGCCCACTGGGCGGCGGTCAGACCCTCGACGAGCCCCTCCCCCGACGCTATACGCCCCAAGTGAAAGACCAACTCTGCTATCGCACGACTGCTCATCTTTATCTCCTCTAACTCACACTATATAGTAGTGTTTAGAAACTATATTGGCAAGATTATAATAACGTAACACTACTATTTTATAATTATTATAGTAGCGTTTAAAAACTACTTGACAATAATATAGTTTCGGAACGATACTATATGAAGACATTATCGTGAAGATATAAGCCACTGGCAACGCTTAGCAATTCATCCCTCAGTTTGAATTCTAGCGGTTATTTCAGTGTTATTTATGGTTACTTTGGAGTTTAAATTATGTCAATTACACTGACTGAAAATGCGGCAAAACAGGTTCTACACCTACTGGCACAGCACGGCAAAGGGATTGCCCTACGGATCGGTATAAAAAAAGTGGGCTGTACCGGCCTGGCGCACACCTTTGATATCGCCGACCAAATTCTTCCGACCGATCATAGCTTCGAGGCTTATGACGCACAGGTCCTGATCGATGCCGACAGCCTGCCGTTTCTCGACGGCTCGCACATCGATTTTGTCACTGAGGGACTTAAGCAAATGTTCAAATTTGATAACCCCAATGTTGACAGCGAGTGTGGCTGCGGAGAGAGCTTCAACTTAAAAAAGTCTACGCTTAGCGTGAAAAGTTCAATGGTAACGCCATGAGTTCAGTTACTGAAAATATACAAACAGAAACAGTCATGTCTTTTATCTTCGCCGCCAGCGCGGCGGACAACGTTGCTGATTTAAATAGTAAAGAAGACTACGAAGACCTGAAGCTAAGAGGTTTTATTGATAGTAGCGAGCTATTTTACAGGTTTGCGCTCAACCAAGGCCATACGACGATGGACGAGACGGGAGTGTCTGTATCGATTGACGCGATCGACTCCAAGTATAAGTCAGGAGCAGAAATTGACTACAAAAATGACCTAGCAGGTACGCGGTTACTCATCAACAATAGTCCAAGCAATATCGCTACTTTTGGCTGCGTATCGTCCTTATCGCTTAACGTAGGAATATCATCATGAGTGAAGTACTGCAAAATCTCGTCAACCGGCCTTATAAACATGGTTTCGTCACCGATATCGAGTCTGATGTCGCAGCGAAAGGGCTTAGTGAAGACACCATCCGAATGATTTCGAGCAAAAAGAACGAGCCTGAGTGGCTACTCGCCTTCCGACTCAAGTCTTACCGAGCGTGGCTCAAAATGGAAGAGCCGGAATGGGCCAACGTCCACTATCCAAAGATCGATTTACAGGCGATAAGCTATTTCGCCGCGCCCAAACAGAAGCCAAAGCTAAATAGTATGGACGAGGTTGATCCTGAGTTGTTGCGCACCTTCGAAAAGCTCGGCGTGCCGCTAAATGAGCGTATGGCCATGGCTGGAGTTGCAGTTGATGTTGTTTTCGACAGCGTGTCAGTGGCGACCACCTACAAGGCTAAACTGGCTGAGGTCGGCATCATTTTCTGTTCGATGTCAGAAGCGGTACTAGAGCATCCGGAGCTAGTACAGAAGTACCTCGGTACGGTTGTACCGATCGGTGACAACTATTTTGCTGCGCTCAACTCGGCGGTGTTTACCGACGGTTCATTCTGCTTTATCCCTAAGGGGGTTAAATGCCCAATGGATTTGTCGACCTACTTCCGCATCAACACCGAGGAAACTGGGCAGTTCGAACGCACCCTCATCGTTGCCGAGGAAGGGGCATCGGTCTCCTATCTTGAAGGCTGTACAGCCCCCGCCTTCAGTTCCAATCAGTTACATGCGGCGGTGGTCGAGCTGGTAGCGCTAGACAACGCCGACATCAAATATTCGACGGTGCAGAACTGGTATGCCGGGGATGAAAACGGCGTCGGCGGCGTTTATAATTTCGTGACCAAGCGCGGATTGGCTAAAGGCATCAACTCACGCATTTCGTGGACCCAAGTCGAGACTGGATCGGCGATTACCTGGAAGTATCCCTCCGTCATCCTGCGCGGAGACAACTCGGTCGGAGAGTTTTATTCAGTCGCCGTCACCAATCACCTACAGCAAGCCGACACCGGCACCAAGATGATTCACATTGGTAAAAACACTCGTAGCACCATTGTCAGCAAAGGTATCTCGGCAGGACACTCCAACAATAGCTACCGCGGTTTGGTGAGAGTATCTCCGATTGCTGACGATGCGCGTAATTATTCACAATGCGACTCAATGCTGATTGGTGACCAGTCTGGCGCCCACACCTTTCCCTACATCCAGGTGGGTAACAGCAGCGCACAAGTTGAGCACGAGGCATCAACTTCTAAGATCGGCGAGGACCAGCTATTTTATTTTGCACAGCGCGGGGTCGACGCAGAAGCTGCCGTATCAATGATTATCAACGGCTTCTGCAAAGACGTATTTCAACAATTACCGATGGAGTTTGCGGTCGAAGCGACCCAACTCCTCGGTCTCAAACTCGAAGGAAGTGTTGGATGATTTACCAAAATAGTAAAACGATATTGGAAGTACGTGGGCTATGCGCGAGTGTGAACGGCATCGAGATCCTAAAAGACCTAGACTTCACCGTAAAAAGCGGCGAAGTGCATGCAATCATGGGGCCAAACGGCTCGGGCAAGAGTACCTTCGCAAAGGTACTAGCGGGTCACTCGGCATATGAAGTCACCGGCGGTAGCGTGTTATTCGAAGGCAAAAACTTATTCGAGCTCGCGCCAGAAGAGCGCGCACGTGCCGGTGTATTTTTGGCCTTTCAATATCCGATCGAGATACCCGGCGTCGCCAACAGCCAGTTCCTGCGCCTGACTTATAATACGGTGCAAGAACAGCGTGGCAAGGAAGAGCTCGACCCACTCGAGTTTGACGATTTCGTGCGCGATAAAATGAAACTGCTTGAAATGAGTCCTGATTTTCTAGATCGCAGCGTCAACGAAGGTTTCTCTGGCGGCGAGAAAAAACGCAATGAAATATTGCAGATGGCACTGTTGGACCCACGACTGGCGATTCTCGACGAAACTGATTCCGGCCTCGACATCGACGCGCTCAGAGTCGTCTCCCAAGGCGTCAATCAACTCGCCAACAGCGACAACGCAACCGTGCTGGTTACTCACTATCAACGTCTGCTCAACTATATCGTGCCCGACTACGTGCATGTGATGGATGCCGGACAGATTATCAAGACCGGCGGCAAAGAGCTTGCAGTCGAACTCGAGAACCGTGGCTACGACTGGGTCGGAGCCGAGCACAAGGCAGCAGGGATGGCGACATGAGCGCGTCCAGCACCCTGGCAGCAGTTAATCCCGAAGGCCGTCTGGCAAACTCGTGGCTTAACGAACTGATTATAGAACTGCAAAGACCAGCTAGCTCGGAGGCGTGTATTAACGCACTGCGCGCCGATGCGCTCGATCGTCTTAGTGGACTAACCGTACCCACTAAGCGCGACGAGGCATGGCGTTTTACCGATATTTCACCACTCACCAAGCTGTCATTCGAGCCGCAGCGCAGCGCCATCCATCTGCAGACTGAGGACATTGAACACTTTTATCTTGAAGAAGCCAGCACTCGGCTGGTATTTGTTGATGGTGCGTATGCGCCGCAACTGTCCAGTATTATCACCGCCGACGACGTAATTGTTGCCAACCTGTCGGAAGCACTTACCACGCATGCCAACGCGATTAAAGAGCATCTCGACAGTTATACAACACCCAGCGAAGGTGTATTCGCAGCGATCAATACGGCCTTCTTGGATGATGCGGCCGTGGTTATAGTGCCACGCAACACCGAGCTTGCATTGCCGGTACATCTATTATTCGTTGCTACTCAAACAGAAACTGTAAGCATACCTCGCTGCTTGGTAGTTGCCGAGTCTGGTAGCAGAGTAACCGTGATCGAAGATTACGTTGTGTTGGCGCAACCACGCTGGCGAGAAGAAGCGCATTTTACTAACGCTGTAACCGAAATCGCGCTTAAAGACAATGCACAGGTGAATCACATTCGGATTCAGCGGGAAGGCAAAAAGGCGTTTCATCTTGCTAGCTGTGCGGTGTCTGTTGGGCGTTCGAGCAACTATCAGTCGATAAGTATTGCGCTGGGCGCACAGATTTCTCGGTACAACCTCAATGTGTTACTGGCTGAAGGCGCTGAGTCCGCGACTGATGGGCTAGCTCTAATCGCAGCAAATCAACTGGCCGATACTCATACCTGCATAGACCACTTGCAGCCGCATGGAGTGAGCCGTCAGCTGCACAAATGCATCGTCGGCGGGAGCGCACACGCAGTGTTTAACGGCAAAATCAAGGTGCGTCAGGGTGCACAGCATATCGACTCAGTACAGTCGAGCCGCAACTTACTACTTACCGACAAGGCCCGTGTCGATACCAAGCCGCAGTTGGAGATTTTTGCCGACGACGTGAAATGCGCGCATGGCGCGACCATAGGCCAGCTAGATAGCGAAGAAGTGTTTTATCTAAAGAGCCGCGGACTATCAGATAACGCTGCACGTAATCTGCTGACCTATGCATTCGCCGCAGAGGTCATCGATCGCATTCCCATTGCATCACTAAAGCAACAGCTCGAACAGAGTGCCTTTGAACGAACCAGAGGTCAGCCGTGAGCGTAGTTAAAAGCACCGCCAATCTCAACTCACCGATGATCTTTGATGTCGAGAGCATTCGCGCCAATTTTCCAATACTCCAGCTCCAGATCGACGGCAAGCCACTGGTTTATCTCGACAATGCCGCATCGAGCCAGATGCCACAAATAGTGATCGACCGTTTAGTGCGCTATCAAACCATGCAACACGCCAACATCAACCGCGCAGTCCATACTCTGTCAGAAATAGCGACCTTCGAATATGAGGACGCTCGGCGCAAGCTGCAACACTTTATCAACGCACCCGAAGAGCGAGAGGTGATTTTCACCGGCGGCACCACCGACGCGATCAATATGGTGATGCACGGCTACGGCCGAAAATTCATTAAAAGTGGTGACGAGATCATACTAACCACACTCGAGCATCACTCAAACATTGTACCGTGGCAGATGCTCGCTGAAGAAACCGGAGCGAAAATTCGGGTGGTGCCGATTAATGATGCCGGCGAACTACTGATCGACGAATATGAAAACCTATTCAACGAGCGGACCAAGTTTGTCGGTGTGATGCATGTTTCTAACGCGCTGGGCAGCATTAACCCGGTCAAGCAGATGATTACTTTTGCACATGCACACGGCGTACCAGTGCTGGTTGACGGCGCGCAGGCCACACCGCATCTGCCCGTCGACGTACAGGATCTAGATTGCGACTTCTACGCCTTCTCCGGTCACAAGTTGTGCGGCCCGACTGGTATCGGTGTCCTCTATGGCAAGGCCGCGCTACTCGAAAAAATGCAGCCTTTTAAGGGAGGGGGCGACATGATTTTGTCAGTGACCTTCGAAAAAACGACCTACAACACCATCCCGCAAAAATTCGAGGCGGGCACACCGCCGATCGCAGCGGCCATTGGGCTCGGCGCGGCAGTCGACTATTTATCAGAGATCGGTATGGATGTCATCGCAGCACATGAACTCGTGCTACTCAATTACGCCACCGAGCAAATGAGCCGCATGCCAGGAGTACGCATTATTGGCCGCGCTCAAAACAAGGCCGCCGTCATCTCTTTCGAAGTCGATGGAGTGCATCCGCACGACCTCGGCACCCTCCTCAATCAAGAGGGTGTAGCGGTGCGCACCGGTCATCATTGCGCGCAGCCGGTGATGCAGCGCTTCAAAGTGC
>CAWVSB010000011.1:0-105395 GCA_963933215.1 uncultured Cellvibrionales bacterium
TGGTCGGAACGGCAAGATTCGAACTTGCGACCCCTACACCCCCAGTGTAGTGCGCTACCAGACTGCGCTACGCCCCGAATACTTCAGTGTTTTGAGTTAATTAAAGCGGCGCAACTATAGCGCAACAAGACTTTAATGTGAACGACAGAAATTAAGTTTTAAGATCTTTTAGCAGATCTTCTAGCTCAGCAACCATTTGCTTAATTAGCTGCTTAAAATGAGTTGAATCATCTTTGGCATCGTCACTAGACATCCGCAGCCTGGCACCACCAATAGTGAAACCTTGCTCATATAACAAGCTTCTTATTTGGCGAATCATCAACACGTCTTGACGTTGATAATAACGGCGGTTGCCGCGACGCTTTACTGGTTTTAACTGCGGAAATTCCTGCTCCCAATAACGTAGAACATGAGGCTTTACGTCACAGAGCTCACTTACTTCACCAATAGTGAAATAACGTTTGGCCGGTATCGGCGGTAATTCGTTATTCTGACTCGGTTCCAGCATACGCTTCCACTCGTGCTTTTAACTTCTGGCCAGGTTTAAAGGTCACTACTCTGCGCGCTGAAATCGGTATTTCTTCACCTGTCTTAGGATTACGCCCTGGCCGTTCGCTTTTGTCCCTTAAATCGAAATTGCCAAAGCCTGAGAGTTTAACTTGCTGGTTATTCTCCAAAGCTTGGCGTATTTCTTCAAAAAACAGTTCCACGACTTCTTTTGCCTCGCGTTTGTTAAGCCCGAGCTCATCAAACAGTATATCGGCTAAATCTGCCTTGGTTAAAGCGTTCGTCATCAGTCTCTTAATTCCTTAAGGTCGCTCCGCAGCTAGCAGACAGCGATTCTATAACCTGATCAATTATTTTATTAATATCTTCGTCCTTAAGAGTGCGGGAACTGTCCCTGAAGGTCAAGCCTAGAGCTAAACTTTTTCTTTGTATTTCAATGCCTTTGCCGCGATATATGTCAAATAGTGTGAGGTCTGTTAAATTTTCACCACCTTTCTCACGGATAACATTCATTACTTGATCACCGGTCACAGACTCGTCAACAATAATGGCAATATCGCGCCTTACCTCTGGAAATTTAGACAATTCACTAAATTCTGGCAGCTTAGCGGTTTGAATTGCTGCTAGCTCTATTTCAAACAAGAACACCACTTCGGTCAGGTCTAGCTGCTGTTGTAACTGCGGATGTATTGCGCCCACCCAGCCGATAACCTTACCTTGCTTTACAATAGCGGCGCTTTGCCCTGGATGCAGCGCAGAATGCTCTCTTGCCTCAAAAGTAAACACTTGCCGCTCACGGGTATGGCTTAGCAAAGCTTCAACATCGCCTTTAATGTCATAAAAATCGACCTTCTCTGGCTTGTTTGCCCAATTTTCAGCTTCTCGCCAACCGCAAATGGCACCTGCCAACATTTTGTCTTGTTCTAGCTTGTCGCCAGTTTTAACAAAACGCAGGCCAGACTCAAAAAAGCTCACGCTCTCTTGCTGTCGATTCAAGTTGTGCGTGATGGTTGACACCAAGCCAGGCCATAAACTAGTCCGCATAACCGCCATATCAGCTGAGATAGGATTCATTAGCTCAACTGGAGTCGCATCAGGCTCAAACTTCGCTAGTAGCTCAGGAGCAATAAAACTATACGTAACCGCTTCACTATAGCCGCGACTAATCAGATCATCACGTAATGTCGACAATTCGATTTTAGACTCATCACCCTCTTTCAAGCTTAGCGCAACAGTGGGTGCAGCAACTGGTAAGCGGTTATAACCATATAACCGCGCCAACTCTTCCAGCAGGTCAGCCTCAATAGATATATCAAAGCGCCAGCTTGGTGGATCAACTACCCAGCCCTCATCGACAGCGCTCACTTGCATACCTAAGCGGCTAAGATTTTCTTCTACTTCCGCGTCAGTAAACTCTAATCCGAGCACCCGCTTTATTCTGGCCTTGCGCAGCATAACAGGGCTACGATCTGGCAATTTAGCTTCATCAACAACTTGTATTACAGGGCCAGGTTCACCGCCAACAATGCTTAGTATTAAGCCTGTGGCTCTCTCAATGGCGCGCGTTTGGCCGGCAAAATCTACCCCGCGTTCATAGCGCAGTGAAGTGTCGGTATGCAAACCATATGCTCTAGCGCGGCCAGCAATTAGATGCGGGGTGAAGAATGCGGATTCAAAAAACACGTCTGTGGTGGCGCTAGTTACTGACGTATCCTTACCCCCCATTATACCAGCCAATGCTTGCGGACCAGAATCATCGGCAATAACCAGACTGCCTTCTTTCAATTCGATCTGCTGGTCATCTAACAAAGTTATCTTTTCACCAGCCTTAGCCAGCCGGACATCAATACTGCCAGTTAGCTTCGCTAAATCAAAAGCATGCATTGGCTGCCCGAGCTCTAACAATACATAATTTGTAACATCAACCACCGCATCGATTGAGCGCAGACCGGCGCGGCGTAGCTTTTCTTGCATCCATAATGGACTTGGCACACTCATGTCGACGTTGCGAATAACTCTACCAGCATAGCTCGGGCAATGTTCACTAGCGCTAAGCGTAACGGCAACAGTGTCACTGTTTACACTGGCTATCTCAGTTGCGTCTGGTGCAGTAATATCTAAGTGATTTAACACGCCCATTTCACGTGCCACACCCAACATACTGAAACAATCACCGCGGTTAGGGGTAATATCTAATTCGATAACTTTGTCATTTAAATCTAAGTATTCAGCAATCGCTTTTCCTACCGGCGCATCTAACGGTAATTCCATTATGCCATCGCTGTCAGTACCAATTTCAAGTTCAGTTTCAGCGCACAACATACCGAAAGACTCAACGCCGCGTAGCTTGGCTTTTTTAATCTTAAAGTTGCCGGGCAATACTGCACCGACCTGGGCAAATGGGATTTTAAGACCAAGACGGGCATTTGGAGCGCCGCACACTACTTGGCTAATAGTCTCGCCGTCACTAACTTGGCACACGCGTAACTTGTCCGCATCAGAGTGCTGTTCAATCGCGGTGATCTCGCCAACAACTACATTACTGAATGACGGTGTTAAATCTTCCACACCATCAACTTCAAGCCCCGCCATTGTTAGCTGGCTAGCAATTTCTTCTGTCGCAATAGAAGGGTTCACCCACTCACGCAACCAATTTTCACTTACTTTCATGTTTTTAGTTTTCCGTTAGTCGCAACTTGAAACAACTTATTCTTAGCCTTTATTTAAGCTAGGAAAATTGATTTAAAAACCGCTGATCATTTTCAAAGAACAAGCGTAAATCGTTAACGCCATAGCGTAGCATTGCTAAGCGCTCAACACCGACACCAAAAGCAAAGCCAGTATATTCTTCAGTATCAATATTTGAAGATTCAAAAACTTTAGGATGCACCATGCCGCAGCCCCCCACTTCCAACCAGCCAGTATTGCTGCATACACGGCAACCCTTACCGTTACACATTACACATTCCATATCGAATTCAGCCGACGGCTCGGTGAATGGAAAATATGACGGCCTAAACCTTACTTCTAATGGGCGTTCAAAGAACACTCTTAAAAACTCAACAATAGTGCCTTTCAAATCAGGAAAACTGATATTTTTATCAACCAACAAACCTTCAACCTGATGAAACATTGGCGTGTGGGTCACGTCAGAATCACAGCGGTAAACACGACCTGGGCAAATAATACGAATAGGAGGCTCAGAACTTTCCATCACTCGTACTTGCACTGGTGAGGTATGAGTTCGCAGTACCGTTGTCGGGTCGATGTAAAACGTATCATGCATTGCTCTGGCAGGGTGATGCGCAGGAATATTTAATGCTTCGAAGTTATGATAGTCATCTTCAATTTCAGGACCTTCAACTACGTCATAACCGACTTCACGAAAGAATTTTTCTATCCGCTCTAAGGTGCGGGTCACAGGATGAAGGCCACCACTAGTAATACCTCTGCCAGGTAAACTTATATCAATGGTTTCATCCGCAAGCTTGGCATTTATCGCTGCTTGTTCCATCACTGCTTTAGAACTATCTAGCGCTGCTGCCACAACTTCTTTGGCGGCATTAATAGCGGCACCAGCTGCTGGGCGCTCTTCTGCAGACAACTTACCTAAAGACTTTAGCTGTTGAGTTAACTCGCCTTTTTTACCCAAATACTGAACACGCACTTGATCTAAAGCCGGTAAATCGCTGGCTACTTCAACCGCTGCTAGTGCAGCAGCTGTAATTGCTTCCAAATCTGACATCTACTTATTGTCTCCAATACAAAAATAGGGAAAGAGTCTTCACTCTTTCCCTATTTTTATGGGTTGCAGTCAAGACGACTAAAGTCGTCTGCTACCGTGAAAAATTAGGCCAGAGCCGCTTTCGCTTTTTCTACAATAGCTGCAAAAGCTGCTTTGTCATGAACGGCTAAGTCAGCCAACACACGACGATCCAACTCTATATTGCTTTTCTTTAGTCCCGCAATCAAACGGCTGTAATTCAACCCGTTAGCACGCGATTGTGCATTGATACGAGTGATCCACAAAGCACGGAACTGACGCTTACGCTGACGACGGTCACGATATGCATACTGACCTGCTTTGATTACAGCTTGCTTAGCTACGCGAAAAACACGACTACGTGCTCCGTAATAACCTTTAGCTTGCTTAAGAACTTTCTTATGACGGCGCCTAGCCACCACACCACGTTTTACTCGAGCCATTTCTATATCCTCTTAAAATTAACTAGCGCGATTAAACTTCACGCATCATTCGTGCAACTAAGACTTTGTCTGATGGATGTACTATAGAAGTACCTCTCAACTGACGCTTACGCTTAGTCGACATTTTTGTAAGGATGTGACTCTTATTAGCAGACTTGCGCTTAAAACCGGCACCGGTTTTTTTAAAACGCTTGGCTGCCCCACTATGTACTTTAATCTTGGGCATTTTTTGGTACTCCGCATTCGGTGTTTATATTAAAAGGTTCGATCACCCAACGTTCTCGTTAACCTTTGCTCTTTCTAGGGGCTATAACCATCACCAATTGTCGGCCTTCCATTACTGGAAACTGTTCAACTGCGCCATAAGGCTCAAGGTCAACTTCGACTCTTTTTAGCAGCGCCATACCGATTTCTTGGTGGGCCATTTCACGACCACGGTAACGTAAAGTTACCTTTGCCTTGTCCCCGCCTTCAAGGAAACGTACCAGGTTGCGTAGTTTTACCTGATAATCCCCCTCTTCCGTCCCTGGGCGAAACTTCATCTCTTTGACTTGGGTTCGCTTTTGCTTCTTTCTGCCTTCCTTTGCTTGCTTCTTCTTTTCAAAAACCTCTTTACCGTAATCCATTATCTTTACGACAACAGGATTACCGTCAGCGGCCATTTGAACTAGGTCTAAAGAAACCGATCGGGCTTCTTTAAAAGCATCTTCTAGGGAAACAATACCTAACTGCTCTCCTTCAGCACTAATTAATCGTACTTCCGGGGATGTAATTTCATCGTTAAGTAGAGGTTTTTTAGAATCCCCCTTTCCGCCTTTTTTAATAACTAATTCTCCAACGTAAGGCGGCCGCGACGAGCAATTTCGGTATTTAGCAAATGAGTAAACGCATCGATACTCATACTGCCAAGATCTTCACCGGATCTCGCTCTCACGGCCACTGTATTAGATTCCACTTCTTTATCGCCTACGACGAGCAAGTATGGAACCTTCTGTAAAGTATGCTCGCGGATTTTAAAGCCGATCTTCTCATTTCTCAAGTCCGCAATGACCGATAAACCATTGTTTTTCAAGTTTTCTTCCACTTTTTGGACATATTCGCTCTGCGAGCCGGTAATATTCATTACTACAGCCTGAATTGGTGCCAGCCAAGTCGGAAATGCACCTTCATAGTTTTCGATTAAAATACCGATAAAACGCTCAAATGATCCTAAAACTGCTCGGTGTAACATGACCGGTGTTTGGCGTGAACCGTCTTCAGCAACGTATTGAGCATCTAATCTGCCAGGCATTGAAAAATCCACCTGAATGGTGCCCATTTGCCAAACACGGCCTATGCAATCTTTTAGTGAGAACTCGATTTTAGGGCCATAAAAAGCGCCTTCCCCAGGCAGCTCTTGCCAATCTAAGTTTTTGCTATCAAGGGCTTCGGCCAAGGCTTTTTCAGCTTTATCCCAACTTTCATCACTGCCAACTCGCTGCTCTGGGCGGGTCGATAAACGATAAATTACCTCAGTGAAGCCGAAGTCTTGGTATATGTCATGCAAAAAATCGATAAACGTCGCTACTTCAGGCTGAATTTGGGCTTCAGTACAGAAGATATGTGCATCATCTTGGACAAAACCACGCACCCGCATAATACCGTGTAAGGAACCAGACGGTTCATTGCGATGACATGACCCAAATTCAGCTAAACGCAACGGTAAATCACGGTAGCTTTTTAAGCCTTGATTAAAGACTTGCACATGACACGGGCAATTCATCGGTTTAACGGCAAAATCACGTTCTTCGGATTTTAGCATAAACATGTCATCGCCAAATTTATCAGCATGACCAGATCTTTCCCACAGACTTAAATCTACTAACTGCGGCGTTTTGATTTCTTGATAGCCAGCCATTACCTGTTTTTGGCGCATATAGCTTTCTATACGGTTATAGATGCTCCAGCCTTTTGGATGCCAAAACACCATCCCCGGCGCCTCTTCTTGCATATGAAAGAAGTCGAGCTTTTTACCAATTTTGCGATGGTCACGTTTCTCAGCTTCTTCAATTCTTGTTAAATACGCATTCAACGCTTTCTTGTTAGCCCATGCAGTGCCGTAAATACGAGTCAACATTTCGTTATTGGAGTCGCCGCGCCAATAAGCACCGGCTACTTTAGTTAATTTAAATGCTTTTAACTTACCGGTACTGGGCACATGGGGGCCGCGACATAAGTCCATCCACTCACCTTGCCCATATACCGATATATCCTCACCTGCCGGCAAGTCACGAATAATTTCTACCTTATAGTCTTCACCTATTTTGGCAAATTGTGCAATGGCATCTTCTCGACTCATTACTTTGCGCTCGACCGCCAAATCGTTTTTGGCAAGCTCGGCCATGCGCTTTTCAATTTTCTCTAAGTCTTCAGTGGTAAAGGCGCGCTCGTAAGCAAAGTCATAAAAGAACCCATCTTCTATAACTGGGCCAATAGTCACTTGCGCCGAGGGATATAAATCTTGCGTAGCCATTGCCAATAAATGAGCGGTCGAATGCCGTATTACGTCAAGACCTTCTTCGTCCCGCTCAGTTATAATTGCTAATTCACTATCACCAGCCATTACATAAGATGTATCAACAACGTTACCGTTCACTTTGCCAGCCAGAGCAGCCTTAGCTAAGCCTGGGCCAATATCATTAGCCACATCAAATACGCTAACGGCGCTATCGAATGTGCGTTGACTTCCGTCAGGGAGAGTTATTATAGGCATATTATTTTCCTCGCTCAGTGGTGACCCACACCAAGGGCCACATGATAATAAAAACATCTGTTGTAGATGCTTAATTCCGACAGATCAGGTTAACTTAATTAGGTAACTGGCCGCGGTTATTTAATAAGGTCGCGATAATACAATACTCGCAACAACTTACAAACCCTATATTTTCTCAGGCAGGCTAAGCTCCTTAATAATATTTCAGCGGATTGTTAAGGTAACTGCCAGATAGAATGCTAGAATTAAGTTTACGGTTATTTATCAACCTCAATTATTGGTTATTACAAACATGGATTTTATTTGGGTTGCGGTAGCATTTGCTTGTGGTTTTTTTGCCAAACAAATAAATTTGCCGCCGCTAATAGGATACTTAGCAGCAGGTTTTGGACTACATGCTATAGGCATAGAGCCCGATGCCTCTTTAGACACTTTATCTAATCTCGGCGTCACCTTACTTCTGTTCACTATTGGATTAAAGCTCAATATTCGCAGTTTATTCAAAACTGAAATCTGGGCTAGTGCAACCGGTCATATGGCAATGATCATTCTACTGACTACCGTTAACAGCCTGATGCTGGGATATTTGGGTATGAAGTACTTTGCCGACTTAGACATGATGTCTGCGGCATTAATTGGTTTCGCTGTGAGTTTTAGCAGTACGGTATGCGCCGTTAAAATGCTTGAAGAACGCAGTGAATTACTGGCCCGCCACGGTCAGATAACTATTGGCATCCTTGTTATTCAAGATATTGCGGCGGTTGTATTTGTAACCGTTGCCGCAGGTAAAATACCATCTGTATGGGCATGGGGACTATTAGTGATACCATTTTTACGCCCCTGGCTTGGCAAAGTGCTGGAGCGCTGTGGTCATGGCGAAATGCTGCCACTAGCGGGGATATTCTTTGCGCTGTCGTTTGGCGAGCTATTTGAGGCCGTAGGCTTAAAAGCACATTTAGGTGCACTAGTTATCGGCGCGGTATTGAGTAATCACAAAAAATCTTCTGAACTATCAAAATCACTGCTGGCCTTTAAAGATATTTTCCTGATCGGGTTTTTCTTATCCATTGGTTTTATTGCACTGCCAACACTAGACATGATAGTAGTAGCAGTAATTATGGCTATCGCATTGCCATTAAAAACAGCCCTGTTTTATGTCTGGTTAACTCGCCTAAAACTGCGTAGCAGAACATCTTTCCTCACTGCTCTGAGCCTAGGTAACTATAGTGAATTTGGTTTGATAGTTTGTTCCGTAGCAGTAGGCTATAGCTTATTAGACAAAGAGTGGGTGGTTATTATTGCCTTAGCCGTATCACTATCTTTTGTTTTTTCTAGCCTTATTAACAGAGACGCTCACTCACTTTATTCGCGCTGGAGCAGTAAAGTTAAGCGCTTTGAGCGACCGGACAGGCTATTAGAAGATTCATTTGAACAACCAGATGCCGTCGACGTACTTATAGTAGGGATGGGCCGTGTAGGCGCTGGAGCCTACGATTCATTTTATCATGACACTGATAAAACAGTTTGCGGTATTGATGTTGACAAATTTCATATCGAAAAACAGCGCAAAGCTGGACGCCAGGCAATTTTTGGCGATGCGGAGGATCCGGATTTCTGGGCGCATATAAATCTAACGTCAACTAGCCTGATCATTTTTTCAATGCCCAACTATATTGACGCCTTAGAAGCGATGAGCTTGCTGAAAAAAGTCGGCTATCAAGGGAAAACTGCCAGTATTGCTCAATATGATGATCAAAAAGAAGAACTACTTGCTGCGGGGGTTGACGAGGTGTTTAACTATTTCGCTGAAGTTGGCGCTGGCTTAGCGCAACAGAGCAGCCACTTAATAAGCGTTGAAAGCAAGTAAATGGTAGGACTACACGGACTTGAACCGTGGACCCCCTGCATGTCATGCAGGTGCTCTAACCAACTGAGCTATAGTCCTAAAATACCTTAACGTACAAGCTGCAAGATTATATAGAGTAGTTGAAAATGCCACAAGCGCGATAGCCCTATTTAACTAACAAATGCTAGCGCTTTAGCTTTATTAATGACATCTCGCATACCAGCAGCTTCCTCGAACTCTAAATCTTTAGCATGTTGAAACATTTTTTCCTCCATTCGCTTCAACTCTTTCGACAGTTTTGCTGGCGACAAACTGGCAAAATCAATATTATCTTCGGCGGCTTGTACTTTTCCTGCCTTGCCTTTGCGCCCTTTCTTATTTGACACCAGGTGACCCGCTTGCAAAATATCGGTGACCGACTTCTGAATACCTTTTGGCACTATGCCATGTTTTTTGTTGTGCGCTATTTGCGTTTCTCGGCGACGCTCAGTTTCACCAATGGCGCGCTCCATTGAGCCAGTGATTTTGTCGCCATATAAAATAGCTCTACCATGCAGGTTACGTGCGGCACGGCCAATGGTTTGAATCAAGGAACGATCTGAGCGTAAGAAGCCTTCCTTATCGGCATCCAGAATAGCCACTAGCGACACTTCAGGCATGTCTAAACCTTCGCGTAATAGGTTAATCCCTACCAACACATCAAATACACCGAGACGCAAGTCTCGAATAATTTCAACTCGCTCAACCGTATCAATATCAGAGTGCATATAACGTACTTTGCAACCGTGCTCTTGCAGATACTCACTTAAGTCTTCAGCCATACGCTTAGTTAAAGTTGTTACTAACACTCTATCTTTATTAGCTACCCGCTTATGGATTTCAGACAGCAAGTCATCAACCTGATTGGTTGCTGGCCTGACTTCTATTATCGGATCAAGTAAACCGGTTGGGCGCACCAATTGATCCACTGTAGTTGGACATTTTTCCGCCTCATATTTTCCAGGCGTAGCTGATACAAAAATCGCTTGAGGCACTAGCCTCTCCCACTCTTCAAACCGCATCGGTCTATTATCTAACGCCGAGGGCAATCTAAAGCCATATTGTACTAAAGTCTCTTTACGCGACCGATCACCTTTATACATCGCACCAAGCTGTGGAATAGTGACATGTGATTCGTCTGCAACTACCAAGGCGTCGGGTGGCAAGTAATCAAATAGCGTTGGCGGTGCTTCGCCAGGTTTTCTGGTAGACAGGTATCGAGAGTAGTTTTCTATTCCGTTGCAATAACCTAGCTCGCGAATCATTTCCATGTCGTATTTAGTACGTTGCTCTAGCCGCTGCGCTTCTACTAATTGGTCGTTATAACGCAGCTGCTCTAAACGCTCTTTAAGCTCAACTTCTATATGAGTTACCGCGTTCATTAAGCGATCACGCGGGGTTACATAGTGCGTTTTAGGGTAAATAGTAACGCGCGGTACCTTTTGCATTACCTCACCCGTTAATGGGTCAAACAATGAGATTCTTTCCACCTCATCATCAAACAATTCAATTCTTACTGCCTGACTGTCTGAATCAGCAGGATAAACATCAATTACGTCACCACGCACCCGATAAGTGGCGCGCCTAAAATCCATATCATTGCGCACGTATTGCAGTTCGGCTAGGTGGCGCAATAATTTACGTTGATCTATTTTCTCGCCGGTACTTATATGTAAAACCATTTTAAAATAGGTTTCAGGGTCACCCAAACCGTAAATAGCGGACACCGACGCAATCACAATACAGTCTTTACGCTCTAATAATGCCTTGGTCGCCGACAAACGCATTTGCTCAATATGCTCATTCACCGACGCATCTTTGTCGATAAAGGTGTCACTTGAAGGCACATAGGCTTCAGGCTGGTAGTAGTCGTAATAAGAAACAAAGTATTCGACGGCATTATTAGGAAAAAAATCTTTAAACTCGCCGTATAGCTGAGCCGCTAAGGTTTTGTTGGGCGCCATAATAATGGTCGGGCGCTGAACCTCTTCAATAACCTTGGCAATAGTAAAAGTTTTCCCTGAGCCAGTTACACCCAACAGTGTTTGATGCAATAGACCAGCATTAATGCCAGCAACTAACTCTTTAATAGCCTTAGGCTGATCGCCAGCGGGTTTAAACGGCGAATGAACTTCAAACGGAATAGATGTTGACATAGACCCTACACAAAAAAAGCCATGCTACGCTCACATGGCCTGACATTAAATAGACACGCTACAGATCTGTTAATTTTACCACACGTGCCTTCAACTCTGGGTGCTTTTCTGCGCCAATCCAACGCCAACACATTGTGCCGTTATTATGGCCTGCGGTTTCGATCCAATTACCCACTTTAGGGTCAGTATGAGAAACGACTACCCTCACGCTACCGTCAGTCTCATAGTTAGCCGTATGTTTATTGATACTAATCACATGATGACGATAATCTAGCGATTCCATCCACCAGTTGTCTAATTGAAAATTCCACGTCTGACATTCAGGTACCTCGGCCGCGTCTATCACTAAACACTCATCATCAGCCAGCTGCCAAGCACTGTGAAAGTAATAAATATTAGGATCACCACCAATAGCCTGGCAATAGGCTTGGTCGGCAGGCGGCAATTGATTAGTTATCGGAATAAAACTCTCCGACCAATCCTCAAATAACTTGGTGGTGCCTTTCAAAAACATAATCGTGCCCTGCAACGACCGTTCTAGCTTTTCAGGCGTTAAAATGTCAGGGCGATCATCGCCAGCATCTATCCGCTCTATTTTTAGCTCTGCCCTCTCCTCTGTGGTTCTATCTTGAAATGTTTGTCGCACATTAATTGAATTAGCTTCGCTGGTAATTGGTAACCAATTGCCACTATGTTCACGCTGACTAATAATCAGCTCTAAAGTACCGTCTGCATTTATCTCCATCTCACGAGAGTCAAGAAAGCCAGTCGTCACCATTCCACCACCGGTAGAATATTTATTAATAACGGTACTTAAGCCTAAATAATCAACCGTGCCCCGAGTACCGGTGATTTTGTAATCAAACTGGGGGTCAAGTGGCGCACTCTGATAATAATTATCTGGGTTATCAGCACCCATTTTTATGGTTTCATGACAACCACAACGCAACTGCGGAAAGTTTTTATCACTGTGCTCTAAAAAACTTTCTAAACCACCACGTAGCAGCCGTGTTAAGTATCGATACCCCTCGGCTTGATTAAATGCATCTTGCGGCGCTTTTTCACTTTTTAGTATTTTTCCTGCATCTTTTAAGGCATCACAAAACTCATCCCATACTGTGCCATCTATTACTTTCTGCTCTGCGTTACTCATCATCTACTCCATTGTCAGTCCATAGCGTGCGACATAGTCGCCAAATAAATTTTCAACATCAGCTTGCGTTAAACCGTAGTCTGCTAACTGATAACTGTGTTTGCCGTGCTTGCCCTTAGGATTATCATTCACCCATTGCTGCATAGCCGCTCTGCCAGCGTCAGATAAAGATTCGCCCCTAGCCGCATAAATAGCGTCAATGCCTACCCATGGATTAGCAACAAAGTCATCATGATTAATATCAATGAACTGCCCTGGATGCTGTGCTTCCAATTCAGCTCTATCTGTTTCAAAGGTGGTTGTATAATGCTCCAACATACGAAACCAGTCCTGACCAATTAATTTGGGGTCTGGATTATCGGCACAACTTTTTCTCAATAACTGACCAAAGCTACAACCAGAGGCAACCAATTGCAGCGGCGCGCGATGCGTTGAAACGATAATGGCATCGGGGTAAGTCGCTAATATTGCCTTCAAACCTATTTGGTGAAATGGCGATTTCAACACCCATAAGCCAGACTTTTTAGACTGCAGTAGTTGCAGCTGCTGCTTGTGATAGGCATATTGCTTCGTTAAATCTTGCTTATATACCCATTCAGCGTAACTCGGTATATGAAACATCGAATAATATTCAGCCGAGCTAAGACAGCGGTTAAACAACATATGGCATTCATCAGGCGCCTCTGCATCCAATAAATGGGTAGACAAAAAACCCGGCATAAATTGCTCGGTCATTGCCACTGCTTGGCGGCGCTTCTCTATGCGTGGATCAGTCAAGTAGGTTGCATCATTGGGCGGCGGCAAAGGCTCCTCAGCTTCCCATAAACGTAAGGTGTGATTAACACTGTCGGCGTTGAGCATGTGATGTAAGGCCGTAGTACCTGTTCTTGGCAAGCTAACAATAAAGACCGGCTTTTCTACCTTCTGAGTTAACACCTCAGGGTGGGACGTCAGATAGTGCTGAATACGTAAGCGATACTGCAAACCGCTCTCTATCGTCATTTTAGCGCGATAGAAGCCAATAGCGTTGATGCCTGACTCGGTATTTATCGCATCAATGAGAATATTCAACGGCTGCTTATAATCATCTGAGCCAAAATCACTTAAACCAGTGGCTTGTTGAGCCTCGGCTATAAATTGTTGCGCGTTTAACGTATCTGCCATTTGAATGTTCCAGAACATAAAAACAATAGACTAACCTGCCAAAACAGCGGTGTGAACGTAAGTTTGATTAAGAAAAACTAAGGATTGGAACTACTTTCACGACTTGGCGAAAATAAGTGACTCTAAGGCTTGACCACTTTGACCTGCAACACTATTATACGCGCCGCAACACAGGGTTCGCCCAGTGCTTGTGACAATTCCGCTTTAGCTCAGTTGGTAGAGCAATTGACTGTTAATCAATGGGTCGGTGGTTCGAGCCCACCAAGCGGAGCCAAATAACGTATGTAAATCAAAGGCTTAGGCCGTTTTGCTCTTTGAGTGAGAAAATTTAAAGGTACATTTTAGGTTTTTTTGAGCCTTTTTAAGTATACCTGCTAAAGAATAATCACTCAGCTCCTTCTTTAACACGAAGGTAAGACAAATGAGATTTACTACTGGCAACATCAAAGCCCTGCAGCCTAGCTCACGTGAGTATTTAAAACGTGAAAAGGGTTCGCGGGGTTTTTGCATTAAGGTTACTCCAAAAGGCTATAAGTCCTTCCTGTATATTTATAAACTCAATGGTAAAAGCATTAAGAAACACTTGGGGACATTCCCTCAGGTCACCCCCGATGAAGCTAGAGCCTCTTGGCAAACAAAACGTCTATTAATAGTACCCTCCTCTGTAAGTCTTCCTTCTATATATAGGCAAATCCCAAAGATAACCAAAGCCCTTACCATAAAGGAAGGCTATAGGCTCTATGAGCAGCGTTACGCCAAAGAGAACCTGTCGATTAATACGGTAAAACTTTACAGCTCCCTCATGTTTGAAATGGCTGATTTCCTCAATGACCCTCCGATGGATTCTGTAAGTGAACACGTAATGTTCGACTACTTAGAAAGCCTTGATGAGTTTAAGGCCAAGGGTAACCGTATGAAGTCTGCCTTTAGTAGTACCCATAGATGGTTAAAGAAGAAGCGGCTAATTACATCAACTAACCCAACTCTCGAATTGGAACATAAGAAGGAGATACCCAAGACACGTAAGTTGTCTGAGAGAGAACTTGAAGGGTTCATTACTGGCCTAAACAATTCACAAGTAACAGATACTCACAATGTAGTGGTCAAGTAATCTTGGACATTGGATAAGGTTTTTCTTCAGCTATCGCTGGAGCTAAACCCTGATTAAATGTATGCGGCCTTTGGTAATTATAGTACCCCATCAAGTAACTACTAATATCTAATCTAGCTTCGTCTAGGCCGGCATACCCTTTGGCCGGAACCCATTAAATACTAGAGCCTAGATGAGTTTACTGACCTGGGTTTTTCATTGCCTGCCAGAATCATGGCGTTCGAATTACTCACGCTATACGCTCGGTTTTAGCTATTCGATAGGATGTTTAGAGTTTAAGCATGTCATTTATGTTGCCAGTAACTCGGTGATTAATTTTGATCTTCTTTGGAGGAGAGATAAAATAATATTTAATAAAAAAGCCTGCTATCCAATTGGGAAACAGGCTTTTATGGTCTAAAACTATTAACTAAATAGCTCTAGTCTCAACTAGCGAAGCTACTACAAATCGAACGATAAAGTAGCTGCGTACCAAACGGCATCACTATTATCTGAATCTGATGCGCCAGCACTTACATTCAAGCTTAACGCTTCTGTTAGGCTAGCATTGAAACCAAGATCAACAGTTACTGAGCTATCATCAAGGCTTTGGCCAGGTAGAGTAAAACGGTTGTTCCCAACAGTAACTAAGCCTAGTTCAACATCATTGCGCCCATCTTTATCTTCATCACGATAAACCGCTTCACCATAAAATTCGCAATCACATATGCCTAAAGCTATGCTGCCAAATAACCCAGCTAATAATACTGATGAGCTAACATTTTGCTCGCCGACTACAAGGCTAGTAGAGAGTGAAGCATCTTCTTGATAGGCATCAACAGTCACGTCTATGTATTCATAACCAATAATTGGGCCTAGGCGGTAGTTTTCTTCACCTTTGAATAGGTCGTAACCCGCTTGAATGGCAAGTGATGATGTATCACCGTCGGTACTGCCTGTTTCAGTTCTTTGGTTAAGCGGCCCTAAGCTGAAGCTACGATCGAGATCGTTATAGTCATTGTCAGAAAAGGTGTAAATGGCTTCAACAAAGTATGCATCATTATTGTAGGCACCTAAGAATGAAATGTCTGTGCTAGTCATTTCATATTGCGATGCCCCAGCGTTAAGCTCGTTATCACTTCTGCCTAGTAACACACCAAAATAAGCATTGTTGCTGGCATGATAATTAACACCAACATGATAGCTTTGCGCTTCGCTCTCGCCTTCAATACTACTTATAAGCGTGTCTTGATTGTTTTCACTTTGTTGCAATGTGCCATAAACGCTAAATTTACTGTCATCATCACTTAGATTACTGCCCCAGCGGTTGGCGCGCATAGTTGGCCTTGCTGCCTGCCACTGTGCTTGAACGCTATCCATTGCAAGGCTTGGTAGTAAGGCTAGCTCGCTACCAGCGTTTAACACTGAAATAATGTAGTCAGCAAAAATTTTGTTACCAATTGTTGTGAAGTGGCTGCTATCATTCCATAAAAAGTTGTCAGGATTAGGATTTTCTGAATTAACGTTACCTTCAGTTATGCCTCCGTCACAACCCAGTGCTGTTGGCTCAAAGCAATTTGCTACAAATTCTTCTGAGCTAAGACTAAAACCAAAAGTATAGGGGTCAGTAACAAGCTCTCCTGCAAGTTTATATATATCTAACAGAAGTATATTAGCATTCATCGCTTTTACGCCTGTTAACAGTTGCTCGTTTTGATCTAACGCTATATCTGTTACGAACTCGTTGGCGATCTCTGGTAAGAATCTTAAGGTTGGCGAAAGGGGAAACTTCAGAAGATTAGTAATTACCACATAATTGGCGCCGTTATCTGACAATGCTTTGGCAGAAGCTAATAAGTTATTGGCGATTTGAGTATAATCCGTACTAGTCCTTATTCTCGACATATCATTACCACCACCTTCCACGACATAAAGAGCATTGGGGTCTACGGTTTGGTTGTTGAGTCTCAAGTTATAAAAATAGGAGTTAAACGCAAGCCTAGTAGAGTCGGCTTTTATCGACTCTAGTACGTCCAGTGATCGATATCCTCCTACTGCATAGTTAGTACCGCCAAATTCAGATGGAACTAGCTCTAGACCAATATGGTCGGCTATGAATTGAATGCCAATTGGGCCTGACACCTCTCCTGGCTGATAGGTTGGACCTACAGTATTGGTAAAACGCCGGTCCACGCCAAAGTTACCGCTGTCGTATAAACTATCGCCAAAAACGTAGAGGCCAGAGTATGGATTTGCGGTTATCGTTTGACTGGCGATAGCGAGTAGTGTCGCAGATGCGAAGGTTGTTATCTTTTTCATACTTTTTCCATTTATATATGCAACATCATAGAATTCAGATTTAAACTGTTGTTTCTGGATTTAATGTCGCAGGTCTTTTTATTCTATCTTGTTGACTTTATAGTTAAAGGGAGCGAGTTAAGCGCCCCCAGTTTGACTGATACTTTTAATCAGAGATTATATCTCAACAGGTGTAGTGGTCAAATAAAGCTGGCCACGGTTTAGTAGCTAATCCAGCACCGCTTCTCAGCTGCATTTGGACTTAAGCCACGATTATGTTGGTGTGGCCTTGTTTGACTGTAATAGCCAACAATATATTCCATTATTGATTGTTGGGCATCAGTAAAATATCGATACCCCAGCGATGGAACCCACTCCGTTTTTAAGCTTCTAAAGAACCGCTCCATCGGGGGCATTATCCCAGCAGTTTCCTCGACGGCTCATGCTCTGCTCAATCTGGTAGCGCCAGAGTACTGGTAACGGACGAGGAATCTATCGCTGCTAGCAAAAGCGACACAAAGGCATAACACTAACGCAGCGGTGTAACCCAATGCTGCTAATATTTCAAAATGAAAGATGCTAGCGAGAATTGCATAGAAGCTAGCAAGGATTCCAACTACCGAAGCGATGAACCACATCCAAGAACGAGTAATAAGATACCAACCTACAACCAGCCCAATTACACCAGTTAGGTAAACCATATCTCCTTCTAACATAGTGCTTTCTAATATATTGCTTTCCATTAAGATATCTCTTATGCAATTCACCTCAACGTAACAGAAGCCCGTCATAAGTCTAAGGACAAGCGACAGAAGACTATAGATAGTCGTCCAGCAATCTCCCACTCCGTCATCACCAAATTATTAGTCATCAGTAATTAGCCTGAATATAAAAATGCAAATGAAAGTGAGCAAAGTGAATCCGAGCGCGCCCAGTATTTGAAAGTGAATAATGCTTGCTATAACAGAGAAGAATGAGGCAATGGCTCCTATACCTGAAGCTATCAACCAGAACCATGACCGAGTCACTAGGTAGCCGCCTACTAAAAGCCCGACGCCAGCTATTATGAAAATGATACTGTCATCCATTGAACACTCTCCTCTTCCCGAGTAACTGACTTCAGATTAACAGAATCTTACAAAAAGTCTAAGAGCAAATGATAACTAAGTAGGATGCGCTTAGGTAGACAGAAGAAATTGGAACGTTAGGGAAAATAAAGAAGGTAGTTATGTTTAAAGGCATATCTCAGCACAACGAAGGGGGCGCCCCTTTATATACAAAAAAAAGGAAAGTTTAGGCTCGTATGGTGTCACAGAATTTTTATAATTATTTCACTGAGGGGTATTCTACAGTTACCGCACATTCTGTTTTACTCTTGCCTATTAGTTATTATTTGGAGATACGTTAGCCCCACCACCTAAAGAGGTAGCAGCCGCCTACATTCCCATCGAGTAACCTTTAAGCTCTATCTATCAACTGCAAGGACGCAGCTTATGCCTAGGTTTACAGACGAACAAAAGATTATTCTGTTAGATACCACCGTCTTATTACTAGCAATATCTCTCTATCTAACTAGCATCTTCATGCAGGCCTGAGAGCCCCGTAGGGCCCTTTTGATTGCCAGACGATAACCATATAGGTACGATGTAGAAGTACTTAGAGGGAGGCGTACAGAGCCACTCATTCCGATTAAACAGTTGGAGTTTTTAGAGCAAATTAGTGACATAAATCTTTGATTTTGGAACGTAGCGAAGCGAGACTGTTAATCAATGGGTCGGTGGTTCGAGCCCACCAAGCGGAGCCAAATACAAAACCTCGTGAGTTTACGCTTACGGGGTTTTTTATTGCCGACTAGAAACTAGCAGTCTGGTTCGATATTATTTAGCTTAGGCCAACTATCTTGCCAACCTGACCCATGTGATACACCGTCCACCACCTTTAGCTTATTGCATCTACCGCCAACTAATTGGTAATAACTATCAAAAATTTCTCTAGGGACAACTTTGTCATTTTCGCCAACGAAATGTATTTGATCTATTTTTGATAACTGATTCGGGTAGCTGGAGGGATTCAAAGATCCACTTAACGGTGTAACTTTATGGATCTGGGTAAACGCTTGATGATCGACATTGCCGGCAACAGTCTTAACCAGTTCAACATCGTCTCTTCTTGTCGCGGCCAACAACGCAACGGTGGCACCGCCGGAAAAACCAATCAGGGTTATCTTTGCCGCTCCGCTTTGGCGTTTCAATTCACTAATGACATGATTTGTAGCGGCGATAACTGCGTCACTATAACGATGACTAGCCCAATACTTACTAGTACAAAACTGTTGCGAACGACTTAAGTGAAACTGACAAGGCCTAGATATATAGGCAATGTTTGAGCGTTTATTATCGATCAGCGCTAGATAAAGACCAACAGGATTATGAGGTGTTGGGTTTTGTGAAATTTGAGTCCGAGTAACCCAACCTTTGCCATCACCTTCAATATAAATTATTAAGCTATCACTAGCGATAAATTTTTTATAGGTAATTAGGTCAAAGTACTTGTCGCCGATAATCTCTTTTGAAAAACCGCTAGATGCCGCTTGCTGGTCGGCGCTATCAATAAGCGACTGGGTACTAGGGCCTACGCAGGCAGTCAACAGAAATAGCGTGAAAAAAAGGAAGAAATACTTATTGATCATCTTCCTTATAATTCCTAGAAAATACCAGTAGGCCTGGTTGATTTAAACTTCATCGCTTTAACTTTGTCTTGAAGTTTTTCAATTCGGTCGTCAGGGAATCGCATTTTTATCGCATCCTTCAAAAACTCTTCCGCATCGCCATAGTCTTTATTGTTCGAATGCATTTCGACAACTACGATATATTTATCTTCAAGGCTTAATAATTGCTTGCTGACCCGCGGGTTACCTGGATCAATCCCACGCGCCGCTTGAATCATCGTATAAGTCGCTTTTAACGCACCTAACGTTGACCTATTAGAACCAAAAACGCCTGGTTTTTTGTATTCAGTATCAACCAATGATTGGGCCTCATCTAACACCGAATTACTTTGATCGAGTCGATCTAAGCCAGAAAACAATTGATTTTCAAGTAAAGGGATTTCAACATAATTTGGATCGGTTTTTTTCAACTTTTTCAATTCTGTATCGGCTTTATCGTACTCACGCTGACGAATTAGTGAAGCAACCTCACGCGCATAAACTGCAGAGTTTTTTCCTACCGTAGGCCTTGGTGCTACCACTTGTTTTGGCGCACTAGCACGCTGCACAGCTAACCGTTTTTGGTCTGCCATTCGCTGGGCTTGCGCCTGCTGCTGCGCTTGGGCCAATTGAGCTGATTTTTTATCTGCGTCGATTTCATCTAGCAAGCCGGTAAAGGCACGCCGAGTCACATCTAGTGAAATGTTATTAGGGGCTAGCGCTTGCGCTGCCTTTAGGTGTTTCTGCGCGGCCTCAGTATCTTTAGCAGCAATAGCTTTATCTGCCATCAAAATAAGCTTATCACCAGCACTGACCAAACCTCTTTTAGCGATAGTATTGTCAGGAGACATTGCCAAAACTTGTTGGAATTTTTCTACCGCATTATTGCCACTAGGCTGAGCTAGTCTGCCCTCATCAATGTCCTGCTTTGCACCGGCCAGAAGCTCCGACATTTTACTTTCTAGAAGCGCTCGCTCTCTAGCACTGTCTGCGTCAATTTTTTGCTGCTTAGCCAATTCAAATTGCTCAGCTTGTTGCTGTTCATAAACATACCAGCCGCCAACACCCAGCAATCCAGCTAAAATAACCGCGATTACAATAATCGGCATCTTAGCGGGCGCTTGTTGTTTCGGCGCCGACTTAGTACCTCTTCTTACCGCAGTTTGACCAGGTTTTTTACCTGCCTTAACCGCTGCCGCTAATTTCTTAGCATGTTCAGCACTAATAACTTGAGTGCCGCCTTTAAGGTTATTTTCTAAATCATTTAACGCTGCTATTAATTCAGCGCCAGTCTGATAACGGTCATCAGGATCTTTAGCCAATACAGTATCGACAAAATCCTGAAACTCGGCTAAATCAGGATCTAGCGTAGGAACAGGTTCAGTTATATGTTTTATGCCAATTGATACCGCTGATTCGGCATCAAAAGGGACATGTCCTGATAACATTTCGTAAAATATTACACCTAGGGCATAGAGATCGGCCCTACCGTCTAATTCCAAACCTTGCGCTTGCTCTGGTGCCATATAGTGCGGGGTACCAACAACAGTACCCGCTTGGGTCATTTGAGAATCAGAGGTGGTAGAACGCGCGATGCCAAAATCTGACAGTACCGCACTGCCATCTTCACGAAACAGTATATTTTCAGGTTTTATATCTCGATGGATATATCCCTTACCCACCGCATAATCTAATGCCAGTGCCATCTGCTTTATAACCACAAAGCAATCAGTTAAGGGCAAGCCTTCTTTTAGCTTATCTTCTAAATCACCATTAGGTAGCTTTTCCATGGCAATGTAATGATTATCGTCTTGGGCGCCAACATCATATACAGGGACAATATGCTGATGTGACAGCTGCGCAACTATCTTAGCCTCTCGTAGAAACCGATCACCAAATGACGGGTCGGCGAGTAATTTATGCGACATAACCTTAAGCGCAACTTCGCGATCAAAATTTTCTTGAACCGCCAAATAGACCGTAGCCATTCCGCCTTGACCCAAAGGGCCCAATATTTTATATCCGTCTATTTTTAGATCGCTCAATGTTTCTGTCTCTTATTTATGTGTTTCTTAAACCAATAAAATAGCGGCTATTACGGCCACTGCAATCGCTGCAGCGATAATATAGTTACTTTTATTAGCACCTGAAGATTCAGCTTGCAAAGGCGTCGCAAGCATTTCATTTATTGTATGCGGAGAACAAAGCTGTAAAACCACATCGCCTATTAATATTTGATCTGAAATAGATAGATCGAATTCATCACCTTTACCACCATGCTCGCCGTTAACACTGAGGCCGTTAACCGAGCCAATATCACGTAAAATCCAACGGCCTTTAATCCGCTGAAGCTCTGCATGCGATGCAGACACGGAATCAGATTTTATGATGATGTCATTGAAAGGCGAGCGACCAATAGTTAATTTTTTTTTCTTAAGCTCAAACTGCCTTGCTGTAACAATACCAGTCCTACCTAATAGAATATCAAAAGCTGACGCTTGGCTTAATGGTAGAGTATCCATCTCACCGGTTTCATCTGCGTTAGTAACAACAGTTGATTTTACCACGTTCATAACCTTAGTAGCATCGTCAACGACTAAAGAATCGTCGGCTTCAGAAAGCTCAATTGGCGTAAAAAACTGAGGCGCACCAACGTCATCATCAGATTTGATAAATACAGTAGCGCCAATGTCGTCTTCAATATTCGATTCGCTAGGAGTAATAATTTGAGTTTTACCAACATCTTGTGCAGGTATCATAACTGTAGCGTTAACATCGTCAGTGTTTGTCTTATTGTCGCTCATAAATATTTATCTAGCTGCAATGAATTAAGAAAACGTACCACTGTATTTTTTAATTAGGCTCTTTAGTTTCTGAAAAAAAGACTTGGCTGCCTTTACCTCTTGAAACTTTTTTTTCTCAAGGGATACGATAATAACAGTAATGTTATCTTTACCACCGTTCGCTAATGCAGTGTCGACTAAATCAGACGCAGCCTGCTCAGGATTTTCTGCTGTAGTAATAATCTCATCAATTTTTTTATCATCAACACAGTCAGATAAACCATCGGAGCATAACAACAATAAGTCACCATCTACATAATCATGAGACGATGTATCTACAACTAGCTTCTCTAGGTCTAGCTGACCTAGCGCTTGAATTATAACATTACGATTAGGATGAACTCTTGCTTCCTCTTCAGTAATCACCCCTTTATCGAGTAATTGCTGCACTAAAGATTGATCACATGTTCTAGCAGTTAACCCCGTATCTTTATTCCACTGATAGCCACGACTATCACCAACCCAAAAAAAATCAACTTTATCGTTCTTAACCTTTAGAACCACTATAGTTGAGGCCATTCCCTGTCGACCAACACCCTCTTCTGGTGATCTTTTAATTAACTCATGTGAAAGCTGAATGGCATCAGCGATACTATCGCCAGCTAATACTTTTTCTTCAATAGTATTACAGGCTAACTGGCTAGCAACTTCGCCGGCATCATGACCGCCAACACCGTCGGCCAAAATCCACATATTGATTTTAGGGCTAGCGAGATAGTAATCTTCATTATTATCCCTCTTATTACCTATGTTTGTTTCGGCAAAATAAGTTAGCATCTGATCTCCGTTCATACATTTTATTGCAATAAATAACCCAACGGCTACCGCTTACCACGAAAAGAGCTAGTAATTTATGATCAAGATCTTTAGTGCAAATTAACAGTAGCAAAGACTGAACACAGTCTTGAGGCAAGTGCTTCAGATGGCATAATTAATATCGACATTAACATTCCCCACTGATGTTAGTTTTGCGTTTTTATTATTTAATTAACCGTTCAGCACCCTTAAAATAAAAAATGCAATGGATAAACGTTTATCGATTGCATTTGTCAGCAAATAACTAGTGACGATTAGAAAGAATATCTCATAGTCGCCGCGACTGCTTGGCTCTTATAGTCTTCTTTGTAGGTATAATCGTATCTAAACATAAAGCTTAAAGAGCTTTGGCTCCACGCTCTCAGACCGACACCTGCTTTATAGGCAGTACGTTCTATGCTAGCGCCATTAGTAGAGAAACCTGCACCACCTACACCGACGAAGTTAGTATCGAGCTCTACTTCATCAGCAATAAAATCGTGCCTCACTTCTATATGGAAATCAGGCATCCAAGTGACATCAGACTGAGTAGTAAACGGATACGAAAAACTAACTCCGGCGGCCCACACTAAAGCCTCGAGAGATTGTGAATCTACCTGATTGCTGGCGTTACCCGCACCCTCTTCCGTATAACCTTCCTCTTTTAAATAACTATACTCTACAGCAGTGTTAGGAGTAATGTGAAGTCCAGACTCTAGAACAAATGGATAGCCGCCACGTGCACGCAATCCAATCTGGTCACCAGCATAGTCTGAAGTAGACGTTAGACCAGTAGTCAAGTTACGTAGGCCGTCATATTCATTTCTGGCATAACTAACCAATGCATCTAAATAATAGTCATCTTCGTTAAAGCTAACATAACTGCTTATCTGATAGCTATCGATCGACATCTCATTGCCTTCAATACCTTTAGAGTCGACTTGAGAGTCAGCATAACTGATTGCTAGACCCACCGTAGTGCGATCATTAATCGGCGCATCAGCACCAATAGCAAGGCCATACATATCAAGATCATAACCATCGACAGCCTCTCTTAAATCTTGCTCGGTATCCTTGTCGTAACCCTGGATCCAGAACCCAGTAATTGCGATATCGTCACCAGCGACCATACCCGTTTCGTAAAGACTGTAAAAACTATTGCGCAAATCCTCTTGCCGATTAGCAATAACAGTCGACACAGCGCCGGCTGCAGCCACTGAGCCCTCGACGGAACCGCCGCCAGCTTCAGGTTGTAGTGACTTAATTGCTCGAACCAATTCAACTGGGTCATCTTCGCCTTGTAATGAAGCAAAGATCTTACCCAACTCACTATCTTCTGATACTTCACCAGTTTCAATCAGCGCTGCTACTTGATCAAGTGCGACAGCAACTGCGACGACATTAACTGCCCCCGCAGAGCCACTGTCGATGTCAGGTTCTTCAAATTCCAGCACCAAGGTAATTATGTCTTCTACAACGTCGGCAACTTCATTACGCTCTACTGTTACAAACAAAGAGCTAGCATCTTTAGATGGAGTAAAATCTAGTAGTAAGGAGTTGGTTTCTGCGCTATCAATATCGGTAGTTAAGGTACCACCGGTTTTAATCAACTCTAATACTTCATCGTTACTAAAGAATGTTTCACCGGTTACATTAACAAATAAAGATCCATTGAGTGTGGCATCTTGGCTAACTTCTAGCTGGCCATAGCGAACACCAGCTGTTGAACCATTAGCGTCAACGCTAATATCACCAGAAAAAATCAAACTGCCGTTTATTTGACTTACTAAAGCTCCTAGGGCCCCAGAAGTAGCTGCGCCTAAGTGCAGTTCACTGGCATTTAAGATTTCATCAGACACACCACCGATAGTCTTATACAAACCGCCATTAACACCGAAGTCCACCATTCCATTAATGGTTCCGGAGTTAACTATTTGATTAACAGATGCCGTGTCATCGATGAAAATAGCATACTCGTTACCACCTTCGATAGTCGCATTTTTTTCGTTAGAAATAATATCAACGCTAGCATTTTCTAATCTAATACCAGTACCGTTTTCCGATGAAATTAAGCCTTCGTTATAAATGCCATCCGTCATATTGACGTAGTTAAGGTAAATCGCCGTTTGATCGATTACACCTGCATTTGGTTTCGTAATTTGTGGAGCCATGGGTAATGGAATTAATTCACCGCCATCTACAGTACTAGCTTCTGCTAAATTAACAATACTACCAGTGGCTGTATTAAATATTTTCCCGTCTATGGTTATTGGTTCATTTGGATCAAGTTCAAGGCCCGTAATCGGAGTGACTTCTACCATTTGGTTATTTTGGTTATTTTGGTTATCACCGTTTATTTCAATAGCACCGGCAATATCGACGTAACCATAAAAACCATCGAAAATAGCACCTTCATTAATTATATCGCCAGTAAAGCTTGAGCCCTCGACAAATGCTACGCCATCAATTTGTCCCGAGGCAGAGTTAGTTAAGTTGCCTTTAAGCTGCGCGTTAACCTCAAAATTAATGCCACCAGAAATTACACCAGAATTAGAAATACTACCTATAGAAGCGTCGTTATATACATCAACAACACCTATGAAATTGTTATTTTCAAGCTCACCTGTTATTTCTGCACCGTCCGCGACAAAGACCTCTCCAATATTTCCAGAGTTAGTTAGCGATCCTAGCGATGAGTTGATTGGTGCTTCGACGGAGCTTTCTTGAAAGCCATCAGATGAAAAATTCATTATGGCAACACCCATGGATATTCCACCTGAATTATCAAGGTTCCCGACTGAACCATGTAGGATCTTAACGGTATTTATTGAGGCTGAGTTAATGATTGACTCGGTGACTTGGCCGCCATCCTCTACAATAATGGCGCTGCCATTAAAGGGCCCTCCGCTTAAGTTCCCTGCGTTAATGATTGAACCGTTGACTTGAGCGCCAGATGTAATGGCTATAGCGCCGTTAATTTCACCGCCAGCTAAATTTGATATAGTGCCTGTAGTCGCTCCGTTTTCAATAAGGATAGCGTCACCGCCGCTTTCACTAGTTATAGTACCTGAATTAGTGATAACGCCAACAGATGCCAAGGGACCAGATACTGATATGCCGTTGCCTGACCCACTATAACTTCCACTATAACTTCCACTATAACTTCCACTACCACTAAAATTTGCAATGGCTAAGCCATCCATATAGTTTGGCTCGGAGCCACTGATCAAACCACCAACTTCATTAAAAATACCATCAAATATGTTGGCAGTACCACCAACCCTTAAAGCGCTGCCATACGGATTAACAATAGACCCAGTCGATGTTACGGTTGCCTTAGTGACAACATTATTGAAAATATTCACTGAACCGAGCAATGTATTTGAATATTCTACTTCAATATTTTCAGCCGCGCTGGCAAGTGAGGGCGCTAGTGCTAACGAGACCGAAGCGATAGGTATCAGTAATGCCAATGGCTTAACAGAAAAGCGACTCGGAAGTGGTTTATTATTCATCATGGTATCCCCTGGATACAAATAAGGCTGATTTTTAAATATCATCAGCTTTAAAAGATTTATAGTACTAATATACAAACTAATTATAGGACTAATATACTAACTAACTGGGGAGGTTAATCAAGCATAATCAAACATATAGTAATGTTATATTTTATAATGGCCAAATTGTGGGTATTACAAGGTAAGAAACTACGCCAACAATAACAGTAAGCGGCACGCCCAGCCTAAGAAAATCGCTAAACTGATAATCCCCTGGGCCATACACCATTAAATTGGTTTGATAACCAATAGGCGTAGCAAAACTCGCTGATGCGGCAACCATAATCATCACCGCAAAGGGCAACACATTGAGCCCCATAGACTCTGCTGCCGAGACCGCTATAGGAAACAGTATTACCGCCGCCGCAACATTGGAAATAACAGCAGAAAAAACTGCCGTTAATACAAACATTGCTAACAGGGTCAATTCGGGTGAACTGGATACAGTGCCAATTAAAATATTAGCAATTTCATAGGCCAAACCGCTATTTGTCATCGCTTTGCCCAAAGCCAAAGACGCAGCGATAATAACAATAATATGCCAACTAATGTTCTTACGTGCAGCTTGAACAGAAATACAACCAGTAATAATTAACGCACACGTTGCAACCACCGCCGCCTCAAACATGCTTAATAAGCCTAAACTAGCAGTAGCAATCATGCCAACTAGTATAGCCAGCGCAATCCACTGTTTTTTTGACTCAACCGGCTGAAAATCGGCTACTGGACTAACTACAAGAAAATCCTTAGCGAAACGCTGCTTTTCAACAAACTCAGAATTCGCCTCTAATAATAATGTATCACCAGGCTCCAGTATCAAGTCACCGATGCGCTGTTTAATCTGCTGTCCATTTCTGGACACCGCAATAATTACTGCACCATAAAATTTTCTAAACTCACTTTCTTTAACTGTTTTGCGTAATAGCGGAAAATCCCTGGATATAACCACTTCGATCAAGCTTCTATCAATACTTTTATCATCTAATTTAAAAACTTGTTGTTCTGCCGATACCAACCCGCGTATGTGCTTAAGATCGACTACCGCATCAACATTTCCTACAAAAATCAGTCGATCGTCCTGCCGTAAATACCGAGTAGGACCAACTCGTATTACGTCACCATCTCGCACAATTTCTGCCAAGTACAAACCCGATAGGTGTCTAAGACCTGCCTGCTCTATAGACTTTCCGGCCAATGGGCTTCCTTTCTCGACCAGCATTTCAACGGTATATTGGCGGGCATCTTCAAATCTAGCCGCAGCACCCTCCTTATAGGGCAGTAACCACTTACTGGTTAACAAAATAAATCCAATGACCGCAACGACACAAGGAATACCTACCCAGGCTAAATCAAACAAGGCTAACTCTTCATCAAGTTGTAATTCAATCAACATCCCGTTAATAACAAGATTAGTGCTAGTACCTATTAAGCTACAAACACCACCAATTATGGCAGCAAAACTAAGTGGCATCATCAACTGGGAGGCTGGCATTTTCATCCGCCTGGCCCAATCAGAAACAGCCGGAACCATCATTGCAACAACAGGAGTGTTATTTAGTACAGAGCTAAACAGCGCGACCGGAAGCATCAGCCTTAATTGCGCAGACCGGATAGTTTTCGGCCGTCCTAATAGACTTTGAGACATCCAACTCACCACCCCTGTAGCAGATAAGGCATAGGCAACAACATACAGAATTGCCACTGTTGCCACGCCCTCATTGGCAAAGCCTGCTAAAGCATCGTCAACACTTAACACTCCAAACAGCATTAAAAACACGACTCCGCTAAGCAAAACCCCGTCGGCAGCTAAGCGAGTAATTATAAGCATCGAAAAACAAACAACTATCGTCGCCAAGGTTAATAGAGAATCTATTTCCATATTAAATATCTACTCAAACTAAGATTGATAAAACGACGAAAATGTATCAATAAATTGATCATACAACTCTATAGGCAAATCATTAATCCCCGCTGCAGCTTTACGACCGCCACCGGTAGGAAATTGACGGCAAATTTCATCTGCCCCAGTTTTATTATTTAACGGTGCACGAATACTCACCAAATAATTGCCATTACTTTTTTCAGTTAACACAGCATGCGCTTTATCTGGTGCCCCATTAGCTAAGTCATTACTATAAACGCCGCTGACTCTTCTTGCCCAAGTTTCATTGGGTAGGATAAAAATAGCATTACTGTCGTTTTCTCTAACAGCTATTAAACTCTGCGCAGCTGACATATCAGCGTGATATCCGCTTTCAAGCTTATCAAAATTAACTCTATCCGATTCAATAAAATCAAACGGCGAGGCATACTTGTTAATTAGTCTAAATAACTGTTCCGGTTTAAAGTGTAGGTCATCAAGACTTGCCCCATAACCATTGTAATTTATATAAATGCCTAGGTTTTTCAGCTGCTCTAATTGATCAATGCTTATATCTAGCGGTTTTGCTAAAATTTCTGCACTATTATTTAAATTATCACCAAACGAGCCAACGATTGCCCATTCAACAAATTTTCCACCAAGATAGTTATTAACCAAAATACTGGTACAAACATCAGCAGCCGGATTGATTATTGCCTGTAGGTTTTGATGCTCAGGAATATCTCCGGCAAAGTGATGATCAACATATAAGCAGTTGGCATTAGCTGCGAGGATTCTAGCCAAACCTTGCTGATTTTTCTCCATCGACACATCTAAAATAGTGACAATGTCACCCTCTTTTGCATCCACTTTATCGGTTAAAGCAATATCACGCTTTACACCGGTAACAAGAATATTATCTTCACATGGGCTAGCATTACGAAGCTGAGCTAAAGCACAAATACCATCAGCATCACCATTAAAAACATCTATAACAGCCATTTAAATCATCCAAATAATAACTAAACAAAATCATAGCATAATGATGTCTGCCAGACAGTTTTGATCATTATCTCCGGCATAAAAAAACCGCCCTTAGGCGGCTTCTTCTACCGATGATTTTTAGTTAACGGTAATCATACGTCTATTACGTTCAACAGTAGCAGCACCTATCCCCTTAACTAAGGATAAACCCTCAATTGAGGAAAAGTCGCCATTAGTATCTCGATAAGCAACTATTGCTTCAGCCTTAGCGCTGCCAACACCGGTTAACACGTCCGCTAGTAATTCAGCATTAGCCGTATTTATATTAATTCCTGCCGCAATTTGAACTGAATCAGCTTGGGATAACGCTTCATTTTCATTTGAAAACGCTGGCAATGACACCGCAGACAAATTAACAATAGCAACAACAACACATAAATTTTTAATACTTTTAATGATATCCATATCATCTCTCCTTAAGTTTTTATTAATCAGCAAGGCTGACGTTGGAAAGATTAAGTGTCTACAGAAATAATTCAACTACCTGTTAAGGTAGCCAATATATCATCTAATACTTTAGCGGGGTCAGCAGATTTAATTATCGGCCGACCGATAACCAAATAATCACTACCATTTGCCAAGGCACCATGTGGTGTAACAATCCGCCGCTGATCATCGGCGGCAGAGCCTGCAGGTCTAATTCCTGGAGTCACCAAACAGAACTTATCATGGGTAATACGTTTTAACTCGCTAGCTTCTGACGCCGAGCAAACTACGCCATCCATGCCTGCAGCTTGAGCCAAAAGTGCTAACTTTTTAACCTGTTCAATTGGCTCTATATTTATCCCTAGCTCAATCAAATCTTCAGCATCCATACTGGTCAAAACTGTAACGGCTATTAATATAGGTTTATGCGTTGACTGCTGTACTGCATCGACTGCGGCTGCCATCATTCTACTGCCACCACTGGCATGAACATTAACCATCCAGACACCTAACTCTGCCGCAGCTCTTACTGCACCGGCTACTGTATTGGGAATATCGTGATACTTCATATCCAAAAATACATCAAAGCCCATGCCAATAAGGCTTCTAACAACATCAGGCCCGGCACTGGTGAATAATTCCTTGCCAACTTTAACTCGGCATTTATTTGGATCTAACTGCTCAGCCATAGCCAAGGCATCATTTAGATTATTAAAATCTAGCGGCACTATTATTATCTTTTCCATTAAGTCCTTTCTCTCTTAAAAATTTTAATCGCCTTCAACACCAACTATTAATTCCATCGAACCCCAGTTTTTACAAGATGGGCATTGCCAAAAAATAATTTTACTAGGAAAACCACACTGCTGGCACTTGTAAGTAGGTTTGCGTTTAATCAAAGTACGGATCATTTGCTGCAAGATTAATAAATTTTCTTTTGCTTTACCGCTGGTTTCTTCCATGCTGTAAGAAATCAATTGATTGAGCCCCTTTAAAGAAGGCCGTTGTTTCAGCTCATCGGCTAATAATTTCATCGCCGCGGCACGAGAATAAAACTGTTCCATTTCTCTAGCTAACACCAACACTGCCGCCATTGAGTTGCTAGCATCAAGAGCAACAGTCAAATAATCGATTAAGCCCTGGTTATCATCTAGCGCTTTATAACTATCAATTAGCAGCCTGAGGCCCCCACTTACCATTGCCGCATTCTGTAATGGTATAGACTTTAAGGTAATAATCGCCATAGCGTATTCACCCGCCTCATAATCTAATTGAGCAGTCATTAGCGCAGCGCGTTGACTATGCTTGTCATAAGTATATGCGCGTTTGATATGGCGACGGGCTTTTTGAAAATCAGAATTTTTCTTCGCCTCAACTGCAAGTTCACAGGAAAAGTGTGCCATAGATACAGTTAAACTAGACTCTTTCAGCTGCCGTGAGCTAAACAAACGTTTGGGTTGCATTTTCCTAGCCGTATCAATTGCTGACTCCCATTCACGCTCTTCAACATAAACGTCCAACAACTGTTTTAAAGCTTTATCTTTTAATGAATGATTCTCTTTTACTAAATCAAGTAACAAGCGCTCAGCTCTATCCAATAAGCCCGCCGCCATATAGTCTAGCGCTAACTCCATATGCGCACTCGCTTGCTGTTCAGCAGACAACACTGGCCGCGCCAATAAATTCTGATGAACCTTAATAGCTCTATCAACCTCTCCCTTACGACGCAGTAAATTACCTAAGGCAAGATGTGTTTCTAAGGTGTCGGGGTTAACATCAAGGGAATTGATAAAAGAATCAATGCTTTCATCAGGCTCGTCATAAAACAAATAAGACAAACCTTTAAAATAAATAGGCGATATAGCAACACTATTATCCTTGCTATCAGCCTTACTCTTACGCCCCAAAAACCAACCAATAGCTAAGGCAAAAAATAAAAGGATGAAGACTACTAAATCAAGCATCTGCCATTAATCCTTAGTTAAAGATGCTCTTAATTGGGTCAATTCTTTTTCTACTTTCGCGAGCTTTTTTTGAGCCCTATAAACATCTTTTTTCGAGCGTAAATATAAACCCGTACAAGCCAACATACCGACAATACCGCCGGCCACAAAACTACTCACTACCCACAATGAAACCGGCGCTGACAATTCAAACAGTAACCAATCGACCTGTACTACTTCACGGTTAGTCAGCGAGAAAACGATGGTCGCCAGTAGAGAGCAGGCAACAACAATAATTAGCGTAAAACGCAATACTGGCTGCATAAATAATCCTCTAAAAAAAACGGTATGATCATTTGAACATACCGTTTATGCATATTTTCTGCAATCACTTAAAAGCAATCACTAAATGTGTTTTATACTTTCATTTACGCGTTCACGCATTTCTTTACCCGGTTTAAAATGCGGCACATATTTACCGGCTAATTGAACAGTCTCACCGTTCTTAGGATTACGCCCTTTACGTGGTGCGCGATAGTGCAAAGAAAAGCTGCCAAAACCGCGAATTTCGATTCGCTCTCCGCCAGCTAAAGAATGTGACATATGCTCAAGTACTTTTTTTACCGAAAGCTCCACATCTTTAATTGAAAGCTGTGGCTGCTTAAAGGTTATTCTTTCGATCAATTCTGATTTAGTCATATCTCTAACTACCTGTTACTTAACGACTTTATCATACAACGGAAACAAAATTGGAGCCATAAAAAAAGGGGCTATATTTAATATAGCCCCTTATTGACAAATATTACTTACTTATTTGTCTTTGCTTTCCATTTGCGCTTTGATCAAATCACCAATTGTTGCTGGCGATACTGCGTCGGTGTCTTTCTTCAACGATTTAACCGCTTCTTTCTCGTCAGCCATATCCTTAGCTTTCACAGATACTGCTACAGTGCGGTTCTTGCGGTCTACATTAGTGATTTTAACTTCAATAGAATCACCAGCTTTCAGCTCGTTACGAGCATCTTCAACCTTATCGCGGCTAATTTCTGACGCTTTCATTGTCGCCTCAACATCATCAGACAATGTGATTGTTACCGATTTAGCTTCAACTTCTTTAATTACACCAGTAACAATCGAACCTTTGTCGTTTTCAGTGACATAGTCGTTGAATGGGTCTTGATCAAGCTGCTTAATACCTAAAGAGATACGCTCGCGCTCTGGATCAACGGCCAAGATAACAGTTTCAACTTCGTCGCCTTTCTTGTAGTTACGCACAGCTTCTTCGCCAGCTTCGTTCCAAGAAATATCAGACAAGTGAACCAATCCATCGATATTACCATCAAGGCCAATAAAGATACCAAAGTCAGTAATAGACTTGATGTTACCACTGATCTTATCGCCTTTAGCGAATTGACGACCAAACGCATCCCATGGATTTTCCATGCATTGTTTGATACCTAGCGAGATACGACGACGTTCTTCGTCAATATCTAATACCATTACTTCAACTTCATCACCTACCTGAACAAGCTTAGATGGGTGGATATTTTTGTTAGTCCAATCCATTTCAGATACGTGAACTAGACCTTCAACACCCTCTTCTAACTCGGCAAAACAACCATAATCAGTTAAGTTAGTGATGCGTGCTTTCGAGCGAGTACCTTCTGGGTAACGACCTTTAATAGCCAACCAAGGATCTTCACCCAATTGCTTAAGGCCCAATGAAACACGGTTACGCTCACGGTCAAACTTAAGTACACGAACGTCGATTTCATCGCCAACAGCAACAATTTCACTTGGGTGCTTAATACGCTTCCAGGACATATCAGTAATATGTAGCAAGCCATCAACGCCGCCAAGATCAACAAATGCGCCGTAGTCGGTAAGGTTTTTAACGATACCTTTAATAGCCATGCCTTCTTGTAACGAAGCAAGCAGTTCATCACGCTCAGTGCTGTTAGCTGCTTCCATTACCGCTCGACGAGAAACAACAACGTTGTTACGTTTCTGATCTAGCTTGATAACTTTAAATTCTAGCTCTTTGCCTTCAAGGTGAGTTGTTTCACGTACTGGACGCACATCAACTAATGAACCTGGCAAGAACGCACGAATAGAGTCTAGTTCAACTGTAAAGCCGCCTTTAACTTTTCCGCTAATAAATCCAGTAACCACTTCTTCAGCTTCAAAAGCTTTCTCAAGCACAATCCAAGACTCAGCGCGCTTAGCTTTTTCACGTGAAAGTTTAGTGGCTCCAAAGCCATCTTCTACTGATTCTAGAGAAACTTGTACTTCGTCACCCAATGCTAGTTTGAGTTCGCCGCTATCATCTAGAAATTCAGCTTTAGGAATAACACCTTCAGATTTTAGTCCAGCGTGAACTGTGACCCAGTCATCATCAATGTCAATTACGATACCGGTTACGATTGCGCCGGGTTTCATGTCTATGGTTTTTAGGCTTTCTTCAAAAAGCTCTGCAAAGCTTTCGCTCATGGATTTACTACCTTATAGTCAACGGGGCTTATGCCCTCACCACATCACCAGTTTATGTGGGTTGGTTTAACAAAAAAATCTCACTTGCAGTCACTGGCATCGCGCAAGTAAAACTCGATTAAATTCAATACTTTATAGCTTAAGCTAGACCACGTTTTTTGGCCTCAGCCAACACTGCGTGTGTGACTTGCTCAATACTCATTGCCGTACTATCAATCTGAATGGCATCATCGGCAGGAATCAAGGGGGATGCTGATCGTGCAGCATCACGCTCATCTCTAGCTTTAACCTCCTCCAGAATGCGCGGCACATTAACATCTTCGCCCTGTTCTTTCAACTGCTTGTAACGCCTATTGGCGCGCTCTTCAGCGCTAGCCGTGAGGAATATTTTTAACGGCGCATTAGGAAATACCACGGTTCCCATGTCACGCCCATCAGCCACCAGCCCGCAGCCTTCAGCGTAGTTTTGTTGCAACAGTAGCAAGGCGGCTCGAACTTGAGGGTGCACAGCAACTTGAGAAGCACTATCGCCGGCGGTTTCTGTTCTTATTTCTCGGGTGACGTTTTCACCAGCGAGCAATACTTGCATCTCGCCGCAAGGATTTGGATCAAAACCAATGCGGAGCATTTGTACCAATTGGCCCAAGCTATCGCCATTCTCTAGATCAATACCGGCACGGATCGCCGCCAAACCCAATATACGATATAGCGCACCGCTATCTAATAGCGACCAACCCAATTCCTGAGCAACCAACTGACATACAGTTCCTTTACCTGCTCCACTTGGCCCATCGATAGCCAGTACGGAACGACTCAAGACGAGACACCGATCGTTAAACCAGCTTTAGAGGCAAGCTCTACAAAACTAGGGAATGATGTCGCCACATTGGCACAGTCATTAATCTCTATAATGCCCTTTGCTCGCAATGCCGCCATTGCAAAAGACATAGCAATGCGATGATCACCGTGGCTTTCAACAACGCCAGAACCAATGTCGCCGCCATTAATAATCATTCCATCAACTGTTGGCTGAGCATCAATACCCAAAGTGATTAAGCCATCAGCCATTACTTGAATGCGATCACTTTCCTTAACTCGCAACTCTTCAGCGCCCGTTAATACGGTTTTACCGCTAGCGCAGCTGGCGGCGATAAAAATAGCAGGAAACTCGTCAATACCTAGCGGCACTTGGTCTTCCGGTATTTCAATGCCATGCAACGGCGCGAAGCGCACTCTTATGTCGGCAACTGGCTCCCCGCCTACTTCACGCTCATTGCCAAGCTCAATGTTGGCGCCCATCAGCCTCAAGACATTAATCACCCCGATACGGGTAGGATTGATACCGACATGCGCTAAAGTGATATCTGAATCCGGCGCTATACAGGCGCCAACAATAAAGAAAGTAGCCGACGAAATATCTGCGGGTACGTCGATGTCACAGGCGGTAAGCTTGCCACCACCGCGTAAAGTAACTTTAGCACCGTCAACTGTTACATCATAACCAAAGCCTCTCAGCATACGCTCGGTATGATCACGAGTTGGCGCCGGTTCAATTACCGATGTTTCGCCTGCGGCATATAAACCAGCCAATAGAACACAAGATTTAACCTGTGCACTTGCCATAGGCAAAACATAATCAATACCGTTAAGCTCGGCGCCACCGGTAATCTTCAGCGGTGGAGTGCCGTCTTCTTCAGCTTCAATCAACGCTCCCATTTCAGCCAAAGGCTTAGCTACACGCCCCATTGGCCGACCTGACAATGAGTTATCACCGGTTAATACAGAATCGAAACTTTGCCCAGCCAATAAGCCTGCCAACAGACGAATAGACGTACCAGAGTTACCAACATATAAGTCATTATCGGCCGCTGTTAAACCGTGCATTCCAACGCCATGAATAGTTACCTCGCCATTCACCGGGCCTTCAATATTCACACCAAGGCATTTAAAAGTATCTAAAGTAGCAAGCGCATCTTCACCTTCTAAAAACCCCGTTACATGGGTAGTACCCTCAGCAATTGATCCCAACATGATCGAACGATGTGAGATAGATTTATCCCCAGGGACTCTTAATTGCCCGACTAAACTGCCACCGGGCTGCATCGTATATTTCAATATATAACTCCCAAATTCTATTTATTGCCGCGTTCAGCTTGTATCTTCGCAAAATGATCGCGGGCTTTTTTTGCCGCTTCGAAGTTAGTGCGAATAGAATCGCCATCGCTATTTTCAATAGCCGACCTAAGCTCAGCAAGCGCAGAGCTAAAATTATCCATCCCATCTAATAGCGCTTTCTTATTCGCTAACGCAATTTCTGTCCACATATCTGGGTCACTTGCGGCGATGCGGGAAAAATCTCTAAAACCACCAGCGGCGCATTCAAAAACATCACTGCTGTTGTCTTTCTTCGCTAAGGCGCCTACCAATGTATATGCCAATACATGGGGCAAATGACTAGTCGCCGCTAGTACTTCATCGTGTTTAGCAACGTCCATAGCAACCACATCAGCCCCAGTTGCCTGCCACATTTTTTTAATCAAGGTTTGTGCAGCAGCACTGGTTTCTACTGTCGGCGTTAAAATAACTCGATGATTAACGAACAAATTGTCTTTAGCCGCTGTTACACCACTTTGCTCAGACCCGGCAATCGGATGCGCTAACACCAAATTACTTGGCACTTTTTCAAATGCTGATTTAACCCCTGCCAGTAAATTACCCTTGACGCTAGCGACGTCAGTCACTATGCAGGTCTCATCAACTTGCGCTAACACTGTCGTTAATATGGCTTCCGCAGTTTGAGTTGGAGTTGCCACCACTACAACAGAAGCACCAACCAAGACTTCGGATAAATCAAGGCTATAACTATCGATAACGCCCAATTCCAAGCCAACTCTCAAGCTATGCTCACGCCTACCCCAAGCGACCACTTCGCCAACAATATCTGCCTTACGAGCGGCCAGCGCCAATGACCCACCAATTAACCCAAGCCCCAAAATCACTAACTTGTCTATTTTGATAGTGTTATTTGTCATCCAATAATTTGCTCTAAAGCCGCAATAAACTTTTCATTTTCGCCGGCCAAACCTACCGAAACTCGCAAATATCTGGGCATTTCATAAACCCCTATAGGGCGCACAATAACACCAGCTTCTAATAAGCTTTGATATATAGCCGCTGCGTCTATACCAGCGTCAAAGCTAATAAAGTTGCCCACCGACGGGATAAAATCTACCCCTAAACGCACAAACGCGTCAGCTAACTGCTTGAGTCCAAAATCATTGACCTCAATGGCTTTAGCAAGATAATCGGCATCAGCTAAAACTGCTCGAGCCGCAGCCAAAGCCATTGAATTAACATTAAAGGGCCCCCGGGCACGGTTTAACAAGTCAGCTATTTGCGGATTAGAAATACTATAGCCAACCCGTAACCCAGCTAGGCCATAGGCCTTAGAAAAAGTACGCGAGACCACTAAATTAGGATAACTATCAAGCAATGCAATACTGTTTGGATAGCTACTATCATCGACATACTCACAATAGGCTTCATCAAGGACCACAATCACATCATCGGGCACGGCATCTAAAAATTCTATAACGGTAGCTTCGTCTACCCAAGTACCTGTGGGGTTATTGGGGTTAGCAATAAACACAAGCCGAGTATTCAGCTTCACTGCAGCAGCCATAGCAGGCAAATCATGGCCCCAATTTTTAGCCGGTGTCACAATTGCTTCAGCGCTGGTTGCCTTTACAGCCAAAGAATAAACCACAAAGCCATGCTGAGAATATATTGCCGATGCATTGGGGTTCAAAAAAACCTGTGCCAACAAATCCAGTATATCGTTGGAGCCATTACCTAATGTAATTTGCTCAGGCTTTATTGATAACTTATTACTGAGCGCCGCTTTTAGCTCAAATCCATTGCTATCCGGATAGCGACAAATAGTCATCGCTTCTGCTTTCACAGCATCTAATACAGATTGCGCTGTGCCGAGGGGATTTTCATTGCTGGCAAGCTTGACAATATTTTTAATATCTAGCTCACGTTCAAGCTCTTCAACAGGCTTACCAGCCTGATAAGGACTTAACTCTTGAATACCAATATTTGCCAATGCAATAAAATCACAACTCATTTGACTGCCTGTAACTTAAAAGCCTAAAAGAATAAACGAACAGAAATAGAAGCTACAACACTGCTCGTGGGTAAGAGCCTAATAACTTTATTTCGGCTGCAAAAGGTTCTATTTCTTTTAATACGCCGATCACATTCTCTTCGGTACTGTGACCGTTGAAATCAATAAAAAATACATAAGACCAAATACCAGCCGCCGACGGCCTAGTTTCAATACGCGTTAAATCTATTTTTGCTCGGTGGAATGGCTCCAACAAGCTATGTAATGCGCCCGGCTGATTTCTCACCGATATCATTAATGAAGTTTTGTCTTGGCCGGATGGCGGTACATTTTGACTGCCTATAATTAAAAACCGTGTCGAATTATCAGGTCGATCTTCAATATTAGACGCCATCCTATCTAAGTTATAAAGCTCTGCCGCCATATCACCGGCAATCGCAGCCGAATGCCATTCCGTTTGAATTCGCTTAGCTGCCTCACCGTTACTACTGACAGCAACTCGTTCGGCATGAGGGTAATGAGCGTCTAACCATTTACGGCATTGGGCCAAAGACTGGGCATGAGAATAAATACGGCTAATTTTATCTTTGCGCGTAGTGTCAGAGATTAACAAATGATGATGAATGCGTAACTCTACCTCACCGCAAATTTTTACGGACGAATCAACAAAGTTATCCAAGGTATGATTGACCACGCCTTCAGTAGAGTTTTCTACCGGCACAACACCATAGTTAACAGCGCCGGCGGCCACCTCTCTGAATACTTCATCGATTGCTGACATCGGAAAACTTCTAGCCCAATGGCCAAAGTGCTTAATTGCTGCCGCTTGGGTAAACGTACCCTCTGGGCCCAGAAAAGCCACTTTTACAGGCTCCTCTAGCGCTAAACAAGCCGACATTACTTCACGAAATAATTTCGCCATGTCTTCATTGCCCAGCGGACCTTCATTGCGCTCCATTACCTTGCGTAAAACTTCCGCCTCACGCTCAGGACGATAATAAACAACATCCGCACCCTCTTCGCCTTTTTTTATTTCAGCTACTTGCTGGGCAAATTTGGCGCGCTGATTAATCAGCGATTGAATCTGCTGATCAGTTTGATCAATCTCGTCGCGTAACACTTTTAGTGCATCAGAATCAGACATAGTGGTTAACTGTTATTGGTTTCAAAATCGCGCATAAAGCTAATCAATGCATCAACGGCATCTTCACTTACGGCGTTATAAATACTGGCACGCATACCACCAACACTGCGGTGACCTTTCAAATTCAACAATCCAGCGGCTTCCGACTGCTGTAAAAATACCTTATCTAAATCACTATCAGCAAGGGTAAAAGGTACATTCATTGAAGAGCGCGAGACCACTTCAACTGGATTAGCGTAAAAGCTACTTGCATCAATATAGTCATAAAGCTTTTCAGCCTTGCGACGATTGACCAAGGCAATAGCTTCGAGGCCACCTTGCGCTTTCAACCATTTAAACACCAAACCAGCCAAATACCATGCATAGGTTGGCGGCGTGTTATACATCGACTCACCGTCTATAATGGTTTTATAATTAAACATCGCAGGACATGCGCTGTTTGCCTGGCCGAGCAAATCTTTACGGACGATAACAATTACCAATCCTGCAGGACCAATATTTTTTTGCGCACCGGCATAAATTAAACCAAATTTTGACACATCGATAGGTCGCGACAAAATAGTAGACGACATATCTGCAACCACTGGCACATTAACCTGAGGCACATCATGAATTTCTACACCACCGATAGTTTCGTTTGGTGTGTAGTGAAAATAGGCCGCATCATCATTTAAATTCCAGCTATCACGGTTTGGTACAGTAAAAAAATTAGTATCTTCTGAGCTAGCAACAACGCTTACATCGCAAAAACGTTTAGCTTCGCTGATCGCCTTTTTAGACCATTGCCCAGTATTTAAATAGTCAGCACTGGTTTTATCGCCTAATAAATTTAATGGCACAGCCGAAAACTGACTACTAGCGCCACCTTGCATAAACGCAATAGCGTAATCATCGGAAATATCCATCAATTCTCGCAAATCGGCTTCTGCTTGCTCGGCAATAGACACAAACTCACTAGAGCGATGACTCATCTCCATTACCGACAAACCACGGCTTTCCCAATCAAGCATTTCGCTGCTGGCTTGAGCTAGAACTTCTTCAGGAAGCGCAGCAGGACCTGCGCAAAAATTAAACTTTCTATTCATTAATTCAAATTACCTATATCAAACTACTAATTAATCGTCTTGGCTTTTGCTAGCGTCATCTGCTGGAGCTTCACCGCTGTCTGCAGCTGGAGTAGCATCAGTTACTACTTGCTCTGCTGAGGTGTCTTCCACCAAATCAATATTTTCATCATCTTCGGTTTCCGCAACTTGCTCAACGCCTACTAGCTTTTCATTCTCTTTCAAACGAATTAAGCGCACACCTTGAGTATTACGACCCGACTGTGAGACTTCACTAACACGAGTTCTTACCAAAGTGCCTCGATCACTGATTAGCATCATCTCATCGCCATCAACCACTTGAATCGCACCAACTAGCTGCCCATTACGCTCACTACATTGCTGCGCAATAACGCCCTGACCGCCTCTGCCACGAAGAGGGAAGTCTTCAACTTTGGTTTGCTTGCCATAGCCTTTTTCACTGGCTGTTAATACTCGTGAATTTTCTTGAGGAATAATTAACGAGATAACTTTTTGGCCTTCAGCTAAACGAATCCCGCGAACACCACGAGCAGTTCGCCCCATGTTACGCACATCGCCTTCGTTAAAACGAATACATTTACCATTGGTTGAAAACAACATCACGTCACTATCACCATTAGTAATAGCTGTACCAACCAAATGATCATCTTCGTTTAATTCGATAGCACGCAACCCAGAGTTACGTTTACGCGCAAAGTGAGACAATGCTGTTTTCTTAACTGTGCCCGCTGCAGTAGCAAAGAATAAATAACGATCTTCATCGTAATTATCTACTGGCAATATAGAGGTAATACGCTCGCCCTCATCTAACGGCAACATATTAATAATCGGTCTTCCTCTAGCATTACGGCTAGCAACAGGAATTTGATAAACTTTTAGCCAATAAACCTTACCGGTATTAGAGAAGCACAATATTGTTGCATGAGTACTGGCAATTAATAAATGCTCGACAAAATCTTCGTCTTTAACCGCTGTCGCCGACTTACCCATACCGCCACGGCGTTGAGCTTGATAATCAGTTAATGGCTGGCTTTTCGCATAACCACCGTGGGATAAAGTTACCACTCGATCTTCTTCAGTGATTAAGTCTTCGACGGTTAAATCGTGATTAGAGGCTGTTATTTCAGTACGACGTTCATCGCCAAACTCAGCCTTAACCTCTTCCAATTCGGTACGAATAACTTCCATTAATCGATCAGAGCTGCCTAAGATTTCTAAAAATCCTGAAATCAACTCTAACTTTTCTTTGTATTCGTTGATAAGTTTTTCGTGCTCAAGACCAGTCAATCTGTGCAAGCGTAAATCTAAGATTGCCTGAGCTTGTACTGGCGATAAATAATATTTGCCATCATGCAAACCAAACTGAGCTTCTAAGTTTTCAGGTCGACAGGCATTTTCACCGGCCGCTTCAAGCATCGTTAATACACTACCCGGAACCCATGCCGCAGCAATTAACTTTTCACGGGCTTCGCTTGATGTTGGTGAAGTTTTAATTAAGGCGATAACTTCATCAATATTAGCCAACGCAATAGCAAGACCTTCTAATACATGTCCACGCTCGCGAGCTTTACGCAACAAATAGATAGTCCGACGCGTTACTACTTCACGACGGTGACGAATAAAGTACTGCAGCAGTTCTTTTAAGTTAAGAATTTTTGGTTGACCATCAACCAAAGCAACAATATTAATACCAAATACATTTTGTAATTGAGTCTGTGCATAGAGGTTATTTAGCACTACGTCGCCTACTTCACCGCGACGCAGCTCAATGACTACACGCAACCCATCTTTATCCGACTCATCGCGTAGCTCAGTAATACCTTCTATTTTTTTCTCTTTAACTAGCTCTGCGATTTTTTCTATTAAGCGCGCTTTATTTAACTGGTATGGCAATTCATGTATGAGAATTGTGTCTTTATTTGTTTTTTCATTGCTAATCACTTCGGCGCGAGCCCGCACATAAATACGCCCGCGACCGGTACGGTAAGCTTGAATAATTCCCGCTCTACCGTTAATTATTGCCGCTGTCGGGAAATCTGGCCCAGGAATATATTCCATCAAGCCATCAATATCTAACTCGGGATTTTCAATTAACGCCAAACAGGCAGACACAACTTCAGTTAAATTGTGTGGCGGAATATTGGTAGCCATACCAACCGCTATACCTGATGAGCCATTAATAAGCAGATTAGGAATACGCGTTGGCATAACCGCAGGAATTCTTTCCGTGCTGTCATAGTTATCAACAAAATCGACGGTTTCTTTGTCTAAATCAGCCAATATTTGGTGAGCTATTTTAGACATTCTAATTTCGGTATAACGCATTGCGGCAGCGGAGTCGCCGTCAACCGAGCCAAAGTTACCCTGACCATCTACCAACATATAACGCAACGAAAACGACTGCGCCATACGAACGATTGTGTCGTATACAGCTGAATCACCATGCGGATGGTATTTACCGATAACGTCACCGACCACCCGGGCAGATTTTTTATAGGGTTTATTCCAGTCGTTATTCAGCTCACTCATGGCAAATAAAACACGACGATGAACCGGCTTTAAACCATCGCGCACATCAGGCAGAGCTCGCCCAACAATAACGCTCATGGCATAGTCTAAGTACGACTGTTTCAGTTCATCTTCAATGCTTACGGGAAGGATTTCTTTTGCTAACTCACCCATAGAGAATTTTAGCTCCCAGCTATTTTATTGGTTGTTGTTTTTGGCTGTAATTGACCGCTTTCAGAGAGATAAAATTTACTTTCACATAAACTGAAATAACGACCAATATAAAGGCTGAAATCATACCATAGATTACTCCTTATAACCCATCTCAGAAACACCATATTCGATGATTATTTAGCTATCCAAAATATGCCATAAATAGTTGGTCAATAATTAGCCAAATCCGTGAGCAGCGCATAATTTCAGCTCTACTTTTCAAGCAAAAAGGCTATACTTAGTATCTTTAAAGCAAACCAGAACCAGCATTGTCTTATGGCCACCATTAAAACACCGATAGATCTATTAATTAATGCCCGCTGGGTTCTGCCCATTCGGCCAGCTGAGACTATCTTAGAGCATCACAGTGTGGCGATTAATCAAGGCAAAATAGTCGCCATAAAGCCCACTTCTGAGGCCACAGCGCACTTTAACGCTGACTCCACCATTGATCTGGGACAGCAACTATTAATGCCCGGCTTAATAAACGCTCATGGCCATAGCGCGATGACTTTACTCCGCGGCGTTGCCGACGATAAGCCACTGCATAATTGGCTTAATGAAGATATCTGGCCGGCCGAAGCAAAGTGGGTAAGCGAAGAATTTGTCCGTGATGGAACTAATATAGCGATAGGCGAAATGCTGCTATCAGGGACTACCTGCTTTAGTGATCAATACTTTTTCCCAGAGACTATCGCCGAACAAGCCCAAACTGCTGGTATTCGCGCCCAAGTGGGCTTCCCTATTTTAGATTTCCCAACGGCCTGGGGCAGTGGTCCCGATGATTACTTATCCAAAGGCCTAAAGTTGTTCGACAAATACCGCAATAGCGAGTTAATTAATATCGCCTTCGCCCCGCATGCGACCTATACGGTTGGCGATGATGCTTTCGCTAAAATCGTTACTATGGCTAATGAAATTGATGCGGCGGTGCAAATACACCTACACGAAACTGCACAAGAGGTTTACGACGCATTACAAGCAGAAGGAGTGCGCCCTATTGAACGCCTAAAAAACCTAGGCCTACTATCTCCTCGCCTACAATGCGTTCACATGACCCAGCTAAACGAGGCTGACATAGCGCTATTGAGTGAAAACCGTTGTCACGTTATCCACTGCCCTCAATCAAACATGAAGTTAGCTAGCGGCTCGTGTGAAGTCGACAAGCTGCAAAAAAACGGCATTAATGTCGCACTAGGAACCGACGGAGCAGCAAGCAATAACGCTTTAGACATGTTTAGCGAACTGCAAAGTGCCGCATTATTGGGAAAATTAGTCGCCAAAGACGCAACCGCTGTTTCTGCCTTTAATGCACTTGAGATGGCCACTATTAATGGCGCCATAGCGCTAGGCATAGATGAATCTATAGGCTCACTAGAAGTTGGCAAGCACGCGGACATGATCGCGGTTGATCTATCTGATTTTCGCCAGCAACCTTTATATAATCCAATTTCACAATTGGTTTATACCAACGTAAGCCAGCAAGTCACCCATGCATGGGTTAGCGGCAAAGTATTAGTAAGCGGTGGCAAGTTAACGACATTATCGGAGGCCGAACTAGCAACTAGCGCTAGTAACTGGCAGCAAAAAATAAGTAACCACAACGTATAATGTAAAGCATTTTATATGCGTAACAAACAGAGATTAAACAATGAGCGAAGCGTCTTTTCACCATAATGTAGATCCAGCTGAAATAGCCAAATTTGAAGAATTGGCCAGTCGTTGGTGGGATTTAAACAGCGAGTTTAAAGCGCTACACGACATCAACCCACTGCGTGTTAACTATATTGACCAGCGTGCGCCACTAGCTGGCAAAACAGTGCTCGATATTGGTTGTGGCGGCGGCATTTTATGCGAAGGCATGGCCCAACGCGGCGCCAAAGTTACCGGCATTGATATGGGCCAAGCGCCGCTATCTGTGGCTAGCTTGCACTTACATGAATCAGGTTTAGATATCGACTATCAAAAATCTACCGCCGAAGACTTTGCCGAGCAGCACCCAGAACAATATGACATCATCACCTGCTTGGAAATGCTTGAGCATGTGCCCGACCCAAGCTCAGTTATTAGCGCTTGCGCCAAACTGGTTAAACCTGGCGGCCAGCTATTTTTCTCAACCATAAATCGCAATCCTAAAGCTTATTTGTTAGCAGTAATAGCAGGAGAACATTTACTGCGTATGCTACCTAAGGGTACTCACGAATATGACAAGTTCATCAAACCATCTGAGCTGGCTGCCTGCCTGCGTAAAGCACAGTTGCAGATGCACAATATTAGCGGCATGACCTTTAACCCCATTACCAAAAACTACCGTATCGGCAACGACGTCGATGTAAACTACTTGATGCATGCGAGCCGCCCTGAATGAGCAATATATTGGAAGCAGTGCTGTTTGACTTAGACGGCACCTTACTCGACACCGCACCAGATTTTGTTACAACTTTACAGCTACTATTAGCACGCCATAACAAACCGACACTTGATGAAAATGCTATTCGCCAAACTGTATCCCATGGGGCCCGTGCATTAGTTAGCTTAGGCTTCAACATTGATGAAAGTGATGCGAACTTTGAAGATTTACGCCAACAATTACTGGCTATTTACTTAACCAGGCTAAGTGAAAAAACTGCTTTATTTGACGGCATGGAGACAGTGCTCGCGCATTTAGAGCAACGCCAAATTCCGTGGGGGATTGTCACCAATAAACCCAGCCTTTATGCCGATAAAGTTTTGGCTGATTTAAAACTAGACTCACGCTCTAGTGCCACAATTTGCCCTGACCACGTTAGTAAAGCCAAACCTGATCCAGAACCGATGCTACTCGCCTGCAGCCAAATAAAATGCAACCCCGACAAGGTTATTTATGTCGGGGACCACCGCCGAGATATTGAAGCGGGTCGCAATGCCAATATGACAACTATTGCCGCAAATTATGGCTATATAGACCCTAAAGATCCGGCCGAGAGCTGGAATGCAGATCATATAATCGACCATGCCTCTGAGTTGCTAGCAATTATTAATACCTATCAATCCCAAGTAATAATTAAAAACCAGGACTAACCATGTACGACTATCAAGCACCCGAAAATTTGCTAACTGGCAAAACAATTCTAATTACTGGTGCCGGCGACGGTATCGGTAAAGCCGCTGCAAATAGTTATGCCGCATTAGGCGCCACTGTTATTTTACTGGGTAAAACAGTGAGTAAGCTTGAACAAGTTTTTGATGAAATAGTTGCCAAAGGATTTGCTGAACCAGCTATTTACCCTCTCGATTTAATTGGCGCTACAGAAGATGATTACAACAACTTAAAGCAAACTATTATTGATGAATTTAGCGTTTTAGATGGCCTTCTAAACAATGCTGGAATTTTAGGCCCACGCAAGCCAATTGAAAATATTACTGCGCAACAATGGACGGAGGTACTACAGGTCAACCTCACTAGTACTTTTCTAATAACTAAAGCGCTATTACCAGCATTAAAGCTAGCTGACAACGCATCAATCATAATGACAAGTTCAGGTGTTGGCCGCCGAGGGCGTGCCTATTGGGGAGCTTATGCAGTATCCAAATTTGGCATCGAAGGCTTAACTCAAGTGCTGGCAGATGAGCTAGAAAACACCACCAACATTCGGGTCAATTGTATTAACCCACAAGCTACTAATACTCGCATGCGACGCACTGCCTATCCGTCTGAGCATCCTGATACAAATCCAACAACAAATGACATTATGCCGCTATACAATTATCTAATGGGCGATGACAGCAAGGACATTAACGGCAAATCTTTAGAGGCACGGTAAAGGTCAGCGCACTCAACAACTAGCTCTTACTTAGCGCTTATTCATCGAAAAAAACTGCCCATTCACTGTTCGAAAAATAATCTTTTAATGCATAATAATTCAGTAGCGAATTAGACATTGGGCCGGCTGCTTGCTTTTTAGTCGTAGGCTTTAAATCGATAGGATCTATTCCTAAAAAACTTTGAACTCGATTGTATTCACCAGTGAAATCAGTACACATATTTTCATAGACCAACTCTAAACTAGGACGATGACCGAATAATTGATCAAAAAACTCATAACGCCGAGTATTCTTAATAAAAATGGCCTCTAGCGCTTTGGCATCTATGTTTATTTTAACCGTACCTTGATTGTGACGAGTATTATTAGGGTAAATAGTCCATTGATGAGTCTTTGTAGCGATCATTCGAGAAACAAATGCTTTTAAGAGGTTTTTACGTCTCAGTCGAATGACTTTTAAATCAGGCATGCTTGTTAACTGACCCCAAACACTTATCCATTGCGGAGAGCTTTCCTTATTACAGTGATGTTCGTTAAGAGGGAACCCTACTGCGTTTACTTGTGAATGAAACCCTCTATAGGCATAATTCTCTAATATACTTTTAGCAGACTCATCAAATGGATACGGATGAAAATCACCGTGGTATGGACTAAATAATTCGTGATGCACAACAACTTCTGGATGTGCCAATAATGCACTACGTATCATATGAGTCCCATTTCTGGGAGGCGATAAAATAATAAACGGCTGATAAGACACTAACAGACTACCCTCAAAATATTATGGTTTTGTTTACTACCATATAAATCTACTTAATATAACAAGACACACCCGCCTTTTTAAAACCATAACCTAGCATCTACTAAGTCAATTCATCTGGGTGGTTCAATATATACTTGTGGTTCTAAATCATATTTACTTACTCATCATATATTGATATAAAAATAGATCAACTAACAGCTATATAACCTGTGTTAGCATGCCATAACAAACCGGCACTTGATGGAAATGCTATTCGCCAAACTGTATCCCATGGGGCCCGTGCATTAGTTAGCTTAGGCTTCAACATTGATGAAAGTGATGCGAACTTTGAAGATTTACGCCAATAATTACTGGCTATTTACTTAACCAGGCTAAGTGAAAAAACTGCTTTATTTAGTGGCATGGACACAGTGCTGGCGCACTTAGATCAACAGCAAATTCCCTGGGGCATTGTCACTAACAAACCCAGCCTTTATGCTGATAAAATTTTGACTGATTTGAAACTAAATTCACGTTCCAGCACAACTATTTGCCCCGATCACGTGAGTAAAGCCAAGCCTCATCCAGGACCAATGTTACTGGCTTGCAAACAAATAAACTGCTTACCAGAAAATGTTATTTATGTAGGCGATCACCGGCGAGATATCGAAGCTGGCCGCAACGCTAATATGAAAACAGTTGCCGCAAGTTACGGCTATATAGATCCTCAAGATCCTGTGTCAACGTGGAATGCAGACCACAACATAGACCAACCCGTTGAGCTATTAGCAATTATTAACAACTATCGAAATCAGGCCTAACAATGTACGACTACCAAGCACCCGAAAACCTGTTATCAGGCAAAAATATTCTAATTACCGGCGCCGGTGACGGCATCGGTCGAGCCGCTGCACACAGTTATGCTCACCTAGGTGCTACTGTTATTTTATTAGGTAAAACTGTTAGTAAACTTGAACAAGTCTATGACGAAATAGTTGCCAAGGGGTACTCACAACCGGCTATTTATCCGCTAGATTTAAATAGTGCAACAGAAGATGATTACAATAAGCTCAACCAATCTATTATGGCCGAATTTAGCGCGTTGCACGGCCTACTTAATAACGCCGGAATCTTAGGCCCACGCAAACCACTTGAGAACATAACTGCCCAGCAATGGACTGAAGTGTTACAGATTAATCTCACCAGCACTTTTCTAATAAGCAAAGCGCTATTACCAGCACTAAAGCTTGCCGATAATGCATCAATCATCATGACCAGCTCTGGCGTGGGCCGCCAAGGGCGAGCGTATTGGGGCGCTTATGCAGTATCAAAGTTTGGCATTGAAGGTTTAACCCAAGTACTGGCAGAAGAGCTTGAGAATACAACCAATATTCGGGTTAACTGCATTAACCCAAAAGCTACCAATACCGCTATGCGACGCACTGCTTATCCCTCTGAACGTCCAGATACAAATCCATCGTCAGATGAAATTATGCCGCTCTATACGTACTTAATGGGTGACGACAGCAAGGACATTAACGGCGAATCTATAGACACCCGCTAATTGATAAAGAAACTAGAGCTATCTGATGAAAATGGCTTATCTGAAGCAATCATTAGTGAAATAAAAGCAGGCAGGACTGTCACTGCGATTAAATTACTACGACAGGAGCGTTCGATAAGTTTAATTGAAGCAAAAAAGATAATAGATAAATATCATAATCCGGCTAAACCAGAAGAACTAAAAGAATCAGACAATAATGGATGCTTTCCATTTATCTTCTGCTTAGTACTTGTTTTTGTTATAACAGGAACCCTATTCACTAAAGGCGGTTACTTTTAGCTAAAAAGCCTATTCACAATGTTTTCTATTCTAGGCTTACTAGCCTGTAAAACTAGCCTTCAGCTGCTAATCACTTCGATAAAAAGCAGCTCATAGGATACAACCACAGCAAAAAATATCTATTTGAGAATCAATAAGCATAAAACTAATTCAAACAACTCTTATTATTCCTCAGAAGCTGAATACGAATACATCGTAAATGGCGTGGCTTACACTAATAATACAGTCAGTTATAACATTTACTCTTCTGGATCTGAGAGTTATGCTCAAAACATCATCGATAAGATTAAATCTTCTAGTCGCCCGATGATTTACTACAATCGTCTAGAACACAAAAAAAATGTCATATTTCCAGGCATAAGTAAGGCCGCCTGTATCGGTCTCATTGTCGGCATAGGATTTATAGCGACAGGAGTCGTAGGTCTTTTGTGGTAACAGTCAAAAAACTACTCTGTACTGACTGCTTACTTAATAACCGTATTACTAATTATTGAGACTAAACGTTGGACATTTTTTCAGTGGGTTTAATTGCCACGTCGTTGTAAGTCATATGAAGCATGTGGCGCTCATATGAACTACAGCCCACACAATCATACTTGGCTGATATATTACTTGAACCTGTCCATAAATCGTTGCCCGAAACCTTTCTTTTTCGTCTTTTTTTCGTTGCTAGCGCTTGCCGCACCAAGACTGAAAGCTAAGTGACTACTGCCAATGATAATATCATCGCCATTGCCAAGATAGGCTGTTAACTTTTTGTCACCGTTTATAAACAATCCATTGGTCGAAACCAAACTAACTATTTTCCAACGCCCGCCTTGATGAATTAGTTGAGCATGGCGCGAGGAGACACTGGGGTCGTTTAATGCGATCTCACAGCTAGCATTACGACCAATTACCCATATATCTGGGTCGGGGCCATCAGTAATGGGCAAATCAAATGCCTGTTCTTCATCATCTTCGCCATAGGCAATAAGCTGTGGTGTTTCAGCGCAGGAGACAGAGGCAGGCTTAGGCTTGGACTTAGCGGCAGGACTAGTTAAACCTTTTAAATCTTCAGCACTAATCGAAGACAGTATTTGAGTGCCGTCACTGGCACCAGACTCTACCCAACTACCGGGCAATGCTGCCTCGCTTGATTTTTTTTCAGCGTTCGCACTCTCTTCGGTCTCGTTACTTTTATAATCCATCAATATTCTCCAGTGAATATCTACATCATTTAATAATTAAGTATAATGACTCACCGCTGCATAAACCAGCAAACGGTTACACTAATAACAAGCTATTTAGCGGTAAACACCGCCCTAAGATTTTAGTTATCCATAATATAAAATATAAAATATAAATATTATTTTAACAGGGAGAAAGCATTAAAAAACTAGCCTTTTAAGACTAGGGGAGTGGGGCGGGAAAAGTTCATAATGTAGAAAATTAATTTGTTAAAGTTAGAGAGAGATCTTTCTCTACATTAATATTTCTAATCATATTTCGATATTATTAGAGCTGTCTTAAAATAGATATCACTTTTTACAATCTTTATCTTTCGCATACTAACGATATTTCATAAATATCCTCAATCACTATATTAAAAGCTTAACTTTGCTACAAATTAGTTAAAAACTGGTTGGCTAATACCGCAAAAGATTTAGCAACAAAATTATTCTCATCACTCACCGCAGCGTATAAGTTGTTCAAATCAGATTCGAACTGTTGCTCTTGCTCAAGTGAAATAGTAAGAGTCTCAACCGCTAAAAATACCTGCTCTGCCGTGGTAAAGTCTCGGTAATAATTTTGACTTGACCGCAACAGTAACTGCCTGCGTAAAGCTTGCAACTGTGTATCGGTATAAGACTCAGTCACAATGCCATCTGTCAGTGATTCCAAACTCTCATTCAGGCTGGTAACTTGCAAAAGTAGAGCATCAGAGCCCTTTAAGCTTGACTGATGTAACTGGGTTAATCCGCTTTGCAATATCAATGCATCGCTTGGGGACAACACCTCTAAGGCGTTAATCAATACTTCTAAACTAGCATCATTTAAACGCACTGCTCCCGGCGGAATACCATGACTTACCGCTTCTGGCTGCCAGCGTAAATCATCCATTGGATGATGACATGAATCGCATTCAAACAACGCTAGTTCGGGGAATAAGCCCGCACCAGGAAACCCTCGCTGACTAATCAATAACAAAGATTGTTTCGCACTATAAATTAACCCAGTTAGCCATACATTGACGCTATCAGCGCCGCCTTTGCGTTGATTGTATTCAGCATCAAGACTGTAATGAGGCGGTTGATTGGCGCTAAATGTTTCTAATTCAAAAACTAATCTAGGATGGCCGGCGCCCATAATTTCATGTGTTGCTAACTTATCTTTAGTTCCCATGTGGCAAGACAAACATAGCTTAGCTCTCGCAGCAGGCTCATCAGCTGGATAAAGTCCCAAGGCTACATTATCAGCATGACTAGTGCCTTCCTCTGCATGCGATTTAATCCAACGCTCAGAGCCGCCGTGGCATGCTTCGCAACCTACTCCATCACTCAGCTGAAATCGCTCCCCATGCAACTGTGATGGGACATTATCAGCATGACAATCTAGACAAATCTTAGCGGTGTCTGCACTGGGCAAACCAAGCTTAGCCGCAATATCTTTGGACTGTTTAGTTTGCAAGGTTCGATAAGATCTAGAGTGATAATCTTCTTTCAACCAGACTCGATACTCGTTTTGCCAAATTGGAGAAGTCTCATCAGGGCTAACTTTGCCATGGCAAACACCATTAGAACAACTGGCAACACCAAGATGCTTATCAATGCCTTGCTCGGGTAATACTGTCGCCCATGATTGGCTGATAAATCCAGTCCAAAGTATTATTGCAATAACTCGTAGCGACATCATTAATCCTCCACAAACCAAGGTTTGCCATCTACACCTAAATATAGTTTTTGCATTTCAGTTAAGGTAAATGGCCTTGACCCCAACCGGCCAAACACAGCCACCTGTCCGCCAGTTTCATCAACACCACGGTCTCGCTCTAGGCCGCGCGACAATGAGTTTGCTGGACTAGCCGTTTTATAACTAGCGATTAGCTGCGGCACTGGCGCAGGACTATAACCATAGAATTTAGGCTGGCTGTCAGGCGCAGTTAATTGCAGTACTTTGATCCCACCAACCCCATCTGCCACATAAGCAAAAAGTGATGCATTGGTACTGGCAACAGTGACATCTCGACTATCAACCAAACCCCCATCTGCATTAAACATTTGCACTAATTTAGGCTTATCAGCATGCTTAATATCAATAATAGCAATCCCTTCTTCACCATTAGCTACATAAGCAAAAGTCCGTGCTAAATGCAGACGCTGAGCATCAGCTAATGCGACAAAGCTGTTTTCAACCAGTGTTGGTTTATTGGGTTGAGTGATATCAATTACCTTAAATCCATCCGCATCAGTGACGAATAGATAGCGAAATTGCTGCGCCACAGAATGGCCATTATTTAATGGTATTACGGCTTCAACAGCTGGCTCCAAAGGATTATTAAGATTCACCACCACTAGCCCCGCATCACTAATCACATAAGCGTAATAGCCACCAACAGTAAGATGCCTAGCCCCATCTAGCACGCCATTTTCATTCCATGTGACCGCTCGCTCGATGAAATTATTACGCAGCTCGCCATCGGATAATGTATCGACATCAAATAATATTAAGCCTTCCTGCGCGTCAGTAACCAAAGCATAATTATATAAAGGATGCATAGGTTGCTCTTCATTGATGACTCGCATCAAATGTCCCTCATTACGCGAAGGTTGAACCGGCTGCGTTGTCGGCAGGACAATGCATGTCGCATTCTCGCTAGCAATATGAGTGTCATGCCCTAATGGACTATAGGGAGCTGTGATAATACGTTGAGAAACACCTTTATTGGCGATGCTGGCAATATCATAAACTTCTATCCCATTAGTTCCCTGCGCCACAAATAAGTATTCACCTCGCATTTGTAAGCAGCCAACATCCCCTGCACTTTGTTTATGTGCCGTTTTTAACACTCGCTTGTTATCTAAATGCTGCTGATAAAAATCGGGATATGCATAACGTTGCAAATAGCTGCCGATAACCGCTTGCGGTTCTTCCCATTCAGTAACCTGCACACCACTGATATGACCTTCACCACCAACCCATGCATAGTAGCCAATAAAATCGACAAAGCGCGTACCAAACATTAACAACTGCGCCATGATGGCATTGTTGTCGTTGTCCTTAGACAAATGACAATCGGTACACTGTTTGGTCTCTGTTTTTCGCACGGTATGAGCAAAGTGTGGATTAAACGCCTGCGAGCTATAACCACTTGACGAAATTGGTGGTTGTTGAATATAAATCTTTTCGCGGTTAGCGTTAGTAGACGACAATACTAATGCCGAGGTTGAGCGAACAGGTGCGATTTTACCGCCTTTAGCTGTCTCTCTACGACCCAGCAAGAACATTTGATCACGCGCTACTTGCGGATTATAGGTCGCATAGTTACGTGTTTCACCGCCTTCATAATGGTGTCTATCGGTTTTAGCATTGGCCTCGATAGGTAAGTGACAGCCCCCGCAGCTAGTTGTCCAAGAGGTGTGGCAGGCATAACATTCCATTTCATCATTGCTATGAGCAAGGTTGGTATCTGTAACCTCTTCGCCCCAGTTTTGCTTGGTAACATCGTTACTCATTAACTTGGCGCGTGCTGCTTTAGGGTTATATTCAGAACTAGTGCTATCGACACTGTCCTTAACCAAGCTCATCACCCATTCTAAATCTGGCGTTAATACAGAGCGTTGAATTAGCTTACCTTCAACCCACTCAAATCGCTTACGGCCATCAGGATTACGCAGTGCGCTAAGATCGGTACCTCCTTCTAGTGCCGCTGGGCCAGAGGTATATAAATTAGGATAAGCACGAGCCGAGCCATGGCAATCAGTACAGTCTATTTCTACCGCAGCACCTACCTCACCATAAAGGTGACCATTGCCATGACTATCTTGGCCGTAATGACAATCAACGCAATGCATACCTTTATCAAGGTGAATAGAAGACATATGCACTGCTTTATCAAACTTTTCAGGATCGTCATCACTAACAAGCCCATTGTCAGCGTCTAGTAAATTACCATCTCGATCGCGTTTAAACACCGCACGGAAATTCCACCCATGGCCGTGATAGTCAGCAAATTGCGTATCCTTTAGCTTAGGGTTTAATTCAGACACCTTCTTTAAAAACTCTTTATCACCCCATTTTCCGCGTACCGCTGCACCTTCAGGATTGCGCTCTAAAACCGCACGCTTTTCTTCCGCAGTGGGATACACCTGTTTTTCTGGCCACATAAATGGAGCATCAGATTCATAGTCCCACATGGTGTAACCCAAGAAACTATTAACAAAGGAATTTGGTTGATGCATATGACAAGATATACATTGGCTAGTCGGTATCGCACGAGTAAATTCATGTTTCAACGGATGGCCCGATTCAGTTTTACTAATAGTTGGATCAGCGGTAATTGATTGACCGGTATGTCCAAATTTTGCATAGGGGCCAGAATGACGAGGGTCACGATCATTGGCGTAAACAACATGGCAAGAAGCGCAGCCTGAATGTCGATAATCACCAGGCTGATCATTTGTGCCCATAAACCAGGTATGAGGATCATTAAGTCTGGTTTTAGTGATGTTAATTAGTGGTACTGAAATACGACCACCGGTACCAGGCCCTCTATTAGACTGTTTAAAATCTGGCCGACCAGGCTCTTCTAATCGCTGCAATTGACCCAGTGCATTAGGTAGACCTGTTTCTGGGAATAAATTAGTAATGTTTCTCCCGCCACGTTCGAACACTCGAAAAATATCACCGGGCTTAGTCGACTCCCATGCTGGCAATGGAAGTAGTGACGATAGCACGCCACTCTTGCTCATTTCAGGTGTTGGTTTTAGCGGACCAATTAATTTAGCAGGCTTGCCTTCGCGAGTATAAGCTTCACCCAAAATATAGCGTTTGAAAGGCAGAATCCCATTATTATAAGACGCACCTCCCCATAACATTGCTGAGGTAGCCATTAAACTACTTTCAGCGGCCTGAATAACAGGCAGATGACAAGCGCCACATGCTTCTCTTGCTATCCGGTAATCAGACGGATTAATAAACCGCACAAATTCTGGGCTTTCGCTGTTAAGCAAGGTGTATGACCGAGGAGGATTAGCACTTGAAGGTGTTCCCCATTTTTCGGGCTGACGAGGCAATACATGCGCTTGCTCCATTGCCTTTAAATAAGCATCATTGCGTAAATGATTGTCACTAGGATTGAATACTGATGTATTACCGCCATGACAATCCGCACAACCTAGTTTCACCGCTGGGTTAGAATGCATTGTCTTTTCGTCAGTGGTGGTATGGCAACTAACACAACCTTCCGACTTAGCATCGGCCTGCTGTGCGGTTTGACTGACGGGGGCAGATGGAGCCGTAACATAGTGACGTTCAACACTCGCTTGCTCTGATGCACTTAGCGTTTGAGCAAACATTAAAGCGGCAAGTAATCCAACCAATAAATAATATCGCAACAGAGACTTTAGCTTAGGTAAGTTGTCATACATTGTTATTACACGTTCCATAAAATGACCATTTAATATGTCAAAATGACATTAAATAAAAGTGAAAAAGGATTTTCATCATCACCATATAAAGCTTTATAGCCATCACCAGCGAAAAGCTGCGCATAGGATAAACGCAACACAATATTCTGCGTGGTGTGAGGTCTAAAAATAAGCGCTGCTGACGCATCTAAACCAATATCTTTATCGATACTACCTTGCTGCCGGGCGACCTCTAATACAGCCGTATCGGCAAATGCTAATTGATTAAGATTCATCGATAATCTTAGCTCTGGCAATAAATCCATATCAACACCAGCACCCAACAGTACTATTCCTGGATTGGTAAAATTAGATTGCCCATGTTCTTTTGATGAACGAAGTGAATTTAGCACTCCGTTACGAGTAGACAGTGTCACCTTGCCGCCAGCGATTAACGGAACCCCTTGGCGAATCCAATAACTAGTATCCGCCCCAGCAAATTGTGGGTTTTCGAAAATGGCATCAAACCCTTCCGACTTATCATCAAAAGGATCTTTATCGCCACTGCCATATAAAGCAGAAAGCTTTGGTCTAATCCAATCAAAATCCATTGACACTTCTGCAGCAAAGAAATAAGCAGTTATCTCCGACTCAGCATTGGTAAAAACGCTGTCTGCTTCTTCGCCGAAGGCGGTATATGCCGATACGGTTAAATTAACCTTACCAATATGACCATCACCGTTGTAACCCAAATACGTTACGTCGTAATCACGAGTAACTTCACGACCTAATGAAGCTGGCCGAGCAATAAAACCGTTGTTATCAAAAAATAATTCGTCTTCACGATTGCGGTTATAGATAACAGTAAATTGAGAGGTGAAACCAAGTACGCCCGAATCTTGCCAATATACATTAGCCAGAAACACATCATCATCGCGCAGCGATTCTCCCAAATCATTTAGACCGCTATTAGTATCTTTTTCAAAGCGTCGAAACCAAGCTAAGTTATATTGAAAGCGATTATTAGCCCGAGTGCCAAATAGGCGCACCCCAAACGGCGCATCTTGAAATACAAACCCTCTAAAATCACTTGAGAAGGGCTGTATACCAACGCGCAAACTATCAAAATCATAATACTCTGACACATTGCGTAAATGCTTATCAACAAAAGCAGCCTGAATACCTACATGGCTATCGTCGCGGGTATTTCCCTCTGATGGATTAACATTCAAGCCGAGAATTTCATCAATGCGAGTATAGTTATAATTAAATACAGGGGTAAAACGATACTCCCAATCTGGTGGCTTAAAGACCGTATCACCTTTATAATAAACAAATTCTACTGCCAAATTTTGATTTATCGTCAGTTGATCTTGACCACCAAAAACATCTAGAGATCCGCTACGGTCAGAACTTTGCAAGCCTACAGGGGTAGCAACTTCACGCTGCTCTATAACCGTGTCAGAAATAGCCGTTACGTTAAAAAACCAATCGTCATGAATCGGCCTATCACCTTTTAAAACATTCCGATTGTAGGGATCATACCAATTTTCTTTATACCCCAAGCTATCCACTATCCGCCAGCGATCTGGAATTGGAACCGCTTCAACAAAATGCTCTGCCCTTGGCCGTGGCACTGCAGAGAACCGTCGCGGCATTAAAGTAGTGACTTTTGCGCTTGAAGGTTTTTTAGTAACCTCACCAGTAACTTCATCTACTACCGTTTCACGATATTCACAATTCTGATTACTGCCGCCAGTTCGCCGGCGATCACTTCGGCCGCGCTCACGTGGTGAATTGTCATCACAGCTAAATTGATTCGCTGCCTGTACTTCTCTTGGTACGTTAGCAACATGTTTAGGCTTTAACACAGTGACCTTAGCAGAACTCCATTTAAAGACTTCTCCCATGACTTCATCAACTACAGCTTCTCGATATTGACAATTTTTATCATCATCTGTCGCTGTTCGATCACTTTGATCGCGGTCACCCTGTGAATGATCATCACAACTAAATTGTTTCACTACATCAATTTCTTCTGCAACAACTGAAGGCACAGCTATGCTCAGTAACAGCTGAAACGCTGCTAGTCGCATTGATGGATAAAGCCACGTTTTATTCACCGTGGGTCAATCCTTTTCTAGTCGCTTGTTAATCATTTTGTCTGATTTCTTGACCATATATTTATAGCTGCGTAAATGGTGTTTATTTACCGGAGCATACATTTTGAATATCTGAATTTAAAAAGGGACTTTGCGGACATTGGACATACCGCAAACGAACACCTTGAGGAGTCAAATTATCAGCGCGCATCCCGACTGGGGCATTTCCTATAGCGTTATTCAACGCTATTCCAGCATCATGCACACCCAAAAATGAAATCATGTCATCTTGGTCTACGCCATCACCAGATACACCGATACCGCCAACCAATTCACTGCCGCGGTAGATAGGTACGCTGCCGGGAAAAATTTGAATTCCGTTAGCTAATCTTGGGTGGCTAGACTGGACACAGTTATCTCCAACATCACTGCCGGCACCGGCGGCAGAAAATAATACATGTTGAACAATATTATTAAACACCAAATCTAGTTGCAACCCAGTCGAGAATACACTCCAACGATTTTGTTTAATCGACTTACTCAAAGGGCCGTTATTATTGGCAGCAATACCATCAGGATAGAAAGGTCGGGACAAGTTACCACCTGCTCTATCAGAAAATGCCGTCCCATCACTGAGCGCATTAATACCAACAAAAGCTTGTAAAGCAGTCACATAGTCAGGTATCTGTATCGTCGCTTTTGGATTCAAGTCCGCATCAACATAAGTCACATCTGTGGTAATAGAATTCAGATAAACCGATGCATCAGTACTAGAAAACAACGTTGCGGTACGTGCTTTTTGCAACGACACATCAGATCCAAATATCGGCGCATCACGGGTGCGGACGATACCCAAAGGCGTACCCTGACTATCTACAACAGAAACAGTCACTCGAGCCTGACTGCCCAGAGGCCGTCGGATTTGTGCTCGCGCTCGATTCGCTACTGATACAGCGGAACGCAATATCTGCCTAACTTCAACTGCCGATAAGGCTGCTCCTGTTAGTATCGCATTATCTCCACCCCCAATAGGACGGTAGCGTTCATTGTCGTTATTATCGACAAATACAAATGCATCCAAGCCAGGGTAATCTAAGGTATCAGCTCTTATTCCAGATGCAGCAAGACCAAATTCAGTCCCGGCATTTATTACGGCGCTGCTATAACCATTAACCGCAACTAAACTACCGTCAGCAGATGTAAGACTGGTAAACGCAGGTGCTAATTGGGGATCGCTAGGTAACTCAGAAAAATCAACATCACTGAAACGAAGTGTTTTACCATCTACCGTTATCCTATCTGCGCGCCGATCAATTGGAGCGGCGTAGCTAGCGGTAGCCGCCAATGCAATAATTTCATCGCTATCAGCATCATCATCTTGAAGATTTTTATCGAAACTATACCGTTGGTCAGACATAACACCTACACCACCGACCACAACCCCATTTTTATACAAAGGGAAACCACCGGTGTCAGCAGATAAGCCTAGTGGTGAACGTTGCGGCCCAGCCGCTGGTCCAACATTGTTATATGCTTGGGTAAAGTCTGAGCAGGCCAATTGGCTAAATTGAACGCCAAACAGAGGCCCAGCCGGTTGATTTTCTTCGCCTGGATTAAAATTTTCCTGAATTATTTGTCCAGCTGTGCGAGTAGAAAAAGCATTTCCTTCAGTGGACAGATAAGCTCCGGTAATAGCTTTAGCTATCGCTGCTATCGCATCGCCATTAGCGCCGCTAGGCAACACTATTCCCTCGAGACCTTCAATAACAGTAACAGGAAATGTAGAGCTGATAGTTACCTTTGAATCGACACCTGCCATTCGATAAACAGCCAACACGTTACCCACTCTGTCGACCACAGCAATCGTGGCAGTGCTAGTTAACGCTTTTGCCTGAGCGATACCTTGGGCCAATACTTTTTCAACATCACTTTTACTTAGATTAGAGCACTGATCTGTACACCCTGGGTCAGGTGCGGGCGCTGCGCTGCTTTCGCCACCGCCGCCGCCACAGGCTACGAGTAGACTTAGCAATCCAAGCACTAAAAGATTATTGCGAACCAATATAGTCTCCTAATTTTATAGGCATTTCACGGCTATTTATTTTCATTATATCCACACCTCGATGCTCATTCATCAGCCCTGCATCAGGAACGTGATATGCGTGACAACTTACACATGCAAGTTCAACACTATGTGAGCTAGTATCACTATGACACTGCAGGCAATTATCACGGGCCGGAATATTAATGTCAGTTGCTAAGTTTGATTCAGCAACTTGATGGCAAGTCTCACAAACATTACCCTCTTCTACCGCAATTGATAAATGACTTTTATGATTGAATTTTGCGGTTTGATACCAATCATCTACTATCTTAACTGGCGACACTACCCAACGCTGGGTAATATCACTCGCATTAGTAGCAGTTACCTCATGACAAGTAACACAGCCAGTATCAGCAAATTGAAATTCAACTTCCTTCAATGCTTCTGCGCGCGCACACTCTAAAACAGGCTCTTCGCAGGTGGCCGCATCAGCTCGCTTGCCAGGAATTCTTCGAGATTGGGTAAGCGTTCTTTTTTCTCGTAACTCAGGATCACTGAATTGACGAATAAAGTGCGCTTCCATCATCGCAATTGCTGCAGGCGCATCACCGTGCGGCAGCTCTAAATCAGGCGCAAACGAGTCAAAATTCAACTGATGACAACTACGACAATTGTTATCCATAGTAATAGGCACAAAATGCTCACCATCATTCTCTAGTGTATGACAGCTATTACACTGCAAAGCCTCTCCCTGTGCATTAGCTTCAACTTTTTTGGGGTTAAGATGAATGTCATGTGGAAACTTCAAATTAGATGACTCTTTGAGCTGCTCATGATCTTCACGCGGACGTTCAATCTCCCAGGCAAATTTTTCACCGTCTTTTTTTGCTTTTAACAAGGCAAGCCTAAACTCTGGATGATCGGTTAGGTTAAAGCCGTTTATATTTTGCACCGGAACTTTGGAAGAGCTATCAAAGTCGCTAATGCTGCCATGGCAATCAATACACAGACCCTTGTCACGACGAATAAGTTGCGCGGGTTCATTATGTTCCCGATGACAGCTGGCGCAGGTAGCATGGTTAAACCTGTCTTGTTGACCAACAGGTAAATCCGCTACAACAATATGATCTTCAAGCTGCTGGTGACAATCTAAGCACTGCTTATCTTCCACCATTTTAAATGCTTCGGTATGACAGGCTTGACAATTTTCGCCAATATCTGGGCTGTTATGAGCCGAAATAAGGGGGCCGGTAGACCACAGTTTGTCAGAAGGCAAAGAAAGATGTTCTAACTGTTTAGCTATAGGGCCATCAAATAGGCTGAGACTTGGAATTAATAACCCCGCCGCTATTACGATGAGCGCGAAAGCTATAGCCCAACCACGTACCGATAAACTTGTTTTTGATAGCAGTGTCGGCAAAGATTGAAACAGTTGCCCCGATGTTTCTTTAACGACAACGCTAACCGCAAAATCGAAACCCGCCGGAGGCAACATTACGGTGATCTCAGCGCCGTCGGCAACAATTACATCACCCGGCTGAACAAAGCCTTTACGACTGTCTTTACCGTCTACACTGACAGTTATCCCACGACGGCAACTGAAGTTGGCCTGCCCTCCTCCTACTGCTTGAAATTGCAGCGGATGCATCATCGAGGTAACTTCACCAATCTGACCTGCACCTAGAATCAGCTCAGAAGCTTCTATCTCAGTATCAAGAAATTCGTTACTGCGACCTGATACAGCTTTGCGTAGCAAGTAATACATAGGCTACCAATAAATAAAGACAGTGATGATATGTACAACCAATGCCGCCAATAAAGCGATGGTCAGAGGAATATGGCAATACAACCAAATTTGGAGTTTTGCCTGCATTTGTATATCACGTCGCAGTGTCTGAAGGACAAATTGACGACGACCAAACGCGACTAGCAATTGATTTAATACTAACGCTTCAGCTTGCTTATTGGCCCGCGGAATACGCTTAGCCAATTGATCAATTATTTCATCTTGATTGGTATTAGAAACACGTTTACCAGAACCAAATGGGGGCGGCACCACTATTTTAGAACCATCGCCAGCCGTTAACTGGGTCCATACTGTGCCGCCGTAGCGAGTTTGTTCCAGGGCACTTAATACTAAATTTTGCACATCCGCATCACAGCCATTGGCAACAGCAATAATTTGTTTATCTAATGCTAAAAGCTTTTCTTGCCAATCTTTCTGCGATAAGTTTTGTCGATTACTAATGACTTTAGCTGGCAAGCTGCTATATGCATAAATACCATAAATACCAGAGAACACCACAATACACATCAGTCCATAAGCCAAAGTATGGACATTCCACCCAAATTGAACAGCGCAATGTAAAGTCGCTATTAGCAATAAAATAGCGCCCAAATAAACATGAGCCGAAGTCCAGCCTTGAACAGTACCGCTAGTAGAATGGTAACGACGTTTGCGAATACCTAGCAGACTCAACCATACAATCAACAAAGCCCCTACAGTGCCCAAGATATAGCCTTGCCATGTTCCACCATTGGGCGGCTGACCGCTTTCAACGCCTTGACTAAGGTACAGCGCTATAGAAGCAATCGCCGCTATGACAGCAAGCTTAAGATAACGATAGTTTTTCCATTCAAGTATAGTTTGATACATAGTTATTTTTTCGCTACCAGCTCAAAAAATTGCTGCGGGCTAGTCCGTGCTGCTGCGCCAGTGGGACAAGCTCGAACACAGGCAGGACCACCAGCTAAATCTACACAGGCATCACACTTGACTGCCTTTTTACCTTTATCTTTAGCTTCTGCCGATGGTTCTGAACTCCCATCTTCGCCCAGCTCATTACCGAATAATAGCCACGACCAAAAGCCAGGTTTTTCTGGCGCAGGGTAACTGAGCTTAATAACGTCATAAGGACAGTTTGTCTCACAGTTGCCACAACCGATGCAAGAGTCAGTATCAATAAAAACTTCACCACCGGTAGCACGGCGAATGGCATCAGTAGGACAATCTTTCATACAGTGCGGCTGCTCACAATGACGGCAAGAAACTGGCACATGAATGGACGCATAAGATTTCCCCGCTGAGCGTTGAAGCCTTGAAACTCCGGCATGGGTTTCTGCGCATGCGGTTTCACAATTATCACAGCCCACACACAAAGATTCATCGATTAATAATGCGTTGGTAGCCTCTCCCAAACCTTGATCCATAAGAAATGCGACAACATTACCGTTTTCAGGACGAGATGCCATGGCATTACTGAGTTTTAAGTCTCGACTAAGATCTAATTGTAAGGTGTCGATATGATCAGGTTGGCTCGCCACCAAAGCGAGAAATTCTGTTTTGGCTATGCGTATGCATTCACATCTAACCGCGGCAACGGCTGTCTCTTTACGAATTGGGTCACCCATTAACGCAAGCTGCCCAACCAGATCTCCCGCAACCCGCAATGCCACAACGGCTTCGGAATCAACAGATAATAAGGAAACAGAACCAGAGCGAATTAAAAATAAACTATCGCCAGTTTCACCTGCTTTATACAAGGTGTCATTAGCATTAAAAATGCATAGCTCTACTTTAGCGGCCACATCACCTAATTTAGCTATGGACATTTTTGGATGAAATGAACGCTGCAAGGCGCGCATCATAAACACTTTATCAATACCTTGACGAACCTCTTCGTTTGAGTTCATCAGCTTAACCATGATGCGGCGCGAGGTTTCGATCAAAATACAATCATTGCCGGCAACCGCATCACCTTGACGAGGCCTGCCAGACAATAAGCTCATTTCACCAAAAAATTGCCCTGCACTTATCGTATGCCAGTCGCCATCGGCTTCCAACTGCAGCTTAACCTCACCTTCCACTATGGTATAAAACGTATTGCTATATTCTCCGTCTGAATAAATTGTTTCTCCAGCGCGCAACAGACGTGGTTTTCTGCCTGCTGTAATCTTTAATAATTCGGTGGTAGCTTGATCATAATCTTCTTCTAAAACGGTACTCGTTATAGTACTTTCAATGATCAATTCTCGAAATGAAAGCGCATTCATGCGCCGAAACATTGGCACTCGCTGCTGATACAAATCAAGCACATCTTCAGCGTCCATGAAATATGGTAGCTGGCTGAACTGTTGCTGTAAAATAGGGTAATCGGCAGGCTTAATACTATTGCCGCGGATGAATTCAACAACGTCATAGCCTTGATTCATCGCTTGTTTTATCAGCGGGTAACCACCCAAGGCACCAATAATGTATAACCCTGGAACATTACTTTGATACTGTCTATCCAAATCAGGAATGGCATCTTGCTTATCACTGGCTATTTCGATACCGCATTTTTCAACAAAGCCACGTGGCGGAATAGCGCCTAATCTGGCAATAATACGATGGCACTCAATCGTTTTTTCACCCTCGGGAGTATTCAACACGAGGGCGCCCATCTCTCCTTCAGCCTGAGGAAGAATAAGTGCTGCGACAGAACTACTATAACTACAATAAAAACTTCTTTGCTTATCATTAATCGCAGCTAAAACATCATTTAAGTTGCCATCTTTAGCACGGCTAAACTCATCACGCCGATTAATAATATGAATAGTATTTTTTGCTGACAATGCGGTAGCATTTTCAATGGCGGCATCACCCGCTCCAACCACAATAATCGTCTCGTCATTAAACTCTGCGGGATCATCTAGGGTATAGCGAACAAAGTCAGACTCATCATCACCCGCAACACCTAGCCGACGAGGATTACCTTGTAAGCCGATTGCAAGCACTACATTCTTAGCCTCAATCAGCTCGCCTGACTGCAAATAAATAATGAAGTTACCCTTTTCCCCCTTGATGCCACTAACTTCCGCATTATAGCGAATGTTAATTTTTTCCCTATCGATTCCGTCTTCCCATGTTTGCAACACTTGCTCACGCTTGCTCGCTACAAACTCCATAGGACTACGCAAAGCAAGAAAGCCTGGTTCGGCCATTACATGCTTACCTTTCTGGTAACGGTAAATAGTTTTAGAAAAGGTAGAAAAACCTTCTAATAAGAGATGTGTTGGTTCTGCCTGCTGAGTTTCAATATCGTACTGAGCGGCACGACCGGCAGCGCTTAACCCTGCAGGTCCAGCACCAATTATGACTATATTAAAACGTTGGGTCATTAAAATGTCTATACCTATAAATTGTCACAACTAAATAAAGCAGACTCTAGGCGAGCTACAAAACTGTGACCCAGCCCACATTTTTATATTGTATTACAAATAACCAAATAGACAAAATATGAATATGACCACAAATATTTATGCAAAAACAGTATAAGCGGCTGATACCCGATAGGTGATTACTCAAACAGGGGGGTCAGCTAACTAATGCTTTCAACAGTTTTATCAGCAGTAATTTTTTATATTAAAATCAACAGCTTAAGAATATCACTCACTATATGTAACCCGAGAAAAACTAACATTGCTAACAGTGTTGGCTTATTTATTACGGCCCGAGGTACCACGCTTCTTCAAACGATCAATTTGTCGCTGTTGCTGAGTCAACTCAGCAGGTGTCAAGCGTCGCTCTCGTTTACGGCGCATATCAACTTGTTTATACAGCTCAGTAATTCCTTTCTGATCTAATTCCATCCATTTGCCTTCAGACAAAATTGGCGGAATAACGACGTTGGCGTAGCGGACACGTTTCAAACGGCTCACCATCATGCCTTGAGATTCCCACAAACGGCGGACTTCGCGATTTTTACCTTCGCTAAGGGTTACCTGAAACCATCGATTAATACCTTTGCCGCCAGCAATATCTATATGGCTAAATCTGGCAACGCCGTCTTCTAACTGTACGCCACCTACTAGATTTTTCAGCATTTGGTCATCAACCTCGCCCATAATACGGCACAGGTATTCACGCTCTACATTTGAAGAGGGATGCATTAACGCATTGGCCAACTCACCATCATTAGTAAAAATAAGTAACCCACTGGTGTTGTAATCTAAGCGTCCCACTGACACCCAACGCTCACCCGGAATTTTCGGCAGGCTATCGAATACCGTCGCCCTTCCTTCAGGATCGTTTTGCGAGGTAATTTGCCCTTCGGGCTTATTGTAGATAAGTACTCGACTGCGTTTTTCTTTTGGCTCTAGACGTTTTAACGGCCTGCCATCGACACTGATTTTGTCTTTAGGCTCTACCCTGTCACCCAAGGTAGCCTTATTGCCATTAACAACAATTCTGCCCGCCTCTATCCAACGCTCCATTTCACGGCGCGAGCCGATACCGCTGGCTGCTAGCACTTTTTGTAGCTTTTCAGAACTCGTTGGTGGTTTTTCAACACTCATTATTTATCACTGCTATTAGTTGTTGGCAACGCAACTACGTTGTCATCGGCGTTTTCATCACCGTTAGTTTTTTCCATAGACTCTTCAATAGTCGAGTTCTCTACATAGTCCTCAGCAAACAAAGACGAATTCTCATTTTCAACATCTGCTTCAGTATCAACACTTTCTTGCCCCTCTTGCACGATTGAGCCAGTTTCATCATTAACACCCTCAACCGGCTGTTCCTGGCTAACTTCAACCTTCGCTTTTTCAGTAACCGGCTCAACTAAGTCCGCAACAACATCCTCACGAAATTCCAATCCAAGTTCGGCCGTTAAATTATCCAAGTCTTGAATCTCAGCCAACGGTGGTAATTGATCCAAGCTTTTCAAATTAAAATAATCTAAGAAGATTTTAGTTGAAGCGTACATAGCCGGTCTACCCGGCACTTCACGATGACCTACCACACGCACCCAATCTCTATCCATAAGGGTACGTATGATATTACTGCTAACAGCTACGCCTCGAATTTCTTCAATATCGCCACGGGTAATTGGTTGCCGATAGGCAATTAATGCCAAAGTCTCTAACAACGCGCGGGAATATTTTTGCGGTTTTTCTTCCCACAAACGGCCTATCCAAGGCGCCAAGTCATCACATACTTGAAAGCGATAGCCACTAGCCACTTGCAATAGTTCAAAACCGCGACCTTTAAGCTCACTGGCAATATCTTCCAAGGCAGCTTTTATTTCGTCTCTAACGGGGCGCACTTCATCTTCTTGAAACAAGCTTTCTAGCTGGATAACTGTCATTGGTTTGCCAGCAGCTAGCAGTGCGCCTTCTAATATTCTTTTTAGTCTATCGGGGTCGAATGTCATGATGCTCTTGCTTTTACGTGTATAGGGCCAAAATTTTCTGTTTGAACAATCTCAACTAATTGCTCTTTAATTAATTCCATGATCGCCAAAAAGGTAACCACAACACCTAAGCGCCCTTCGTCTACAACAAACAACGACACAAATGGAATAAATTGCTTACCTTGTAGCTTACTTAGCACCTGCGACATACGCTCGCGGGTTGATAATTGTTCCCGCTCGACTTGATGACTAGCATACATGTCGGCACGCTTTAGCACTTCAGCCAGGCATACTAACAATTCTTTCATTTCTACTTCAGGTTCAGGCCGCTGCTTTTCTATCTCAGGGGGCTCGGCCGAGGCTTGATAAACATTGCGCCCTAGTCTTGGCAGTTCTTCAATATCCTGTGCTGCCGCTTTAAAGCGTTCGTATTGTTGCAGACGACGTATTAATGCGGCTCTTGGATCTTCGCCATCATCTTCTAACGCTTCTTCGCTGCGCGGCAATAACATTCGCGACTTAATTTCAGCCAGCATAGCGGCCATTACCAAGTATTCTGCAGCTAATTCAAACTGCATCGAATCCATTAACTCAACATAAGATATATACTGCTTGGTAATTTCAAATACGTTAATTTCTAAAATATCGATATTCTGCCGTTTGATTAAATACAGCAATAAATCTAACGGCCCTTCAAAGGTATCTAAAAATACTTCTAGCGCTTCAGGCGGAATATATAAATCTTTAGGTAATACAGTAACCGCTTCGCCACGCACTATCGCAAACGGCATTTCTTCTTGCTGAGCGCCCATTGCCTGTCTTGCCATCTCTAGACGCGAGACAATTTGCTCTTGGTAATCAGGCTGTTCCTGCTCAGCAATTATTTGCTCGCTAACCTCAGCCGCTGATTGCGCTGGCGCGCCCTCGGGCGTCGGGGTCGATGAATTATCAGCGGTATCACTCATGAATGGTCAATCTTATTAAAATAATATAGCTTATTATAACCGCTAGAGCAGTCTCTAGCACAGACAAAAATGACCGTGAACCCTAGGTTTATCGAAATAGTCAGACAAAATCTTCTACTGAACCCTTACCTTGACGTACTAGCACTGGCACATCGTCTTCAAAAGCAATAACTGAGGTCGCCTCAAAGCCACAAAAGCCTCCGTCGATCACTAAATCAACTTCATGTTCTAGCGTTTGTCGCATTTCCCATGGGTCTGCTAATGGTAATTCTTCACCTGGCATGATTAAGGTAGTACTCATTAATGGCTCACCTAGCTCATCGAGTAAACACTGCGTTACGGCATTGTCAGGCACTCTTATACCGATGGTTTTACGCTTCGCTTGCATCAACCGTTTAGGCACCTCGCTAGTGGCAGGCAAAATAAAGGTATAAGCACCCGGGGTATGGGCCTTTAATAGACGATACACCACATTGCCAAATTTAGCGTAAGTCGATATCTCAGACAGATCTCGACACACCAAGGTAAAATTATGACTATCATCTAAACGTCTAATTCGACGAATTCTGGCCATCGCCTTTTTATCACCCATATGACAACCCAAGGCATAAGCCGAGTCGGTTGGGTAGGCGATAACCCCACCAGCGTTAATAATATCTACCGCTTGGCGCACTAGCCGCTGCTGTGGATTATCAGGATGAATACTAAAAAACTGACTCATTTCATTCCTTTATTAACCAAGATCTCACGACTCAAGGTAATTGATGCATCAATTGATGCAATAAACTTAGCATGCTTCCAGATTGGCATAATACCTTTAGGAATCGATTGGCGCTTACCTAACCGCCGCCAACCATGCTTTGGTGAATGAAAATCGCTGCCCACTGACACCGGCAACTCTTTCTTCAAACAAACAGCTTGTACCATGCCAATGGCTTTAACGCTGGCATTAACTCCAGCCAGTTCAATTGCTAAGCCGCCGGCATCAATGAAATCATCAACTAACTCACCTAATTTAGTACGCGTAAGCTCGTAGGCTTCTGGATGTGCCAATACCGCTACCCCACCGCCGGCATTAATCCATCCAATCACTTCGTCTAATTCTGGCCATTGGCTTGCCACATTACCTAATTTTCCAGCACCTAAATACTTGGTAAAGGCCTGATTAAAACTACTCACCACACCCCAGTTAACAAGTACTTGAGCAAAATGCGGTCGACATGGCGGTTTACCCGCGCTCAACTCCATAACCGCTGGCAAGATATTTGTGATACCGGCCTTAGCGAGTTTTGCCGCAATGGCTTCAGCGCGTGCCTGTCTAAGGTTTTGCATCTGAGCAACACCTTGTTTAAATATCTCATTATCAACATCGACATTTAGACCGACAACATGGATACCACGCCCTCGCCAAACGCTAGAAAACTCTATTCCAGCCTGCAGCTGTATATCGCCTTTTTGTGGTTGGCGCCCAACGCTTGCAGCCGCAGCCTCACGCAAGGCCAAAAAACCATCTACAGTGTCATGGTCAGTTAGCGACATCATCTCTACATTTTCATCCAGCGCTGCCAGCATTAAAGCTTGAGGCGACAAGCTACCATCAGATGCTGTGCTATGGGTGTGAAAGTCTACAATTGTTACCATCAGAGCCTTTGATCGGTTGTGTATTCGTAAAAAAGCATTAACATGCCTTCTCTTATTTTAGCGCCAAGTGTCGGCAATTTGGAACAACAAAGCAATATGAAACAGTTCGCAGAACTTATTCCCATCGCATTATTTTTTATCGTTTACCAAATGAATGGTTCTGTAGTCGAATTTGGCGGCTGGAGTATCACTGTTGACGGGATATTTACCGCCACCCAGGTACTTATCGCAGCGACCACTGTGCAAGTAGCAATTACCGTTATAATTGCTAAAAGACTCGAAAAGAAGCAAATAGGTATTTTAGTCGCTATATGGTTATTTGGCGGCTTAACTCTAATTTATCGTGATCAAACTTTCATTCAGCTAAAACCAACCATTTTTAACTGGGTACTTGCTATAGCCTTTATGGGAAGCCAATTTATTGGCGATAAAAACCTGATGGAACGTACCCTAGGCAAACAATTAAAATTACCCAAGAACATATGGGCGAGAATCAACTGGCTGTGGATCACTAACTTTATAGTCGTAGGCGCATTAAACCTCGTAGTTGCATATAATTATTCTGAATCCACTTGGGTTAGCTACAAGTTATATAGCGCTATTGGTTTCACCCTCATACTGTCAATTTTAACTGTAATTGTATTAACACCTTATTTAAAAGACCAAGACTTAGATAAGACTGAGGAAAAGAAATAATGTATTACGCTATTATGAGCGAAGATGTTACCAACAGCTTAGAAAAACGGCTGGCGGCTAGACCTGATCATATTCGTCGCTTAAAAACTTTAGCTGAGCAAGGCCGCTTATTAGTGGCTGGCCCACATCCGGCCATAGACAATGAAGACCCAGGTGAAGCAGGCTTTACCGGCAGCTTGGTGATTGCTGAGTTTAATAGCCTAGAACACGCCCAAAACTGGGCCGACGATGACCCATACATTACCGCCGGCGTGTATGCCAAAGTCATCGTAAAGCCATATAAAAAAGTACTACCTTAAAATATAATCAACACTTCATAGACATAGGCAACAAGTGAAAAAAGTAACTTCTATAGCACTTACAACCGTAACCCTGGCGCTACTATTAATTCATAGTCCAGCGCAATCGGAGCAATGGGTAACTGATGAACTGTCTGTAACCATGCGGTCGGGTAAAAGTAATCAACATAAAATTATTAAATTTTTAACCAGTGGTACTAAAGTAACAGTGTTAGAAGTAGATGAAGAAACTGGTTATAGCTTAGTGCGCGTTGGCAGCAAAGAAGGCTGGGTTGTCAGCCAGTATTTAAACGGTGAAAAACCACCGCGAGAACAATTAGCCGATGCTAAAGCAACGATTGCTCAACTAACTGATAACAGCACACCTATTCAGAAAAAACTGGCTGACTTAGAAACTAAAAGCCTTAATCAAGGTAACGAAATTGGGTCACTTAAAACAAGTAACCAAACTTTGTCTGTCGAGCTAAAACGTATTAGACAAGTTGCTGGCGGCGCATTGAATCTAAACGAGCAAAACCACAATCTCATTGAAAAAAATCAAATGCTACAAAATGATGTTGATTTATTGCGCGCTGAGAATGAAAGATTAACTGACAACACTAAAGTAGAATGGTTTTTAAATGGCATATTTGCTGTCGGTTTTGGAGTTTTTATAGCCTTATTTGTGCCTCGTCTGGCACCTCGAAAAAATCATTCAGAGTGGAATTAAGCCACTATAACTTTATTAATTTATTAAATAGGTGATTGTGATGAAACAAATATTAACTACTGAATGGCTGGCATCATTAGTAATCAGCTTACTACTATTACCCGTTATTGCGCTTGCCGCTGACAAACCAGTAGTTGTGCTAGAAACTAATTTTGGCAATATCGAAATCAGCTTAAATCAAGAAAGAGCCCCTATTAGCGTTGCCAATTTTTTAAGTTATGTGGATGAAGGCTTTTACGATGACACAATTTTTCACCGAGTCATTCCTAACTTTATGGTTCAAGGAGGTGGCTTCACCAAAAGTATGAATCAAAAAACAGGGAAAGCACCCATTGTAAATGAGTCAGCTAATCGCTTGCATAACGACCGCTATACTGTAGCAATGGCACGGACTAGTGATCCCGATAGCGCAACATCCCAGTTTTTCATTAATGTCAGTACTAATGGCAGCTTAGACTTTGCGCGTAACAAGCAAGGCTATGCGGTATTTGGCGATATAACCGCAGGCAAAGATGTTGTCTACACTATCTCACTGCAACCCACTGGCAGAAAAGGTGGCATGGGCGATGTACCAGAAGAAAACATTTTTATTTTAAAAGCTTATCGTAAAGCTAGCAAATGACAGATTTAAGTATCAACTTAAATAAAATAGCACTGATTCGTAACTCACGCGTTACACAATATCCGTCAGTGCTAGAGCATGCGAATATGTGCATTACCGCTGGCTGCGATGGCATAACCGTTCACCCCCGCCCTGACCAACGTCACATCCGTGCTAGTGATTGCTATGAGCTTGCTGACAACATAAAGGTTGAGTTAAATATTGAGGGCAATCCATTTGCACCGCCAATGAAAAGTACTCGTAGTGATGTCAGTGACTACCCAGGTTTTATGGAATTAATCCGTGACATAAAACCAGCCCAATGCACTTTAGTCCCTGACAGTAATGATCAACTGACCTCAGACCATGGCTTTGATTTAACCGCTAGTGGTGAAAAACTAAAGCCAGTTATTGATGAACTATTAGAACTTGGCGTTCGTGTTAGCTTATTTATGGACCCAGACATTGAGCAAATAAAACTGGCCGCTAAGCTCGGCGTTGATCGCATAGAGCTATACACCGAAGCTTATGCAGATGCCGTTCTGCACAATTCAAATATTAGTGGGACATTAGCGCAATACGTTGCTGCCGCTAATGCAACAATAGCGCTAGGTTTAGGTGTTAATGCCGGCCACGATTTAAACCTCACTAACTTGATTCAGTTTAAACATGCTATGCCTGAACTACTGGAAGTCAGTATTGGGCATGCCTTTACGGTCGACTGCATTGAAATGGGGCTGGTTAAAGCGGTCACTGCATACCAAAAAGCATTGGGTAAGCCAGTTTAATCCATCCTCGCCTGATAACATTCTAAAGAATCTGTGCCAACATTAAGGTTTTTCAAAATTCCATTTTCAATGCCATAAATCCAACCGTGCACCGTTAGGTCAGCGCCTTTGCGCCAAGCGTTTCTAACCACCGTAGACTCACAAACATTGTTGACTTGCTCAATAACATTTAGCTCGCAGAGTAAATCTTCTTGTTCAGCTGGTGGCAGGTCTTTAAGTTTTTCTTGGTTAAAGCGATAGACATCTTTTATATGGCGCAACCAATGGTCGATAAGCCCTAGCTGCTGATCACCCATCGCAGCATGTATGCCACCGCAACCATAGTGACCACAAACAATAATGTGCTTCACATGTAGCATTTCTACCGCGAACTGAATAACCGACTGACAATTTAAATCGGTGTGCGCCACTATATTAGCAATATTGCGGTGCACAAATACCTCACCTGGCGGCAAGCTGATAATTTGGTTCGCCGGAACACGACTATCAGAGCAGCCAATCCACAAATACTCTGGTGCTTGCTGCTTAGATAATTTTGAAAAAAACTCTGGGTCTTGCTTGGATATATCCTTAGCCCAGTTCTCATTACTCTCAAAAAGGTGCTTTAGCTTTGGCAACTTTGGGCCACTCCCTAGTTATTACTATTATTATAAAGGTATCTATTTAAGCTCGTTATAGCGATTGTCCAAAGCTTTATATAGTTGATCTGAAAAATCCCCTGCCGAGGTATCCAACTGTTGCGACAGTTCAACTAAATGCTCATTGTCTTCACGGCCAGCCCAATTTTTAATATACGTGCCTTCTTTATAGCCATTGTCTTGGCGGAAGAAATTAAGTACATTTTTACCCACATAAGCTAAGTATAAATCATCTAAGCTCATGTCAGCAGAATCAAGCATAGACATGAAGTCTACAATAGAGAATTTTCTGGTCGCCAATACCGACGTCGCAAGTTCTTCTGTTGCTTCTAACACACCACGCTTGGGCACATTACCTGCATTCAAATCGCTAACTAAGCTCGCGGCTATTTGCTCAACACTACGCCCGTCAAACAACATGCTCATCCCAAAATGCCAAATATCAACGATCTCTAGCTTTACTTGCTCCATTGCTGGCGTTTGCTTCTTCCACCATTTATAGCCGTAATGATCAATAAGCTCACCGCACTCAATCCACAGCGCTCGGTGCCAAGCAAAATTTTGCTTTATCCACTCAGGGTGCACTTTAGTATTCATTCGGTCTTGCATGGCTAGCATGGCGTTAAACTGATCACGCATGGCGCGCTATTACTCCCTATCATATTATTTAATACTGCAGTGCATATTACCGTAAAAACTCCTCAACACCGATAACAAATTTTATCTCAAACTAAAGCCTAAAAACTTAATTGCAACAACAGCATTACCCTAATTTAATCACAGTTTTTATCCACATAAACTGTGGATAACTTGGTGGATAACTCGCTACGCGTGAGCTGCAGCGGTAATAAACCATAGCGACTGCACAGATTGCATATTTTTCAACCTAAAATAATATTTATGATAAAAATCAATGACTTGCATAGATTTTATAGTAACAAGTATTAGCTTTACCCGCTAAATCATCCTATTTAGTCATTGGTAAATTATATGGAATATTTTTGTGCATAAAAATAAGATAGCTAAATTGTAATCTATATCTTGATTATTTCTAACTGTAAATAATTTATTTAGACTATCATTAGTCTTAATGAACTATTATTTATTAATAATCAGCAATCGAGCTGTATATAAAATAACGATCTAACAACAGGGTAAATAATGAAAAAACTAACAATGATTGCATCAATTGCACTGGCCACTTTAGCTAGTCAGACCGTTACTGCAGCGCCGTATTCTGGCCTCTACGTTTTTGGCGATAGTCTATTTGATAGTGGTGGTAACGCTACAGCTATTGCGACAGGCAACGGTATTCCAGGCGTGCGAGCTACCAATTTGGTTGGCCCAACTTATCAAGCGGGTTCAGGTGAAGCATCAGGAAGAATTAGCCCTCAATTTATTGCTGAAAACCTTGGTATTGAGCTTACTGGCTCAGAATTTGGTGGAACTAACTATGCTGTAGGGGCTCATAAATCGGATGACACATTAGAATCGATTACAGCTTTGGGTGGAACATATTCTGCAGCAGCGGGAGAGTTTAATTCCTACTTCTATGACTTAAGCCTAAATGGCGGATCTGTAGATCCAAATGCATTATTCGTTTTGAACGGTGGTGGTAATGATCTAGGGGCAATAATTAACGGTGACCTTGTCAGTTATACGCAAATTGCTAGCAACTTATTAGCATCGGCCAAGGCATTGGCAGATAACGGGGCAGGCTACATAGTAATTACTGACGTTCCAAACTTTCCCGTTTCGCCAACCGCAAGCGTGCTTCCAGATGCCTTCAATGAGTTCCTAACTAATGCAGTGTTAGATCAGAACGAGCTGCTGTTAGCCGGTGTACAGGCGATGGATGCCAACGTAATTCTGTTAAACACATACAAATTTTCAGAAGAACTTTTTGCTGACCCTAGTGCATTTGGTTTTAGCCTTAGCTCAGCAGACCTATCAGCAAATTGCTTTGAACCAACAGCCACTGGTTGTGGAGGCTCAAAACCTGAAGGGAATGTTGATTCTGCCAATCCAAATCCTGACCAATTTTTCTTTAATGACAATCTTCATTTCACAACGCTTGGTAACAAAATTTTTGCCGACTATTTTAACTCTGTATTAAATGCTGGTAGCGAATTAGCCTTACTACCAAGCCTTGCAATGGATAGCGTTCAAGCACAATGGCAGGCAGCAAGACCGACTATGCGTGCTAACCGTTGGGGCAGTAATCTAAGTGATGATGACAGTAAATTTAGCGTTTATGGCACATTGCAACAAAGTGAGAACAATCGAGATACCTTAATAGGCCGTCTAGAAGGTGAAAATGAAGCTCAAAGCTACCATGTTGGCGTTAACTTCCATGCCAGTAACAATGCTTACTTTGGTGTGCTACTAGGTAGAAGCGATAACGAACTTAACGTCGGCGTATCGCAATATGAAATGACTAGCACAGACATTTCATTCTTAGGTGCTTACAACAATGGTGCGTACTTTGTTGAAGCCATTTACACCCATTCTGACAACGACTACAGTGATCTCGATCGTAGCTTCAGCTTAGGGCCGCTTAACCAAAGAACTGAAACAGGCAGTACCGACGGGGATACATCATCACTTGCCATTCAAGCCGGTTACGACCTATTCAAAGGTGAAGAAAACTACCGCTTAGGGCCAATTGTTGGTTATGAATACATAGACGTCACTGTTGATGCCTATCAAGAAGATGCTTCACTCTCTACTAGCCTTGTCGTCGGCGAGCAAAATGTTAGCTCGTCAGTCTTGTTAGCTGGAATATTTGGCAGCATAGGTTTGGGTATATGTGATTGCGAATTTTACGGTGAAGCGGTATATCGTGATGAAGACAAAGATGGGCGCAATGATGTTGAACTAGGTTTAGTAACTGTTGGCAACAACCGCTTTACTCTACCAGGCCAAAGCCTTGATGATAGCTCAGTAACTGTTGATCTTGGTTTCAATGCTAGCCTAACAGAAGCGTTAAGCTTGAATGTAAGTGCTGGCGCATCAGATTCAGATGATAATGATAGTCTCTGGTACGGAGCAACTTTATCGTTTGATTTATAGTAACTTTCCCATCTGAGAATAAAGTTATTTAGATAATAGCTTTAGAAAAATCAAAGCCTGCTTTCTAACTAGAACGCAGGCTTTTTTATCAAATACTACTTTTACAAAATTGCTCTCGCTACAATATTTTCTTTGTTCGGATAGTGTGCGGCATAAAGAAAAGAGTTTTTTTACCCAGGTATTCGTCTGCTACTAATTAGTTTTTCCATTATTAGCTCGTCAGAAGTACTTTCTAAAAGCGAGGATATGTTTGTCTGATGCAGCGACACTTGGAGAATCATAACCGGTCAAAGTTAATAATTTCTATTTTTCAAAACGCGTATGGATCTTTAGCTATGAATTGGTGGAGGCGATCGTTACCTGAATAAAATTCAGTCATAGTTTAAACCCTTCCACACCGGCTCTAAAAAGCCAGAAAATTCCTGACACTGATACCCTTACAGTATATTTATTAATTAATTACTTTCTGCACTTTATTCCAGTTAAGCCCATCAGGACAGAGCCGGTATAAAGATGACCATATATCAATAGGTAATACTTAATGATTTTACGGAAACGTGATTATATTTAGCTGAAGGATAACGATGGTGATAGATAACAATTTTTCCGATGGGGTGTTATTGGACTGGGCCGTATAGCAGAGCAATTCGCCCTTGCCCTAAACGTTGTGAATAATGCCTGCCTGTATGCATGCAGTAGCCAGCAACAGCAAACAACGCGCTGAAAAATTAGCCAGTAATCATGGTGCCCCCGCCTACCCCAACAACTATTAGTGTACACCTGAATACCAGTAGCTTGCATCACACGCTTTTATGGCTAGCGATAGTCGCTTAACCCGCACAGGACAGACAGGCTTTGTGCTGACACGATACTCAGATGGAGATTTATTGATTAGCTCAGGTCTATTATCTAGGACTGATCGAAAATTCCCATTTTGCTCTCTGGCCTTGGGGCACGCCCTAGGGCGAATTCTGGCGGGCATATTTCGCGCCCCTCTCTTGCAGGCACGGGTTCACTGTAATAACCGCAAGCAGTGCTACCCATGGTGTAACCCAATAGCTCCTGAATCAAAGGATTAAGGTCTTTAGCGATTTCAGGAGGGCACGATAAAAATTGATTTTCTTCCTGACGGAGCCAGCCCAGCGCGTAGGTTAAGTTAATGCCGATACGATCATTGCCACTTCTATTTTCTCCTCCGGCATGAATAACAGAGCCAGAATAGACCAATACTGAACCCCGAGACATCACCGCTTGGATGATTTCGCTAGGCGTTGCCGCTCGATCATAATCCCAATTATGACTCCCCGGCACAACTTGTGTTGCCCCGTTTTCACGAGTGAAATGGGTAAGTGCCCAGATCGTGTTTAATTGTGGTTCAATCTGCTTGGGTATCATGTCTCCCCAAGCCTGGCGGTCACGATGGAGTGGTTGCGCCACTTGGCCTGATCGAATGCGGATCAACTGGGTGAGATGGAGCTGGATTCTCTCGCAGTACTCGGCAAGAAAGCCCTCGCTAGCGCCCAGAATAGTGGCTTGCGTAATAAGCTCGCGACAGCCGGCGGAGCGAGCGACCAAGGCACCAGTGCGAGTAGTTTTTGCACCAGTAAACATTGCATCACCAGTCGGCGAATGTTCCATGAACTCAATTGTTTCACGATAAATTTGATCAGCAAGATCAACCGACATCAAATTATCAATAATCACTGCACCGTGTTTTTGTACAGCCGCAACCACCTCTTGCGGAGTTGTGCTAGCAGCTAAGTGTTGTAGTTCAGACATGATTAGTCCTCTTTGTTGTTGATGTATTAATATTTCCAGGCATGCCAAGAATGGGGCCCAATATCAGGGTTAATTGCCGCTTCAATTTTTCCGCTGGCCAGGCTGACGGCTCAATAGTGGCGTGTAGCGAGACTCCATCAATAACAGCGATGACGGCATTTGCCATCTCTTCAGCGGAGGTGTTCAAAAGGGTGGATGGTGGAAGAATACGCTGCAGATCTCGCATCAACGAGGAGCGAAAATTTTTGTTGTAGCGTTCATGTATTTCTGCCAACTGTGAATTACTCGACGCACGGCTCCAAAAAGCCAGCCATACAGCCCAATGGGTGCGAGACCGATCAGATGTGGGCAGAGTCGAATACAAGAATTCCCATAGCGTGTCCAAATCGACACAAGCTTCTTCACTGTCATTTTCCAGTAGCTCTTCAGCTACATACTCGAGTGCAGCTGTCAGAACAGCATCCTTATCACCGAGATAGTGAGTCACCATGCCTGTAGTACCGCCGATCTCTTTGGCGACATCAATTAGGCGCATATTCTCAACTCCTATGCGAGCGATAACGGTCACTGCTGCTATTGCAAGTTCATTTCGACGAGCCTTGTGATCTACTATTTTTGGCATAAAAGTATTTTCCTTTATAATATAACGGTGATTATATATAAATAAAATACTCAGTCAAGGGAAATTAATGAGGGATGACAGGGATGAGAAGCTAGCAATTTGAGAGCGATTATCGTGTCGCTGGGATCTAGATAAAAACGCAATATCTGAATGCTAGGCACTGCGATCATAGATCTCCGATTTATCTTTTTAGGCAGAAAGCCAGCAGTTCTTATGTACGGATCTACAACACTTGGCAGCGCAGGTGCCTACAAATAGCGATCGCGAAAACCCGAAATATAACCAATACTTATCTAAAAAAAAGTATGCCAGTTGATGAAAGCTTGATGACGCTGAATATCGCTATGGATAGTACTGTCGTTATGGGGTTTAGCTCAACTCGCCCGATAAGTAATAATGAAACTTCTAAGGGTCAGAAGCAGAACAGGCGTGAAGCGTTTATTTTTTGAGACCAGTTATGGCTGAGTTGGATACTAAGTAGGTTTAGTTTGCGCTAGGCCCTATTCTTATCTAGGTTTCACCTGCTGGCTGATGCTGCTCTTTTGCAGGTTTCGCCTATTGGCGAGTTGCCATTCTTTTGTATGAAAAAAAAAGTAGCCCAAAGAAAACACACCCACTTAGTCGCCCCTTCGGGAAACCTGAGTATTACTTAAACGGGATTTTGAGTCAAAATCAAGTAATTAGATGATGTTGACTCTGACACCTAAAGATTACTTTTACCTTTACCAGTTCTTGCCACTCTCTTGCTTATATCAATCAATGGAAAATTTTACTCTGCCCCTACTGATACTCGCAAATTTATCTTTTAAATTTAAAAACCCCATTTAAGAGTTACCTGAAATTTATTCACAATAACGGTGCGTAGCGGTGAAGGATGTTTGAGCCGAAGGTGAGTTTAAGCGCTACGCTCAACCTAAAGGTTACTCAACGCAAGCGTTATCCGGACGAGCGTTATTTAGGATCAATCTCAGGTTCCCCGAAGAGGAACGACTATGGGCGGCCTACTTTTGGTTACTTTTCTTGGCAGCCAATAAAAGTAACTCGCCAAAGGCAAAAGCCTTTAAAAAAGACCCAAACACCGGTATTTCTAGTCAATATTAAGGACTAAGCCTTTTACCTTAGTCCTTTACAAGAAAAATATAGTAGTTAAAACAATTACTTAATTCAATAATTATGCTTTTCTATAAAAGTACTGTACAAGAATACAGTACTGTATATAATTACATAAACCGACTAACAATTAGCATAACAAAACATGAAACTATCACTATCTACATTGTTACAACGACGCGACATTTGGCAGGCATCTAGCCCTATACGTTCTAGTGCAACAATTAGTACAGGTTTTAATGAGTTAGATAATGCTTTGCATGAAGGCGGCTGGCCACAGGCAAATATTACTGAGCTATTAAGTAACCAAGATGGTATTGGTGAGTGGCAGTTATTATTACCGGCGATAAAAAATCTCTGTGGCAATTACGGCCAGTGCATGTTGATCGCTCCGCCCCACCACCCTAATGCGCCTGCATTGGCAGCAGCTGGGCTTAGCGGCAAACAACTGCTAATACTTAATACTCGTGACTTGGCCCAAACCCTATGGACCGTTGAGCAAACATTGCGCTCTAACGCCTGTTGCGCGGTTGTCTGCTGGTTAGGTAAGCAAAGCTTACAACAAGGCCAATTACGCAAACTACAACTGGCAGCCAAAACCGGTAACACAGCAGCATTCTTATATCGCGACAACAAGTTTAGCCACCAGAGCTCACCGGCCACTACGCGGTTAACCCTCAGTGGCCAGCGCAATAAATTGGCAATAAATATTCTTAAACAAGCTGGTGGCTGGGGTGGGCAACATTTACTACTCGACCGCGACAGCAATTTAGCTAAACACCAAAAGCGTGTTGCACTGCCTAGCTTTACTAGTAGTACAGCAAAATTAACAACTTCAAATAACAATCATTTACCTAATGTATCGTCAGCCGCTAACCAGCCGCTTGCGCTTACTCAATAGTTAGAGGAATCAATATGTTGTGGCTATGCTTAAACTTCTCAAAACTGCCGTTAGAAATATTTACCAGACATCAAGCTAACACCCAGTCGCAGGCAAGTCTTGTGGTGGAAAACAACCGCGTGCTTATGTGCAACAAACAAGCCCATCAGCAAGGCGTTGACAGCGGTATGTCGGTTAATACAGCCTATGCTTTGGCAGAACAGCCTCAAACCATTGCGCGTGACTATGACAAAGAAGTAGACGCGTTAACGCAATTAGCACATTGGGCCTATCGCTACACACCGTCAGTTAGCGTTGAATCACCGAATGACTTATTACTAGAAATAAGTTCAGTTTTAAAGCTGTACCAAGGTTTAGATAATATTGTTAACGATATAAGCAGCCAGCTAAGTAATATGGGATATAGCTGCCAGATTGGTTTGGCACATACACCTAAAGCGGCATGGTTAATGGCACGGGCACAGCCTGGCCAACACTCACAATACTTTGATACTAGTAGTAACACCTTAGATAAAAGTGTATTGAAAAAACAGTTGGAAAAAATTCCACTCAATTTGATTAACTGCCCACAAAAACAAAAAGATCAACTACAAAAATTAGGTTTACATTGTATTGGCGAACTAATGGATTTACCGGTTAACGCTATCGGTCGCCGCTTTGGTAAACACTTTTTGCGCTATATAGCAGAGCTTCGTGGCGACATTAGTGACCCACGATTATTCATTCAGCCGCAAAATAATTTCCAACGCAGCGCATGGTTTAGTGACGGCATTACTAATAGCCAAGCATTATTATTCCCTATGCGCCGCCTATTAGAGGAATTCAGTCAGTTTTTACATAGCCACCAATTAGACTGTAGCCATCTAACATGGAAGCTTAAGTACGTTAAAGGTGAAAGAGATATAGCTGTGAATTTTTCTCAGCCTAGCCATCAAGCTAAAACCTTTTTTGAGTTAAGCCGTGAAACCATAGAAAACACAAAATTAGAAGGCGCCATAGAAAGCATTTCATTGCACTGTGAAGACTTCTCTCAGTTGGAGCAACAAAGCGAAACATTGTTTGTTAATGAGACAAAAATTGATACCACTAAAATCACGTCGTTAATTGATAAATTAACTAGCCGATTAGGTAAACAGCCATTAGAGCAATTACTTGTTCAAAATGAGCACTTACCTGAACAAGCGAGCATGGCAACTCGCCTACCTCTTAATATTGCCGAGCAAAAAAGAGCGCTGGCCAGCCAACAGCTAGACTTGAATTTTAATGCACCTAAGCCACTTTGGTTATTACCGGCACCGGTATCGATTAACCAAACCAATAAAGGTTTATTTTGGAATGGTAAGCTGACTTTAAAGCAAGGCCCTGAACGCATTGAAGACCATTGGAAAAATACTGCCGTTAAGCGCGACTATTTTGTAGCCGAACACGAAAATGGCAGTGTTTATTGGGTTTTTCATGACAACAGTGACGATCGTTGGTTTGCTCAAGGGGTATTTTCTTAAACCAAATTTGCAGCTAGCTAATCACTAGTTATCTGCCACCGAATCGAACTGTGGGCCAAAGTAGCCTTTATGCACTCCCCCTGCCATTGCCCGCTTTGGCCTGCAGTTCGAACCATTAATAAAACGCCTTAATGCAACAAGGCTAACTAAAAGCAGAAAGTCTCGTTATACGCCTTTGCAGTTTTGCTCAAGGGCTTTTTTAGCCGAATCAAAATATGCTCTACGCAGAATTACACAGCATTAGTAACTTCACTTTTTTACGTAGTGCATCATGGCCAGGTGAACTAGTGGCTACTGCTGTAGAGCTAAACTATCACGCTATCGCTATTTGTGATGAATGTTCACTCGCCGGTATAGTTAAAGCGCACATTGCGGCCAAAGCTAACAACATAAAACTTATAATAGGCAGCTAAACCATTACTCGCTGAACAAGAATCAACACAATCGCTAGACGATAAGGTAGTTTTTATGCCACCAGACGAATTTGCTAATACTGTAACTGACTACAACTCCACTGGCTTAAGCTTACAGCGACACCCATTGGCTCAACTTCGGCAGGTAAAACAATTAAAACCTTGCACCTTAGCGAACCAGCTCAGCAATTTGAGTAATGGCCGCTTTGTTCGAGTGTCAGGTTTAGTTACTGGTAGGCAGCGCCCGAGCAGTGCTAGCGGCGTGATATTTATGACCCTAGAAGATGAAACTGGCAATATCAATGTCATCGTATGGAAAGCAACTCAACAGAATTTTCGTCAGGCGCTAATAAATGCAAAATTAGTTGTCATCTACGGTACCTCTAAACATAAGAACGGGGTTACTCATGTTATCGCAGGACGCATAATTGATTACAGTCACTTACTAAATAATACTCAACTTAAATCACGTGATTTTTATTAGCTATTAACCATTCACAACAGCATAATAACTATTGATAAATTAATCATCTAAGCATCAAAAAACCTATGGAAAATACGGTAATTACAGCATCGAAACGTTCACCATTTTTATTGGCGCTATTAGCAATAGCGTTTGCTTTAGCATGGCAATATTCGCCGCGTGAGCCTAGTAGCTTTGCAGTGACATGGCCGCCGATAAACACCAACAACAAACCTTATTTCGATACTCAGTTCGCTTCTAATAACCCAGTAGACTTCGTTCATGCGTCATCAGTCGCCCAAACAGGCGGCGGCAACTTAATTGCTGCATGGTTTGCTGGTAGTCGTGAGGGTGGCAGAGACGTTACCATCAAATCTACTCGCTTTGATGCTAGTACCAATAAATGGAGTGAAGAAGTTATTCTTGCGACTCCTTGGGATACTCAAGTAGCAACCAAGCGCTGGGTAAAAAAGCTCGGCAACCCGGTTATCACTTTAGCCCCCAATGGCAGGCTGTGGTTATTTTATGTCTCGGTTGCGGCCGGTGGCTGGGCGGCAAGTGCAATTAATACAATGCACTCAGATGATTTAGGAAATAGCTGGAGCCAACCACGGCGCCTCATAACAACGCCATTCGTAAACATCAGCACCTTAGTCAAAGCTGCACCAATTTATTACCAAGATGGCACCATGGCTCTGCCGGTTTATCATGAGTTTATGGGTAAATTTGCTGAAATTTTACATATAGACCAGCAAGGTAATGTATTAAACAAAATACGAATTACCCATAAAAAATATTCACTACAGCCGGTATTATTGCCATCTATTGGCAAGCAACCTACCTTGGCATTAATGCGTAACGCAGGCAGTGATAAAATGTTGCTTGCCAGTATTAGTGATGATGGTGGTCAGAGTTGGCAAGCATCATATCGTCAGTCTATTGCTAATCCTAATTCGGCTTTAGCCGCTATTCGTCGCAGCGACGACAGTTTAATTGCCATACTTAATAACACCAAAGATGGTCGACACCAGCTCGCTCTTGCCTATTCAACAGACAATGGCAACAACTGGATAATACTCACGATGCTAGAACAGCATGGATTCGGGCGTAGGCCTAAACAACAGTACCTACCTATATTAGAAAAAGATTTCTTTGCCAGCAGTAATGTAACCTCGAAAAAAGAAGCCGCAGCAGTTTGGCCCATTTTTTTTAATAATATTGATGTGCGCATGTGTAAAGAACTAGGTTGCAAATTTTCTTATGACTACCCTTATATGATTAAAGGTAAAAATGGTATTTATCATCTTGTTTACAGCTGGAATAAAAGTTTTATTAAACACGTTAGCTTTAATGATGCGTGGTTGGAGCAACAATTATGATCAGCCAGTGGATGATGTATTTAGTATTACCGATGTTTTTATACTTAGTATTACCGACAGAAAAGCTAAGTACTAAAGGTAAAGGTTTTGCATTTATTATAATCGTCGCGTGCACTTTTATTCCAGTCAATCAGATAACAACCACTGGCTATATTCGCGGTGTAACCGGCGATATCAGCTTAATTTCACTATGCTGGCTGTTTACTGCATTCGTTGCCAAAGTAACTGGCAGGCGCTTGGTAAGCCATCAACAACGCTCTCTAAACATTGTAACTTTATCTATTTTGACGCTAGTTTTATACCCTGCTAGCTTAGGCTTAGTGCAAACAGACCCGTATGTTTGGGGCTATCAGGCTAATAACTTATTAATCGTGTTAACCATTATCGGTATTGCAATGTGGTATGCAGGCAATTATCACTTAACGCTTTGGATCGCCTTAGCCGTGTTAGGCTTTGCTTTTAAAATAATGGAATCAAGTAATTTATGGGACTACATTATTGATGCATGGCTAGGAATTTTCGTCATAAGCTTGACCATAAAAAAACTATTCAGACGCCTTCGTCCGCCTAGTGAATAAATTAGCCGCAACAAAAACCACCACCAACATCACAATATTGCCAATAATGCCAGCATAATAAAGATCAAACGGGACACTAATACTGTCTGGTAACAAATCGTTCTTGGCGAGTAAAGTCCATGCAGTGAATAGAGCTGTAGCAATAACACCCATCCACACTGCTTTAGCGTCCCCACGCTTGCTAAAAAATGCGAATAAATACAACCCTAGTAGGCCACCACTTAATAACGACACAGCTATTGTCATCGTATCCTGCAGTGTTACGGTCTCGGCTTGCTGAATCCAGATAGCTCCAAAAATCATCAGAGTGCTAACAACCGCGGCTAAGCCCCATGCCACTTTCAAATAATGCTTATCCTCTCGATTTGGCACCAGATGCCGTCGATAGATATCTGATATGCCAACTGTGGTAATCGCGTTTACCGACGAGTCCAGCGATGACATTGCCGCCGCTAGTGCAGCGGAAATAACTAAACCCACTGCGCCAATCGGCAAATGGTGAGTAATGAAATATGGCATAATCTGTTCAGCCTTTACACTGCCATCCAAAATAGCGGCCGGCATAGGACTTGGGAACACCTGATAAAAAACATACAGGCAAGTACCCAAAAACATATAAAAGGCCCAAATGGGCAGGCTAGCGAAAGCCACAACCCAAAGGCCTTTTTTAGCTTCAGCAGTAGATTTTGCTGCACAGAAACGTTGTACCGTATTTTGATTAGACGAATATTCCGTCAACCAAGTGGTTAAACCCAAAAGTAACATCATGGTGCCAGTTTTATTCAGCAAGGATATATCCCAACTAACCGGTTCTAGCTCACCATTCGCCCACGCTGAAAAGCCTAACTTCCCGTCGCGACTGGCTATATCAAATACCTGGGCGAAACCACCTGGCAAAGTGTCGATAATTATCCACAAACATAAAACACCACCCAACACTAATACAATGGTTTGCATGACATCAGTCCAGATCACTGCATCAATACCACCAATAATTGTGTAAATCGCCACAAAGATGCCGCCAATCACAATTGCTATAATAGGTGGCAACCCAGTTAACTCATGTATTAGCAATGCTAGTAAATATAAAATAGTACTAATACGAACGAGTTGTGAAAAAATAAACAAACTGGCTCCGTATACTCTTACTGACGGACCAAAGCGATCTTCTAAAAACTCGTAAGCAGAAATAGCATTGTTGGCGCGAAAGCGTGGCAAAAACCATCTAGCCGCTAAGAAAACTGCTAGTGGCAGCATCAGATTAGGTAAATATCTAAGCCAAGCTGTTTTATAGGCATCGGCAGGATACGCAATAAAAGTAATCGAACTAATTGAAGTACCAACTAAACTTAAACCAATTACCCAACCAGAAAAACTACGTCCGCCTAAAAAATACTCTTCGGTATTATTATTACGGCGAGAAAAATATATTCCCATTCCTAGCACAACGCCCATATAGGCAACTAATACCGCTATATCTACGGGGTGTAAATTCATAACATCAGCTTCTTATTGTTTTTATATTTATGCCTATTATCATAGCTATTTTTTCTGTTGCCGTTTTTCAGCTTCACCAACAGTATTATGATAAAAATTAAACTTAGTCGTTTCATATATCCCGAGTGCTAAGCTTTTCAAATAATCAGCAACTTCAGGATATTCACTTGAGACATCAACAGCTGGGGTGTCACTATTTAAGTCATGTAATTTAGCATCGCTGCCATCACTATCCATGCGTGCCATAAAATCTTTAGTTATGGCTCCAATCACGGGGTTACGTTTATCAGAGGTTTGAGTAAATACTGCTCTACTACCTACAATGCCTGCTTCAAAAGCTGGACCAAACACATCACGGCCCATAGTTGTATTGTCATAATCTAAACCCAACATACCAGCAACAGTTGGCACAACATCTACTAAGCTGGTAGCTTCTTCGATAATTTTAGGTTCCAAAAACTTGGGGCCATACATTATATGCGGCACATGCAAGCCATCTAAATCCAACTGTTCATAAAACGGCTTCATAAATGGTGTAGTTGTTATACGATTATTATGATCGCCATACATAATAAAAATAGTATTCTCAAAATAGCCACCCGCTTTAGCCATCTCAATAAATAGCCCTATATTATGATCCAACAAATGCACAGCGTTGAGTTGAGCCAAACTTCTAAATCCCGCCGACTTATATTCTTCTTCGTTAAAACTTAAGGTCTCAAAGCCAGAATCTTCATCGGGAATAGTAAATGGACGATGATTAGCGGCAGTTTGGATATAAGCAATAAAAGGTTTGTTTGGATGTTTTGTCGCCAATATGCGATCAGCCTCTTTGAATAAGCTCCAATCCGAAATACCCCACACATCGACCATAGGCTCTGTGTAATTCCCCTCTTCATATAATTTTATGCCATCAATACTTTGTTTAATAACGCCACTCATATTAGCCCAGCCTGCACTGCCACCAATAAAATAGAGTTTTTCATGATTTTTAAAGTAATTCAGTACAACCCGTTGATCAGCAATCATCGGATTACGCGTCGCTGTTTTTATCGAAGACACATCCGGCAAACCAGTAATACTCGCGAAAACTGTTTTTGCTGTACCCGACACCGGCACATAAAAATGTTTAAACAACCAACCATTTTTGGCGAGGCGATCAAGGTTTGGAGAAACTGGCAACGGATTATTATATGCCCCCACTCGGCTAGCGCCTAAAGATTCAAGCATAATAAACACGATATTAGGCTGACCTTTTAAGCCATTGTTAGAACTCTCAATTCTTCTGTCGTAATCAAGTCTCTCGATATCTGGATTTTTCACCCCGAGATAGTCAGCCATTTGAGGATAATGACTACGTACTTTATCCATGTCATGAGATTCGTCACGTAATGCAAATGTGTCATAAAAATTTAATACGGGATTTATCCCCAAGGCTGTTACTTTAGAATTACCGGTAACATCGGCATCATTCCAACGCAGTGGAACAGGGTTTTCAATATTAAATCCAGCAAAACGCCCGAGCAAAAACAGCAGTGTCATCACACCAAATACCAGTACGCCACCAGTTTTTTGTAATTTGGTTAGGGTAACTTTTTCGGTTTCTAATGTTTTCACTGCCAGTAGACGAATTGCTGCGAGTAACGCAACGCTCATGGCTATCCACGACAAGGTGATCCAAATGACCGGGTAGCTCTCCCACATCATAGTTGTAGAGATAGTCATATCTTCAGCAAAGCGCAACACTGTGGAGTTAACACGCATGCCTAGATATGAATAATGGCCAAAGTCGATAATGTAGACCATTAATATTGCTGGTACACACAACAATAAATATATTGCAGCGATTTTTCGAGTAAGCGCTGAATTAGCTATATGAAAATAAGGCAATAAGCCTAGCACCATTAATGGCAAGGTAATTAAGCTGGCAAGACGCAGATCAAACTTAAACCCGACATAAAGCGTTTTAAACAACGCTTGAGCATCCGGGTGAATAGTGTCTCCTACCTCAGAAAAACCGAAGTAAAATACCGCTCGTAAAAAAGAAAACACCAATAAGCACAGTACTATTGTGCCTACATAAAAGCGAATCCGTCTTGAGTTCCACCAAGCCATGGTAAATCCTTAATATTATTAAAAAAACATTGCCCTATTCTAAGCAAAAAGCCACCAGGTAGCGACCCAAATAACACGGTGGCAAGTATAAGATGACAGTGTGTGAACTAATGGCTATATTAATTACTGAATTGTTATTGTTTTAACCACGAGCTGATTTTTGGAGAACTTATGACTACTGCCTATGATTTCACCCTGCCAAAACTAAAAGGTGGCGACCTACCCTTACAGGACTATAAAGGTAAAGTTGTTTTATTAGTAAATGTTGCTAGTCAATGTGGCTTAACCCCCCAGTATTCCAAGCTGCAGGAGCTGCAGGAGCAATATGCAGACAAAGGCTTAGTTGTATTAGGTGTGCCGTGTAATCAGTTTAGAGGGCAAGAGTCTGGGAATGAAGAAGAGATCGCTACTTTTTGCGATACCCAATATGGCATTAGTTTCCCGATGGCTGGTAAAGTCGACGTTAATGGTGACAATAGCCACCCCTTGTATCAATGGCTAACTAAGGAAGAAACTGAGTTCGGCGGAAGCATTGAGTGGAATTTTGGTAAATTTATTATTAACCGCTATGGCGATCCGGTTAATCGCTTTAGTCCTAAAACTGAGCCTGATGCAGCGGAAGTAATTCAAGCAATAGAAAACTGTTTATAAAAATAGCGCCTGACGCTACTTGAGACGATAGCGGTGACAATAGCTGGGGCAATAACCCCTAACAACTATGCTAGTCGATTTATCGAAATGAGCACCACATTGCAAAACCATTATACGCTGTGGTCAACCAAACCTTTTGAAGATATTCCGCCCGGCTGGGCTACCACCTATCCAGAGCTAGCGAATTGGTTACTATCCCTCGATGACCAGCAATATAATCATTACGCAGCGAATGTTAATGACTTAAATTATGCATTAAGTGCCTTTATTCCAGCAATTGCCAATTTACAACAAAGCAGTAAGCTTACTAGGCTTGGATCCACTAACAAAGGCATGCAATATAAGCACATCAATACTGGTATCGCAGGTCGAAAGTGGCAACAAATATGCGACTTTTCCGCTGTTTTCGACCAAGCGATAGACCCTATTGACGCGCCAATCGTTGAATGGTGTGCTGGTAAAAGTCATTTAGGTAGACTGCTAAACCTGCAAACTAAACAAGCAGTAACTTCTCTCGAAATCGACCCAGTAATATGCCAATCGGGCCAGCGACTTGCCCGCCGCGACAACGCTGCGGTTCATCACATTCATTGCAATGTAATTGACAGCGGTAAAGATCATATAAAACGCAAGCAAACAGTCGTTGCATTGCATGCCTGTGGTGACCTTCATACTCACTTGCTTAATTTAGCAGGCCGGATTAAACCTACTACCCTCGTTATAGCTCCATGCTGCTATCAACTAACCAAGTATGAGCGAAAGACATGGTTGTCTGAGATAGGAATGCAGTCGCCATTGCAGCTAAGTCGAGATGATTTGAGAGTCGCATTGATGGACACGGTTGTGGCGGCAAAGCGCAATATTAATATTCGCGATAAACTAAATGAATGGCGCCTAGGCTTTGATGAAATTCAGCGTATTAGCCAGAATAATAACTGCTATCTACCCGTGCCGTCGTTACCGGAAAAACTATTGAAAGGATCGTTTAAAGAATTTTGCCAGCATGTGGCTAAAATAAAAAACATTACACTTAAAAAACCAATTGACTATCAACACTTTGAACAACTGGGCATTGAGCGTTATAAAAAAACCCAGCGCTATTCTTTAGTCCGTTATATTTTTAGAAGGCCGCTAGAGGTTTTACTAAATTTAGATTATTGCCTATTTTTACAACAACATAATTATAGTGTTCTCCTTGGTGAATTTAGCGACTACCAAACAACCCCACGCAACATTATGCTTCTAGCAACTCAAGTTAAGGAATAAGAACAATCTTACCTATATGTTGATTCGCTTCCATCATCTGATGAGCCTTGGCAGCGTCAGCTAATGGCAGCGTAACCCCGACGCTAGGATTGAGCTTACCTTGCTCGATTAATGGCCATACTTCAGTCACCAATTGCTTGGCTATGGCCGCTTTAAATTCAACAGGACGCGGCCTTAATGTCGACCCTGTGAGAGTGAGGCGCTTCAACATAACTGGCATAAAATTAACTTCTGCAATCGAGCCTTGCAAAAAACCGATTGAAACTATGGTGCCATCATCGGCGCAGGCAGCAATATTTTTTTCAATATAAGGCCCGCCAACAATATCCAAAATAACATTGGCACCTTGGTTATTCGTTAGCTCTTTAACCACTTGCACAAAGTCTTCATTACGGTAATTAACTGCCTTGTCAGCGCCCAACTTTTCACAGGCGCCACATTTATCATCGCTACCAGCAGTAGCAATCACTCTGGCACCCTTTAAACTGGCTAACTGCATTGCCATTATTCCAATGCCGCCACTGGCACCATGCACAAGTAAAGTTTGACCTGCTTTTAAATCAGCTCGATCAAACACATTAGACCAAACTGTAAAACTAGTCTCCGGTAATGCTGCCGCTTCAATTAACGTCAATCCCTTAGGCACAGGTAAACACAGACCAATATGGGCAATAGCATATTCCGCATAACCACCACCGCCAAGTAAAGCGCACACTTCATCACCAATATTTACGCTATCAACACCGCTGCCAATTTTTTCTATAACACCAGAAACTTCTAAGCCTAGTATTTCAGAAGCACCTGCTGGCGCTGGATAGAACCCCATACGCTGAATTGTGTCTGGACGATTAACTCCTGCTGCAGCTACTTTAATTAATACTTCATTAGCACCTGGCTCAGGCCGAGCGGTTTCGAACAGCTCTAACACCTCTGGCCCGCCAAATTGACTAATATTTATCGCATTCATTTTCATTATTACTTATCTCTTAAAATTAAATTATCAGCTGTGCTAAGCGAGCAATTTACTCAATTCTTTTGCTTCCATCGGATAGGCGAATAAATAACCCTGATAGCCATCGCACTGCTGATGCTGCAAGTATTCAAATTGAGCCTGTGTTTCTACACCTTCTGCTATAACTTCTAAATGTAAACTTTTGGCGATAGAGAATATCGCATCAATAACCGTACTCTTCTCTATACCAATAGTATTAATAAAACTTTGATCTATTTTCAACTGATCAATCGGTAACTTAGATATGTAAGCTAAAGAGGAATAACCGGTACCAAAATCGTCAATCGATATACGAACTTTCATATCACGTAATTGGCGCATTCTCTCCAGCGTGTTATCAATATCGTCTAACATCGTACGTTCAGTAATTTCAATGACAATCCGCTCGCCTGACAAACTATTTTTAGCTAAGCAAGACTGTAATATTTGAATAAAGTCTTCGCGGTGAAATTGTTTAGGACTAATATTTACTGCAATCGCAGGTAACGATGGCCAGACTGCAAGCTGCTCACACACAGCATTGATAACCCAATTTCCTATATCGACGATTAAATGACTATCTTCCGCGATACTAATAAATTGCTCAGTGGTAACATCAGTGTCAATAATTTTAGGCCAACGTATTAACACTTCTGCGGCAACAAGCGTTTTATCCTGCTTAAACTGGGGCTGATACGCTAAGTCAAAATCACCATTAGCAAGCGCATCGCGCAAGCCTTTTTCTACTGTTAAACGTGAATCAGCCATAGTTTGCATTTGTAACTCATGCATACTGACGTGGTTTCTACCTCGTGCTTTAGCATGATACATAGCCGCGTCGGCTTGTTTCAAAATATCATCAGCGTCAGCATTATCTTCGTGGAATGGGGCCACGCCAATACTGCAAGTAATAGCATGAGAATAACCATCAAGATCAAATGACTGATCGAATATTGCCCGCACCTTTTCTGCAATCTCCATAGTGGCAGATGAAACTGCATCGAAAGACTTATAGTATGACGGCACTAATAATACAAACTCATCGCCACCCCAGCGAGCCAAAATATTATCCCCCACAACACCCTTTAACCGACTAGAAAGCTGGCTTAATAACTTATCCCCATAGTGATGCCCTAATGCGTCATTGAGTGTTTTAAAGTGATCTAAATCTATAAATAACGCAGCACCATAGCAATGATTTTGAATCGCGCGTTTGGTTTCCTCAGCAAGTCTAGCCATCAACAGCCGGCGATTAGGTAACTCAGTTAATGAATCATAGTAAGCTAAATGCTCTACTTCTTGTTCCGCACCATATTTCTCGATAGCAATACTAACCATACTTGCGATTTTGGTAATCCATTCTAAATCTTGTGTTGATGGCAACTGTGAAGTAGCCAAATAAATGCCGACAACTCCTAGTAGGCTTTTCTCAGATGAAATAACCGGAATAGCCCAGCAAGAGTTTAAGCCGGCTTGACTTAGCACATCAGCTTTTGATGTCCAATATGGATGACTACTAATATCATCAACCAACATTACTTCACTAGTATAAGCACAGTGGCCCAATCCGGTATTACCATAGCCTACTGAAATATGTGAAAGATGACGATTTACCTCAACCGGAAGATTCATTCCAGACCGAAAAGTTAATGAGGTTTTGTCAGCTGACAAATTATAGATCCCCACTAATATCCCCTTCTGATAATCCTCAACTAATGTCACTATTTGATCATAAATAGTATCCAAATCATCAGATCCGGCGATAGATTGCAGCACTTCATTGTGCAGCATTTGTTGTTTATTAGTACGATTACGGTGTGAGATCTCTTGCCTTAGCTGAGCTGTTCGACTATCTACAATACGTTCACGACCAATTGCTTGACCAGTTACCAGATACAAAGTAATACCGACAAATGCAATAAAGAAAGCGCCAATAACCGAGACCCACCATAAGTCACTAGCAGTATTAGCAACTCTAAATCTATTATTTGGTGTATATCTAATTAACCATTTTTGACCTAATGATTCTATTTCTCTAACAACAGCCCACTCAGAATTAGTATAGCCGAATGGGCGTTCACCAAGATTAGAAAAACGTATTTCATTATCTTCAAGTATCTCTATATCCAAAGTCGCGGCAGGAAATATCGACAGTACATCTTCTACTAACAGTTCCAGACTATAGGTGACAACTATCATGCCCTTAATTCTGCCACCGCTAGCCTCATAACTAGGAGCACTAGGGTTATAAAAAAGTGGCGAAACTAAAACATTACCCTCACTACCACCCTCATCTAATAATCTAATTCGACTAGATTGCGCAACCCCAGTAGCCATAACATCTTGTACAACAGCCGCCGCTCTTTGCACGCTGGTTAAATCAATTCCATCAAATGGTCCACTAGACTCAACAGCATTCATGATTTTTATTCCAGCGAAATAAAAATCACTATTTACCGCTGGAAAAAATTGGTTATTTTCGGTATTAAAATTTGTTATCGATGTTTTAAGAATATTGTTTTCATAAAAAATACGATCGTTATGGTCGACTCGATCGAAGATCGCAAGTACGGCAATATCTCCAAATCGCCTAAGAACGACGCTAGCCGCTTCATTAAAATCTTCATCTTGTATATGAGTTACCGACAACACTCGTTCAATAGTCCAAATCACCTGTTCTTTTAGCTTAAATCCCTGCTCAATTTGGCGATGGATTTTTGCCATATCATTGAGCATATTTATTTTAAGTCTTTTACTTTCAAAATTTACTGCACCAGATAAGTTGTATAACAAAACACCAAAGCAAATACTTAAAGGAATGCCTATAGCGACAAATCTTATTCTCCAATTTTTTTTAGGTTTCCGAAACAACGACATCATTAGGGGCAACACAATCAATACTGCCAAACTATTACATTGCCACCAAATCCACAAATACTCTAAAAAACGCTCTGATGGAATGAGACCAATAAAAATAGCTATAGAAGCTCCGCAGAAGGCCCCAACTAAACAACCAACAGGACCAGCTAAAAAGAAAAATAATAAGGTATCTCTTAGCTCAATTAATGGATTCTCTAGACCCACATATCTATCAATTAATCGATAAGACACTTCTATTTGAACAATGCCGCTAAATACTAAGGCGAAGATAGTTGTGAAGGAAGCTAATGCGGTGGTAACTGAACTTATATCAAGATAATTAAAAGTATGGGAGACAATCGCGCCAAGGATAATACCGGCCAATACTCGACGGCCGAAGATTACTACCGAAGCAACGCCAACGCCACCAGCCAGCCAGATAACACTGTACTCCTCTGGCGGGAACACAAGCGCATAACTATAGGTACTGGCGCCTGCATATAAAGCTCCTACAAACAGATTCAAGCTTATTAATGATGCCCAATACTTGATCACTTATTTCTTAACACCTCAGGCTAACTCAACAGAGAATATCCATTAGTCAGACTAGCCTAAGGAACAAAAAAAACAAGCCCAATTTAACCTTACATATTCCAAATACATATAGCTGATTATAAAGGGCTACTAAACATCTATCACCTCGAAAGCGATAGTTGCTTATTTATAACCGAATCATGCTAGCGTTGTCTTTCGAAGATACCTAGTCTATTTAATTAGTAAACCGATGAGCTGTCAAATATTACATAGAGGTTGCATCGTCGTCGATTAAATGTCCGACCAAAGGACTATTAGAAGCATCAGTAAAAGCCTTATCAAGCATTTTCGAGCGCTTTGCCACATGAGCACCCCAATTAGGATGGGTAAATATATATCTTTGCCCTGACTCCAGTGCTTCCACAACTCTTTTAGCCAGTAATTCAGGTGCAATACCCGACTCAACTAACCCGGCGGCACCAACTAAAGCAGCGGAACTATCTTTAGTTGCTCCAAAAGTCTTAAAGCCTGCCTTATACCTATCTTGCATATTACGATGCGACTGATGTATCTGAGTTTTAACAAATGCAGGACATAATGCCGACACATGTATTCCAAATGGTTTTAACTCTCCTCCCCAACTTTCAGAAAGTGACACTACAGCGGCCTTGGTAGCGCAGTAAGAGTCAGCATAAGGAGTGCCACTCATTCCTGCCATTGATGCTACATTAACAATCCAGCCACCTTCCCCATGTTCTTTCAACGCCGGTATTGCGGCCTGGGCACCGTATACAACACCCATCAGGTTTACATCGATTACCCAACGCCAGGCATCATGATTAGACTCTTCTGCTTTGCTCGGAACTCCGCCTACACCCGCATTATTAATGAGCATATGTACTTTTTCGAAGCGTTCTTTAGTTGCACTGACAACTTTTTTCCATTGTTCAAAATCGGTGACATCTAAATGACAAGCCAAGACATTAACATTGTCTTCAGACAAACTTTGCTCTGCAGCCTTTAGCTGTACCTGATCAATGTCGGCAATAACAACATTCATACCATTGGCACCAAACTCTTTTGCCAGCGCAAGCCCTATGCCACCTGCTCCGCCTGAGATGATTACTGTTTTACCTGTAAATTGAGTCGACATTATTTTTCCATAGTGTAATTTATAAGCGGGATAATATAGATTTAGTGAGTAGTTTTGCGAACTTTATTTAACGAATTACAGGTAATTCACCACATGAATAAAGTCGTCAATGCAGATTACTATGCCTCCAAACGTCAAACCCCACCCTAAACAGCTAAGATGTCGGTGCTGAGGCACATACCTATACCTTGCCAGCCTCAGGTGCAGCTTATGTCAAATCTATTAAGCGAGTCTTGGTCGAATTATTTATGATTTAAAAGCTCATTTTTTGAGCGAAATTAGATAACGGTTCGTATAAAGAGGATATTAAACCTTAATGAGAATATTCCTTTGTCCGATCAAACTGCACTTTATTGGTTTAGCAATGATTTAAGGTTACAAGATAACATCACCTTAAATACTGTTTGCCGTCAAAGCAGCAGTGTCGCCTTTATCTATGTGTTTAATCCACTTTGGCTAATGCCGAAAAACTACCACCAACGCTTTATTGGTCAGCATCCGCTAACTTTTATTATTCAGTCATTGCTCGACTTAGAAAAACAGCTCAAGGCATTAGGACATACTCTCTATATTGTTGAAGGTAATCCTGCGATCGCGATCCCCTCGTTAGTGCAAGACAACGACATTACCTTAGTTGGTAAATCCCAACAGCTAGGTCGATATGAGGACAAGACATGGCTAACATTACAACAGCGCTTGCCTGAGCAAAAAATGGTGTCGAAATGGAGTAACCAGCTATATAAGTCAGAGCATTTATTCGGGGCAATGCAATTCGACACCCATGGTGGCGACATAGTTAGTACTGATAGTGCCAACATACTCCAGTCATTCTCTAAATTTCGAAACCACGTAGAAAAACAAAATATCAGACAATTAGACGTATCAACGCCGCTAAGTCTGCCTGCGCCGTTACTACTGCGAGGTAACTTTAAAACTATCATTGACTTACAATTGCTGCAGCAAAGCCATTTTAAAGCTACTGATCCCAGTCGACATGGCAATGATGAAATATTTATAGGTGGTGAACAAACTGCGCAAAGCCATCTTAAAGCCTATTTTACCAGTACCTATCCAAGTACCTATAAACGTACCCGCAATGAACTCGACGGCTGGAATAGCTCTACTAAGTTTAGCCCCTACCTAGCCAATGGTAATTTATCGCCACGACAAATTTGGGCAGCAGTTGAAGAGTTTGAAAAAAAACATATCAAAAATGATGACACCTATTGGATTAAATTCGAATTACTGTGGCGCGAATATTTTCATTGGCAAGCACTTAAGCAAGGAGTTTCTCTGTATAAGTTTAAAGGCATGGCAAGTAACCGCCCGCTAACGACTTATCTACCAGAGCGGTTTCAAAAATGGTGCCAAGGCAATACTCCTTTCGCATTAGTTAACGCCTGTATGAAACAGTTAAACGCTACCGGCTATATGTCTAACCGAGGTAGACAATTAACAGCTAGTTGTTTAGTCAATGAATTAGGGGTCGACTGGCGCTACGGTGCAGCCTACTTTCAAGAAAAGCTTATCGATCATGATGTGGCATCGAACTGGGGTAACTGGCAATACATCGCTGGGGTAGGCGTTGATCCGAGGGGTGGTCGTCACTTTAACCTAGAAAAACAGCAACAAAGCTACGACCCTAAGGGTGAATTCGTCGCTAAATGGCAAGGCAATAGCAACAATCAACCACTTGACTCACTCGATGCAGTTGGCTGGCCATGTATGCCAACGTCAAACACCTCTTCCCACTCAGCTAAATTAGACCAGCAGTAATGGCAATTGCGGTCGTTTGGCTAAAACGAGATTTAAGGCTCACCGACCATGAGCCTCTTGCTAATGCGATTAATTCAGGCTTGCCGATACTATTAGTTTATTGCTATGAACCAATATTACAAAAAGATCCTCATCATTCAGCTCGCCACTGGCAGTTTGTTGCCCAATCTTTAGTCGATATCGAGCAACGGGTGCCCAACGGCGCTTTATTCTGCAGTGAAAAAGATGCGGGTAAGACCATGTCTGCGCTGCATCAACAATATAAAATAAGAACCATTTTCAGCCACCAAGAGATTGGTCTGCGCAATACTTTTGAACGTGATATCGCTATGAGAAACTGGTGCCAACAGCAACAAATAGCGTGGCAGCAAACGCCCTCTGGAGCGGTAATAAGAGGCCTTGCTAACCGTCAAACTTGGGATAAACAATGGCAGAAGGTTATGCGAGCAAACATAATCGATACGCCATTAAATACCATTAATTGGGTTTACCATTGTGGACAACGAAGTGCCGTTAGCTTACTGACTAAATACCAAAGCGATGAGGGCGTGTTTCAAGCAGGAGGAGAAAGTGCCGCTAGGCGCGAGATGTTCTCTTTCTTTGACCAGCGGGGCAAACAATATGCTTATTCAATATCGAGTCCAAGTCTTAGCCAAACCCATTGTTCACGTTTGTCTGCCTATCTTGCCTGGGGTAATTTAAGCTTGCGCCAGGTTTATCAAACCTTACTAGGCCATTGGGATAAAGTCGGCTGGCGTCGCAGCCTAACCGCGCTCAGTTCACGCTTACATTGGCATTGTCACTTCATACAAAAATTTGAAAGTGAATCTGACATGGAATTTCGCAGCATTAACCGTGGCTATGCAAAACTACCAAGGCTAACCGGCATTTTAGCGCAGCAACGGCTGCAAGCATGGGAGCAAGGCAGAACCGGAATTCCAATGGTAGACGCTTGTATGCGATGCTTGGCTGCTACCGGTTATATTAATTTTCGGATGCGAGCGATGTTAGTGAGCATGCTTTGTCATCACTTAGCTGTTGACTGGCGGGCAGGCGTTGGACACCTAGCGCGTTACTTTTTAGATTTTGAACCAGGCATCCACTACAGTCAGTTTCAAATGCAAGCAGGCGTTACTGGCATTAATACCATCCGTATTTATAATCCAGTTAAACAAGGGCTTGAAAAAGACCCCGACGGGGACTTTGTAAAACAGTGGCTGCCAGAGCTGCGAGAAGTACCCGCCCCACTAGTTCATACGCCATGGAAATTAACTATGATGGAGCAAATAATGTACCGCGTAGAGTTAGGTAAAGATTACCCTGAGCCGATTATAGAACTTAGTCAAAGCTACAAAGAAGCGCAGCAACTATTATGGAGCTGGCGTGACAACCCGGTGGTTAAATCAGAAGCAAAGCGCATACTTTTTCGTCATGTCAGACTCAGTTAAATGAAAAAAGAACATTTACCAAGCAAAATATGTGCGGTCTGCCAGCGCCCGTTTAGCTGGCGAAAAAAATGGCAGCGGGACTGGGAAAATGTTAAATATTGTTCTAAGCGCTGCGTAGCATCACGTACAAAATTAATCAAAGAATAGTAACTATGGCCAAATCAATAACAAGCTATAAAACATTAAGACTAATTTTAGGCGACCAACTCAATGCCAGCCATTCGTGGTTTAGTCAAATACAGCCTGATACGCTGTATGTTATCGCTGAGCTAAAACAAGAAGCCACTTATGTGCAACATCATAAGCAAAAAATAGCAGTTTTTTTTGCAGCCATGGAACAATTTTCACAGGCATTAAAGGCTGCAGGCCATCAAGTACTTTACCTTACCTTAGATGACACTGAAGAATTTAAAGGCTTACCGGCACTGATAAAACATTTATCTACGCTTCATCAAGTTATACAGTTTGACTATCAACTGCCCGATGAATATCGACTACGACAACAGCTTGAAAAACTGGGCCATGACTTGTCCATTATCAGCCAAGCTTGTGACAGTGAGCACTTTTATTTACCTGATGATGAGATAAAAAATTATTTCGAAAAAGGTAAGCGCCATCGTTTAGAAAACTTTTATCGAAAAATGCGTAAACGTTTTGATGTATTAATGGAAGATAGCCTCCCTGTCGGTGGCGAATGGAACTTTGATCAAAATAATCGCAATAAGTTAAAACCTGCCGATCTAGCTGAAATACCGGCGCCACTGCTATTTACAAATGATATTTCTATAATTTTAGCGCGCATTGAAAAACATGGTATTAAAACAATCGGCTATGCTACTGAGGAAGTGCTGTGGCCTATAAACCGCAAACAAGCACAACAACTTTTAGTATTTTTCTGTCAAACCTGTTTGCCTAAGTTTGGCAAATTTCAAGACTCGATGACAGGCAAACTCTCTCTGTTAGACCAAGATAACGGTTGGAGTTTATACCACTCACGTATTTCATTTGCGCTTAACAGTAAAATCTTAAGTCCCAAGCAAGTCGTTGACACTGCAATAGCAAGCTACCATGCAAGTGACGGCACTATCGATATCTCACAAATAGAAGGATTTGTGCGACAAATTATTGGTTGGAGGGAATTCGTTCGTGGTATCTATTGGGCCAACATGCCTGACTATGCGAAGCTTAATAACTTAGCCGCAACACGGCAATTACCCTCATGGTTTTGGGATGCAAAAACTGACATGAACTGCCTGCACCATGCAATTAAGCAATCATTGGAGTTCTCTTACGCCCATCACATTCAACGCTTAATGGTCACCGGCAATTTTTGCTTGTTAACCGGCGTAGACCCAGACCAAGTCGATGATTGGTATCTGGGTATATACATTGACGCTATAGAATGGGTAGAAATGCCCAATACTCGAGGCATGAGTCAATTTGCAGATGGCGGCATTGTCGGCTCTAAAGCCTACGCCGCTAGTGGTAACTATATCAAGAAAATGAGCGATTATTGCGGTGACTGTTCATATCAAGTCAACCAAATAGATACAGACAATGCGTGCCCACTAAATTCCTTGTATTGGAATTTTATGCAGAGCCATCAAGCTATTATGGCAAGCAATCCAAGAACAAAAATGGTGTATAACAATTGGTTGAAAAAACCAGAAGAAGACAAACAGCGCATACTTAATAAAGCTCAATTCTACTTAGATAACATAGAAAATTTGTAGCTGTTGTCACAAAATGGAACAATTATGACTGCCAATCCCTATAGATATAAAGAGACTAACGCTGCTTGTATTGAGTTGGACAGTAACCCCTGCTGATCTCTGGATTGCGCATTTTTAAATGTTTAGTTGCCCGGCCATTGACTCGCCTACGCCAAAGCTTATAACTATTAGACCGTAAACTTCGCTTCATTAGCGCAATCACTTGGGGCTCTTTCAGACCAAACTGCTGCAATATTGCCTCGAATGGTGTTCTATCTTCCCAAGCCATTTCGATTATTCTACTCTCTTCATCTGGCATAAAAGACATCATGGTCTCCGTTAACATTTGCTTTATTAAGTCTTAATACGAGTAAACAGTAGAGTTAGATTAGTATTCGGAAGCTTTTACTTCGCTATTGGCAAGCTAACTTATTTCACCCTTAGTGAATGCAACTGCCTGCCTGACCTTTGACGGAGTGGTGCCTGACCAGCGACGGAATGATCGGCGAAAATTAGCCGCATCACTAAAGCCCAGTAAGCAGGCTATTTCCGATACGGGCAGATTAGTACCTTCTAGGTACTCCCCAGCTAGACGATATCTCACCTGATCTAACAACGGCTGAAATCGATTACCTTCTTTCGCTAGATGTCGCTGCAGAGTGCTTTCGCTCATATACAATAACTGCGCAACCTTGGCACTGGAGGGAAATTCTGAGCCTGCCTGCAGGAGAATTTGCTGCACTCGCTCACTGACCATGCCACCTGACGCATCTCTTGAAATCAGACGATCGCATTCCCGTTTAAAAATATCTCTGGCGATTGGATTGGACGTTGAAATACTAGAGTTGAGACTGAGATAGTCGAAAAACATAGCACTGCGTTGCGCTTTAAAGCGGACTTCAGGCCCGAATATCTCGTGGTATAGCGCAAGATTGGCTGGCTTCGCATAAGCCAGTTGCATATTGATAATAGCTGTTTGCCTCCCCAACAAAATACCGCCACTATTTATGATCGCGGCATATAGCACTTCGGTGTAAAAACGCTGCAGGTCTTGGGGCAGGTGTGCCGCTTTCACCCACAGTTCAAGCTCGTCATCATGGCGTTGGATCTGGACGCCAATACTAGGCAGTATCACACGGTTATAGCGCACTAATAGATTCAGAGCGTCGCCAATAGTGTCACTGGTCATCAATGCATAGCCGAATATTCCCTGCGAAGCGATGCTGATCTGGCTTCCAAATTTCAAACCTAATTGACTGTCTTTGGAAAAAAATAAGGCATTAGTACAAGCTGTATCAAGTTGCTCAGCCGTTAAATTCAGTACCGCCTGGGGATCAGTCTCGCTAACACCGGTGCCATCAAGAAGCTGCTCCCGCGACATACCTGTCGGCTCCAGAACATGTAACAGCGTTGCTATGTAATAGGCGTGCATAAGTCCTCCTGATGGTATTTAACCTACCTAACGATGGTATATAACCCTTAAGTTGAAAGGATATAACCCTGTTAACGACTGTATATAACTCCTATTGGAGGGTCTTTGTCAACTATTATGACCTTTCCGTTAATACAACTACATTTAGAGCACAGTTATGACATTGATCAATCCAGTAGCAGATATGACAGTAACGGATGCGAATCATCCGGCCGCCACTCAGTCAGCATCACAGGCAACGACGCCTGCGTCAGTGCAGATCAAGCCACGCAATCGCTCGCATGATATTAGTGAAGCGCTACAGGGCGAATGGTTAGATAACAATGCATTCATGACAGCTGCTTTCAACGGCATGTCTATAACCTTTCCCGCCGGCGAAAAGTTTTTCATCGACAGTGTGCGCCATTTCGCAGACGACGTGACTGACCCTATACTGAAAGGCCACATCAAAGGTTTCTGCGGACAGGAGGGTTTTCATCGTCGCGAGCACCAGCGCTACAACGAAGCTTTATGTGGCGCGCGCGGTTACGATTTGAACGATTTAGAAGGAAAACTAACTAAGCGCCTTATCTGGGCTCAGAAAAATCTGTCGCCCATGCAAAACCTTGCAATCACTGTCGCTATTGAACATTTCACCGCAGTATTGGCCGAGTTGCTATTGCGTCCAGAGTCAGTAATGAACAAGGCAGATCCAGCTATGCGCAACCTATGGCGCTGGCATGCGGCTGAAGAAATGGAACATAAATCAGTGGCCTTTGATGTTTACCGTGCGGTTGGCGGCAGCGAAAAATTACGCTTAGCAGTAATGAAGCGCGCCTCATTCTTCATCGGCTTTGAACTAATGCGAGCTACTGTTTATATTTTGCGCAAAGACAAACAACTGTTTAATTTTTCACTGTGGCGCAAGGGCTTAGCTGGCTTATTTGGCAAGCAAGGTGCTTTTACCGGTGGCATGGCGCCATATCGTGAATTTTACGCACCGGGCTTTCACCCATGGCAGCAAGATACCCAACATCTGCTGGCAGATTGGGCAGCCGAGCCTCAACCGGCTGGCTAACTAAATTAGACAGGGCGTTAATTTGTCGGTATCAATGATACTGTTAAGTTAACTTCTGTTGCTGATAATTGGCATTTTCAGCTTTTGCATAACGTTGAGAACGTTTAAACGAAATATACAGAAGGTCAAAGCCAAAAACCTAAACCACCTGAAAGCAAATACTGATACCTTTATAGATCGCACCCGCTTTTCTTACCAGCACAGTACCAAGAAATATTAGTTACCATGCCATTATCACTTGCTATTGTTGATCACGGCGCAATTTCAGTAGCCAAGAGCTTTTATTTCTCTCTGCGTCGTAAAATATTGCAACTGTAAAGAAGAACATCAGGATCAATATAATATGAGCAGCGACACTTAAGCCGAAGTATAGAATACTTCCCAGGTAGACTGCGAAGGCACCGCTCCACATAAACGCCAGAATTGACATGATAAACATTCTACTAGCTGGATCAGGAACATGTCTGATTGGGTTTTT
>CAWVSB010000012.1:0-101582 GCA_963933215.1 uncultured Cellvibrionales bacterium
TCACTCGCTGAATCAACTCATTAGGCAATACCGCTTCAGCGATGACTCGCTTGCCACGAGTATGCAAAGTATTAAGCTGAGAATGCTTCTTATCGGTATCCATTGCCCCTGATAACATATAGCGATCAATGCCAGCATAACTGTCTTTGATCCATTCACAGGCAATGAAAGTAGCCTTACCCACCATATTTTGTCCGGCGGCATCACCAGTGGTATAGTTGAATCGTAAATAACGCATACGCCCTGCTGCGTATTGCTCAATATTACGTAACTTACCCGATCTGGTAGTCGTTTCAGCTTGGGCTTTTATTTGCTCAAAATTTTCTTCAACCCATAAACCAAAATCACGTGCCTGGCGGGCGTTGTCAAAGATGAACACAGGAGCGCGCTGCATTGCATCGTCAACTACTGTCACCATCGCACCACCCGCTTCATGCAGCAAGCGCATGCCGCGATTATAACTGGCAACTAAAGTACCTTCGCTAGTTGCCATGGGCACATAAAATTCGCCTTTAGCGTGCTCGCCATTAACTAATAAAGGCCCGGCCAAACCGATTGGCACCTGCGCGACACCAATAAAATTTTCTACGTTACCGGCAGTCACCGCTGGATCAAAAGAGAAGCTACCCACATTATCAAGAGCTATCCCTGTTTTCTCAGTAACAAACTCACGGCGTTTTGCTGCCATCTCAACAGTATAATCATTCTCTTTTTCTCTTGGGATACGGTCGGACATAATTAATCTCTCATTATTGTTAATTAAATAATCAATACATCTATTGTATCCATTTCAACAGTGTTAACTGTTAAAAATGTTACATTGGCCACTATATAGGAGAACTTATGCCATCGACTACCACCCAACAACTTGAAGAGACAGGACTGTTTCGTGATTTTGATAGTGCGGCTAAGCAACATCTTGCCGATTGCAGTCATAGCCAAATTTTCAACGACGGCGAAGTAATTTATCAAATAGGCGATGAAGCTACTGCGCTTTATGGCGTATTAGCAGGGGCTGTAAAATTATTAGGTGAAGATGCCAGTGGTAAGTTCTGCCTATTTGGACTAACAACACCTGGCCGCTGGTTTGGTGATAGCTCTGCGTTAGATGGACATCCTCGAGCTCAGACCGCAATTGCTGCTGGTGACACTAAAGTGGTAAAACTTTTGCGTAGTGACCTACTGCAACTGCTAGATCGTCAGCCGGAACTCTACCGTCACTTTATTTCAGTATTTTGTCTCAGGCTACGCCAAGCGGGAAAGATATTCGAAGAGCAAGCGTTTCTGCCGGTGAGCGTGCGCTTAGCAAAACTATTACTGCGCTTACATAAAGTACGTAGTGAATACGCTATTAAGCTAAGTCAAGAAGATCTTGCTGCTTCGCTTGGTGTGACGCGTCAAAGTATTTCTAGAGTATTAAAGAGCTGGGAAAAAGAGGCATTGATTCGTATTAGCTACGGCAATGTGGAAATTGAAAACCAAGCTGCATTACAAGCCTTATTAGCATCACCAATGAGCGAATATTTATGATCAATATGGATTTCAGCCAGCGAGTGATAGTAGACACCAACGAACAAGACTGGTTACAAAGTCCCATGCAAGGGGTATGGCGTAAACCCCTGGCCCGGGAAGACAAAGAGCGTGGCCACGCTACCAGTATTGTGCGCTACGATGCCGGCGCCAAGTTTTCTCAACATAATCATCCCTTAGGTGAAGAGATCTTGGTTTTGGAAGGAACATTTTCAGATCAAACCGGTGACTACCACGCTGGCACTTATTTTAGAAACCCGGAGGGATTTATTCATGCACCCTTTAGCGTGCAGGGTTGCGTACTGTTGGTAAAGCTTCATCAATTTCAAACCGATGACAGCAATCACATTACAATTGATACCCACAGCGCTGAGTGGCTGCCTGGCAACGGAAATTTACAGGTAATGCCCTTGCACAGCTTTGCAACCGAACAGGTGGCATTAGTTAAATGGCCAGCCGGCGAGATGTTTCAGGCGCATACCCATTTCGGTGGAGAAGAGATTTATGTGATCAACGGTGAGTTTAAAGACGAGTTCGGTAGCTATCCAGCAGGGACATGAATTCGTAGCCCACATTTAAGCTCTCACAATCCTTATGTTGATGAAGATACTTTAATCTGGGTGAAGGCCGGTCACTTAGCTTAGCTGAAGTAAATTGAGCTGTCGTTAACCGACCCTGTACTAAGACTAATACGGTCAAGAACGTAATTTTGAGACAAGCGCCAAGGTTTATGCATACCTTGTTTTGGCATTGCATCACTGGCCCGCAGTACATAGCCCGAACTGAAATCCATCAGTGGCTCGACCTCAATGCCTTGTGGTGGAATTGTCGGCACGCACTGCTGAAACGATTTATCACTCATATAAATCAGTAAGCGGGCTATATATTGCCCGACCAAATCAGACTTCAAAGTCCATGATGCGTTGGTATACCCCATAGAAAATGCAAAATTCGGCATTCCACTCAGCATCATCCCTTTGTAACAAAAAGTTTTGCCGATATCGATGGGCTTTCCATCTACCTCAAAACTTATATTATGTAAGATCACCGCATTTAACCCAGTTGCGGTAACAATAATATCTGCGGCTAGTTCTTCGCCAGATTTTAACTTGATACCGTTTTTCGTAAAACTGTCAATATGATCGGTGACCACAACCGCTTTACCATGGCGAATAGCGGTAAACAGATCACCATCGGGCACTAAGCAGATACGCTGATCCCAGGGGTTATAGCTCGGTGAAAAGTGTTTATATATGTCATAGTCATCGCCCAAATAAGTCTTGGCGCCATCCATAATCATTTGCTTAGTTTTATCTGGATAACGCCTAGCAAAATTAAACATAAACATGCCGAGAAGAATTTTTCGCCAACGACTTAATGAATAAGCAATTTTGGGGGGTAAATAGCGACGTAAAAAATTAGCAATTTTATCTTTTGCTGGTAAAGCGACAATATAGCTGGGCGAGCGCTGCAACATAATAACTTGCTCGGCGGTTTCTGCCATAGTTGGAACTAAAGTCACTGCGGTTGCGCCGCTACCAATCACTATGACTTTCTTCCCGCTATAATCTAGACTTTCCGGCCATTTTTGAGGATGTATTATCTCCCCTTCAAAATCATCTCTACCACGAAAATCAGGCGTATAGCCCTCATCATAATTGTAATAACCCGATGCTGAGAAAAAGAAATTACACGTTACCAACTGCTGCTGGTCAGTAGTGGTATTAACCACCGTCACCGACCAATACTTGTCCTCACTCGACCAACTTGCCCTAACCACCTTGTGGCTAAACAGTATATTCGAGTAAATACCGTTTTCCACTGCAGCTTCTTTTACATACTCGCGAATATCTTCGCCGGGAGATATGGCCTTGGGAGAAGACCATGGCTTAAAATTAAAGCCGAAAGTGTACATGTCAGAATCAGATCGAATACCTGGATAACGAAATAAGTCCCAAGTTCCGCCAACTTCTTGCCTTGCTTCAATAATGGTATAGCTGCGGTCGGGACTATGTTTTTGCAAATGATAAGCGGTGCCGATGCCAGAAATACCGGCCCCTACAATTAATACATCTACATGGTTAACACTCATAATCCTGACTCTTGATAAAATAATAGCAGTTTACTGCTAGGTCGATTCTAACTAACTGACCTGATGTAGTTTTTAAAAAAAATCTACGGTCAGTAGTGTTTATGGACGCAAGTAGAGCCAGCAACCCAAAAAAGACTTGTCACCCGCGTGACAGGAAAACATATAAAATAACGTATAAGTTACTCATTAATACCGAGTAATTCAACATCAAAAATCAACGTCGAGCCTGGCTGAATACTGCCTGCACTGCGGTTACCATAAGCAAGGTGACTAGGAATAAACAATCTAAATTTGTCGCCCACAACCATCAGCTGAAGCCCTTCAGTCCAACCTTTAATTACCTGATGCAAGCCAAAGGAAATAGGCTCGCCACGTGCAACTGAACTATCAAACACTGAGCCGTCAAGCAAAGTACCGTGATAATGAACCTTTACAGTATCTTTAGCCGATGGCTGGACTGTGCCTACGCCTTTACTTAATATTTGGTACTGCAGACCTGAATTAGTTACCTGCACGCCTTCAGCTAATTCATTAGTCGATAAAAACAACTCGCCACGCGCGATATTTTCCTGAGCCCATTGTTTATTACTCATCGAACGTATAACTAAAAAACCAACTATCACTACCGCAATAATTACAAAAAAAATCTTAGCCATAAACATCACCTAACTAGTTGAGAGCACGCAGATTAGCGTGAGGAAAATAAATAAAAACTCTATTGTTAGAGTTTAATCGAACTGCCGCTTTAATAATTCAAATGAGCGCTTTCTATCCTCTAAATAATACATATTGGTCACTGCCATAATCTCATCGACTGCAAATTCAGCTGCCACTGCCTGAACTTTTTCTTTAACTTGTTGCGGAGTACCTACTGCGCGCAACCGTGATCTTGATTGGATAAATTGCTCTAGCTGACCTGATATAGGGTAAAGCTGGGCTTCAGCTGGAGTTAAAAAACCGCCGTTAGTTTGCCCCGTAATAAAGCGAAAAAAGTTAATATCATGGGTGATTTGCAACGCTTTGGCTTGCTCAAATGTATCGGCACAGAACACGCTAATGGTAAGAATGACATAAGGCTCTGGCCACAACTCACTGGGCTGAAATGCCTGGTGATAATATTGAATCAAGCCAGCATCTGCCTGCGGATTAATAAATGCAGCTAAGTTATAGGGTAAACCTCTGATTGCGGCCAATTGAGCGCTATCAGGACTAGAGCCCAGCAGCCACAAAGGCAGCCCCGGTGGCGGTTTAGGGCTCACAATGGGCTTTGCATCGGAGTTCCATAGGTAATCACTCAGCTGCTCTACCAGCTGTGGAAAGCGTTCAAACTTTGGTTTGCCATCGGTGGCTAGCGCCATCGCAGTTGCCATATCAGCACCGGGTGCGCGCCCTACCCCAAGGTCTACTCGACCTGGATACAAATTAGCCAACATCGAAAAAGTCTCAGCGATTTTATAAGCGCTGTAGTGCGGCAACATAATCCCGCCAGCGCCTATTCTTATGCTATCTGTCACTGCACCAATTGCAGCCAACAAGACCTCTGGTGCGCTGCCTGCTACCGATGGAAAAGCATGATGTTCAGATACCCAAAAGCGCTCGTAGCCTAATTGTTCACACCACTTAGCCATTATTAGGGTCTCTTGCAGTGCCGCACTAGACTCGTCGGCAGAGCGGGCTAAAGATTGATCTAAAACCGATAATTTAAATGTCATCACTTATCACTTAGCTAAAGTCCACTAGTATAGATAATTCGTCACTAACAAACATTAATTGCTGTGATTTGGACACAAATAACTCTTTTATACCAGCTCAACCAACCAATTAGTTTAACTCTGCCAACACTGTTAATGAGATCTAGAGCTATTAGAGGTGTCTGCTTACATGCCAGCTAGTTAAAAACGACAGGCATAAAAAAACCACCTTTCGGTGGTTATTTTTATTAGCTAAGTGGCGGACCGGACGAGACTCGAACTCGCGACCTCCGGCGTGACAGGCCGGCATTCTAACCAACTGAACTACCGGTCCGCAAAACCGATTGTACCTAGCTAATTCTTGTTGAAGCTGGTGGGTGATGACGGGCTTGAACCGCCGACCCTCGCCGTGTAAAGGCGATGCTCTACCAACTGAGCTAATCACCCGATCAGCTTCAACGGGCGGCATTCTACTGTATTCATCAATGTTGTCAAACAGAAAATGGGCTGTTTTGCGATTATCTTATCGACTCTGATTATTAATTAAATAAACTGTTTATTCCTTAAGCAATTACCGGTTTATAAATCAATCTATGGACAATAGGCTCCAGAGCGATAATTGTTATAGTCGCTATCCATTTGTTGTTCCGTATTGGTAACTAAATTTAGGTAAAAACCTAAAAACTTTAGCTTTAAAGTGAGACGCCATTAACCAGACTGGGGCTAGCGACGATAAATAACTGCTTGCCGCACTTGTTTTTAACACTGATGGGTTATATTAGCGGCCGGTTACAACACCCCATCCCCAGCAAGTTCTTCGACCGCCAACACATCAAACAATTAGCTAGGTCAATAATTGGACAATTTGATCATGACTGGATACGCAATGGCAGACTTAGCTAACACCCCCAGCAGCGAGAATAAGGCAAGCTAGATTTAGGATAAGTTATGGCCCTAACCATTCACATTAAGCAAACTGGCAATAGGTCAATCTCGTACTAAGTGCACTACCGATAGAGGCCCGGATTAACCCTCTGATTTGACGACAAAAGTGGCCACTTACGCTAAACGCTAATAACTGCGTAAAACTACTTATGTGGAACAATTACTATAACTTTATGCACATTTTAGAATAAAACACCTAAATAACAGGGTTAAAAGCTAATTTAACAAATAATATGCTATGAAAAATCTTTAAGTAATTGATTTATAAGAATTTAATGTAGTTGATTAAAAAACAACCAATCTGTGAATACTAGCTGATTTTCTATATTTTAAGCGCAAAAAAAACAACTTATACCCAGAGTTATCCACAGATTCTGTGGAAAAAAACATGCTAGAAATCACATTAGATTAGTGGAACAAAACCATTGTGTGATTACTCCGAATTTGGGATCAAAATCATTTTCCCAGGCACATCGGCGCGATCAATCAAGTGATGAATTTCTACCGCATCCTCTAATGGCCGCTTACCGGCAATGGCGGGTTTTAACCTGCCCTCTTTTAGCATTGCAAACAAGGTCTGTAAGTCTTCTGCAAACAGCTGAGGATTCTTTTCACGATCTTTTTGAATATTATAAAAAATCGACTTTTTGCCGTTGGGTAATAGCTTCCACAACACCAGCAGTTTTAGAAAGCCTAACAGCAGCGATGGTAACTTCTCCTCACCTGTAGTCATTTGCAAAGCGCCAAAAGCGATCAGCGTACCGCCCTTGGCAAGACAGCTGTATGAGCGCGACCAACTCTTGCCGCCAATGGTGTCAAACACCGCGTCAACGCCTTTACCGCCAGTAAGAGTATTAATACTCTCGACAAAATCATCAGCTTGATAATCAATCGGAATACCATTGAATTCTTTTACTAAGCCATGTTTACCGCTAGATGCGGTGCCATAGGCAGTAATACCCATCATTTGCGCCAAATCGAGCACAGCAGTGCCCACAGCGCCGCCAGCGGCATGTACCAAAATTGACTGACCAGGCTTAAATTCTCTTATTCGTGTCAACATTTGATAAGCGGTGGTATAGGATAAAATCATCGCTACAGCTTGAGCTGGATCTAAACCTTCGGGCGCAGTAATTACACGATTAGCATCCACGCATAAATATTGAGTGTAAGACCCAATAACAGGCATATCGGCGACAGCTTGACCTACAACAAGATTTGTTACGCCCTCGCCTAATTTATCAACCACGCCAAACCAGTCATAGCCCAAGGTAAATGGCGGTTTATCTTTTACATCTATATATTGCCCCTGGCGAATAATTGTATCGGTAAAGCCAGTGCCGGCGGCTAGCACCTTAACTCTAATCTCGCCAACTTGTGGCTCAGGCAACTGGTCGTCTTCTACTAAGTGAAGAACTTCTGGCCCACCAAACTCTGACACCTCGATGCGTTTATTAGCCATTAACTAAGCTCCTATTATTGTGCGTGAACACCATGACCGCGAAAATTTTTATAAAATTCTTGTAACTGGGCAATATCAGCCTCTTGGTCACCAGTGGGATAAAACGTCTCACCGAAGCCGCCCGTTTTGTTAGGATAATCAACATAGGCTGGCACTATTGGCACACCTGCTTGCACCGCTATGCGATAAAAACCTGTTTTCCATTTAGTGACTTTGCTGCGAGTCCCTTCAACTGGAATAATTAGAGTAAATTGCTCACGCTGGCTAAATTCATCTGCCATTTGCTCAACAATGTCTTTAGCATCGTTGCGATTAACCGAAACCCCACCAAACCAGCGCGATATTACGCCAAGAACTGGTGAAAACAAGGTGTGTTTACCCATCCATTTCACCTGCATGCGACGGCTAAAAGCCATACCGAGCATTGCGGGGAAATCCCAATTAGTTGTGTGTGGCGCGGCTATTAATACGTAATGTGGAATGTCAGGCGGACTACCCACTACTTTCCAGCCTTTAGCCCACATACAAAACCGTGCCAACCAGTGAAAGAAATAAGACAACACTGGCGTATTAAAAATATTCATAATGTTACTCTTGATAGCTCTCTAATTAAGCCGTTATAACAAAAAGCTAATCTTCGAAATTAGTCTCGCCGCTAATTCCAATCTTCAAATCGGCGGCGCTCAACATCCCTGCATTCCAGGTAGCAATATAATTCAAACTATCACTGACACTGTGGTCACGGGTATAGCGGATCATTTCTTTAGTACCGCGTATAGACAATGGCGACTTAGCCGCAATATCTGCGGCAATCGCCTGTACACCTGCCATCATTTCATTTTTGTCAGCATAAACCTTATTAGCCAAACCCATGCTTACCGCTTCTGCGCCAAAAAATGTCCTACCGGTATAGGCTAATTCACGAACAATACCGTCGCCAACCAACTTAGGTAAACGCTGCAGAGTACCTACATCGGCAACCATACCTATATCAATTTCTTTAATTGAAAAATAGGCATCCTCAGTACAGTAACGTATATCGCAACAGGTAATCATATCAATAGCACCACCAACACTGGCGCCATGAATCGCGGCTAACACTGGTTTCCTGCATTGCTCTATAGCGGTTAAGTTACCTTGTAGTCGCTTAATCGTTAACCGCAACTGCTCTGCTTTTCGGGCAGGTTCCATGCCGTCGTCGGTTAAATCACCAAACATATCTAAATCAATACCAGCGCAAAAATTCTTCCCTTGTCCAGCAAGAATCACAACGCGAATGTCAGACTCTAGATCAATCCATTCAAAACACTGTTGTAATTCTACCCACATGGTAGCGCTCATCGCATTAGCCTTTTTAGGCCTGGCCAACTCTACTGTGGCGACATGGTTATTAATTTCAACTGCCAATGTTTCAAAGCTCGGTGTGCTCATAACTTCCTCTAATAAGTAAAATAACTGGATTAAGCTTTAGACCAATATCTAACATAGTCAGCAGTGGCTAACTCTGGCAATGGTTTGGCTTTGCAATCTCGACTACCAACGTACAAAAAAGCTACCAACTGTTCGTTGTCGGCAAACCCTAGCCCTTGCCTAATCAGCGGATTAAAACAAAGCGAGCCAGTACGCCAAACACCAGCATAACCGAGCGCATGTAACGCAAGTAAAATTGCATGTGCTGAGGTACCGGCAGATAACTGTTGTTCAATAAGTGGTACTTTGGGATGTTCTTGAGTATGCGCAGCTACCGCAATAATCATCGGAGCGCGCAGTGGTTTAGCGGCAAGCTTATGTTGCGCCTCTATATCCAGCTGCTCGCCATCAGCCAACTTAGTGGCAACAAACAATTCACCGAGTTGATTGCGAGCATCACCACTGATAACCGCATAACGCCAAGGGCGAAGCCTTGCATGGTCTGGTGCTCGCAGCGCAGCCTGGAAAACCGTCTCCATTTGTTCTTGACTGGGAGCGGGCTCACACAGTTTGGGCGATGAATTTCTGGTTAATAGCGCTTCGATAGCATCCATTAAATAATTTACCTTGAGATTAGTTTTTCAGTCAGCTATGGATTATAAGTAGCTGGCAGTAGTTTGCCCAGCAACTTATCTAATTTATCTCCTTAACTATACTGCATTAGAAATACTAAAAACCTTGCCAAAATTTCTGCCAACCAAGTTTGTAACTCCAGCCACCATTGTGGTGAATTGTGTATCTCCCAGTCTTCATTGGCCTTATGCAACACATAAGCTTTAATGTTGCGAGCCTCTGCTGGCGTCAGGTCAGCTTTAAAGCTGGGCATACCCGCGCCTTGCATCATTCCACCCAGCACAACATCATCAAATTTTTGATACCAAATATTATCCAACCGCCGCAGATCAGGCACACTGCCGTCAGACACCAGCATAGCTCCATGACACCTTGCACACAGCGCCATGTACTTTGCGCCGCCGGCCATTAGTTCATCATCTGTGGCATCCATTCTGGCTGGTGGTGCTACTCGCGCAGCAACATCGTCAAATAGCGGTAAAGCCCCATTAGCGCCTAACTTGAACACTAATAATCGCCGAATCGTTGATGATGGTGGCATTTCCATGCCGATCATCATACTTAAACCGCCGCCCCGCCCCGCCAGCACAGCAACATATTGCTCTCCGTCGACAGCATAAGTAATAGGTGATGCCATGATTCCCTGCTGCGCATCAAATTGCCAAATAGGCTCACCTTTAGTCGCATCAAAAGCCACTAATTGATTAGCGCTATTACCTTGAAAAACCAAATTACCGGCAGTGGCTAAAACACCCCCATTGCCAATAATTGGGTTGGGTGCGCGCCAAACTTCTTTTTGACTCACTGGGTCCCAGGCCAATAAATACGAATCAACTGAGGCGCGCATAATTGCCTGGGTAATAATATGCCCAAACGGCGATGGGTTAGTTTTGTAGCCCAAGTTCCATTGGCGCGGGTTGAAAATATACTCATCTTGATTTTCTATTGGCGCCATAAAGTCCAATGCCGGAATATAAACTAAGCCGGTATTTGGGCTATAGGCCATTGGATGCCAATTATGCCCGCCTAAACCGGTCGGCTTTAGATTAAACGGCTGGTCCACATAGCCAGCTCCTTCAGCTTCAACTGGTCTACCCGTTGTCATATCATAATGGGTGGCCCAAGTAACTGGCACATAAGGCTCAGCTGACAGCAGCTCACCGGTAATACGATCTAAAATAAAGAAAAAGCCATTTTTAGGTGCTTGCATAATCACCTGTCTGGTTTGCCCTTGCCACTCTATCTCAGTCAAAATCAGTGATTGGGTAGCGGTGAAATCCCAGCTGTCAGCTGGAGTTTGCTGATAATGCCAAACGTACTCACCGGTTGTTGCTGCAACCGCTACAATGGACGATAAATATAGGTTGTCACCACCGCCAGGGCTGCGCATTTCCCGGTTATGTGGTGCGCCATTGCCAACGCCGATATATAACAGGTCTAATTCAGCATCATAAGCAAAAGAATCCCACGCGGTGCCGCCACCGCCCATTTCCCACCACTTGCCACTCCAAGTTTTAGCGGCTAATTCCATCTGGGGATTTTCAAAGCCATCGGCAGGGTTGCCTGGCACAGTATAAAAGCGCCATAACATTTCACCGTTGTCAGGGTCATAGCCACCGACATAGCCACGAACACCATATTCAGAGCCACCATTACCAATAACAACAACACCATTGACCACCCTTGGAGCCCCAGTAATACTATAATGTTTATTTTGATCAATGGTTAAGGTGCGCCAAATCTCTGTACCACTGGTTCTATTAATAGCGACTAAATACCCGTCTAAGGTACCCATATATAAATTATTGCCCCAGGCGGCCACGCCGCGGTTAACCACACCACAACAAAAGGCATTGGCTCTGTTAACGTCAACCTGTGGATCGTACTGCCATAGCAATTCACCGCTAACGGCATTTAAAGCAAATAACTTATTCCAATTAGCAGTCACATATATAACACCGTCAATCACTAAAGGCGTGCCCTGCAAGCCACGCTTATCAGGCATATCAAACGCCCAAGCCAGACCTAGTTGATTGACATTGCTATCAGTAATTTGTGTCAGTGGGCTGAAGCGGGTTTCCGCATAATCTCGGCTATGGCTTAGCCAATTAGCACCGTCATTTTCTGCGCTGCGCAAACGCTCAAAGGTAACGGGGGCAGCTGCAGAATAGTTCATGTAAGCAAAGCATACCGTGACAGCAAAGATAAACAAACGAAACATGATTAATCCTAAATTATTGTTATTTTACAAAACTATCGAGATAAGTAGCCAGCGCGATTAAATTAGGTAATACAGGCGAGTGTAAAATTCTTCAGATGTGAACACAAGATGAAATAGATGTCGCTAATCCAATCGAGCAGCTTGATTTTACCGCCGGCAGAAACCGCAGTCATATCTGGGCGAAGTCATCGAGCCAAATAGACATGCTTATATATTTCTTAATGACTGTTAAATATCAAAAATATTTTAAAGACTTAGTGTTTAAACGATGGCTAATAATTCACTAAAATGACACTTAATAATACCAAATAATATAGCACTAGATTTCAAATTTAATAGCAAGACGTGCTAATAGTTTCGATAGTGTAAAAGAGATTTAAAAATCCATAATTTAAGATTTTTTGACCATTGAATTAAGTTGGGAATCAATTAATCAAAAATATTTTAATAAAAATATTCTTCACATTTCTATACTAATTAGTTTCATTAATTTCGGGTTAATTTCGAATTAATTACGGATTAATTACGGATTAATTTCGGATTAATTATAGTCGAAATAATCGTCAAAAAAGACCGTAAAATCTTACATTGACTAGATATATTTTAATATTTAAATTGATGAGCCTAAATCTTATGCTAGCCTAAGTTTATTAAGATATAACAAAAAACCACTATTTTATAAGCCCCTAAAAGAAGTTATAGTCTACTTTCGCTGTGCATTTTTTTCTAAAAAGCTCACTAATGGAGTTTTTATTTTATGCAGAAATTTATTTTCTTAGGGTTTAAATCCTTATATTTTATGTTGCTATTGAACAGTTCAATTAATAATTTATGCGTGTTATATTTTGGTCTGTAAAAATCCTATTGAGGCTTTAATATTATGGAAAAATTTTTCAAAATAGTTACCGTATTTTTTGTGATGATTTCACTTGTAAACTGTACAGTTGTTCGCGAAGGTGAGGTAGGAGTTAAACGCACCTTAGGTAAATATTCCGATAACCCATATACCGAGGGATTAAAGATTTACAATCCGCTTTTATCTACGATTGTAAGAGTACCGATTCAAACAAAAAACCTTGAAGTATCACTCAACTTACCTTCAAAAGAAGGTTTAAATATTTCAGCAGAGATTTCAATTCTTTATAATGTGATTGGCAGTTCATCACCTGATTTGTTACGAACTGTAGGACTGAGCTATGAAGAAAATGTAATTTTACCGGTTTTCCGGTCGTCGATTGCAGATGTCAGTGCTCGGTTTTATGCAAAAGATATGCACACTGGCCAACGATCAGAAATTGAGTCAGCAATTCAAGAAAAAATGTCTAGTTTGCTCGAAAAAAAGGGAATTTCAATCGAAGCTGTACTCTTTAAAAGTATCCAATTACCGCGCAATCTTGCAATTGCAATTGAGGAGAAATTACAAGCAGAGCAGAAGGCTTTACGGATGGTGTTTGTCTTGCGTGAAGCTTCAAGTGAAGCAGAAAAAAAACGGATTGATGCAGCTGGTGTGAGAGATGCACAGAAGATTATTTCAGAAGGTTTAACCCCGCAGATATTACAATTTAAATCTATAGAAGCATTCATGGAATTATCAAAATCGCCTAATACTAAAATTATTGTTTCAGACGGTGATATGCCTAAGTTAATGTTATCGATGGACGGTGACGACAATAACTGAGTTTGAACTGGAAGCTGAAATTATATAAAAAATTTATATTCAGGTATATTTTTTAATAATTTTACAGTCAATAATTATCTGAGCTCTTCATAACAAAAGGTTCAGATTTTTTTAAAATTCAGCAAACCTAAGCTGAATTTATTCCGCTCTTAGCGCTACCCATTTTAGGGGTTAGGTTAGCGCCTAACCTTTACAGCTAACGTCTCAAAATACTGACATTATCTTGTCAACAATAATAGCAGTTACATTTGGGTTAAGTGGGATCATCAACCGGCTTTTAATTCCTTTAGCCGATCTGGACCAACAGCTTGACCCGTCTCATAATAATCTTTCATCGCTATAGCGACGTCGCGCAGCACACCAATAAATACTTTTTTCAGAATTAGGCGCTCTAGCAAAGATCCGAATCCACCCCATGGCATTTCGTAGGTCATAGTCGGGGTAAAAGTAGTGCCACCGCTACCATTATCTTCAATGGCATATCGAAACCATGCTTGGTTAAACAATGGCGGCTTTCCCGTTTCGCCGCGATGCAAGCGAATCAGAAAGCCATGGCCTTCACTCCACTCTTCTACTGTCTCATCCACATAACTAGAACCTGTTTGAAAAACGCGCCTGCTGGCACCAACTCCGTGCGACTTATCGGTGGTTATCTCGGTATTTTTTAACCCGGGGACATAGTGATGTGCCACTGCTAAATTTTGTAGCTTTTGCCATGCCATCTCACGGGGCACATTTATCTCTATAGAATAACTTACGCTGCCAGTCATATTTTCTTCGCTCCATCCAAACCAAAAAACACTAAGTAACTAAGACTACAACAAAGATAGCTATCACTTTACTTAACATTTGGTAGTTAAAGACTATAACTTATAGATAGTCTTTTAATGACGACCGCTCATTAATAGCGATGGCTTGCTTATAGCCCTCAATAGAAATAGCCTCTGGCGTAATTCGAATATGCTCACTGGTGCGAACCTGATGGTCAAACTTGTAAGTAACCGCCTCGATAACTTTAGATGAACGCTGATCATACTTGGCTGCCACCTCAATGGTCTTCTCACATTTTTTCTGCCAGGCGCTTATTTTTTTAGCGCCATGCTTATTCATCAGCATTGTTTTAGTTACCGTTGGTGACAACACCACAGCAGTGGCATTATTACCGCCAAAACCTTTGGCATTTAACAGCGCCACATCCAAGCTGCCTTGATCGACTTGCTTGTGCTCGGGCGATATAGACAAATTACTATCAAAGACATCAGACGCGGCCTTATCAATGGTGGCTATCCCAGGGATAATCCCATATTTCCAGGTACCCAAAGCACTCATTAACTGATCACCACCGGAAGCCCCGATAGAATGCCCCAGATAACATTTAATCGCAGCTACTGGCCAATTTTGTATGCTAAAGGCCTTGGCAGTCTCATTAAATATATGCGACTCGCTGACTCTATTTGCCGGTGTACCAGTGCCATGGGCATGGATAAAGCTGCGTCCATCTAATTTCTCCACAATATTGGCAGCTAAACCGGCTGCCTTGGCTACCGTAATATAGTTACCTACTCCTGGCGCAGAGATAGACTTTTTATGACCATCGGCATTCACATAAACATCGGGCACCGCTGCATAGATCTCAGCTCCCAATTCAATGGCCAGCTCGTCATCCATTAAAACGGTAAATTGCGCGCCCTCGGCCAAAGTAAAGCCAACATTAGTGCCAAACGGCCGGCAAGCTCTTCGCAAATCAGGGCTAGCGCTGAGTCCGTCTAACTTACGCAGATCTTCATCCATACCCAGCGCACCCATGGTGATATAGCCTTCTAGTACATCGGCAACAATCGGCGCTTCGGCTCCACCCACTATGGCAACTCGCGCGCGCCCAGCTTTTATATCATGCACAGCTTGACGCAAGTTATAGTGGAAAGTGGCACAGGCTCCCATATTCAAACCAGTACTACCCACACTCCCCAACACATAGGCGTTAATAAAGTCTGCTGGCATTTCTGCCAAGCCCAGGGCTACGTGTTTAGACGTTATCCTGCCGCCACGATGATTATTACCTAATAAACCACCATTTCCATGGCCGTCCATTTGGCTCATGGCACTACCTGCGTAGACGCTAATTTTATCACCAGCCACTGCATCGCAAATAGTTTGCCAATCTATACCCAGTTGCCCTAACGTGTCACTGGCACCAAATATAGATAACTGTAACCCACGGGGATGGCTGCGGGCCTGGTACAAGCTGGCCGGATCAAATCCAGTCGGCAACTGCCCCGCCGCGCTAACCGGACTTTTATGGGTATCTGGAATCAATATATCTGAGCTGCCCACTAGCTCCACCTTGGCTCGGCCATTATCAAGTGAGCTTACTGTCCAATTACTAGGGATAGCTTCAGGCAACTGTCTAGCACTTACTTCAAAGCTTAAAGGGCTGCCATTATTGTTAACCGTAAGCTTACGATTCAGCGGCACCGCATTGATATCAAAATGACTAAGCTCGATTTTGCGGATAAGCGTATGAGCACGCATAAAATCAATTTCACCACTATCACAATTCATTAGGGCAGCTAAGGCTTGCCAAGTAGAATTAGCATCTACAGTCGCTAACTCGTCAATAACCGTGCGTTTATAACCATGATGACCAGAGCTACGTCCAGCTGGGTTAACACCACCAAAGCTAACGATAACGGGGATTGTTGCCATATTTTTTGCACACCTATTGATGAATATGAGCACCATTGTAGTGAGCTAGCTAAATTATAATATTGTATAACTGACAATAACTGTTGCTTTAAAGACAATCAGCATTAGTATCGTCTTATGAAAAAAGTTGCCTTAATTGCTTACCCCCACACCATAGCAACCAGTATTACTTTACCGGCCGAAATTTTGACGGCTGCTTGCCAACAAGTTACAGCCGGCAGCAGTGTATCGGCTAAACTGTCAATTCAAATAGTCACCACCACTAACCAACCGATAAGCTCAACCAGCGGTCTACCTATTGTCCCATCTTGCCAATTGGAAGATCTTACAGATCTAGACCTGATTATATTACCCTCAATGTGGCGTAACCCACGGCGCATCGTCAAACAGAATAAACACCTACTGCCACTGCTGCGCCATTATCAGCAACAAGGCACTCTTATTTGTGCTGTTGGCACCGGCGCATACTTTTTAGGAGCCGCAGGACTACTAGACGATAAGCCAGCCACTACTCACTGGTTTTACTTTGCTGACTTCGCAAAAACCTTCCCTGCAATAAAGCTACAAACTAGCCATATTATTACTAAAAGCGACAATCTGTATTGCGCAGGCAGTATCAATGCGGTGGCTGATTTAAGTAGTCACTTCATTGAACATTTCTATGGCCCCGCAATAGCACGCTTGATTGAGGGACAATTCTCCCCCGAAATTCGCCGCTCTTACCGCTCTTATGGCTATTTTGAAGGAGAAACCAATACTCATCAAGATGAGCAAATAGCTGATATTCAACAGTGGCTACACGATAACTATCAGCACAGTATCAGTATTAAACAAGTAGCGGATGATGCCCAGATTAACCCTCGCACTTTAAACCGCCGATTTACTCAAGCGACGGGGAAAACCCCTAGCCGTTATTTACTGGGCTTACGGTTAAACCAAGCCAAAGAGCTATTGCGCCAAACCAATCTAAGTATTGGCGAAATTGCCGCCAATGTAAGTTATGAGGATTACAGTTATTTCTCCGCATTATTTAAGCAACATATTGGTTTTACGCCCAGAGAATATCGCGTTTCGATACAGGGTAAATTATTTAAAACTACCGTAAGTTAAACAATAAGCTATTGTTTTATAGTAATATTTAAATTACTTTCCTGTAGCGAATTCATTAATAACCCAGCTCAAGATAGTCAACTTATTTACTACGTTAATAAAGCCATTAAGAGCACAAACTTCTCTAAAACCCCCTGCTATGGTTTAATACTCGCTGTTTTTTGGGCAGCTGTACTCGCCCTAACCATTAACTAATAACTACTGGATTTTGATATGAGTGATGATGCAATTGTAATTGTAGATGGTGCTCGCACCCCTATGGGCGGTTTACAAGGCGCCCTTAGCCCAATGACTGCGCCCCAGCTTGGCGCAATAGCCATTAAAGAAGCTCTGTCTCGCGCCAAGATTGATGCTGCAGACGTAGAAGAAGTTATCATGGGCTGCGTATTGCAAGCAGGCACTAAGCAAGGTCCAGCCCGTCAAGCAGCGATCAATGCTGGTATCCCTACTTCAACTGGCGCCGTTACCGTTAATAAGCTCTGTGGCTCGGGGATGCAAGCAGTTATCTACGCTCACGATCAAATCAAAGCTGGCAGTTGCAACATCGCCATTGCTGGCGGGATGGAATCTATGTCTAACGCACCACATGTACTTCCAAACGCTCGTGGCGGTATTGGTACCGGCGACAAACAGATACATGATCATATGTTTTTAGATGGCTTACAAGACGCCTACACTGGCCGCGCAATGGGAACGTTCGCCCAAGAAACTGCTGACAAAGCTGGCCTAACTCGCGAGCAAATGGACGACTACGCCCTTGAATCACTGCGCCGAGCTAAAGCCGCTATTGATAACGGTTATCTAACCCCCGAAACTGTGCCAGTAACGGTAACCACCCGACATAGCGAGACTGTAATCACTGATGACGAGCAACCACATAAAGCTAAAGTCGACAAAATACCTAGCCTACGCCCTGCTTTTGCCAAAGATGGCACCATTACTGCAGCCAACGCTAGCTCAATCTCAGATGGTGCGTCAGCCTTAGTCTTAATGACAGCCAGTGAAGCTGCAAAACGCGGCCTTAAGCCGATGGCTAAAATCGTTGCCCATTCACGCCAGTCACAAGCGCCTGAAGAATTCACTACTGCACCTGTTGGCTCGTTAACTAAGCTATATGCCAAAACAGGCTGGAGTAAAGACGACGTAGACTTGTTTGAAATCAACGAAGCCTTTGCCATGGTAACTATGCTAACGATGCAAGAACATCAGTTAGACCATGCCAAAGTAAACATCCACGGCGGCGCTTGCGCTCAAGGCCACCCTATAGGCTCAACCGGCTCTCGCATAATCATCTCGCTAATGTACGCACTTAGGCACTACGGTAAACAGAAAGGTATTGCTAGCTTGTGTATCGGTGGTGGAGAAGCATTGGCTGTAGCTATTGAAATACTATAGTTTTGAGCTAAGCTAAATTAAAACCCCGCTTTCTTAATTGGATTGCGGGTTTATATATCTAGCTTATGGATAACTTTTTATCTATTCATCGCCTTAGTCATATTAGCAATGATCACAGCCGCCACCCGCTTAGCTTTATCAGCATATGCGCCACAATACATCTCATCCATAGTCAGCACAAAAAACTTCAACCACTGATCAAAATTATCTTGAGTAAAATTTTGTTTACTATGCACTAGGCGGTGAATATTCATAGTATGGCGATTATAAGAATTGTCAGCCAATAACAACTTAGCCCAATAACTTTTTATTAGTGGCAAATGAACAGTTAAATCTATTTGTGCAACGTCGACAAAAATAGGCGCTAGTTCACTATCGGCTAATAACTTGGTATAAAAGCTATCCACAAAGCTATCGATATCTGACTGAGTCTGAAGGTCGGGTAGAGACACGCTCACAACTTATCTTTCGCTGGGTTTACGCCTGAAATCTTTACGGATCTTATCTGCTTCTTCGCGCGTCTGGGCATCCTTAATAAGACGCTTACGCTTGGTTGTTTGTTGGCGCGGCGTTAAGGTATTACGTTTACTTTGAAACGGATTCTCACTGCTACGCAGCTCTATCCGAATAGGAGTTCCACTCATATCAAGTACTTTACGGAAGGTTTTTTCCAAAAACTTCTTATAGCTATCTGGCAGGGCTTCAACTTGATTACCGTGAATGACGATAATCGGGGGATTACTACCACCGGCGTGTGCATAGCGCAACTTTATACGGCGACCATGTACCATTGGTGGCTGATGATCGGCCACCGCGTCTTGAAGAATACGAGTAAGCATTGGGGTAGAAAGCTTTTTGGTCGCACCTTCATAGGCCGCTTCAACAGATTCATAAAGATTACCGACACCAGTGCCATGCAGTGCTGAGATAAAATGTATTTTAGCAAAGTCTAAAAAGCGTAAACGGCGCTCTAACTCGTTTCTAATCCAGTCTTTTTTCTCATTGTCCATACCATCCCATTTGTTTAGCGCAATCACTAATGCGCGACCACTATCAATGGCGTAACTAAGGATATGTAAATCTTGATCGACAATACCCTCTTGAGCGTCGATAACTAAAATCACCACGTTTGAGTCATCGATGGCTTTCAAAGTCTTAATAATGGAGAATTTTTCGACAGTTTCTGACACATTTTTGCGACGACGTACGCCTGCGGTATCAATTAAGGTATAGGGCTTGTCGTGACGCTCGTAATCGATATAAATACTATCTCGAGTAGTGCCTGGATGATCGAAAACAATAACTCTTTCTTCGCCTAATAGGCGGTTAACCAAAGTTGACTTACCGACATTCGGCCGGCCAATAATACCAATTTTTATACCGCGATTTTCGCTATCATCTTCTTCAACTTCTTCGACGCCGAAATACTCCACAATCTCAGCCATTAACTGTTTAATACCACGGCCTTGAGATGCAGCAACTGGACGAAGTTCAGCCAAGCCCAGCTCGTAAAACTCTAACATAGCAACGTCAGGATTAATGCCGTCAGTTTTATTTACTAACACATAAACGGGTTTTTGTTGGCGCCGAAGATGCTCAGCTATCAACGAGTCGGCAGCAGTAACACCGGCTTTCGCATCAACTAAAAAGAAAACAATATCAGCTTCATCAATAGCCGCAAGCGACTGCTTAGCCATTTCAAAATCAAGGCCTTCTTCTTCACCAGTGATACCACCGGTGTCGATAATAATAAAGCTATTGTCTTCAACATGCGCTTCACCGTATTTACGATCACGAGTAAGACCCGCAAAGTTAGCTACTAAGGCGTCACGAGTATTGGTGAGACGATTAAATAGAGTAGATTTACCTACATTTGGTCGGCCCACTAAGGCTATTACCGGCTTCATTGATCTACCCTAAAATAATAAAGTGCTTACTTTTCAATTTCATAAGCTTTTAATTTACCTGAATTACCATACACATACAGTACCCCACTCTGACTTAACATCTGAGCACGCACTCCATTTGAACCGATCTTTTCACGGCCTACCACACTGCCATCAACCTGTGACAGCAAATGGATATATCCTTCAAAATCTGCCACTGCAACGTAGCTACTAAACGCGGTGGGTGCACCTAGCTCACGAAAACTAAACTCAGTTTGACGCCAGCGTTCGATGCCAGATTTAAGATCTAGCGCAACAACATCACCATCACTATGGGAATAATATAAGTTACTAAAACCCTCACTAAGGGCATTATAGCTCGATGCGGCCTGAAACCATTTTGGCGTTCCACTACGTAAATCAAAGGCAGTAACACGGCCCTGATAACTAACCGCGTAAATGGTATTATTTAAAATAAACGCTGGCGAATCAACATCTACTACCCTATCTATTTCAGACTGACCAGTCGCAGGCGACACTCTAGCTTCCCATTGTAATACGCCTGTCTCAACGTCTAAAGCCACTAATTTTCCGCTAGCAAAGCCCGCATAGACAGTATCACCGTCGATGACTGGACGACTTGTTCCTCTCAGCGTCAGTCTGGGTAAGGCAGAGTTATATACCCAAAGTTGTTCGCCATTAGCTGCATCTAGGCCATAAAGTCGACCATCAAATGTTTGGGCTATAACGACTTCATCAGCTATGGCAGGCGGTGCTAATACCTCACCGGTAAGCTGTTTAGTCCATAATTTAGCGCCAGTGTTTTTATCGAGCGCTATCAACACACCTTTGACTGTACCAACAACTACTAGACTCTCGCCAACCCCCACGCCGCCGGTAAGCGTAACATTAAGCTCTGCTTCCCATTGTTCTTTGCCGCGCTCAATTTCAAACGCATAAACGTCACCATCCACTTCTGCGACATAAATTCCATCGTCATCGAGAGCCAGCTCTAAGCGATTAAACTTATCACCTTGACCATCACCGACAGAGCGACTCCACTTGGTAGCTAGCTCCATTTGCTCGTCAAAACTGACTAGATCAGCTGGCTCATAAAAACTTTCCTCTTCGTCCTCAGACCAACTACAGCCAGTAGCGAAGGCAGCCAACAATAATAGTAATGTTGTTCTATTAGCAAAACACAAGCAATTCGACTTTCTCATTTACGATTCCTCAGCGTCTGTCTCAACAACTTCTAACGCTGTGTTGGCAGAATCAGCAACAACTAAACTGTCTAATTTAATCGTTAACAATGGGTTACCGGTGCCCATAGCGAGATTATTAGCAGCTTGCTGATAAGCATTTTTCGCAGCGGCTAAGTCTCCCATTGCAAACTGTAAATCGCCTTCCAGCTCATAAAACGCAGCAGCAAACTGACCGCGTTGCTTTACGTCTAGTACTGCCAATGCCTTGGCGTTATCGCCGCTGTTACTAATCACTCTGGCTTTTCTCAGCGTAGCAGCAAGCAGAATAGGTTGCTCTGGCTTACTAGCAATAACCCAATCTAGCTCTTGTATAGCGTCGCTATATTTTTCTTGGCTATTAAGAAGTTTGGCACTGATCATCGCCGCATATTGAGCGTAAGTTAAATCTTCATAATCAACTTTTAAGGTAGTAACCAAATACGCCGCAGTAGCAAAATGATCAACTGATGATTGCCCTTCAATCTTTGCGTTAACGTCTAACAACTGCTGATAAACAACTGATGCAGCCTCGGCATTTTGCTGCTGATGATTTTGCCAGCCCTGCCAACCAAAATATAAGGCGGCAACAGCAATCACTTGAAAAACAGTGCTTAAACCTTTTTCTTTCCACCAGCGTGTAATCGCTTCAATTTGTTCTTCTTCTGTTTTTAATTCAGCCAACTCTCGTCTCCTTAGACTTATAGCGTTTTTTTATTTGCTTAGCTTGCTTTGTAGCCATTGGGCTAACTCGCTTACATTTAATTGGACTTGGTCACCGCCACTTCGCAGCGGCTTAATAGTTACTTTATTAGCAGCAACTTCGTCTTCACCCATAAGCAATGCATACTGGGCACCACTTTTATCAGCCTTTTTCATTTGGCTTTTAAAACTACCACCACCAACATGAGCTTTTATTGATATTGCTGGCAGCTCGTCTCTAACTGTTTCTGTAATCGCCAGCGCTTTATTATATACACCTTCGCCAACGGCCACAGTGTAGACATCAGGCGTGACGTCTAATTGCGCCTCGATACTACTGACTTCTTGCAGTAATAAACAGAGTCTTTCCATTCCCATAGCAAAGCCAACACCAGCAGTATCGCCACCGCCAAGTTGATTAACTAAACCATCGTAGCGACCTCCTGCGCAAACAGTACCTTGTGCGCCTAACTTGTCGGTAACCCATTCAAACACTGTGTAGTTGTAATAATCTAAGCCACGCACCAACCTAGGATTAACCGTATAAGTAATCCCGACCTCATCTAGCATAGTCTTTAGTTCAGTGAAATGCGCCCTAGCTTCGGCGCCTAAATGATCTGTCATTGACGGAGCATTAACTAATAACGCCTGTGTATCAGGATTTTTACTATCCAATATTCGTAGTGGATTAGTACCCAATCGACGCTTGCTATCTTCGTCTAACTGGTCTTTTATTGGCATCAAGAACTCTACTAATGCTTGTTTATAATTACCTCTATCTACTACTGTGCCAATAGAATTCAATTCCAAACGTACAACATCTTGTACGCCAAGTAACTTCCACAACCGAGCCGAAATCAATAATAGTTCAGCGTCTATATCTGGTCCCGCCATCCCAAAGCATTCTACGCCGACCTGATGAAATTGACGCAGGCGTCCTTTTTGTGGCCGTTCATAACGAAACATTGGCCCACTATACCAGAGTCGCTGCTGCTGATTTTTTAGCAGACCTAACTGCGAAGCAGCACGTACACAGCTAGCCGTACCTTCCGGTCGCAGCGTTAAGCTTTCATCATTGCGGTCGTTGAAGGTGTACATTTCTTTTTCTACAATGTCAGTAACTTCACCGATCGAGCGTTTAAAGAGCTCGGTATATTCAACAATCGGGAAACGTATTTCTTTATAACCATAGCTAGCCAACAAGCTAGCAATTTGGCTTTCAATATATTGCCATAATGGGCTTTGCTCGGGAGACAAGTCGTTCATCCCACGAATAGCTCTAATTTGTGCCACTAATATATTTCCTATTCTTTATTTTTACTATGACAATTTTAGTAACATCAGTTTCCTAATAAACACTTAGCTACGTGCGATTATTTTGTCACGCTGTAGATCAAGCTGTGCTTCGGCCTCACTAACTTTTTCGCGAATTAGCTTTTCTAAGCCATCAACAAGCTCTTCATTGGTCATTTTATGATCGGGCTTACCATCAACATATATCAAGTTATTTGGACTACCGCCGGTTAATCCAACAGCCACCTGTTTTGCCTCACCAGGGCCGTTTACTACACAGCCAATAATTGCCACATCCAGCGGGCTTCGAATATCCTCAAGCCGTCGCTCTAAACTGTTAACGGTGTTAATAACGTCAAAATTCTGCCTTGAACAACTTGGACAAGCAATAAAGTTGATACCACGAGATCTTAACTGCAAACTTTTTAAAATCTCAAAACCAACTTTGACTTCTTCGACTGGATCAGCGGCCAACGACACGCGTAAGGTATCTCCTATCCCATCTGCCAATAGCATTCCTAAACCTATTGCCGATTTGACCGTACCACCGCGCAAAGCGCCGGCCTCTGTAATACCTAAATGCAGTGGCTGATCAATTTGAGCGGATATTTTTCGATAGGCTTCTACTGTCATAAAAACATTTGAAGCTTTTAGACTGAGTTTGTATTCTTGGAAATCTAAGCGGTCCAAAATATCAATGTGACGCATCGCCGACTCAACCAGAGCATCAGCTGTTGGCTCGCCGTATTTTTTCTGTAAGTCTTTTTCTAACGAGCCTGCATTAACGCCAACACGGATAGGAATATTGCGTTCACGAGCAGCTTCAACCACTGCACGAATACGATCTTCCCGACCGATATTACCAGGGTTAATTCGCAGGCAATCAACACCTAACTGAGCCACTTTTAATGCTATTTTATAATCGAAATGAATGTCTGCAACTAGCGGCACTGACACTTGCTGGCGAATATGACCAAAAGCTTGTGCTGCCTCCATTGTCGGCACCGACACACGAACAATATCAGCTCCAGCATCAGCTAATTGCATAACTTGTTTCACTGTCGCGTCGATATCACAGGTTTCAGTGTTAGTCATGCTCTGCACACTAATAGGCGCACCGCCACCCACTGGAACATTGCCAACCATTATTTGACGAGTTGTTTTTCGCTTAATAGGCGATTCCTGCATCATCAGCTTATTCTCCAATTACCAATTTGGCGGTATTACTTTCACCACGACCGACAACTTTAATTGCTTTACCGGCATAAAATATTTCGATAGCGGCAGCATTGCCGATGACCGCCTTGTATGGCGGCTCCCCTAGCAGAGTCACTTCATCGCCAGCATTTTTCAAATCGGCCAACAGCAGACGACCCGCTTTATCTCTCACTTCAACCCAGCATTCCTCGACAAACCGCAGTAGCAATTCATTACCTACAACAGCGTTAATACTAACATCATCAATAATCGGCGCATCGATCGTTAAGCTAGCTGTAGGCAGCTCAGCAAGAGTATTATCATCATCTTGAGTCAGTTCGGAGTCGCTGGATTTTACAGAATTTTCAACAACACTTTGTTGGACTAAGCTCTCTTGAGAGTTACTAATTTCAACTTTAACATCAGTACTAGGCCATAGAGCCCAAACCAATAAACCAGTAACAATGATACCCAGCAATACATAAATTGCATTGACTGAAGTGTCCTCATCCTGATCATCGACAACTTCGTCTACCTTAGTTTTAGCATCGTATAGAGCGACTAATACAGTTACGTCTAAGTTTAGATAATTACCATAAGCACGAAGATAACCACGCACAAAAACATCACTCTTAATCGACGAGTAGTCACCCGATTCCAGGCCTTTAATATAAGCGTCTAACAACTTCAAGTCACTCGCAACCTGAGCCACACTGAGCCCTCTCTCCTCCCGGGTGCTCTTAAGTTTACGCCCTAACTCTATTAATTCTTCGATTTTACTATTCGCCATTATTTAAAACGCTTTTTAAATTCTTGATATTCGAATGAGTCCGGAAAACGATTTTTTAGTGCTAATTCAATACTCGCTAAATCATTTTTCATATTGTAGTGTTCGGCAATTTCAGCGCCAAGCAACAAACTTCTAGCTGACTGAGTGGCTACTAACTTATAGGTATCATATTTTTTTCTAGCATATTCAAAATCGTTTTGCTTAACTCCTACCGCCGCTAACTCCAATAATGGCGCTCGGTTCAAACGATCTAAGTCTAGTGCTCTCTCAAACGCTAGCTTGGCACCATCATAATTTTCTAGCCTTAACTCACACACGCCTAAGCTATTAAACGCACCACCACGACGGGGATATAGAGTATCTTTTACAACTTTCAAAAATTGCTCTCTAGCCTCTTTGTACCGTTCTTGTTTAAACAAAAACACGCCGTAATTATTACGCGCAGAAGTTAAGCTACCATCTAGGCTAATCGCTTTTCTATAGGTCTCATCAGCCAAGTCAAGATCGCCACTGAGTTCATAGGAATAGGCCATGGCGTTATGCACAGTGGCATCTCGATCGTTAATCTCTGCAGCATTGCGTAAATGCCTACGAGCGTTTTCAAAATCACCACGACGCAGATATTCATAAGCGGCTTCCACATGACTAAGCAAAGCAGATTCTGGCGAACTATTGTTAGTGAACCCTGAATTTTCTGTAGTGGTAACACAAGCGCTCAAGCTAAATACAAACAGTACCATCAGAGTAAATTTATTCGCTAATTTGAGACATCTCATATGCTATATCCCTTATTGTTGCGCTGACACAAATCTAACGACCTGCTCTGCGTCTTTATTAATTTCAGAATATTTTTGCTGATAGCGCTCGTTACGTTTAGTCTTATCTTTCACTTGGCCAACTAACTGGCCGCAAGCGGCATCAATATCATCGCCGCGGGTAGTCCGTACGGTAACAATGTAACCTGCCTTAAATAATATGTCTTGAAAACGCTCAGTCCTTCGGCGGCTTGGTTTTTTATAACCAGATTGTGGAAATGGATTAAACGGAATAATATTTATTTTACAGGGGGTATCACGCAGCACATCAACCAACTCACGCGCCTGCTCATCGGAATCATTAACCCCGTCCATCAAGGTATATTCTATGGTAACTACTCGACGTCTATCCGGTAGGCTATCCATATAATTTTTTATCGCTTCAAGTAATACAGCAATAGGATACTTTTTGTTGATGGGTACTAACTCATTACGTAATTCATTATTGGCCGCATGCAAGGAGACAGCTAATGATACATCGGTCATTCCGATCATTTTTTTCATTGCCGGAACTACGCCAGAGGTAGACAAAGTAACGCGACGCTTAGACAAGCCATAAGCGCAGTCATCCATCGACAAGTTAGCTGCATCTATGGCGTTATCAAAATTAAGTAGCGGCTCCCCCATACCCATCATAACGACATTGGTAACAGCTCTCCTAGCCTGCGGATCAAACTTAGTAAGACTGCGATTAGCCAACCATACCTGGCCAATGATTTCAGCGCAGGTTAAATCACGTTGAAAGCCCTGCTTACCAGTTGAGCAAAAACTACAATCTAAGGTACAACCGACCTGCGACGAAATACACAACGTACCACGCTCGCCATCGGGGATAAAAACAGTTTCAACTAAACTGCCACTAGTGACTTTGACCGCCCACTTTCGGGTGCCGTCAGTTGATATATGCTCACTGACGACTTCAGGTGGCGTTATTTCAGCAAGCTGTGACAGCTTAACCCTTAGCGCTTTACTTAAATCAGTCATGTCGTCGAAGTTAGTTACACCACGTTGATGTATCCATTTTAAAAGCTGGTCGGTGCGAAAAGGCTTTTCGCCAATTTGTTGAAAGAAATCTCGTAACCGAGGACGGGTTAAGCCAAGTAAGTTAACTTTGTTATCAGCATCAAACACTACCGGTCTACCGGCAGTGTTTGGTAACTTAGTACTTGAGGTTGTAGTAACCATGAGCTTAACCCGGTTGTGCTAATTGATTAACGGTTGCAGAGTTCGCTGTCGTCAAAAAAATATGCTATTTCACGGGCAGCAGACTCTGGTGAGTCACTACCGTGTGCAGCATTAGCATCGATTGATGTAGCAAAATCAGCACGAATAGTACCAGCATCAGCTTCTTTAGGGTTAGTTGCACCCATAAGCTCGCGGTTTCTAGCTATAGCGCCTTCACCTTCTAACACCTGGACCGTTACCGGGCCAGAAGTCATAAATGCTACTAGATCATTAAAAAATGGTCGACCGTCATGCTCAGCATAAAAACCTTCAGCGTCAGCTTTGCTTAATTGCTTCATTTTTGAGGCAACAATACAAAGACCTGCATTCTCGAAACGTGAATAAATCTGCCCGATAACATTCTTCTCAACTGCATCAGGTTTGATGATAGATAAAGTGCGCTCTACCGCCATGAAAACTCTCCAAAAGTAAGTGAAATATTGTAAGTAGTGTTTTAAATCTACCTAGACCAAAAACCCGCGAATTATACGCGGGTTTGGCATGTTTTTGTATTAAAAATAGGTGCTTACGGACACTAATTCACCCTGATTTTAATCCATTTCTTCAATCCAAGCCGCTTGGATCGCCTCGAGGATTTTTTCACCACTGCGATCAGCGTCACCTTCAAACCCATCTAAAGCCATTACCCAGGCATGTAGATCGGTAAAACGAACATATTTAGGGTCAACATCAGGCTTGGATTCAACTAATTCTGCCGCAATATCATATACATCAGTCCAATTCATACTAGGCTCCTATCGACTTATTTGGTCTCAATTATGTTCAGAAACCATATTGATGGTGTATCTGGGGATTTCGACCACTAAATCCTCCTCTGCCACAAGTGATTGGCAACTAAGACGCGACTCTGGCTCTAAACCCCAAGCTTTGTCCAAATAGTCATCTTCCAACTCGTCCGCTTCATCTAGTGAGTCATATCCTTCACGAATAATTACATGACAGGTAGTACAGGCACATGACATTTCACAGGCATGCTCTATATGTATGTCGTTATTTAGTAACACACGACAGATACTCTGCCCCGGTTCAACCTCCAATACCGCACCGTCTGGACATAAGTCATTATTTGGTAGTACAACTATTTTTGGCACATCAAGTCTCGTCTATTTCGTCAATGGTATGGCCTTTAAGGGCCTTGTTTATGCTCTTGTTCATTCTACGTTGAGCGAACTCTTCAGTTATTTTTGCTACCCGCTCAATTTCCTTAGTAATCTCATTGACGCTGCCACTATTGCGAACCTTTTTGAGTAGCGTCATCGCCGCATCAATCCCAGCGCGCTCATCAGCAGACAACAACTCACCGCCATCTAATGCTAAGGCCGCCGTAATATCTTCATGTAATCTATCAGCGTCAACCTGCTGCTCAGTCAGCGCTCTTAGCTCTTTATCATTAGCCGCATTTTCAAATGACGACTTGATCATTAATGAAATTTGTTCATCAGTTAAACCATAAGATGGCTTCACTTCAATTGCTGCCTCAACACCGCTGGTGGTTTCTTTGGCTGCAACGCTTAGCAAGCCGTCAGCATCAACCTTAAAGGTAACTAAAATACGTGCATGGCCAGCGACCATGGGGGGAATACCGCGCAATTCAAAACGGGCTAATGATCGGCAGTCAGACACTAATTCACGCTCACCCTGCAGTACATGTATCGCCAATGCGGTTTGACCGTCTTTATAGGTAGTAAACTCCTGCGCCATAGATACTGGAATAGTGGTATTACGATTGACAACCTTTTCAATCAAACCTCCCATAGTCTCTAAACCTAGCGACAGAGGGATCACGTCTAACAATAACAAGTCGTCGGACTTACCGTTACCAATCAGAATATTAGCCTGATTAGCAGCACCAATAGCAACTACTTTATCAGGATCAATACCACTATACGGCAGTTGACCAAATAGTTGTTCTACCAAGGCCACTACCAATGGCACTCGAGTAGAACCACCAACCAATACCACATTATTAATATCTTTAGCTTTTAAGCCCGCATCGCGCAGTGTTTTTTTACACGCCAATAAAGACTGATCGACCAGTGGCTTCACCAAATCTTTAAATACGTCTAGTGACAGCATTAGCCGGCTGCCATCATAGCCTTCTATTATTAGCTCAGCTTCATCACTATCTGTTAGCGACTCTTTCGCTTTTTTAGCTGCTAATAATAAAGCCCGGTGCATTGATCTATTGCTTACGTCAAAATCTATTAGCTGGGTAAGCGCCCATTGCGCGACAGCATGGTCAAAGTCATCGCCACCTAAAGCAGAATCACCGCCAGTGGCCAAAACTTCAAACACACCGCTAGTTAAGCTTAATATGGAGATATCAAAAGTACCACCGCCTAAATCGTAAACCGCGGTAATACCCTCCTCGCTTTCATCCAAACCATAAGCAACAGCAGCGGCAGTTGGCTCGTTTAATAGTCGCAATACATTTAGGCCGGCAACCTGCGCAGCGTCCTTCGTCGCTTGGCGTTGAGAATCGTCGAAATAAGCGGGTACGGTAATAACCACACCATCCAAATCAGCGCCCATGGTTTGTTTGCCGCGCAGTGCGAGTGATTTAAGTATCTCTGCCGATATTTCTACCGGGCTAACGGAGCCTCGCGCAGTAATGATTTGCGGCATACCGCCATCATCCGCCGCAAAGTCATAAGGCAACTGTTGTGACAAGGTTTTAATATCGCCAAGACCACGGCCCATTAAGCGCTTAATAGAAAAAATAGTGTTAAGAGGATCTTGCACCGCTTTTTCAATAGCTTTGGAGCCAACGGTAATATGCTCTTTACCGTAATGTACAACCGATGGCAGCAAATGATTGCCTTCACTATCGGCGAAGGTATTTACCTCCGCGCCTTTAACCCCGGCAACTAAAGAATTAGTTGTACCCAAATCAATGCCCACAGCTACTTTTCGCTTATGGGGCGCTGACGTTTGCCCAGGTTCTGATATTTGCATTAAAGCCATTTACACTTAATTCCTTAGACTAACCAATTAGCAACTGATCTTCGACTTGTTCGGCTTCATTGAGTAATTTACTGACAAATTGCATTTTACTGATTAGTGGTAAAACTGTGCCGTAGTCTTGTGCTTTCATTGCTTCTTCAAAACGACCTTCATAAGCAATTAGCGCTGCCTCGACCTCGGCAATAAATCTTTCTAAATTAACAACAGGCTCTGTAGAGCTGGGTAGTTCAGACAACTCTTCACGCCACTCTATTTGCTGCATTAAAAATTCTGGATCAGTGGCAAGATTATCGCTCTTAAACTCAACATCAGCTAGGCCCAGCAAGTATATAGCGCGCTTAACCGATGAACGTAAAACTTCCAAACCTTCATTGATATAAGCGGCGTATTGCAATGCCATACGCTGTTCTTGATCTGAAGCGCTGGCATGTCTGTCCGGGTGATATTGTTTTTGTAAGATACGATAGGCACTACTTAACGCAGCGTTATCAACAGCAAATTGCTGCGGTAAATCGAACAGAGTGAAATAGTCTGTATCAAAATCCACTATCGAATTCCCAATCTAATCTATTAATTAAACTTGGAAGCTTTCACCGCAACCACACTCGCCGGTTACGTTGGGATTATTAAATTCTAAGCCTTCATTCAAGCCTTCTTTTACGTAATCCAGCTGAGTACCATCAATGTAGACAAGACTTTTGGGATCAATAAAAATCTTGGCACCAAAACCTTCAAACATTTGATCTTCTTGGTCAATTTCATCAACAAACTCGAGCACGTAGGCCATTCCAGAGCAGCCAGTGGTGCGAACACCGACTTTAATGCCCTGTCCTTTCCCACGAGCGCCCAACTGGCCTTTAATATGCTTAGCTGCTGGTTCTGTTAATGAAATAGCCATGAAATTACTACCTTCTATTGCTTACTTTTTAAATCGTCTATCGCTGCTTTAATAGCATCTTCAGCCAATACCGAGCAGTGGATTTTTACTGGTGGTAAAGCCAACTCTTCTGCGATATCAGTATTTTTGATTTCTGAAGCTTGAGCTAAAGTTTTACCTTTTACCCACTCAGTTAATAATGAGCTTGAAGCAATGGCGGAGCCACAGCCATAGGTTTTAAACTTTGCATCTTCAATGATACCGTCGTCGCCTAATTGAATTTGTAACCGCATCACATCGCCACATGCTGGGGCGCCAACCATACCAGTTCCCACTTTCGCAGAGTCAGTATCTAAACGACCAACATTTCTTGGGTTTTCGTAGTGATCTAATACTTTTTCGCTATAAGCCATAATATTTCTCCAATGCGCTAAATTGCGCTAAAATTTTTAATGTTCTGCCCATTGCACAGTGTTTAAATCAACACCGTCTTGAAACATATCCCATAACGGCGATAGTTCACGTAATTTATTAACCGCTTCTTTAACTTTTACAATCGCATGATCAACTTCTTCTTCAGTAGTGAAACGCCCTACTGCAAATCGTAGCGAGCTATGCGCCAATTCATCCGGCAAACCTAACGCACGCAGTACATAAGAAGGCTCTAATGAAGCTGAAGTACAAGCAGAACCAGATGACACCGCTAAATCTCTTAGCGACATAATTAACGACTCACCTTCAACAAAGGCAAAACTGGTATTAAGTACGTTAGGCAAACATTGATCAAAACTGCCATTAACATGCACTTCTTCTAGTTTGTTGAAACCGTCAAATAAGCGCAGACGTAAGGCTGCTGTCTTTCTAGCATCTTCAGGCATCAGTTCTTTGGCAACTCGCGCTGCTTCACCCATACCAACAATTTGATGGGTAGGTAAAGTACCACTGCGCATACCACGCTCGTGCCCACCGCCGTGCATTTGTGACTCCAGACGAATACGAGGCTTACGACTTACATATAACGCGCCTATCCCTTTGGGGCCATACATTTTATGCGCTGACATTGATAGTAAGTCAACTTTCATCGCCTGCATATCAACTTCAATTTTACCCACAGTTTGGGCTGCATCAACATGAAAAACCACGCCCCGTTCGCGACAAATTTCTCCAATCGCTGCGATATCATTAACCGCACCAATTTCGTTGTTAGCATGCATTAATGAAACGATAGAGGTGTCATCACGCAAAGCCGCCTTCAAAACTTCAGGCTGAATAATTCCGCCAACATCTGGCGACAAATAAGTGACCTCAAACCCTTCACGCTCTAACTGACGGCAAGTGTCTAGTACTGCCTTATGCTCAATTTTAGAGGTAACAATATGCTTACCTTTACGCTGGTAAAAGTGAGCAGCACCCTTTATTGCCAAATTGTTCGACTCAGTTGCACCAGAAGTCCAAACAATTTCTCTTGGATCGGCATTAATCAAATCAGCAACTTGCTTACGTGCCAATTCAACCGCTTCTTCTGCCTTCCAACCGAAAGTATGTGAACGTGACGCCGGATTACCAAAGTTACCCTCTAAGGTAAGGCATTCCATCATCTTTTTAGCAACGCTAGGATCTACTGGCGTAGTTGATGAGTAATCAAAATAAATCGGTAATTGCATTGTTTAACTCCGCTTAAATTTGTTAATTAACTAAGCTGTGATACAGCGATTTTTTCACTAGCACCTTCTATAGCTATACGTTCATTTCCCATACGATCTTGTCTGGCTGAAACGCTTTGCACATCAGGCTTAGAGACTAAAGCCTCGAGGCTAATGTCATGTAAAAACTGGTGAATTTGACTGCTTAAATCCGCCCAGAGATGATGTGTTAAGCAAACATTGCCATCTTGACAATTAGCCTCACCACCACAATTGGTCGCGTCGACCTTCTCATTGACCGCGTCGATGATCTGTGCGACGTTTATCTCAGCCATTTCACGACTAAGCCTATAACCACCACCCGGGCCACGCACCGAACTCACTAGCTCGCAGCGGCGCAACTTGGAGAACAACTGCTCCAAATATGATAATGAAATTTCTTGTCTAGCCGATATATCAGCCAAGCTTACAGGGCCTAGCTGCGCGTGCAGAGCAAGGTCAAGCATCGCGGTTACCGCGTAGCGTCCTTTTGTTGTTAAGCGCATAAGTACACCTTCTTCATAGCTTTAAATTCCTAGTAATTATCTAATACCCTAGTAACTTAGTCAACTATATAACCAACTAATTCACTCAAGTTCTTTACCAAAATTATTTATCATTAAACTTGCGCTCTACTGCCGCTAAAAACCCGCGCATAATATTCACTTCCATCTGATCCATTCGACTACGACCCAACCAACGACGCATCCTAGTTGGCAGCTGCTTAGGTATTTCAGGGTTATAAAACCCCGCTGTAGTCATAGTACGCTCCAAATGCTGATATAGACGTTCATTATCTTCACTGCTGGCGTAATCAATATCCCACTCTGGTGCTGGTTGCTCACCAGCAAAAGCTTCCATACTTGCCATACGCATCTCATAGCAAGCTACCTGAACCGCCATAGCTAAGTTTAACGAACTGTATTCATCACTAGTCGGAATATTCAAGTGAATTTGGCATTGCTGCAGCTCTTCGTTAGTAAGCCCTCGGTCTTCGCGACCGAAAACTAACGCCACTTTATTGTTAACCGCATCATTAATCGCTTTACTAGCGGCTTCTCTCGCTGAATACACTGTCCACGGTATAGTCCGACTGCGAGCACTAGCACCCAATACCAAACCACAATCGGCAACAGCCTCAGCTAGAGTGTCGACCACAATCGCGTTTTCAAGCACATCGCCAGCACTAGCGGCGCGCCATGTGGCTTTATCAGCCGGATAATCTCTAGGGTCAACTAAAACCAAGTGTTTAATGCCCATATTTTTCATGGCACGGGCCGCTGCTCCGATATTGCCAGGATGACTAGTATTAACCAACACTACTCTGACGTTCGCCAACACATCGGCGGGATTAATTTCAACTGCATCGACTATATCGACCATAATAAAACCTGCTATTTTAAAAAATGCGCAAGTTTAGCAGAATTTGACCATTTGACCCGTTGTTAGCATGATTTATTGCAAAATAATCCACCCTCAAAAACGGCTAAGCTGATATACTCGCGCCCAAATTTATCCAGTCACATTGACTATTCAAATACGGTCTTTTATCCGATGCAACCAATGGTAACCATAGCCCTAAAGGCAGCTCATAAAGCAGGTCAGCTGATTTTACGCGCGACTGAAGAACTCGACATTTTAGATATCGAAGAAAAAGCAACTAACGATTATGTTTCTGAAGTCGATCGAGCGGCAGAACGAGAAGTTATTTACAATATCCATAAAGCCTTTCCTGACCATGATATTTTAGGTGAAGAGAGCGGTTTAACGAAAGGCCGTGACAGCAACGGTGAATATCTTTGGATTATTGATCCACTTGACGGCACCACCAATTTTCTACGCGGCATTCCCCACTATGCGGTCTCTATCGCCTGTGTGTACAAGGGCCGCGTTGAACACGGCGTAGTTTACGACCCTGTCAGAGATGAAAGTTTTACCGCTAGCAGAGGCTATGGCGCACGTTTAAATAACAAACGCCTACGAGTTAGTAATCGTAAAGGCTTAAATGGCGCGTTACTTGGTACTGGCATTCCATTTAATTCAACTAACTTAAATAAGTTAGAGCCCTATATGGAAAGCTTACAAGAACTTGCTTCGCAAACAGCCGGTATTCGCCGCGCTGGCGCTGCATCGCTAGATTTAGCTTATGTAGCAGCCGGTAGGCTTGATGCTTTTTGGGAAGCTGGCCTACAAAATTGGGATATTGCCGCAGGTAGCTTGTTAGTGACTGAAGCTGGTGGACTAGTCAGTGATTTTAAAGGCGGTAGTGACTTCCTAGATAGCGGCAACATCGTTTGCGGCGCACCTAAATGCTTTAAAGAAGTGCTTAAAGTTGTGAATCAAAAGCTTGGTAGTATTTAGTAACTGTATCTTTAGATCTTACATATTTAACCGCTATAAAAAGGGAGACACCTTAAGTGACTCCCTTTTTTTATCAGTTATAATTATGGCCTATCGTCAATCTCATCAGGATTGACTTCAACGACAATTAAATCCTCCCGTGAGATATTCATTGCTAGCAATATATTTGCTGCCACATAAATTGACGAATACGTCCCTACAGCGACACCGATTAACAAGGCTAGGGCGAAGTTATGTATTAGCTGCCCACCAATCATAAATAGCGCTAATAGCACCATAGCAGTGGTTAACGATGTTATTAACGTTCTACCTAATGTCTGAGTAAGAGAAAGATTAATTACCTCGACCGGATCATCTTCACGTAATTTTCGAAAATTCTCGCGAATACGATCAGACACAACAATAGTATCATTGAGGGAGTAACCTATCACAGCTAACAGTGACGCTAGCACTGTTAAGTCAAAATCTAACTGGAAGACGGAAAATATACCCAAGACAATAATGACGTCATGAGCCAAAGCGGTAACTGCACCCACTGAAAACTTAAACTGAAAACGCATTGCCACGTAAAGCATTACTACGCCTAACGCCATCAACAATGCCAAGCCACCCTGCTCACGCAACTCTTCACCAACCTGAGGACCGACAAACTCAACTCGCTTCAACTCTATATTGCCATTACTTGCCTCGCGCAAAGTAGCCAGCAGAGTTTCACCGACTTGATCTTTGTTCACACCTAAGGAAGTTTCGATACCGTCTGCAAGCCGAACTAAAATATCCCGCTCAGAGCCGAAATGCACAACAACCGCATTTTTAAAGCCTCTGTCTTCAAGTGTAGATCGAATTTCAGTTAGGGGAATAGCATCTTTGTAAAGTACTTCAATCTGGGTACCGCCAGTAAAATCTAAGCCGAACGATAACTGCTTTGTTGCCAATGAAAAAATAGAAGCAACTACCAATATAATTGATAGCACCATAGCTATTTTTTTCAAACCCATAAAATTTATAACTTTGTCTTTATCTAACATTTTTATTTCCGGCGCCCTAATGGCTTTAGTAAGGAGTGTTTAGATCCACAATTTCTTAACATTGCGACCGCCATACATTAAATTGACAATCGCTCTAGTGCCGATAATTGCGGTGAACATAGAAGTTAAAATACCAATAGAAAGCGTTACCGCAAAACCTTTGATTGGCCCGGTACCTACAGCGTACAACAGCACCGCTACAATTAAGGTGGTAATATTGGCATCTAAAATAGTCACAAAGGCTCGATCAAAGCCTGCATTTATCGCCTGCTGGGGCGACATTCGATTCGCTAGCTCCTCTTTTATACGTGAGAATATTAGTACGTTTGCATCTACCGCCATACCAACAGTTAATACGATACCAGCAATACCTGGCATGGTTAGGGTTGCCGATAAAATAGACATACAAGCTAGTAATAAACCTAAGTTAACAGCCAACGCAATATTTGCCGCCAGACCAAACGCCTTGTAAAACAACAGCATAAATAATAAAACTAAACCTAAACCAATTTGTACCGACAATACGCCTAATGAAATATTTTCTGCACCCAATGACGGACCAATAGTTCGTTCTTCAACAAAGTCTATTGGAGCAGCTAGCGCACCAGCACGCAGTAATAAGGCCAATTCTGATGCTTCTTGCGCATTGTTCAAGCCAGTGATGCGAAACTGTGAGCCCAAGGCTGCACGAATAGTCGCTAAGCTGATGATTTTTTTCGAATCGTATTTCTCACGCACTGGCACTCTATTACCAGACTCATCTATCTCAAAACCTACTGTTCTAGATTTACGCTCGATAAATAAAACGCCCAAACTGCGATTAATATTATTACGAGTAGCGCGATGCATAACGGCACCACCCTGGCTATCTAAAGAAATACTAACCTGCGGCATACTATTTTCATCGTAGCCAGCATTCGCGTTGGATACGTTTTCACCGGTAATGATAATCTTTTTCTCTAACCAGTCATCACGAGTACCAAAACCATCGGAAAGATAGCCGAATTCCTCTCGAGAGTATGAGGGGTCTTCAAAATCAGCTTCTAGACGAAACTCTAAACTTGCCGTTTTGCCCAATATTTTCTTCGCAGCAGCCGTATCCTGAATACCCGGCAACTCAACCACAATACGATTAGCACCCTGTTGCTGCACTAATGGCTCGGCTACACCTAGCTCGTTAACGCGATTACGCAGTGTAGTCAAATTTTGAGTAACCGCATATTTCTCAATTTCGCGCGTTTGAGCAGAGGTCATTGTTAGCGAAACAATAAAACGACCATTATCTTCTGACGAAGAGCGCTGTAAGTCAGCAAAGGTTTCACGGATTACAGCAATACCTTGATCTCTGACTTCGTCGCTGGAAAATGACGCCAAAATCACTCTATCGGTTAAATTAATCTGACTACGCACCCGCGCTTCACGCATCGCACGGCGCATATCATTAACTGCATTTTCATATTTTTTATTAATAGCAGATTCAGTATCAACCTCTAACAAAAAGTGGACGCCACCAGACAAATCTAAACCCAATTTCATTGGACTTCCCCCCAAATCAGCTAACCATTTGGGCGTAGTTGCTGCAAGGTTAAGCGCGACAATAAATCCGTCACCAATAGTATTTTCAATAGCTGTCTTAGCTTTAAGCTGATCTTCTTGACTGTTTAAACGGACCGATATTCGCCTGCCATCAAGGCTGTCACCAAAGTATTCTAAACCGGCATCATTAAGAGCTTTTTGGACACGCCGCAACGTTGCCTCATCCACCACATCACTACTACTTTCAGGTGCTATTTGAATTGCAGGGTCTGGGGCATAGACATTAGGCAAGGCATAAATTACACCGAAGGTCACAATTAAAACTATCAGTAAATTTTTCCACCAAGGGTATTTATTCAACATACAAAATCCAGTTTCTGTTATTTTTTTTACTTGCCTTTAGGCTAGTCATATCAATCAACCCAAATGCGAGCATTTTGAAACAATCGCATCCAGCTACCATTTTCTTGCCACTCATCTGGCTTCCACGAGTGCTGTACTGCTCTAAACATACGTTCAGGGTGCGGCATCATGATAGTTACTTTACCGTCGCTAGTCGTTAAACCTGTAATACCCTCAGGCGATCCATTTGGGTTAGCAGGGTAGCGACTAGCTGTTTGAATATTAGAATCCACAAATGTTGCCCCAACTAAACCACTTTTTAGTAAATCATTCATATCACCGGCTTGGCTAAACTCTGCTCTGCCTTCGCCATGCGCAACCGCTACCGGCATGCTAGATCCAGCCATACCCTTTAACAAAATCGACGGTGACTGCTCGATTTTTACCATCGCCAAACGCGCTTCAAATTGCTCCGACTGATTCTTAACGAACTTCGGCCACGCATCTGCGCCAGGTATTAATTGTTTTAGAGTCGACAGCATTTGACAACCATTACAAACTCCTAAGCTAAACGAGTCAGCGCGCTTGAAGTATTCCTCAAATTGGTCACGTAAGGCGGAGTTAAATAATATGGTTTTAGCCCAACCTTCGCCTGCACCTAATACATCGCCATAAGAGAAGCCACCGCAAGCAGCCAAGCCTTTAAAGTCTTCTAGCTGGTGACGGCCAGAAAGCAAATCGCTCATATGCACATCAACAGCAGTAAACCCGGCACTATCAAATGCTGCCGCCATCTCGATCTGACCATTGACGCCCTGCTCTCGCAATATGGCAACTCTTGGTCTCTGCCCTGTAGCTATATATGGCGCCGAAATATTATCATTCAAGTCGTAAGTTAAATTAACGCTTAAACCTTGGTTACTTGTTGCCGCAATTTCTTCATATTCTTGCAGGGCGCAATCTGAATTGTCGCGTAATGCCTGCATTTTATAGCTAGTACTAGCCCACAAGCTTTGTAACCTTACGCGGCTGCTAGCATAAAGCTCACTACCGTCACGACATATAGTTATTTCCTGCTCTGCTGTTGGCTGCCCGATAACATGTACGCAATCGGCTAAACCATTTTCACTAAATAATTCGATAACATTATCTACATTGCTAGCCGACACTTGCACCACCGCGCCTAATTCTTCGTTAAACAATACGTTAATATCAGCGCCGGCAATATCGGCAATATCAATTTTTAATCCACAGCGCCCAGCAAACGCCATTTCAAACAAGGTCACCATCAAACCGCCATCTGAACGATCGTGATAGGCAATTAACAGCTCTTGCTCTAACGCAATCTGCATAGCATTAAAAAAGCCTTTAAGCGCCGCGCCGCTATCAACATCTGCAGGCGTGTCACCTAATTGTTGATAAACCTGAGCCAAACATGATGCGCCCAAGCGTTGCTGCCCATTAGCAATATCAATAAATAATAAAGCACTATCACCGATATCGGTACGCAGCTGTGGGGTAATTGTTTTGCGCACATCTACCACTGGAGTAAAAGCTGAGATAATTAGCGACATTGGTGAAGTGACAGATTTATCTTCGCCATCATCATTCCAAGTGGTACGCATGGACATAGAGTCTTTACCCACCGGAATAGTTATACCTAATTCAGGGCATAGTTCCATACCCACTGCTTTTACTGTATCAAATAGCGTCTCATCTTCACCCGGTTGACCAGCTGCACACATCCAATTAGCGGAGAGTTTAATATCGGACATCTTTTCTATACGAGTTGCTGCAATATTAGTAATCGCCTCACCAATAGCCATCCGGCCTGACGCAGGCCCATTAAGTAATGCACTAGGCGTCCGCTCACCCATGGCCATCGCTTCACCAGCGTAAGTATTATAACCAACAGTGGTTACGGCGCAGTCGGCGACTGGCACCTGCCAAGGCCCAACCATTTGGTCACGATGGACTAAACCTGTAATTGTTCTATCACCGATGGTAATCAAAAAACTCTTACTGGCCACTGTCGGCAGCTGCAACAGCTTTTCAGTGGCATCGCTGATGGTGATTTCGCTTAAATCTAGCGGGGTAAAAGTTTTCTCGAGCCGATCAAAGCTGCGGTGCATTTTTGGTGGCTTGCCAAATAAAACGGCCATTGGTAAATCAACCGGTTGATTACCTAACAAGTCATCTTTAACAACTATTTTCTTTTCTACTATCGACTCACCAACCACCGCATATAAGCAGCGCTCACGCTTACAAAGTTGCTCAAACTTGGCCAAGTTCTGTGGCTCAATCGCCAAGGTATAACGCTCTTGGCTTTCGTTACACCAAATCTCTAATGGCGACATACCTGGCTCATCATTTGGCACCGCGCGCAAATCAAATACTCCGCCGCAACCGCCATCTTTAGCTAACTCAGGTAACGCGTTAGATAAGCCGCCCGCTCCAACATCATGAATAAACGCTATTGGATTGTCTTCGCCCATGGCAACGCAGGCATCGATGACTTCTTGGCAACGCCTTTCCATTTCGGGGTTTTGGCGCTGGACTGAGGCAAAATCTAGATTCTCAGTTGACGCGCCGGATGCCATTGACGACGCTGCGCTGCCACCGAGACCAATCAACATCGCAGGGCCACCGAGGACAACCAATTTACAGCCCGGAGCAAACTCCCGTTGATCAATATCACCTTCGCGAATATTGCCATAACCACCGGCGATCATTATTGGTTTGTGATAGCCCTTAACTTCATTGCCGTCTGGGCCAGCAATGGCTTGCTCATAGGTTCTAAAATAACCACACAAATTGGGCCGACCAAATTCATTATTAAACGCCGCACCACCAACTGGTCCTTCAAGCATTATATCTAATGCGGTCACAATGCGACTAGGCTTGCCATAATCTACTTCCCAGCTTTGCTCGCCAGCAGGAATACGTAAATTGGAAACAGAAAAACCAGTTAAACCAACCTTGGGCTTAGAACCTCGTCCAACAGCACCTTCATCTCTAATCTCACCACCAGAACCGGTACCTGCCCCCGCCCTCGGCGCAATTGCGGTAGGGTGATTATGGGTCTCGACCTTCATTAACAAATGAATAGGCTCTTCAGTAAAGCTGTATTCACCAGTTTCGGTATCTGGAAAAAATCGTCCAGCTACCGAGCCTTTTACCACTGAGGCATTGTCATCGTAGGCGCTTAAAACACCTTCCCCACCTTGCTCGTAAGTATTTTTGATCATCTTAAATAATGAGTGCGACTGCTCTTCGCCATCAATTGACCAACTGGCATTAAATATTTTATGCCGACAATGCTCTGAGTTCGCTTGGGCAAACATCATTAATTCAACATCAGTCGGATTGCGCTCTAATTCGACAAAGCTTTGCACTAAATAGTCAATCTCATCATCAGCGAGAGCTAAGCCTAAGTTTAGATTAGCATCTGCCAATGATTTTTTACCACCTTCGAGAATATCAATAGTGGTGACTGGGCGCGGGCTTTGCGTTGAAAATAAAGTGGAGGCTTCACTAGCGTCAGCAAACACCGTTTCGACCATCCGGTCATGCAGCTCTGCTATCAGTATTGCCTGCTGCTCTGGGCTTAGCGCAGCGGTGGCGGTAACCTTAAACTCAACACCACGTTCAACCCGGTTAACTTTATCAAGTTCGCAATTGCGGGCTATGTCGGTAGCCTTGCTAGACCATGGTGATATTGTTCCTGGGCGTGGCGTCACAATCAGTGTTAGGCCTTCACCCTGTGCCTGCTCGTCAAGACTACCATAGCTTAGCAGGCCTTTAAGCACCGCCAACTCTTCACTGCTAAGGTCTTCACTAATATCAACAAAATGCAGATAAGTAGCTTGAATTGCAGTTACTGGAGTCGAGTCGACCAGCTTGTTAAGCAGTTTATTACGACGAAAAGCGGATAATGCGGTAGAGCCACGCAAGATAAGCATTACTATAGGAAGCCTCTTTAAATCATGCCGATATAAAGGCGGGAATTCTACTCTATTTACCATCGTTATGTGAGCAAAATAGCCTGTTTGAGGGAAATAGTTTTAACTAAATTAACTGCCGACCAACTTGCTGTAGTACGGCTGAAAACTTGTGGGTATAATGAGCATTATCTTGATAAATGAGCGCAAATCTTGATTTCATTTTTTAAACAAGAAAACCAAGCAGGCAGCCTAACTATAGGTGATTGGTCGCTAACATTGTTACTATTAGCCACCACATTGCTGTTGCTAAGTGGCTGTAAAAAGCAACCGCAAGCGAGTGCTATTAGCGATCCAATACCCACCATCACTGTCATCACCCGCAACAGCCCCACCACCTACTACAAACACAGAAATGGCCCAATGGGCTTTGAGTATGAGTTGGCCAAATTATTTGCTAATCATATTGGCGCCAAGCTGCAGATGAAGTCTGTTTACACACTAGATGAAATATTTTCATCGTTAGATAACAATACCGCAGATCTGGCCGCTGCAGGTTTAACTCAAACGCCTGCGCGTGACGCCAAATATCAAGCATCCCAAAGTTATAACGATGTAAAACAGCTACTACTTTACCGTTACGGGACATATCGCCCTAGAAAAGTTGAACAGCTGGTGGGAAAAGACATATGGGTGGTAGCAGACAGCAGCCATGCCGAAAACCTGCGCCTACTGCAACAGGAGATACCCGAGCTAAAGTGGACAGAATCAAGTGAGGTAGAAGCGCTAGATCTGCTTGAGCGGTTAGAGAATAATGAAATCGAGCATACAATTATTGATTCCAATGAGTACGATACTCATAAAGCCAGCTTTACTCGTATTGGCGTTGCTTTAACCATTAGTAAACCCCAAAAAATCACTTGGTATACCAGCAAAAATAACCCAATTACGAAGCAAATAGACGATTTTTTTAATCAGATAAAAAAAGATGGCACCCTTAAAAGCTTACTAAATAACCACTACGGCCACGCCAATACAGTCTCCAATAGGGGTTCCAGGACTTTTGCCAAACAGATCCGCGACGTCTATCCCAAATATGAAGGCCTCATTAAAGAGATCGCCACTCAAGAAGCCACAGACTGGGCGCTCTTGGCAGCCGTCAGTTATCAAGAAAGTCATTGGAATCCGAAGGCAAGATCTCCTACTGGGGTGCGCGGCATGATGATGCTAACCCGGATTACTGCCAAAGAAATGAAAATAGAGAACAGACTCGATGCGCGCCAGAGTTTGGTTGGTGGGACTCGCTATTTGAATAAACTTAAACGACGCCTGCCTAATGATATTGAAGACCCAGATAGAACATGGTTTGCCTTAGCCGCTTATAATGTAGGCATGGGGCATTTAGAAGATGCCCGCAAAATCACTGAGAAACAAGGCGGTGATCCGCACTTATGGATTGATGTTATGCAACGGTTACCCCTGCTTAGAAAACACGCCTATTACTCAAAAACTCGTTATGGTTATGCCCGAGGGGAAGAACCAGTTAACTATGTGCAGCGCATCAGACACTATTACAATATTTTAAAATGGAACGAAATTGCCAAGACTCGAATCCCCCCCCCATTGCAGGCCGAAAAATATGTACCAGCAAGAATGAGTAGCCAAGGTAGATTAGCAGCCTTATAGATTAAGCTTATAAGAACAACTTAAGTGGTAGCAGACTTTTACAGTAATTAATGCCTATACTGAGTAAAAACTGGAGATTATCATCGTGCAAAAATCAATTGTGTTTACTTTTTTAGGTAACGATAAGCCCGGATTGGTAGAACAACTGGCAACGACGGTTAACAGTGCTGGCGGTAACTGGATAGAAAGTAATTTATCACATATGGCGGGCAAGTTTGCCGGTATTGTTAGAGTCAGTATTGGAGCAGAAAAAGCCACCGAGCTAGAAAAACTACTACTAGCGCATAACTCAACTGGGCTAACCGTTATTGTCGACAACTGTGACGCAATAGTAAAACCATCAGTACATCACGGCAAACTTAGTGTTATCGGTAATGATAGATGCGGTATTGTGCAAGAAGTGACTAAAGCATTAGCAAGCCATGGGATTAATATTGAAGAATTACAAAGCCGAGTTAGCAGCGCGCCGATGACCGGCAGCCGGTTGTTCGAAGCAGAGATATTTTTTGAAGTGTCCGCTCAAACTAAGGCCGATGCAGTAACCGCTGAGCTAGACGATATTGCTGATAGTCTGGATATAGATCTCAGCCTAGAGTGGTTAGAAGAATAGACAAATTTAATCGCTGTGTCGTTTTATCTTCCGCAGCAAAAAAACTAATACAAAGGCAATACAGATACAAACTGCTAACACCGCAACACTAGAGATAAAGAAATCGAACATTGTTGCCGGCGGTATATCGAAATAACGAATACCCGACCAGACAAATGTTGTGGTCGCTGAAATAGCCAGAATAATTGTTCGTTTTGAGTTTTTACCGAGCTTCACTTGTGCCTCTCAATAATTATGCGACTAAGCTTTCACGAGACCATTCACAGCGTACAGAAAACGCACCACTATCAGGTTCATGAGCTAAATCAGCCGCCTCCCAAGTAAAGGTATGTTTACCCGACAACTCAGTCTCTAAATGCACAGTCGCATGCTCCCAGTACATTTGCTTTAACAAAGCTTCAAATTCTTTAATCCAATGCTCCCATTCGTACTCGATACCAAGGGTGGATTGACCAAAATGAATCACTGGAGGAGGGTCTATAGAATTAGCAGGGGGGGTCGGTAAAGAGAACATTTCTCGATAGACAAGACTGCCATATTCCATCTCATCCAAACCAAGCAATGCCTGTCGATTACTGCGTAATCTTGCCTTGCCATCACCAACGCAATCCCAACCGGCTGCGTCCATAATGTATCCGTAAACTATGGATTGTTGCTCCATTCTTAACCCCTATATAAACCTGATGACAATATGGCGAGCATCAGGATTGATGTCAATATTGACAAGGGAATTTAGAAAGAAAGTCTGTCCGACTCGGCCCCTTTGATCAAAAACCAAGCAATTATGAAGGCAAAAACACAAACTACTCCCGCCGCTGCAAAAGTATGTGGCGGACTTAGCTGCCATGCCAAACCACTTACCACCGCACCAATAGCACTGCCGCCCCCAAAACTAAGCCCACTGTATACCGCCATGCCCTGCCCTTGATGGCCGCCAACAAACTGACGCCTCACATATTCAACCGCCACCGCATGAAAACTACCAAAACTTGCTGCATGTAGAGTTTGAGCAATTAATAACAGCAACAAATTGTCTGAGAAATAGCCGATCAAAAACCAGCGCAAAGCCGCCAGTAATAGACTCACCAGCATAATTTGGCGAATAGAATATCTTGCCAGTAGTTTATGCATCCAAATAAATACTAATACCTCTACCGCTACCCCCAACCCCCATAGCAAACCGATAAGCGTACTGCTATAGCCTTGTAATTCCATATATATGCTAAAAAATGTGTAATACGGCGCATGAGATATTTGTAACAATACGCCAACCAGTAAAAAAGCCCATACCGCCGGCCGTTTGAGTATGGTAAATATTCCATGAGGAGATAACTGAGAAGTCTCAGTTTTCGCTTTAGCAACAAACAAACTACTAATAAAAATAGCCAAAAGAATACTGGCAATGAAAACGGGTAAGGCACTGATCGGGACAAAATCAAACACTGCACCCAAACCAACCACGGCCGCAATAAAGCCAATAGAGCCCCACAATCTAATACGACTATACGAGTGATAACGGCCGGCTAAATGGGTAATAGTAATCACTTCAAACTGAGCTAACACAGCATTCCAGAAAAAACTATATGCAGTAACGACTAGTGCCAACAACCAAAAACTAGAGCCGAGAAAAATAAACAAGAAACAGAAAAAAGCTAACAAACTACCAAGACGAACTATGTGTAAATGCTGTCCGGTTTTGTCAGCCAGATAACTCCAAATGCTCGGCGAAAAAACTTTAGTAATATAAATGATGGCCGCCAAATAGCCGATATCGACGGAGTTAAAACCTTGATCTTGAAGATATGGCCCCCAGAAAGGAGCCCAGGCGCCTAGTAAAGCAAAGTAGCAGAAATAGAAGCTTGATAGGCGCCAATAATCACTCAAACGAAAAAGCCTGAATAGACGCCCACTGAATTAACGTTGAGAACTTATAACCGGAGTGCTGCTTTGTACTTCACCGTTTTGACCACGATGACGTAAAAAATGATCCGTCAACACTATAGCGACCATCGCCTCAGCAATTGGCGTAGCACGAATGCCAACACAGGGGTCATGGCGGCCAGTAGTAATAACATCTACCGAATCACCCTTGATGTCGATACTTTTACCGGGCAGACGGATACTAGAAGTTGGCTTAAGAGCAATTTTTGCTACCAAATCTTGGCCAGTAGAGATACCCCCTAAAACGCCACCAGAATGGTTTGACACAAATCCATCAGGAGTAAGTTCATCTCTATGCTCAGTACCTTTTTGATCAATACAGGAAAAACCATCGCCGATTTCCACCCCTTTAACCGCATTAATACCCATCAGCGCATAAGCTAGCTCAGCATCTAGCCGGTCAAAAATAGGTTCGCCTAAACCCACTGGCATGCCTTTAGCTACGACCGTTATTTCTGCGCCGATAGAGTTACCCTCTTTATTCAACGCTTTCATATAGTTTTCGAGTTCAACTATCTTACTAGGCTGGCCACAGAAGAATGGATTGTTGTTTACCTCTTCCCAACTTTCTAATTCAAGTTTAATCGGACCCAGTTGCGACATATAACCGTCAACCGATATACCGTGCTGGGCCAAAAACTTTTTAGCAATTCCGCCAGCGGCAACTCGCATTGCTGTCTCACGCGCGGATGAACGGCCACCGCCACGATAATCACGATGTCCATATTTTTGAGCATAGGTGTAATCAGCATGATTAGGTCTAAAGGTGTCTTTAATTTTAGAGTAATCGTTTGAGCGCTGATCGGTATTTTCAATCAATAGGCCGATTGACGTACCGGTGGTCACACCTTCAAATACCCCACTTAAAATAGTTACTTTGTCACCCTCTTTTCGTTGGGTGGCAAATTTTGAAGTACCGGGCTTACGGCGATCTAGATCAGGCTGCAGATCTTCCACCGACAACTCTAGCCCTGGAGGGCAGCCGTCAATAACAGCACCAATGGCGGGACCATGACTTTCGCCAAAGGTGGTTACAGTAAATAATTTACCAATGGTATTACCGGACATAACAATTCCATAAATCTAAAAAAACAATTATACGATATTTAACCAATTTGCGCTTGTAGTTGACGTAACTCTTTAGCAGTTATTGCAAAAACCCCAACCCCACCACGGTCAAACTCCAACCAATTAAATTCAACATTAGGATAACAGTGCTCAAGCGCTTCGCCACTGTTTCCCACTTCAACAATTAGGACGCCATCATCAGTTAAATAATCTGCTGCTTGAGCTAACAAAGTATGGGCCATCTCCAAACCATCTTCACCGGCGGTTAATGCCATCTTGGGTTCGTGACTGAACTCTACGGGCATAGAATGAAAATCACCCGCATCTACATAAGGCGGATTACTCACAATTAAATCATATTTGTCATGTTCGCTATTAAGCGCGGTAAACATATCCGATTTAATGGCTGACACAGAATATCCCACCCCATGCATAGCTATATTTTCATTGGCAATCGCTAGGGCCTGCTCAGACAAATCAACCAAATCAACATACGCCCCTTCAAACTGATGCGCACAAGCAATACCGATACAACCAGAGCCGCTGCACATATCCAAAATTCGTTGCGGATAATTCTCACCCAACCATGGCTGAAATGAATTCTCGATCAACTCAGCGATTGGCGAGCGCGGAATAATAACGCGTTTATCTACCTTATAAGGCAAACCTAAAAACCATGCCTCACCAGTTAAATATGGCACTGGAATACGCTCATCGACCCGACGATTAAACAGCTTTACTAGCCGCTCTTTTTCATCACCAGTAAGCCTTGCGTCAAAAAATGTTTCGTCGATGTCTGGCGGTAAAAATAACGTATGAGTAATTAACACCAAGGCTTCATCTTTAGCGTTGGTTGTGCCGTGGCCATAATACAAATCAGCCTGGTTAAAACGGCTTATACCCCAGCGAACAAAATCCCTGATGGTATGTAAGTCAGATATCACTGAACTAGGCTTGACCACAATTAAATCCTCTTAAAAACAGCGCTATTTTAGCTGGCCATGCGCGGCAGTTAAACGCATGTAGTGAATTATTTACGCTGCTTTAGCGATATTTATCCACATCACTATTAATCTAACACCATGAATTAATTTTCTCGGCAATTTCTTTCGCCACAGGCTCCAAATGAAAATGATGGCTACCCATGAAATTAGTTTTCTCAATATTATCCCAACCTGATAATAAAGCGATAAACGTCTCATGTTTAGCGATCCCCTCGCTAGCCAAAAGAAGCAAAGCTGGACAGCTAATCGCGTTTACATAGGCGTCTATTTGCTGAATCGAAAACTTAACTGCTGAATCCATTGTTAATCTCGGATCGCTACGCCAGCGCCATAAATCATCATCACCCTTAACTAAACCACGATCTAGAATAGGTTTAGCGGTTAAGGCTGTCATATTAGCCGCTTTACAACGAGCGGTCATAGCATCATCAAATTGCTGATAACTGGGCGATGCTTTTTCGCCGCGCAATGAGTGTTGAGCCAAATATTTACCCAACTGCTTTGCCGTATCCTCGACTTTCGCCGGACTAGGAATAATCCCATCAAGCATAATTAGTTTTTCAATTCGCAGTGGCTGGCTAGCAGCAAACAGCGCGGCAATAATGGCGCCACGTGAATGCCCTAATAAAGAAAACTTATCCCAACCAAACCAATCAGCCAGCGCCAATATATCAATCAAGTCATCCCAAATGTTATAACTACCAGGCCAGGGACGATGATCACTATAACCATGCCCAGGTAAATCAATCGCCACAACAAACATACCTTTTAATAGTGGCGCCAACTTAATAAAACTCTCAGAATTGTCCAACCAACCATGTAATGCTATTACCGGCTTGCCGCTTTCATCACCCCATGTTTGCCAATGTATTGTCTGACCGCTTAATTCTACTGAACCATTACTCATAAATTATCCGCTAATTCGCTAGGCGATTTTATCCATTGAACTTTCATACAACCAGGTAAAAAATTATCACCACTCAAACACACGATAGTTGACGGTGACCAATGCTGACCATCACTGGCTACACCATCAGCAGTTAAATAGCCGGTTAAACTGGCAACTAACGGCAGATGACTAATCAACAAGGTATTACTCACACCTAAGGCGGCTATAGTCTCTTGCGCAATAACGATCGAAGACTCAGGCGTTATATTAGTGGATTCAATTCTTTTCACTAATGGAAATTGCTTCAACACATTGCGAGCTGTTTGCTGTGCCCTTTTATAAGGGCTTACTACAGCAAGAGCAAAAGTAATATCCGCCCTGTTAAGATACTCACCGACCGCTATCGCTTGCTGCTCACCAATGCCAGTTAACGATCTTTCGCTATCAATTTTTGTATCCCAGCTCGCTTCACCGTGACGCATAATATACAAATTCATTACTGACCCGCCCAGATAAACTCAACGTCTTGGTTTTGCTCACCAGACATCATTGACTCGATCACTTCACTAATTGCTTGTCCGCCATAAATCACTCCATATAAGCCTTTTACTAACGGCATGTATATATCTAACTCATCCGCTTTATGTTTAACCAGGCTTAAAGTATTAACACCTTCAGCGACCTGACCTAATTCCTCTACTACTTGGTCCAGATTCTTGCCTTGACCAAGCGCATATCCCACTCGATAATTCCGACTCAAAGGCGACAAACATGTAACAAATAAATCACCAACACCAGCCAAACCAATAAAAGTACCCGGATTAGCTCCCATTGGCACGGCGAAACGACTCATTTCTGCCAAACCTCTAGTTAACAATAAACCAATAGTATTTTCACCCACGTCTAATGCCTTGGCCAAACCAGCCATAATTGCATACATATTTTTAAGCGCGCCGCCCAATTCAACACCGTACATGTCGGAACCGGAATACACCCGAAACAATGAAGAGCTGAGTGTGTTTTGCACCAAACTAATTAGTTCTTGGTCTTCACTGGCAATAACCGAGCCGGTTAAATGCTTAGCCATTATTTCCTTGGCTAAATTAGGCCCACTTAATACCCCAATAGACTGATCGGGTAACTCTTCAGCCAAAACTTGGCTCATTAGCTTAAAGCTATCTGCCTCAATACCTTTGGTGGTACTAATCACTTTTGCAGTTGGCTGAATGTATTGTTTGACCGCTGTTGCCATTTCACGGCAAGACTTACTTGGCACTGACATAAAAACTAAGGAAGCTTTTGCCAAACTGCTCTCTAATGAACATGATGCAGTTAAGTTTTGGGACAGAGTAAAGCCTGGTAAATAATCAGTATTACAATGGGAAGAATTGATCTCTGCCGCAAGTAATTCGTTACGCATCCATAGACTTACGTCGTGGCCGTTTTCAGCTATCAAATTAGCAACTGCAGTACCAAAGCTGCCGCCACCTATTACTGCCACATGTTGTTTAGACATAATAATCTTCGTCAAAAAAAGAAGCTAAAGTGTAGCAGAAAAACAAAAACGGCGGCTTTAGAAGCCGCCGTTTTGATTATTACTTAAATTACTTAATAAGTGATAACAGTAGCTTATTAAGTTTTTGCACATAAGCCGCTGGATCATCTAAATGCGCCCCTTCAGCTAATTGAGCTTGATTAAATAACACTTCGACAAACTCGGCAAAACGATCTTCATCAGCTTCGGCTTCAAGCTTTTGGATTAATGGATGATCCGGATTTAACTCTAACGTTGGCTTTGTTGCGGGCATAGATTGCCCCGCAGCTTCCATGATCTGACGCATCTGCGCACCCATATCATGCTCACCTACCACTAAACAACAGGGTGACTCAGTTAAGCGGTCAGTTACTCGCGCCTCTTCAATCTGTTCAAACAATACGCCTTGTACCCGTTCAACTAAACCTTCTTTCTCTTTGGCCAGCTCTTCACGAGCTTTTTTAGATTCGTCATCATCAAGGTCACCTAAATCTAACGCTCCTTTAGTTACATCTTGAAATGCTTTACCGTCATACTCATTTAAGTGATTAATAGTCCATTCATCGACCCGGTCAGAGAAAAGAATAACTTCAAGACCTTTTTTGCGGAAAACTTCTAAATGAGGGCTATTTTTTGCGGTTTTGAAATTCTCAGTCACTACATAGTAAATTTTGTTCTGACCTTCTTTCATACGCTCTACATAGCTTGCCAAAGACTGGTCTTGTTTCTCAACATCAGTATGGGTGCTAGCGAAACGAATTAACTTGGCAATTTTTTCTTTATTGGCAAAATCTTCTCCTGGACCTTCTTTGATCACCTGACCAAAAGCATCCCAGAATAGCTGATAGTCCTCAGGCTTCTTGCTGGCCATCTTGTCCAGCATATCCAGCACACGCTTGGTTAAAGCTGAACGTATTGCATCAACATCTTTATCTTGCTGTAAGATTTCACGTGATACATTAAGACTTAAATCAGCAGAATCAACTACGCCTTTAACAAAGCGTAAATACATCGGCAAAAACTGTTCAGCGTCATCCATGATAAAGGTGCGCTGTACATATAATTTTAGACCACGGATACCATCACGCTGCCATAAATCCATCGGCGCATTACGCGGTATAAAAAGTAAGCTGGTGTAATCTAACTTACCTTCTACGCGGTTATGACTCCACGTTAATGGTTCATCAAAATCGTGTGACACATGCTTATAAAACTCTTTATATTCTGCTTTTTTAACATCACTGCGCGAACGAGTCCACAAAGCGGTAGCTTGGTTAACAGCCTCATAACCTGCAGGCGTATCATCAACTTCTTCTCCTTCAGCCGGCGCTGCTTTTCGCTCTTTCATTAATACCGGTACAGAAATATGGTCAGAGTATTTTTTGATTACTGAGCGCAGCCTCCAGTCATCAGCAAACTCTGCCTCATCTTTAGTTAAATGAAGAATGATTTGAGTACCACGAGCTTCAACGTCAGTAGTATTTATACTGAATGAGTCTTCACCGGTAGACTCCCAATGTACGCCCTCATCAATAGCACTACCCGCCCGACGAGTAAGAACTTCTACCCGCTCAGCGACAATAAAAGACGAGTAGAAACCTACCCCAAATTGACCGATAAGCGCAGAGTCTTTTTGCTGATCACCACTTAAGTTACTAATAAATTCAGCCGTACCAGAGCGAGCAATAGTACCTAGATTAGCAATCACTTCATCTTTTGACATGCCAATGCCGTTATCACTAATAGTGATGGTATTGGCATCACTGTCAAAATCTATTTTCACTTCTAGCTCGCCATTACCTTCGTACAGCTCAGCATTTGACAGCGCTTCGAAGCGTAACTTGTCACATGCATCTGATGCATTTGAAATAAGCTCACGGAGAAAAATTTCTTTATTACTGTACAGTGAATGAATCATTAGCTGCAGCAATTGCTTTGCTTCAGTTTGAAAGCCCATTGTTTCAGTTGCAGTGCTTTCTTCGGCAGTTTTCTCAACCATGTCTCTATAACTCCTAGTACGTTCTAATTCAAAAGAATAACTGCATGCTTTATGGGGGTTATTCAAAGTATTTCAAGACTTTCACTGCGTTATCGCCTTGTTTACACTAAAATCATTGCCAAATTCGTAGTTGGATACCCTGTGCCTCAACACCAAAATATATCACTTGCTATCACTCTGTCGTTTGCCATGGTGGTTATTGGCAGCATTAGCACTGCAGCGGTTAAGTATATGGCTGACATTGTTGAGCCAACAGTAATTGTTGCCGTGCAGTACATTGTCGGGTTGCTGTTGTGCTTGCCAGCAGTGATGAGAAAAGGAAGTGCATCGCTTAAAACAGATAAACTCGCTCTGCACCTATTGCGCGGTATAGCGGGCGTTTTGGGCTTCTATTTATACTATGCCTCGCTTAAACACATACCACTAGTTGATGGGATGTTGCTGCGGCAAGCGGCCCCACTGTGTGTTCCACTGGTAATGCTGATATGGCTCAGGCAAACGATCAGCGGGATATCTTGGATACCACTGGTAATAGGATTTATTGGTATCACATTATTACTTCAGCCGGGTAGTGATTCTGGCACCACATGGCATGGAGTGGCTTTTCTCAGCGCTATTTGTCTGTCTTTTTCAATGGTTTCAACCGGTAAACTAGCTGATACTGAACCAAATCATCGAATATTGTTTTACTACTTTGCCATGTCTACAGTGGCAATATTACCTTTTGCTATCAGCTCCATGGGCGGTATTGATGCGTGGGTTTGGCTAACCCTTGTTGTCATTAGTATTGCTATGTATAGCGCCATTGGTTTGTACACCAAGGCTTACTCTTTAGCCAAAGCCAGCACTATTGCACCCATCAACTATTTTTCAGTGCTGGTATCAGGTCTCATTGGCTGGTTGATATGGGACGAAATCCCTAATTTGATTGCATTTTTTGGGATGGTACTAATTATTACAGGTGGTTTAGCGACTATTTTATGGAAAGATAAATTTAACTAAGCGTTAAAATGCAGGCATAAAAAAACCCCGCTTTAAGCGAGGCTTTTTAGCGGGAGAGCGTCTACGCCATATCCCAACCAGTTATTTCTGCCAAGCCTTTGCCAATATCAGCAAGTGAGCGCACAGTTTTAACTCCAGCATCTTCAAGTGCTGCAAACTTTTCTGCCGCAGTACCTTTCCCGCCAGCAATAATCGCACCGGCATGACCCATACGCTTACCTGCAGGCGCAGTAACACCAGCGATGTAAGATACAACAGGTTTAGTTACATTAGCTTTGATATAAGCTGCCGCTTCTTCTTCTGCATTACCACCAATCTCACCAATCATTACAATAGCTTCAGTAGCAGGATCTTTTTCAAACAATTCCAAAATATCAATAAAGCTTGAACCCGGAATCGGGTCACCACCAATACCAACACATGTAGACTGACCAAAGCCAGCATCACTCGTTTGCTTAACCGCTTCATAAGTCAAAGTACCACTACGAGACACAATACCGACTTTACCAGGCAGATGAATATGACCAGGCATAATACCAATTTTACATTCACCTGGAGTAATAACACCAGGACAGTTAGGACCTATTAACCTTACACCAAGTTGGTCACAGCTAACTTTACACTCAAGCATATCCAATGTTGGAATACCTTCAGTGATACAAACAATTAACTTAATGCCGCTGTTTGCCGCCTCTAGAATGGAGTCTTTACAAAAAGGCGCAGGTACGTAAATTACTGTAGCTTCAGCTCCAGTTGCTTCAACCGCTTCGCTAACGGTGTTGAAAACAGGTAGATCTAAATGTGTTTGCCCACCTTTACCTGGGGTTACGCCGCCAACCATTTGCGTGCCATATGCAATAGCTTGTTCAGAGTGCATAGTGCCCTGTGAACCAGTAAAACCCTGGCAGATAACCTTAGTGTCTTTATTAATTAATATGCTCATTACTTACCCTCCGCCGCTTTAACAACTTGCTGTGCAGCGTCAGTAAGACTAGTTGCAGCAATAATATTCAGTCCACTTTCAGCTAATACCTTAGTACCAAGCTCAGCATTATTCCCTTCTAGCCTCACAACTACAGGTACCTTCACGCCCATCTCTTGAACTGCGCCAATCACACCTTCTGCAATAAGATCACAACGAACAATCCCACCGAAGATATTAATCAACACAGCTTTTACATTGTCGTCAGACAGAATGATTTTGAACGCTTCAGTAACACGTTCTTTAGTTGCACCGCCGCCAACATCTAGGAAGTTAGCAGGATCGCCACCATGTAACTTAATGATATCCATGGTTCCCATCGCCAGGCCCGCGCCATTAACCATGCAACCAATGCTGCCATCTAATGCTACATAATTCAGCTCCCACTGAGCTGCCTGAGCTTCTCTCGCGTCTTCTTGGCTTGGGTCATGCATGTCTCGTAATTGAGGCTGACGATACAGTGCGTTACCATCAATACCCAATTTCGCATCTAAGCAATGCAAGTTGCCATCAGTGGTAATTACTAGCGGGTTAATTTCTAATAATGCCAAATCTTTTTCGTGAAATAATTTTGATAAGCCTAAAAAAATATTTACAAATTGCTTAACTTGAACACCTTCTAAGCCCAATTTAAACGCTAACTCTCGGCCTTGATAAGGCTGAGCACCAACTAACGGGTCGATTTCAGCTTTAATAATTTTTTCTGGCGTCTCCTCGGCAACCTTTTCTATTTCAACGCCACCTTCTGTAGAGGCCATAAAAACAACGCGGCGACTGCTGCGATCGACTACTGCACCCAAGTACAATTCTTGGTCAATATCGGTACATGGCTCAACCAATATTTTAGTTACCGGCTGACCAGCTTCGTCTGTTTGATAAGTTACTAAGTTAGTACCCAACCACTGCTGAGCAAATGCTTTTATCTCTTCCTTAGTCTTAACAAGCTTTACACCGCCAGCCTTACCCCGGCCACCAGCATGAACCTGAGCTTTAACAACCCATGTATCACCACCAATTCGATCGGCAGCTTGCGCGGCTTCTTCCGGCGTGTCACAAGCAAAGCCTTGGGATACCGGCAAACCATATTCAGCAAACAGTTGTTTTCCCTGATATTCGTGAAGATTCATTGTGTTGCTTTCCTATCAATTGGGAACTAATGAGATCAGTATTAAAGCCAGTTCCAATAACTTTAACAGCCTTTTTGGTTATGCCAAATGGGCTCTCGTAAAAGCGCGGTATTCTCTCAGACAATAGCCGCTATTCGCAAATCTAATTATAGCTATTTTTTGGCCTTAGGTTTACGCGGTTTTTTGTTTGCAATGTGAATCGCATGCCCCCCAACAGCTAAGGCAGCCTCATGGACAGCTTCTGATAACGTTGGATGACCAAACACTGTTAGTGCAATATCTTCAGCGCTAGAGCCAAATTCCATCGCAATAACAATTTGTTGCACCAAATCTGCCGCGCTTGGACCAATAACGTGACAACCCAAAATACGATCAGTTTCCTCATGGGCAATCATTTTCACCATTCCACCCGTGTCGTTTGCCGCCATCGCTCGGCCACTAGCAGCAAACGGAAATACTCCCGTTTTGTAAGCGATACCATCAGCGATTAATTGCTCTTCAGTCAAACCGACAGAGGCTACTTCAGGATGGGTATATATTATTCCTGGTATGCAATCATAATTGATTTGTGTTTTCTTGCCGGCAATCCGCTCAACCACCATAACGCCTTCTTCAGACGCTTTATGAGCCAACATGGGCCCACGCACAACATCACCAATGGCATAGACACCTGGCGCATCAGTTTGGCATTTACCGTTAACAAAGATAAAGCCCCGCTCATCTAGCGTAACACCGCTATCGCCAGCTAATAATTGCTCGGTATAAGGCTTACGACCTACAGCGACAATAAGCTTATCAAAGACAATATCTTTATCACCGTCGCTGTCAGTATAGCTAACCGTCACATGTCTCTTTTTAGCATCGACTTTGGTACCAGTAACACGAGCACTTAAACGAATATCCATGCCTTGTTTTTTTGTGAATATTTTGTGCGCTTCTTTCGCTATTTGTTTGTCGATAGTAGGCAAAAACTCATCCAGAGCTTCAATAATTACTACCTCAGAACCTAATCGCCCCCACACGCTACCTAACTCTAAACCAATAACACCAGCGCCGATAACACCCAGCCGCTTAGGCACTTCAGTTAGCTCCAACGCGCCGGTAGAATCAACAATAATATCGTTATCAACTGGCGCCGGCGGAATATCGATAGGCACAGAACCTGCCGCAATAATAATATTGTCAGCATCAACCACTGTGACAGTGCCATCTTTAGCGGTGATTTCTACTTTCTTACCCACTAGCACCTTACCGAGACCTTCAGCAACATTGACGCCATTAGCTTTAAATAAGCCGGCGATACCACCAGTTAACTGAGTCACAATCTTATCTTTACGCGCAAGCATTGCAGCTACATCTATTTTAGGCGCATCAACTTGAATACCATGCACTGCCATTTCATCGCGTACTTCAACATACTTCTGACTGGATGCAAGTAGCGCTTTTGACGGAATACACCCCGTATTTAGACAGGTACCGCCTAGAATTAACTTATCTTCAGCGCTTACCCACTTTTCTACACAGAGAGTATTTAGCCCTAACTGAGCAGCGCGAATAGCTGCGACATACCCACCGGGGCCTGCTCCAATTACTACGACGTCATATTTTTCCGACATATCATTTTCCGACCTTAATCAATTAATACCCAGACTGTATGCGCTAGAATTATAAATCCAACAAAATACGCGCTGGGTCTTCTAACATCTCTTTTAATGCCACTAAAAATTGCACTGAATCTTTGCCATCAATCAGTCGATGATCGTAAGACAACGCCAAATACATCATTGGCTTAACCACCATCTCACCATTAACCACCATGACCCGCTCTTGAATTTTATGCATACCCAAAATAGCCGCCTGCGGCGGATTTAGAATTGGCGTAGACATCAGTGAGCCATACACGCCTCCATTGGTAATGGTAAAAGTACCACCTTGCATGTCTTCAATACTTAACTTGCCATCGCGTGCGCGTTTACCAAAATCACCAATAGTAGATTCAACTTCCGCAATACTTAAATAATCCACATCACGAATAATAGGTACAACAAGACCTTTTTCGGTTGATACCGCTATACCAATATCTTGATAACCATGATAAACCACATCACTACCGTCTATTGAAGCGTTAACAATAGGGAAACGTTTCAGTGCTTCAGCAGCAGCTTTTACAAAGAAGCCCATAAAGCCAAGCTTTACATTATGCTTCTTTATGAACATGTCTTTATATTGACTGCGTAATGTCATTATCGGCGACATATCGACTTCGTTGAAGGTAGTTAGCATCGCGGTACTTTGCTTAGCCTCTAACAAACGTTCAGCAATTTTTGCTCGCATGCGCGTCATCGCAACACGTTTTTCAGGTCTAGCACCAGCTGGCACATCCATTTGAGTTAGACCTTTGACACTGTTGTCTGCTGGCTTAGCTACTGGAGTTGCCTCAGGTTGGCTCACCACCGGCGCAGGACTATTTTTAACATGATTAACAACGTCTTCTTTGGTAATCAATCCTCCTTTACCTGTTCCACTAATGCTGGCGGTATCTAAACCTTCTTCATCAATCATCTTTCTCGCAGCTGGGCTAACTCGACTTTCATCGCTGTCAGAACTAGCAGAACTTGCTTCGGAGCTTACCGCAGCTTGAGTGGATGGCGAAGAGACTGTAGCTCCTGGCTCAAAACGACCAATAACTTCTTGATCAAGTACTGTATCGCCTTCATTTTTGACAATCTCTAATAACACACCATCTTCGGCTGCTAATACTTCAAGAACAACCTTATCAGTTTCAATATCAACTAAAGGCTCATCTCTGGTAAAGGCTTCACCTGGCTGTACGTGCCAGGTGGCGACGCTGCCGTCGGCAATAGATTCTGGGAACTGCGGTGCTTTTATTTCACTGGCCATGAGTATTCATATCCTCTGACAAATCACTTGTTGAGTTAAAATTTAGTTTAATCCTAGCGCTTCTTCTATTAATTGCTTTTGCTGTGCAAGGTGCAGCGCCGCATAACCTGCTGCAGGCGAAGCCGAGGCTTCTCTTCCGGCATAGCTAATTTCATAATGCTTGTCGGCAGTATCCAACAATCGATTAAAATGATGCTTACTGCTGTACCAAACACCTTGGTTTTGAGGCTCTTCTTGACACCACACTACCTCGGATATATTTTCATAAGGCGCAACAGCTAGTGCAAACTCTTCATCAGGGAACGGGTATAACTGTTCTATTCTGATAATCACTACATTGTCTAAGTTTGCCTCACGCCGCGCAGTGCGCAGCTCATAGTAGACCTTACCACTGCACATCACTAATCGAGTGACTTTAGCTGGATCAAGCGCATCGGTCTCACCGATCACATTTTGATAACCACCGGTAGTTAGCTCTTCTAATTCTGAAATTGCTTCTTTATGACGCAGCAAACTTTTTGGCGTAAACACCACCAATGGCTTCCGTAAAGGCCTAACTGACTGACGCCTTAATAAGTGAAAAATTTGCGCCGGTGTTGTTGGCACACACACCTGCATATTATGCTCTGCACAAAGCTGTAAGAAACGTTCCAATCTAGCACTGGAATGCTCAGGCCCTTGCCCTTCATAGCCATGGGGTAACAACATAGTCAGACCACACAAGCGCGCCCACTTGTGTTCACCACTAGTAATAAATTGATCAATAACCACCTGCGCGCCATTAGCAAAATCACCAAACTGAGCCTCCCAAATTACTAGACCTTCGGGCATGGTAGTGGCGTAACCATATTCAAATGCCAAAGCGGCTTCTTCAGACAGCAAGCTATCATGAATAGTAAATGCCGCCTGATCATCAGCTAAGTGTTGCGTCGGCACATACACGCTGCCATCGCGTTGATTATGTAACACCGCATGTCTATGAGAAAAGGTACCACGGCCAGAATCCTGCCCAATTAGTCGAACCGGCATGTCTTGAGTTACCAGACTGGCATATGCTAATGACTCAGCAAAACCCCAGTTCATTGACATGGCGCCAGCACCCATTTTCTTACGGTCTTCGAGAATTTTCTTAACTTGCGCCTGGACAGCAAAACCCTCGGGCACAGTGATCAAACGCTGAGACAAGTCTTGTAACTTTGCCAGTGAAACAGAAGTGTCAGATTTGATATTCCATTTATGATTTAAATACGGTGTCCAATCAACATGCAACTCTAACTGAGGCTCTAGCACTAGCGCTTTAACAACGTGTTCGCCATTATCTAAGGCATTGCGGTAATCATCTAATATTTGCCTCTCAGCGCTATCAGCGATTACTCCTTCGGCAACTAGTTTTTTTGCATAAATATCGCGGGTAGTCGGTTGTTTTTTAATCTTCTGGTACATCAACGGCTGAGTACCAGAAGGTTCATCCGCTTCATTATGACCACGACGGCGATAGCAAATTAGATCAATAACTACATCACCTTTAAATTCTTGGCGGTAGTCTAAGGCAACCTGAGTCACAAATAATACCGCTTCTGGATCGTCAGCGTTAACGTGAAAAATCGGCGCCTGCACCATTTTCGCCACATCGGTACAGTATTCAGTTGAACGAATATCATCACGACGACTGGTGGTAAACCCAACTTGATTATTAATAACTATATGGACAGTTCCACCGGTACCGTGAGCGCGAGTCTGGGACATTTGAAATGTCTCCATTACTACACCTTGCCCGGCAAAAGCAGCGTCGCCATGCAACACAATAGGAATAACTTTTTCTCGTTCCATATCGAGACGGCGATCTTGGCGCGCACGCACAGATCCTTCCACAACTGGGGATACAATTTCTAGATGCGATGGATTAAATGCCAAGGCTAAATGGACTTCGCCGCCCGGCGTCATAACATTTGATGAAAAGCCTTGGTGATATTTAACATCGGCAGAACCATGATAGGTGGCCTTACCCTCAAATTCATTAAATAACTCAGCAGGATTTTTACCAAAGATATTAATTAAAACATTGAGTCGACCGCGGTGAGCCATGCCGATCACAATCTCTTTGGCATCATATGAGCCGCTGCGCTGGACTAGTTCGTCCATCATCGGAATAAGACTTTCACCACCTTCCAAGCCAAACCGTTTAGTCCCTGGGTAGCGCGAGCCTAAATACTTTTCAAGACCTTCGGCTGCAGTTAAGCGCTCCAGCAAATGGGTTTTAACTTCAGCGCTATAGTCGGGTGCACTGCGCACAGACTCTAAGCGGCTTTGAATCCACATGCGTTCTTCAGTGTCTACAATATGCATAAACTCAGTGCCAACAGTGCCGCAGTAAGTTTTATCTAGCGCTTCGACTAACTCACGCAACGGCGCTTCTGCTTTCCCTACATTTAAAGTGCCAGCCTGAAAAATAATATCTAAGTCGGCACCGGTTAAACCATGAAACTGTAGTTCTAAATCGGCAACTGGTTGGCGCTCGGCTAAGCCTAAAGGATCTAAATCAGCTTTTTGATGGCCGCGCTGCCGATAGGCATCAATTAATTCAATAACTCTGACTTGCTTACGCTCGTATTCAGTACTGACTTGGCCTTGACTAGGCTCCATTGAACGGACGCGCTTACGGCCCAAAGCAGCGAATTGATCAACTATTTGTGAGTGAGGTATATCTGCTCCAAACACGCCCTCTACTCGCGGTAGCTTATCAAAATAATCCCGCCATTTTTCATCTACAGCGTTAGGGTCAACCAAAAAGGTCTCATAAAGCGCTTCTACATATGCCGCGTTACCTCCAGAAATATGGGAGTTACTCCAAAGCGCCGCCATGTTGTCTTTTTGCATTAATTTCGTTCCAATGAAGAAAAAAATAGTTGAAAAAAATAATAGGCTTATTTTACATAATTAAAATCTTTTTGGGAGTGTTGATATGCTAATTAAAGATAAATAAAGGCTTTTAAATCAAAAAAGGCGTCGCATATGAATGCGACGCCTTTTATTTAGCAACACCATACTAATTAGGTAGCATTTGCGAGCAGCATATTACGAATATGACCAATCGCTTTAGTCGGATTTAATCCTTTAGGGCACACATTCACACAGTTTTGAATACCGTGACAACGGAACACACTAAATGGGTCATCAAGATCACTTAACCGCTCCTGCGCACCCGTATCCCGACTATCGGCCAAGAACCGCCAAGCCTGAAGCAAACCTGAAGGGCCAATAAAACGATCTGGATTCCACCAAAAAGATGGACAAGCAGTTGAACAGCAAGCGCACAAAATACACTCGTATAAACCATCTAGCTTGGCCCGATCTTCTGGTGACTGCAAGCGCTCAATAGCTGGCGCAGGAGTGTCGTTGATCAAATATGGTTTAATTTTCTCGTACTGCTTATAAAACAAGCTTAAATCTACCACAAGATCACGGATAACCGGCAAACCTGGCAGCGGACGAATCACTAGCTTATTGTTTTTAACCACTTCAGACAGCGGCGTAATACAGCCTAAGCCGTTCTTGCCATTCATGTTAAGACCGTCTGAACCGCAAACACCTTCACGGCATGAGCGCCTATAACTTACCGATGTATCTTCAGCTTTAAGTAATTCTAAGGCGTCCAATACCATAATGTCTTTACCAGCAGTATCTAATTGATAATCCTGCATATATGGTTCGCTGTCGACAGCTGGGTTATATCTGTAAATACTTACTTGCAACATAATTTGATAGCCCCTTAGTAGGTACGTGCTTTTGGTTCAAAGGTAGGAACAGTCTTAGGCGTAAAGTTAACGTCTCTTTTGCCAACTCTCTTGTCAGCTGGGAAATACATTGAATGACATAACCAGTTTATATCATCACGTGAATCAAAATCTTCACGCGCATGAGCGCCACGACTCTCTTTACGGCCTTCGGCAGCTATCGCTGTCGCTTCAGCCACCTCAAACAAGTTATGTAGCTCTAATAATTCAATACGCGCTGTATTAAATGCATCAGATTTATCAGTTAAACCGGCATTTTCTATACGCGGACGCAGAGCCGCAAGTTTCTCGATACCATCTTGCATATAATCACCGCGGCGGAATACACCAAAGTAATTTTGCATGATGGTTTGCAGCTCTTTACGCAAAGCCCCAACACTTTCACCATTATTACCAGTATTAGCACGATTCAATCTGATCATTGCCGCATCAATATCTGCCTCAGAGGCATCATCCATGTCAATGCCGTCACGCAGCGCGCTTTCAATATATAGACCAGCAGCGCGTCCAAAAACCACCAAATCTAGCAGGGAATTACCACCTAAACGGTTTGCACCATGCACTGATACACAAGCTACTTCACCGCAGGCATATAAACCGTCAATGATCTGATCCTTACCGTTCTCGTCCTGAGTGATAGCTTGACCGTTAACATTGGTCGGTACGCCACCCATCATATAATGACAAGTTGGCACCACAGGAATTGGGTCGGTTACCGGATCAACATGAGCAAACGTCTCAGACAATTCACAAATACCCGGCAAGCGACTATGCAACACATCTTTACCCAAGTGATCTAGTTTCAATAATACGTGATCACCATCTGGTCCACAGCCTCTGCCCTCAATAATCTCCAGAGCCATAGAGCGAGCAACAACGTCGCGACCAGCCAAATCTTTGGCATTTGGTGCATAACGTTCCATAAAACGCTCGCCATCTTTGTTAATCAGGTAACCACCTTCACCGCGACAACCTTCAGTCACCAAAGTACCGGCACCGGCAATACCGGTTGGATGGAACTGCCACATTTCAATATCTTGAACTGGAACGCCAGCTCGCAGCGCCATACCAATGCCGTCACCAGTATTAATGTGCGCATTAGTTGTGGAGGCGTAGATTCGTCCTGCGCCACCTGTGGCTAGGACTGTAGCTTTAGACTTAATCCGAACCGTCTCACCAGTTTCGATACAAATAGCAATAAGCCCAACTACCGCGCCAGAAGAATTCTTAACTAAATCAACAGCGTACCATTCATTTAGAAAAACAGTTTTAGCTTTTAAATTACCTTGGTACAAGGTGTGCAACAGCGCATGTCCAGTTCTATCAGCAGCAGCGCAAGTTCGCGCAGCTTGTTCTGGATTATCCGGCCCCTTCGACTGACCACCAAACGGACGCTGATAAATTCGTCCTTCTTCAGTACGAGAAAAAGGCAAGCCCATATGATCTAGCTCATATATTGCCTGCGGACCAACGCTGCACATGTACTCAATAGCGTCTTGGTCGCCGATGTAGTCTGCACCCTTAACGGTGTCATACATATGCCAGCGCCAATCATCATTAGGATCATTACTAGCAATTGCACAAGTGATACCACCCTGCGCCGAAACCGTATGCGAGCGAGTTGGAAATACCTTAGTGATTACTGCAGTTTTAAAGCCCGACTCAGCCATTTGAAGTGATGCACGCATACCTGCGCCACCACCACCAATTACTACTGCATCAAATGAAATAGTGCGAATACTCATACCCAAAGAACCTCTATACCCCAAACTACATAGTAGAAAATAACAGCCGCACATACGGCCTGAAATACCCAACGTAACAAGTTAGCTTTTGAAGCAATGGCTTCACCAGCTTTAATTCGTAATACGTGCTCTATTAAATAATCGGTAGAGACGCACCACATACCAATCCAAGCGTGAGCCGCCAGTGACAATATTGCAGCGATGCTAAAGACACGCATCCACGTAGAATCAAATAATTGCAGCCACTGCGCATATTGAACATTTGGATTAGCAAGTAAAAAAACAGTGATTATTAATACGTAAGCCATTAAAACAACGGCACTAACGCGCTGTATTAGCCAATCTGAAAGGCCGTTACGACCAAAATTAGTTACTTGAGTTACCATATCCAAACTCCTGCCAAAATAGAAAGCACAATAGAAATAATGATTGTTAATCTAGCGCCTAACACTCCTCCTTCCATTGTCTCGCCAATACCAAAGTCCATAATTAAATGCTTAACACCAGCAACTGTATGATAAATAAAGCCAGCCACTACAAACCAAACAGCAAACTTCGCCAGGGGTGAAGCTAAATGCTGTTTCAAAGCGATAAAGCTTGCTTGGGAAGCTAATGATTCGTCAAGCATGTATATCAGCAGTGCAACTCCGGCGAACAGGACTATGCCAGACACCCGGTGCATCAAAGATACCCAAGCGGTAATTGGAAGGCTTATTGAGCCAAGATCAAGATTTACAGGTCTTTTATCGTTCACAGTTTCTTCACATATTTGGGGTTCAATTTTGGTAGAACCGAGGGTTTACGCACTGCGGCATTTACACTGCTAGCAATACAAATCCGAGGAAAAATCCGGCGTGAGTATAGGCATACGGACAGGCAAATACAATGGATCAAGTAAATCATGGACTAAAAACACAAACGCCAGTCCGCACACTCTGAATTTAGCGACAAATCTCCACAAGTTCGTATATCTGGTATTTATAGTACCCTTCTATACTCAATATTGCTGCGATCTCAATTGACAATCATGGATATAACTTTATAGTTAAAACTCCCCGAAATGATGTATTTCGATACTCTTTTATTATCAAAGACCAAACAACAGGAGCCACTTTATGAGTGAGCGCAAGGCGACTTTGTCCATCGATGGCAAAGACGAAACCCTAGAGTTAGATATTTTAGCCGGCACTATCGGTCCAGACGTCATAGATGTTGGTAAACTTACCAGCCAAGGCTATTTCACTTATGACCCCGGGTTTGTATCGACTGCATCCTGCGAATCTAAAATCACCTACATAGATGGTGATAAGGGCGTGTTATTGCACCGCGGCTACCCTATCGAGCAATTAGCAGAGCAATCTGATTATCTTGAAACCTGCTATTTGCTCTTTCACGGCGAGCTTCCCAGCACAGAAGAGAAAGAAAAATTTAAAAGGCTTATTACCAAGCATACAATGGTAAACGATCAAATCAGTACATTCTTCAACGGGTTTAATCGTGACGCTCACCCGATGGCAATTATGTGTGGTGTGGTTGGAGCGCTGTCCGCGTTCTATCACGACTCAATGGATATCACTAACGAACGTCATCGTGAAATCTCGGCTCAACGCTTAATTGCTAAAATGCCAACACTTGCAGCTATGAGCTACAAATATTCAATTGGTCAGCCTTTTATGTACCCGCGTAACGATCTAAATTACGCTGAAAATTTCTTATATATGATGTTTGGCAATCCCTGTGAGGACTACAAAGTTAACCCAGTTTTAGCCAATGCAATGGATAAAATATTCCTATTGCACGCCGACCATGAACAGAATGCTTCTACGTCTACGGTAAGGCTTGCCGGTTCAACTGGCGCTAACCCGTTTGCATGCATTGCATCAGGTATTGCAGCACTTTGGGGGCCTTCACACGGAGGTGCTAACGAAGCTGTATTGAAAATGCTTGGTGAAATTGGTGATGTTTCTCAAATTGATGAATTTGTCGCTAAAGCAAAGGATAAAAATGATCCTTTTCGCCTGATGGGTTTTGGTCACCGGGTTTATAAAAACTTTGATCCGCGCGCCAAAGTAATGAAAGAAGCTGCCGATCAAGTTCTTAAAGAGCTAGGTCTAGATGATGACCCATTACTGGCTATCGCTAAGCGTCTAGAGCAAATTGCATTAGAAGACAGCTACTTCATTGAGAGAAAGCTATATCCTAATGTTGATTTTTACTCTGGCATCATCTTAAAAGCTATTGGTATTCCAACTAGTATGTTTACGGTAATATTTGCTGTTGGCCGCACCCCTGGCTGGATTGCTCACTGGCATGAAATGATGAGTAACTCTTACAGAATCGGTCGCCCCCGCCAACTTTATACGGGCCATCCGCAAAGGGACTATAAGGGCTTAGATAAGCGCTAACTTATATTCTTAGCATAAAAAAACCGCGCCATAACCGCGGTTTTTTTATGCCAGCATTGTTGTGCTACAAACACAAAAAAACCAACACCTAGGCATCGGCTTTTTTACTAACCATCATTTAGTTAAGGATAAACTTAACTGGCACGTTGATTGTAATCGACTCTCCATCCAAGCCAGCAGGGACAGCCGAGTATTTCTCTACTTTGTTAACTGCGTCTATGGCGGCATCGTTAAGCGAAGAGTATTTAGCCTCCTGCGCTGCGGTTATAGACATAACCTGACCAGTGCGAGAAACAGTCACATCCAAAATCACTGTACCCTGTCGATTACGCTTAATAGCGCGCTTAGGGTAAACAACCTCTTTAAGCGTTCGCTTAACCACTGAACTGCGGTATAGCTTAAGCAAAGTGTCTTGCTGTAACTTATACATGGCAGGGTCCAACTTCTGCTCTGCCGCCTCTTCTTCAGCTTCTAGTTGAGCTTGCTCTGCCGCGATTCTCTCTTTTTCTACGCGTTTCGCCATAGCTTCTGCTATCGATTTTTCAGCCGCCTGTTTTTCTGCAGCACTAGCCGCTTCGCTGGCAATAAGCGCTGCCGCTGCCGCTGCCGCCTCTAGGGCCATTAACTCTGCCTCAGCCTCTTCTTCGGCAATCCATGCTTTAACCTCGGTAATGCGAGCGTTTGTAGGCTCTAAGGCATTAAATTCCGCTTCCAAAGCAGGGTCTATATTGGGATTTAAAATAGCCGCCTTAAAAGCTGATGAAGGAGGCCTATCACCCATCCACTTACTGACTAATAATTCAAAAAAACCACTTCTTGCAACGCTGAGCATGGTTACACCATTAACGCTCACAACAGTTGCTCCCTCTGGAAAACTATCAATAACAATCTGGTCTCCTACCTTAAAGGTTTCTTTAGGTAGGTTATTAAACTGGACGAAAGCATCATCAAATCTATCCAGCTGCTCAGGAGAGCCGTTTATCAATAAAGCTTGGGTCCACTGGCTAGAAAAGCGACGCGGTGTTAACCGAACTCCATTCACCCTAATATCCATCCGCCTGCGACCTTTCGTAGTCAAAAAACTATCAGCGTCGACAACGATTTCATCAGCATACAAAGCGCCGATATAAAATGGTCTCTTTAATTCCGTATAAGCTGCCATTCCCGTCATAGTCATACCGTCTAACTCTTGACTATGCGCGAGAGATGCTCCAAGTAGTAATGTTGCTAAAATTAGCTTTATAGTTCGCATAGTTGTTCGGACACTCCAAGCTTCATATTAATATGTTAGTTATTGTTATTTATTTATATAAAAGTAGCAGTGTTTGCACAATACGCAAATAATTACCGACAAATCAACGCACTAAGCTTCCTATATTGCTAAATACTTCACATTTTCATTTTCATCACAGCCATCATCAAAAATCGCCTGTTTTATTTTATATAAATTTAACTATACACTTCCAGTGTTGGCAATATATGGCCTTTTTGCTATTGTTACAGACCTACACATTAACGCGCCACGGAGCGATACTCGTTATGAATAAAACCATTATTTCCTTCCTCATTACAGGGCTTATGTTAGGCAGCAATGTAAGTGCCCAGTGCCAACCAGCCAATGCACCTACTTTAATTGATGGCTCTTTAGCACCACTAGAAGAAATAGTTGCTAACCAGCAACAAGTTAAAACTTACATGGGGGCAGCAAATTTATACTTACAATGCTTGGACAAAGAAGAAGCCAATGCAGTATCTACTGGCACCGAAATAGAAGAAACAAAGGTGGTAAGAGATGCGTTTTATAACGCTGCTGTTGATACAATGAACCTAACAGCCGCTAATTTTAATCAGGAAATACAAAAATTTAAGGCCAAGGATTCGCAATTAACCACAAACATTAAATAATAAACTTTCCTTAGACCGCGCTAACGAAGCTATTATGACAAAAGATCTGTACAAACTAACACCGTTAGAGCAAGAGCTTTGCCGAGAAACAGCAAAAGTTCAATGGGCTGAAATTGAGTCCTTCTTTGCCAACGGCAGCTTAATTACTGTAGACAACTCACTGGACTTAATCCAGGTAGCCGTTGCTATTACTAAAGACGATACGGTTAACATGAAAGCTTGGATGGCAAACAAACTGGTCTTAAATACCAACGATGAGATGGCGCTGAACTGGCAACAAAGCGACATATCGCTTTGGGCGGTTGTAGTCAAACCTTGGGTGCTAGTACAAGAATCAATTCAGTAGCCTAACAAACTAACTTTACAAGCAATAAAAAAGCCCGGCACTTGCTGGGCTTTTTTATTGCTGTGTAATTAAAACGAGTATCTAACATCAATGCCGTAAGTCCGCGGCGGCCCAACCGAAACATTACCGGTAACTAATTCACTGAGCGTGGCAGTACCAAGTCCTCTAACATATTCTTCATCAGTCAAGTTCTGACCCCACACAGCGACCGTAGAACTTCATCTGAGTTAGTCCATGCTAAGCGCGCATTGAAGCTTGTTCGGTCATCGCCAACACCGGCTACACCTAAAAATATTGGGTTAAAGTCAACTTGATCGGTTTCTGTATCTTCTTGAAACTGATAATCCATGTGTAAAAGCAACTCACCTGAATTCAATTGTCTTACCCAGTCCAACGTCACAGTGTATTCTTTTGCACTATTAGCGTCAGTGGCAGTGGGAGGGACAGGAACAGCGGAAGCATTATAGAAAAAATCCAAAGTTTCTTCGCTATCTCTCTCAGTGGTAACAAGTCCTAATTTAAGATCTTCAGTTACCAACCAATCAATCTGCAACTCGTAACCTTCAATCGTTTCATCACCACCAACCAAAGTAGGAATAGCAACCGCAACATCAGGCTGCCTTGAGTCCTTACTTTCGGTTTTATTGTCGTCTTCAAACTTAAACACGCTAAATTGAGTACGTAGCCGATTGTCGAATAAATCTCCTTTAATCCTTCACTCAACGCTGAATGTTTCTTCCTAATCAATTGGATCGATGGCACTAGCCAAAGTCAGAGAGTCGAAACCACCTGACTTATAGCCCGTTGAATAACTTAAAAAATCATAATATTATCGTTAATCTGATATTTAACTAAGGCGCGACCAGTCACTTTACTCCAAGAGTCAGAAGACTTCACTGGCGTCACATTGACAGTAGGAAAGGTATCTAGCTCCTGAAGAAAGAATAAATTGTCTTGCCCTAGCAAAGCCAAAATATCATAAAGTCCACTATCGGTATTATCAGGCACTAACCAAGTAAAATCTTTCTCATCATAGGAATATCTCAACCCAGCTGAAAACATCCAGTGATCTGTGAGTTCATAGGTAATGTCGCCATAAACTCCGTAATTCGAAAAATCACCAGTATTTTCGATCCTTTCTGTTATCGGAGTCCACGGTGGAAAAAGATCAGCGGCAGTAGCAGCCGGGATACCAAACTGACTTTCAGCAAGGGGAGCAACAGTATCACTATTAAAATTCAAAGAAGTATCTTGAAACACGTCTTCTTCGCTGTAGTTAGCACCAAATACTGCAGTAATTTTATCACCAGTGTAGTTAAACTGGAGCTCAGTGTTCAAAATATTAGAATCTTCAATATTGTTGGTATTTGCGAATGTAGCGACATTAGCGGTACCGTCTTCATCTTGTAAGTTGTATGTTTCCCATTCACGGTAACTTGCCACCACTTTAGTAGAGGTGGCTTCAAGTCATTTTTGTTTGTGCTTTAAGCCGTTATAAACGCCTCACAATTTGCTGTTTGACGTTAGATTATGTGAATGACGTTTATTTAAAGCGGTTTGCATAAATGCTACGATCAGAATTAATGGCTTTGGACCACACTGCGGTGGCATTGCCGCTGCTATCAATCTCAACTTGAGGGTCATCGGCGCCACCATTGTCGTCGTTCTCAATCAGTTGGGCGGTGCCCCAGATGATGCCATTAAAACGGTTGGCCCAAATGTTATAAACACTACCATCGAATTGGCGCCACACGGCGATGGCATTGCCGCTGCTATCAACCGCGACTTGAGCTAGATCGGCGCTACCATTGTCGTTAGTCTCGATCAGTTCGGCGGTGCCCCAGCTGGTGCCATCAAAACGGTTGGCATAAATGCTTTCCGTCGTACCATCATATTGTTGCCACACGGCGATGGCATGGCCGCTGCTATTAACCGAAACTTGAGACAATCTGGCGTTACTTTCGTATGTCCCAATCCCAATCAGTTCGGGAGTGCCCCAGCTGCTACCATTAAAACGGTTGGCCCAAGCGGGAACATATACACCAGCGGTTGAGGTTATCACAGTTTGTTGCCACACCACGATGGCATTGCCGCTGCTATCAACCCCGACTTGGGGAGAGTTGGCGTTACCAACGTCGTCGTTCTCAATCAGTTGGGCGGTGCCCCAGATGATGCCATTAAAACGGTTGGCCCAAATGTTATAAACACTACCATCGAATTGGCGCCACACTGCGATGGCATGGCCGCTGCTATCAATCGCGACTTGAGAATCAGCGGCGTCCCCAACGTCGTTGATCTCAATCAGCTCGGCGGTGCCCCAGCCGGGGCCACCAGAACGGTTGACATCAAAATGGTTGGCCCAAATGTTATCAACACCATTAGTGTCTTCTTGGTGCCACACTGCGATGGCATTGCCGCTGCTATCAACCGCGATTTGAGTATCACCGGCGTTACTATCGTCGCCGGTCCCAATCAGTTCGGCGTTGCCCCAGCTGGTGCCGTTAAAACGGTTGGACCAGATACGATAAACACCAGCAGGCCCAGGCCTAGCTCGCCACACCGCAATAGCATTGCCGCTGCCATCAAACGAGACTTGAGGGGAATTGGCGTCATTTGTGCCTGTCTCAATCAGTTCGGCGGTGCCCCAGGTGGTGCCATTAAAATAGCTGGCATAAATGTCATAAGCAGCATTATTGAATTGGGACCACACTGCGATGGCATTGCCGCTGCCATCAAGTGCGACTTGGGGAGAAGTGCGGGTAAGTGTGCCTGTCGTAATTTATATTCTTAAAAGCCTAACTCCTTTGCCAACTGCCCTATAGTTAAGCCCATTTTCAGCGTAGCGGCGTCTATCTTCCATTATAGACCGCAGCTGTTCTATAAATTCTGCTGAAGGCGGCGCCAAACGATTCTTTTCCGCTAAAAGCTCTGGTTTATTAACCAATCCCTGGCTTGGCATTGGCATCAGCAGATTTAATAAATCATCATTTACTCTAAGAAGAAGAAAATTGGTACTCAACAGCGCAATTGCCGACGGAATATATTGATAATCGGCATCCCACCGTTCATTCGGAAAAATCAATTGCTCAAACAACACGATAATAAATATATATACGCCATTAAAACCACTTAGCCATAACCGTAACTGCCGCCGACTTTGAACAAGATCAATACGCCAGTGCCTAGCAATGGCGAATAACGCCAGACTAAGCAATAAAAACTCAAGCACTTGAGGGAGCTGAATAAGAATTAAGCCAAGCAAAGGCCCATTAGACTCTTGGATAAAGGTGGCGATAGCAGGCAGAATAACTGTCACCCCCACTAAACCAATTTTCCATAGCTTTAAGCGGAAATGATCATCGAACAAGCTGGCATCAAATAACCAAAAAGCACCTGGCACCGCAGTCTTAAATGCTGAAGCCAAAAACCCGATTGGGGTAGCTGTCAACTCCCTCGCAGTTAAATAACCCAATACAGCAAATAACAAAAAAACAAATAAGCGCTGCTAAATAGTATTAAAACCGAAGCGAGACAATAGTGCTAAGGCAAGCGCGACTTGTGATAGCGCAAATCCAATAGCAAATGAGTAGATAAAATCCATAACACAATTAATTGATTAAATTTAGCCGCAATATTAACTACACACCAATTAAGTGCAACAACTAAGAAATTATGCGGATATTCTTCTTCGACAAACTAAAACTAAAGGTACTACTTTCACCTAAGCTACTTTTAATATTTAAATGGCTGTCATGCCTGATCAGTACATGCTTAACGATAGCTAGACCGAGTCCAGTTCCACCGGTGGCAATAGAACGACTTTTATCAACCCGATAAAAACGCTCGGTGAGCCGCGAAATATGCTTAGGGTCAATACCGATCCCAGTATCAGTTACACTAAATTCTGCGCCAACATCGTCTAACTGCCAACTAATTTCTACTTCACCCCCGGCAGGAGTGTATTTACAAGCATTGCTAATTAAGTTGGTCACTACACTATTGAGTTCTTTTTCTTGACCCAAAGCAAATAGGTTTTTGTCGAGCTTAGCGGTAATCGTTTTATCCGCCGCTAAACTCACACTCATATCTGCCACTGCATGCTCTACTAAAGATGATATATCTATTTGTTGGTCTTCGATCTTACTAGCTACGGAATCCAATTGAGCCAACAGCATCAAGTCCTCGACTAACACGCTCATTCGTGTGCTTTGGGTCTGCATCTGCGACAGGGCTTTGTTTACATTGGCATTATCACTGAAATTGAGTGAATTTAACGTTTCCAAGTAACCAGTAATAACTGTTAGCGGGGTGCGTAATTCATGCGAAACATTAGCAACGAAATCTTCGCGCATACGCTCTAAGCGTTTAATTTTTGTTAGGTTTCTAGCAAATAGTAATCGATGACCTTCACCAAATTGGCTAAGCTCTATTTTTAAGGTTAGGTAGCTATTCTGTGGGCCAGCCATTTCAATGCCGTCCGCATAATTACCTGATTTAACAAACTTAGAAAACTTTGGACCATCCAAGAAATTAAACAAAGACTCACCCTGTACCTCAGGAAAACGAACGCCCAGTAATATTGTCGCCGCCGAGTTAGACCATTGAATATCGCCATTAGCATCAATCATTACCACCGCATCAGTTAATGCGCTCAAGGCCTGATACATATTCTCAGCCGCTGCTTTTACATTTTCCTCTTCTTCGGTCAGCTCATCTCTAAGCTTGTAAATGCCATCGAGTACCTGCTCCCACAATCCACTACTATGGGGCGCATCCGATGCCTCGTTAGTCACTAGCCAACGGCTTAATTTATATAGCTGCCATAAATGATAAGCCACATATACTACGCAACCAATGACAAAAGACAACCACAACTCACCGAGAAGTACGCCGATAACAAGCGCCAATACTAGAATAAACTCTAACCGCAACAGCTCAATGGCGAAAACTTTTTTAGCCATTTCTAATTACCGGCCTCTGGAGTAAAGCGATACCCTGCACCGCGCACAGTCTGCACATAACTGCTAACGTCACTATGCTGCTCTAGCACTTTTCTCAAGCGACGAATATGGACATCAACAGTACGCTCTTCAACATACACATTACCACCCCATACTTGGTCAAGTACTTGCGCGCGCGAATACACACGATCTGGATGAGTCATAAAAAATAATAATAATTTATATTCGGTAGGACCAACGTTAATAGTATTGCCGGCAATAGAGACTCGGTGGCTAGATGGATTTAGCTGTAAAACACCAAACTCCAAAACTTTTTCTTCATCTCCATGGCCAGTTCTTCTGAGCAGTGACTCTATACGTGCAATTAACTCTCTATTTGAAAACGGTTTTGTCACATAATCATCCGCGCCAGACTCTAAACCATGTATTTTACGGTCTTCATCAGCACGCGCGGTCAACATAATAATAGGCACTTCCTTAGTTGCAGAATCCTTTTTCAGCCGTTTAATTAGCTCGACACCACTCACTTCTGGCATCATCCAGTCCAATAGTACTAAATTGGGCTGCTCATCGACAATCAGACTGTGGGCGATAGTCGCGTTTTCAGCTTCAATACACCTAAAGCCATGCAGCTCAAGCGCCATCCGTAACATGTCGCGAATATGGTCTTCATCATCAACAATTAATATTTTTGCTTCGGGCACTGGTATTCCATCCTTTATTTGTTTGTACCTATAGATAATACAGTTTTTTGTTACACTTTGATGACAGTGTTAATAATGCCCCTACAAACCTAATTATTTATTCCGATAAAGCTCAGGTATAATGCACGCAATTAAAATTCGGTAAAAGTTCATGCAAACAGCCACTCCCCTTTTCTCACACCGCAAATACTGGGCAGAATGCTTCGGTCCTGCGCCTTTTTTACCCACAACACGTGAGGAAATGGATGCTCTGGGCTGGGATAGCTGTGATGTTATCGTCGTCACCGGTGATGCATATGTAGATCACCCAAGTTTTGGCATGGCTGTAATTGGTCGAGTATTGGAGGCGCAAGGCTTTAGAGTGGGTATTATTGCTCAGCCAGACTGGACATCAAAAACCGACTTTCAACGCCTAGGAAAGCCAAACCTATACTTCGGGGTTGCCGCCGGTAATATGGATTCGATGATCAATCGCTATACCGCCGATCACAAAATTCGTAAAGATGATGCTTACACACCCCATAATATCGGCGGTAAAAGGCCGGATCGCTCGGTTATTGTCTACTCGCAGCGTTGTCGCGAAGCTTTTAAAGATGTACCCGTAATTATTGGTAGCATAGAGGCAAGTCTGCGTCGCATCGCCCATTACGACTACTGGAGTAATAAAGTACGTCGCAGCGTTATATTTGACGCCAAAGCTGACCTACTTCTTTATGGCAATGCCGAACGCGCTATCGTCGATTTAACCCATCGCTTAGCCAATGGCGAAAGCATCGATACTATCACTGATCTGAAAGGCACCGCTTTCATCCGTAAAGAGATGCCAAAAGGCGCCATTGAAATAGATTCAACAGAAGTTGATCGTCCGGGCAGGGTGGAATCTATCCCCAACCCCTATGAATATATTGACATGGACGACAAGCCTTGTGGCGACCCGGATGCGAAACCGGAAACGCCTAAGGAAGCGGTTGTTCAAGTCCTTAATTTTCCTGTGCCAGAAGGCGATATTAAAAGTTATATTCGCCTACCCAGCTATGAGCAAGTAAAAAACGATCCTGTGCTCTATGCACATGCCTCGCGGGTAATGCATTTGGAAACTAATCCTGGCAATGCCAAGCCTTTAGTGCAGCGCCATAGCAGCCGAGACTTATGGTTAAATCCGCCACCGGTGCCCATGTCTACTGAAGAATTAGACGGAATATTTGAACTCCCCTATGCCCGCGCGCCACACCCTAGTTATGGTGACGCAAAAATCCCTGCTTGGGATATGATCCGATTCTCAGTCAACATCATGCGTGGTTGCTTTGGCGGCTGTACTTTCTGCTCAATCACCGAACACGAAGGCCGCATAATACAAAGCCGATCTGAAGAGTCAATTGTCAAAGAAGTAGAAGCTATACGCGATAAAACCGAAGGTTTTACCGGTGTTATATCAGACCTAGGCGGCCCTACTGCCAATATGTGGCGCCTGCATTGTAAAGATCCTGAAATTGAAAAAAATTGTCGCCTTTTGAGCTGTGTTCATCCAGGTATTTGTAAAAACCTAAAGACTGATCAAACTCCGTTAATAAACTTGTATCGTCGAACTCGCGAATTACCGGGCATCAAAAAGGTATTAATTGCATCAGGACTGCGCTACGACTTGGCGATACAAACTCCAGCTTATGTAAAAGAGTTGGTAACTCATCATGTGGGCGGTTACTTAAAAATAGCACCCGAACATACCGAAAATGGCCCACTTGACCATATGATGAAACCAGGTATTGGCAGCTATGAAAAATTTAAGATGCTGTTTGAGAAGTATTCTAAAGAGGCGGGTAAAAAGCAGTATCTAATACCCTACTTCATTGCTGCTCATCCTGGGACCTCAAACGAAGATATGATGAACTTGGCACTATGGCTTAAAGAAAACGGTTTTAAAGCTGACCAAGTACAAACTTTTTATCCATCACCAATGGCTATGGCAACGGCAATGTACCACGGTGAGCGCAGTCCGTTAAAGCGCGTTTCACGCAAACGCGATGTCGTTGTGAGAACCGCCAAAGGGATTAAGGCGCGGCGCTTGCATAAAGCATTTTTACGTTATCACGACCCAGACAACTGGCCACTCCTGCGTGATGCATTAAGACAAATGGGACGCCAAGACCTTATTGGCAACAGTCCTAAGCATTTAATACCCAGAGTACAACCAAGAAGTTGGGCGAATCGCAACAAAGCGACACCTGAGGGCAAAAGAATACTAACTCAACATACTGGTTTGCCACCAAGAGACGATGGCTCGGGCAAGCCACAAGGTACAAAGAAACTAAGAAAGTCGTTTAAAAAATCATATTAGAGGCCAGCTAAGGTTCTAGTAATTCAGCGTATTGAGTGATTACACCCTTGATACTGGCAACTTGCCGCCGATTAGCGGCAACGCTATCTGCGGCGCGTCTAGCTAGCAAAGCTTTGCTGGTCTCTCCTGCCTCAAATAAATATTTCATTTTCGCCAAATGAAATTCTATCTCGTCAGGCCTTAGCTTCAGCGCTTTGTTAATGTTTTTCATCGCATTACTCCAATCTGCTTTTATTGCAAATTCAAAGGCCTTATTGGCATAACCGTAAGGATTATTTTTATTCAGTTTTTCAACCATACCTAGCAATGGCTCGGCTTCGATATCTCGATCATAGCTTTGATACAATACGGCCAAATTTTTCATTGCGTTACGTGAACTACTATCCAATGCAAGGGCGGTCAAATAACTGCTCTCGGCAGCCTCAAATTGATTATTGCGACGGAATAAATAACCCAAATTACTCCACAAAAACTCCAAGTTTGGAGCCAGCTCAATGCTCTTTACCATATAAGAGTAAGACGATCTAAAGTCATCCCGCGCTAAAGCATCCATTGCTACGTTATTAAAATACTGGGCATGGGCCTGATTGTCTTTGATTATTGTTTTACTACTTGCACGCACATAACGCTGTTTAGCTATATCAGCAACAAAGCTAGATCCCATTTTAGCCTTAATAACTACATTGATATGCAAGGGTACATAAAGCAGACCATCACCGCGCTCCCAATTAGGTTTCACTTTTACCTGTTGATATCTTGTATTCAATCCAGCATAACGCCCCATCGCCACAAACACATTGGCAAAACCAACACAATTTGCGCGCCCCGAATTGTAGGCTTCAATAGCAGTAGTGGTTGCACCATTATCGTATTCAATACCAATTAAAGCTTGATTAAATAGCGCATTATTTAGCGCCGTAATACGTGCCGACTTGTCATGAATAGGCACTATGTAGCGGTCAACAAAGCGCCGCATCTCATCACTAAGAGCTATCGGGTCTTCAGTAATGGTAAGCGTCTTAGCCTGGTCAGCGGTGATTTCTTTGCCATCAAACATTAAGCGAGGAATATCACTGACCTCAGCAGAATATTGAGCACAGCCACTGGTAATTACCACCAGTAGGGCAATCCCTATCTTGTAAGCTAACTCTGTCAATGTGACCGCCAAAATCTATTAAATAATTAAACTCATTGAGCAGCCTATACCTGAATGGCTATTAATCAAAATGCCAATTACTTATAAGCATAAGATGTTAGCAAAAATTACCTAACGATTGATCTAGTCGCAATGACAAGGCGTATAAACGGCGATTATGCAATTACATGTTCATTTGGAGAACACAATGACTCGTTTTATTTTAACTGTACTAACTACCTTAGCAATTGGCCTTTCATCCATCACCTCAGCGTCGGAAACTTCAAAAATTGTTGTCTATCGAGACGCAAGTAAGCTGGATGTATCATTTTCAGTATTCGCTAACGGAGACCAAATTGGTCGCCTAAAGAAAGGTAAAGCGATATCTATGGAAGTGCCTGCCGGAGAAACAGTTATTTCCAGTAATATCCGTGGCGGTGATGCATTAACCATTCAAGCTAAAGCCGGCGAGACTGTATTCGTCGACGGTAAGCTAATCAAGACACGTTCAGGTAAGTTTGAAACTGTTTTCACCCTAACTGATGAAAAAATTGCTCTGGCAAGTAAGTCTAATGTAAGTACTGTTATTTAGTTATTAACAACTTTAGTTTGCCCTCTTCGTGAGGGCTTTTTTTTGCCTAGAATTTCTCAATGGAGGCCGCAATCGCCCGTCAACATTGGCTTATGCTTTTGTGAAAATAAACTACCGTCTTTTATGAATTTTTGACGTTAGACCACTACCTCTTACTATGTTGTACTAACCATGTTGGCTAACTCAAAGATGTCATTTGGCCTCATATCAATGTGAGCAATGGCTAGAATACGGTTAGCTACATAATGTTAAGGAACCAATAATTGCACAGGATTATTGACAGCTAATAGTCCCTTGCACAATGAGGATTGCCTATGAAAAGACATAAGAGAGATATGACCCAGCGAGCATTTCAACGTGGTTACAGCGCAGGATTAACTGGTAAACCAAGGGATTCATGCCCCCACGAGTCAACCGCACAACGCGCACAATGGATGGGCGGTTGGTTAGAAGGTAAAGAGGCTAATTGGTCTGCAATGACCGGAGTGTCAGGAATATCTAATTATCAGAAATTTACTGGAACATAGTTAAGATAAATTAATCAGAAAAATCCCAGTATTAGCTGGGATTTTTCGTTTTGGCCTGTACAACTATCTTCGTATATAAGATCCTATTAAGCTATCAAACTTAACTAAAGGATTTTCAATGCCTTATCTGATCTTGTTAATATTATTAAGCATTACCTCATTTTCCTTCGCTAACAGTGTAGAAGTTGGCTCCACAATTTTGCCGATTGAAATAAATCGTAAAGGGCAAGTTGTCATTATTGACGAAAAACTGATCTATCAACCTTGGAAAAGTGCTGAAGAACTAGGGCAACGGCTAGCATACGTGCAACACCTTGCCGCCAGAGTTGGGCTTAAAGAACTCAATAAAAATCTTTCAGATGCTATTGTGGCTCAAGCAATACCGGCCGACCTATTAAGTTCAGTCATTATCATCAATAGCGATGACAGCGCTTTTGGCACAGCTTGGCTAGTGTCATCTGAAATCAAAAGTAATAAAAAGGCTTATCCTTCATCTACATTCATTGATGACAACAAAGGCACTGCCGCAGATGCTTGGGATCTTCCACTTAAGTCTGTCACATCACTTATTATCGCGGCCAACGGCGAAATACTGTTCCGTAAAGACGGCGCAACAACTGAGCAAGATATTACCGCAGTCATGGTGATATTAAAAAATCGCTTACCTGGATTCACAGCTAAGGCTCAAACTATCGCAGACGCAGGCGATTAACTGCTAATCGTTTCACTGTTATTTAATAACAGGGCTATTAACAAATAGTAACTGCCTAGCTAATGTTATCTAGCGTTGATTTAGCGACAATATACGCACTGTATAAAAGAGCTCATTAGCAAATGTCAGATGCATACGACTATATAATTGTTGGCGCCGGTTCCGCAGGCTGCGTCCTAGCTAATCGGTTATCGCGCGAAGCTAGCAATCGCGTCTTGTTAATTGAAGCCGGTGGTAAAGATAGAAATCCTTTAATCCATATCCCACTCGGTTTTGCATTTCTAATGAAAAATCCAAAGGTTAATTGGTGCTATCAAACCGAACCCGAAGCCAATATGAATAATCGCCAAATAGACTGGCCACGCGGTAAAGTGCTAGGCGGCAGTAGTGCAATAAACGGCATGGTGTATATACGTGGCCAAAAACAAGACTATGAAAACTGGGAGGCTAGTGGCTGTCCAGGCTGGGGTTATAAAGAAGTTCTGCCTTACTTCAGAAACACCGAACATAATGTCGATGGTGATAACAAATATCATGGCATTGGCGGCTCTCTCTGGGTCGATAATCCAATCAATAAATTCGAGCTTACCAAAGTATTTATCGCCGCTGGAGTCGATATAGGTATTCCTGTAAATGATGACTTCAATGGCGAAACACAAGAAGGCATGGGATATTATCAGCTCAATATAAAAAATGGCCTCCGTCAAAGTTCAGCAACGACATTTTTAAAGCCAGTAAAAAATCGGACTAATCTAACGGTCCAAGTAAATAGTTTGGTGCACAAGGTTGTTATTGATGACGGCATTGCCACTGGCGTCAATTACAGCCACAACGGCAAACAAGTAAATGCAACTGCTAACGGTGAAATAATACTCTGCGGCGGAACAATTAATTCACCCCAATTGTTAGAACTATCTGGTATTGGCGATCCAGAATACCTAAAACCTCATCAAATACAGGTACATTCAAACTTGCCCGGCGTTGGCGAAAACTTACAAGACCATCTAACCATCAACGTTCAACAAAAACTTAAAAATATCGTTACTTTTTATGACGAGGTAAAACCACTAGGTTTTATTAAAAATATCGTTAACTTTTTCTTTAAACGTACTGGATTACTAGTACATCCGGCGTCTGAGGCAGGTGCATTTTTTAAAACCACTGTTAATCAGCCCAGAGCAAACGCACAAATACATTTTGCTCCTGCAGCTGGCGAAGAAGATGGCAAAGGCAATATAAAAACGGTGCCTGGCACCACAGCTACAGTTTGTTGCTTACAACCTGAAAGTCGCGGTAGCGTTCATATAAAAAGTGGTGACTCGCAAGTTTACCCAGCTATTAAGGCAAATTACTTAGCCACTAAAAAAGACCAGCGAGATATAATCGATGCTTTGAATAAAACTCGCGCTATATTTAAGTCAAAAGTAATGAATCGATATCGAGACGAAGAAGTATTGCCTGGTCGTCAATGCCAAACCGATGAAGAAATACTTGAATATATTCGCGCTGAAGGAAACTCGGTATATCACCCCGTCGGCACCTGTAAAATGGGTAGCGACGACATGGCAGTAGTAGATCCAACGCTTAAAGTTATTGGCATTAAAAACCTTCGGGTAGCCGACGCTTCAGTTATGCCAATTATTCCTTCTGGCAATACTAATGCTGGCACGGTAATGATTGCCGAAAGATGTAGTGAATTTATTTTGCGCGACGCAAGAGAAAAATCAGACAAAACTCTTGCTGACAACTTACCAATGAGAAGTTATGACTAACCGAGGCTAGCGATGAACAATAATGAAAATACGAGTTTAAATGTATTACTGGAGCGCCAAAGAGCCGCCTTCCTAGCAGAAGGACCCGTCAGTTATGAAAACAGAATCAACCGCCTAGACCGATGTATAGCAATGGTTGTCGATCACCAAGAGGCTATCATTACCGCTATAAACCAAGACTTTGGTTCACGCTCCCGTCACATAACTTTAATGACAGATATATTCACCTCTGTTAACGGGCTTAAGTTTGTTAAGAAGAACTTAAAGAAATGGATAAAGCCTGACAAACGTAAACCTAATATGCCATTAGGCTTATTTGGTGCGAAGGCCTATGTGCATTATCAGCCCAAAGGTGTGGTCGGGCTGATGACACCTTGGAATGTCCCTGCCAATATGATCTTTACCCCACTGGCCGATATATTAGGGGCCGGTAACCGAGTAATGATTAAACCTTCTGAATTTACTCCCGCTACTTCCGAGCTGATGGAAAAATTATTTAAACAGTATTTTGACGAAACAGAAGTAGTCATTTGTAATGGTGGTGCAGATGTTGGTGCGGCCTTTTCTGCCCTACCCTTTGACCATCTAATTTTTACTGGTGCAACATCGGTGGGCAAACATATTATGCGTGCTGCCAGTGAAAACATGACGCCTGTAACCCTAGAGTTGGGCGGTAAATCGCCGGTTATTATTGGCAATGATGTTGATATTGAAGACTGCGCTGGTAAATTAACTGCAGGTAAAATCCTCAATTCAGGTCAGCTTTGTATAGCGCCCGACTACTGTTTTGTACCCGAAAATCGGTTAGAACAACTAATCACGTTAATTCAACAAAACTTTACTGATTTTTTCCCAACGATTAAAGATAATGTTGACTATGTTTCTATGATTAACGAACGTCATCTGCAACGCATTAACTCATACATTGATGATGCAAGAGAGAAAGGCGCCCGCGTAATAGAGTGTAACCCAGCCGGTGAGGACTTAAGTGATCAAACTGCTAATAAGGTGCCACTGCATATTGTCATTAACCCAAGTGATGATATGAGCGTAATGCAAAATGAAATATTCGGCCCGATCATCTGCTTACACAGCTATCAAAATATTGACGAGACGATAGCTTATATAAACCGCCGTCCAAGACCATTAGCCTTGTATTACTTTGGTAAAGACAAAATTGAGACTAAAAAAGTATTAGATAGCACCATTGCAGGCGGCGTTACTGTCAATGATATCGGTATGCATGTAGGCAATGAAGACATTCCATTTGGGGGTATCGGTAATAGCGGTATGGGCGCTTATCATGGCATTGAAGGGTTTAGAACATTCAGCCACGGCAAAGCCGTCTTCAAACAAGGCTTTGTTAACTTGTCTAAGCTAGCAGGAATGCTGCCACCTTACGGTGACAAAATGGAAAAAACCATGGCTGCTCAAATTAAGAAATAACACTATTTAGCGCCCCAGCAACTGCTTCATCTCGGCAATAATTCCGGGCCAAACATCCGGGGTTGTTTGATAAGGCGCATAAATACTTAATCTATCGGCGATATCGCCATACTTGTCTATTAGCTGCTGGGCTATAGTATGGGGTTCGCCGCAAACAGCGAAGGCATTAAGAAACTCATCATCGACAATATCGCCGAGCTTATCCCAAGCACCCTCTTTCGACATTTTATTTAGCTCTGGCTGTAAGTGATCTAAACCTACCGCTGCCATAGGTGGTATATAAGCCGGTGTTGAGCCATAAAATCCTAGCAGGCCTTTCAATGAGGTTTTAGCAGCTTCATACTCCTGCTCATTATTGCCGGTTACCACCATAGCTGACACCGACATAATAAAATCATCCCGTTGGCGCCCACTGGTCTCTAGCGCTGTTTCAATTATCGGCAGCTGTGCTTCATCTAAAAACGCTTTAGTGTGAAACGGATGAACGATTAAACCGTCAGCAACCTCACCAGCAACTTGGGTCATTCTAGGGCCCACTGCGCCTAACATGATCGGCGGAGGTCCATACTCACACGGGCCTGCATTAAACATCGGCGTCATTAATGTATGGCGATAGTATTTACCTTCATAATCAAGTCGCGCATCGTTTTGAAACGTATTAAAAAATGCTTTTACCGCTAAAATATGCTCGCGCATACGCGGCGCTGGTGGGCTAAAGTCACAGCCAAAACGCTTTTCTATATGGGGCTTTATTTGTGAGCCTAAACCCAAAAAGAACTTACCTTTAGAGAACTTTTGTAAATCCCAAGCTTGATAAGCTAAATGGGCGGGATTACGTGGAAATGCTACTGCTATAGCAGTAGATATATCTAAGTTAGGGGCATGTTCATTTGCTAGGAGTAATGGCAGAAATGGATCAGTGTTACCTTCAAGTGTATAGACACCATCATACCCGGCGTCACTCATCAGCTTGGCTTGTTCAGCCGCGTTATCTAAGATGGCATAAAACGGGCCGTCAATTTTAATACTTCGCATATCACGCTACTCATGTATTTGAAAACAATGTACTTAAAAAATCTTCCACCAACCCGTTAAACTCGGCTGGCTTTTCAGCGTGTAACCAATGCCCTGCTCCATCAACGGTATTAACAATGCAATTGGGAAAACGCTGCTTTACAACAGGTAGCATAACATCATTAATATAGGTCGATTCACTACCTTTTATTAATGAAACTGGGCCAATATAGGGCGGGGCTGCTGGCGGCGCTGCGGCAATATCATGATATTCACTAATCAACACACCCAAGTTAATACGCCACTGAAAACCGCTGGCGGTATGCTGTAAATTTGTTAATAAAAACTGGCGTAAACTAGTTTCAGCTAAGTGCTGAGTGAGGGCTTCATCCGCATCTTTACGGCTTTTTATCGCCGTTAAGTGGACAGATTTTAATGCGGTGAATACATTGTTATGTGAATCAGCTGGGTATTCCACTGGCGCTACATCAACGATAACCAAACCACTCACTAATTGCGGGTTTTGTTGGGCAAAGGTCATCGCTACCTTACCGCCTAAGGAGTGACCAACTACTACCGCCTGTTCAAGGCCTAACTCACCTAATAACACAACCAAATCATTTGCCATCGCTTGCTGTGTCATCTCTAATACATGGGGCGACTTACCATGATTGCGTAAATCTACTCTTATAACCGTATAATTTTGCTCTAAGTGCTTTGCTAAACTAGTAAAGTTGGCCAGCGAGCCATAAAGGCCATGACAAACAACTACACAAGGTCCCTGACCCTGCTTTACATAATTAAGTTTTACCGCGTTACTCAAGGTGGTCTCCATCACTGTTGTAAATTATAAAGGTTAACATCGCTTTTATTGGCTGACGCCACTTGCTAGAATGCCATTATTATTTTTAAAAACAACATATCAGTAATAACACAGGGAGCTACCGTGCGTTTTTTAACTATTTTACTCACTCTTGCCATTGCCGGCTGCAGCGTTACCAGCTACAACCCCACAACTTACCCATATGCCATCGATAAAGAGGGTAATGAGACAAAAATCAAACGTATTGTGATTGCAACTCATAATTTAGGAAAACCGAGCAGAAGCTATTTGGAAAAACAGGAAGCAAAGATTGACGAGTATGTTGTCGATTATTTAGAAAGCAACGGCTATACCGTGGTAAATAGTAAATTATATGAGGATGCCTACCAAACTAATGTTAGAGCCTTTGGCAACCCTTATGATTACTCTACCGGGCGCATTGACCAACAGCTACAAATGCAAGTTATCGGCGCAACCATTGCTTTACTAACAGAGACTGACAAAGTCGATGGTATTTTATATACCGACTTAATTGAACGCCACGTTACCTTCACTGTAGGACAAAAGCGTGTTGCCCGCTGGGATGGAGTAAACCGGGGGCCCAAAGTGCAAGGCGCAAGCAATTCTATATCGGGAGACTTTAACTGGTCTAAATTAGTCGATGCCGCATCGTTAGGTGTATATTTATACTCATTAGACGGACAATTAGTCTTCCATAGTATAGGTGGGCTTAGCTTAACTGAAGCGGTGGATACGAAAGGTACAGCTAGCTTTAAACGTGCTCGTAATATGTTTAATAGCCAGTCACAAATTGAAGAAGGTGTGGAGCTAGCATTTCATCCGCTAATAGTTATGAAGAACTGGCCGGGAGACGCGGGCGAATAACCCAGCCATTTTTATAGTTATCTCTAAGCTTTGTTAGCTGCGCTGTAAGTATTTTCTTACGGCGTTTTTCATATAGGGCGGCTCTAATTTTATCTTGCTGAGATGCTAGGCTTAATAACTGAGGTGGAGAATATTCACTTAACCTAATCCAGTGATAACCAAAACTAGAATTTATAGGCCCCTGCCATTGATCTAATTTCCGCAGATCAAATTCAGCAAAAAAACCGATACCAAATGATTTATTAACCCAAGATTGGGCGACCTTAACGAAATCATGGCCGGCTAAAAAATTATCACCTTTAATATCAGACCCTTTATTCGGTTTTAGCAAAAAATCTTGAGAGGCAGCCAAATTGACAAAAAACATATGGTTAAAACTCACCCGTGGCTCAGACAAGTATTGGTCGGCATTTAACGCATAATAGCTGGCCACATCAGCTTCGCTAATGGCTATATTAGCCTGAATAATAAGCCTTTCTTCCATCAATTGAATTAGCCTTCGACGGACAATCTCATCACTGTATTCAAGCCCTTTCACGTCGCCAGCGTTAAGGTATTCAGCTAATTGTGTTAAGCGCCTTAACACTACCGGATCACTTTCATGCAGGCCTATGCTAATTGCTTGAAGCTGTAGTATCTGCTGATCTTTAGCATCCTGCTTTATTAGCAACCATTCTTGAGGTAAATAATTACTACCCACAACACTATTCCATTGTTGTTTTAATGCAGCCTCGTCTAACGCTGCCAATTCTGGTTTGTCACTAGGAATAAATATCAATACAGCCGCCAATACCACCGCACCAATTAACAGCAACCGCATACTATGAGAAACCATTGCTATGTTTAACTCCCGCTTGGGTTGTACCAAATTGGCGAACTCCATGCTCGCTCTTGTATTATTGGCTTATGCGCATCGCTACAACAGCCTTCTAAACCCTCACCAATAGTTTTAGGGTTTGCACAATTGACTTGTTTGGCGATACAAATATTTTGACTCCAACGACAACTAGGATTCTCTACTGCTCTGGCGTAATACCAAGCATTTTCGGTTTGACGAAAATCAGGGTCTTGCCATACCGAACATAGTTGAGCATAGCCCTTACCGCTAGCTTCACAGGTGTTTATATCAACAGTTGCGCCATTATTACTGTTGCCGGCGACATCAAACACTTTTTGCTGAGCATTGCCGTCATTATCAAGCCAACCTTTAATAATCTGCAAGCGTTGCAGCGCCATACCTTGCTGAGTCGCTGTACCTGCATCTTTTGCCGCCATTACCGCAAAACTTGGGCTCGCAGTCGGGTCAGCAGAGCTTAAATCACCGCCCATGGCAACACCGTTGCTATAACCGATCTCGGCAAAGTTTGGTTGCTGGCACATATCAGCTGGCAGCTCCCATCCGCCAAACATTCGCATTAAAATACGTGGCCCGCTAGTGCCATAGGCTTCTCGTCGCTGCATCGCAGCAAATAAAGAATCACGGCTATTCTCTTCTGCCCATAAGACCGCTAAACCGCCAGGATTATATTCAAGATTATCAGTTAGCCCCGGCGGTATTTCCTTCCCTGCAGGAGCACCTGCACCGCCATGTCCTTTATATTCTCTCTCGTCGACTAAGCCGGGAGTTCCTAAATGGGTATCAGTACTGCCAATAAAACCAAGTTTAAATGGGTTAACGCCTGTGCGTTGCTGCTGAATTAAACCATCATTTAATACCCCACGAACAAAGCCATCGCTAGGCTTGGGTAGCTCTGCCATTGACGGCTGATACTGTCCTCTAAAGGTGTTGTAAGGCAATTGCTCAAACGCACATAAGCCGTCGTCTATATTATCTGGCCCAAAATAACATTCCGAGCTACCTTTATGCTGCATTATCTCTACCAATGTCTCTAACCTAGCCCGCCTATTAGCATCGTCAATGGTAATCGCTGCCCCATCATCGCGCAGAGTTCGAAACATTATGCCGTCACTTAAATTTGAATTATGGGGGATAACAACAACATCACAGCCCTCAACTCCTTCAATACAGCCTTTATCTAATTGCTCCAGCAATTGCTGAGCAGACGGTGCATCAATAAAACTGATCGGCAGGCGCGGCACATTGCTGTTTCTAAAAATTATATTGCGATGTAAATTAGCAACATTCTCTCCGGAGCCAGTCCATTCGTAACCAACAAAACTGGTGAATTCACAGCTACTAGAACGATCATATGCGATTTCTGCTGCATCCCTCATTTCATCCCAAGGCGCCAAGCCTGCTTCTCGCCATTGCTTCTGTCCCGCCTCAGTCGGCGCTAAATGAGTTTGAAATATTGATGAAGCCGTGTTAAATACAAAAAATGATAAGCGAGGAAAACCTCTATATAACAAGCATTGCCAAGAGTTGTGCCCCTCTATAGTGGCATCGTTACAGGTATTCACCTCGCCGATAAGTTCGGCATGATCAGTAACTACCGCAAAATCTAATGGCCTGCCAATACTCACTTCACGCAGCGGCTTACCTGCTTTAGTCCATGGCTGAATACCTAATGGTTGACCCATAGCAAACTGATAAGCCTCTATCGGACGGGTGCGAGTACCTTGGGTACTGGCATCTAATGAATAGCGTGTATGAACATGAGTGTCGCCAAAAAAGGGCGCTCGCAAAGGATTATAGTTATCGCAATCGTCTCTCTGTTCAGTCCTCTCATAAGGCTTCGCGTGGTCGGTAAATAGCCCAGCTTGGCCAGCTAAATCGTCAGCACTAGCTATATCCACCAACAGCAATGGGAGTAACCAAAAAAACTTCATAACACACCTTTGGAGAATTATTATCACCTAATAATAGTACCGCTATGCTTTACTAGATACAGCTAAACACTTAGTTATGTTTGACCGCATAAAATAAGCAATAGTGTTCTGTAAGCTCTGGTAAAATGTCAGCAATCAACTCAACTTTCAGGTAATACCCGTGGAAACTTTAGCCTCTGCATTTGGTTCATATTCATTACAGCGAATACCCTTGCGCACCAAAGAAACCCTGCGCGCCTGGGATGCCGGTGACGAGTACTTGCTGCAGGTCCTCAGCGGTGACGATAACGTGCCGAGTGAAAACGCCAGGATTCTTATCATTAATGATCAATTTGGTGCGTTGGCCACTAGCCTCAATAAGTATGATGTTACCTGCTGGGGCGACTCTTATCTGGGAGAGCTTTCCACCGCTCACAACTTTGCTATTAATAATATTGACAGCAACACCATATTAATTGCTAGCACCAACCAACCCAGCGGCATTTTTAATATTGTAGTAATAAAAGTACCCAAAACTCTGGCGCTTCTCGAGCAGCAACTAATTACGCTTCAAAACCATATAGACATCGATACCACAATAATTGCTGGCGGTATGGTTAAAAATATTCATAACTCCACTATCGCTTTGTTTAAAAAATATATTGGCCCTACTGTAACGTCATTAGCGAAGAAAAAAGCACGCTTGATACATCCAAATTATGCCAATAAATCAGGAGCTAGCTCGCCCTATCCTACTGACTATTTAGACGAAACGACCGGTTTAATACTTAGTAATAATGCTAATGTATTCTCTCGTGAAAACTTAGATATTGGTGCGCGATTTATGCTTGAGCAATTTGAAAAACTGCCTCTCTCACAACATATAATCGACTTGGGTTGCGGCAATGGCATACTAGGGGTGATGGCTAAAAAGTCACTGCCAGAGTGTAAGATAACGTTTATTGACGAAAGTTATATGGCGCTTGATTCAGCAAAAACAAACTATATAGCAGCTTTGAACAATGATTTAAATGCAAGCTTTGTCATCGCCGATAGCTTGACTGATATTACACTAGATAAACCTGACCTAATCCTTTGTAATCCTCCCTTTCACCAACATAACACAGTGGGTGATCACATCGCTTGGCGCATGATAAGCCAAAGTTATAAAGCACTTAAACGCGGCGGTCAGCTTTGGGTTATCGGCAACAGACAGCTAAGTTATCATTCAAAAATAGAACGTTTATTTGGCAATTGCAAAACAATTGCAGCTAACAAAAAGTTTGTGGTGTTAGTTGGAACCAAAGGCACACCGAAGCAGCCCAGCACTACTGACCCTTGGGCAAACGCTAAACTTTAGAGCTCATTGCTACTTATAACCACCAGTATATTCAGGCTCGGCATTACCTAAGCTTACCGCCCATTGCTGATTATATTCAGCTGGCAATACAGCGAAGCAACTATCTCTCAACTTATCTTAAAAGCTATCTGCCAGTAACGGTGTCAACATGCCAGCCAAAACATTAGCTGAGTCATTAAAATGACAAGGAATAATATTTTTTTTGGTTTGGTTACTGATTTCGCTAGAAGAACATAGTGGCCACGATAATTAATGCGCCATTGGCGAGCTTTTTAAGTAACATGGCATTCTCTTTTATAGTGATTTTTGAGTATGTAAAATACGGTAATCACACCTATTTGATGCTTACGGCCTTTAAATAGATAATTCAATGATCTTTCGTCACTGTAGGAACATTAACGCCGATTAGCGCTGTAGCAAAGCTCTACCAATAAGGGCTGCTAACACGTTAACTTGTCGGTGCTCCCATTTAATCTACCATACAAAAGACGTACTCACTGCCAACGAGTCGGAATCAAGACCGACCGATTCGTGTGTGCGAGTGCCCAAGTAAAAAAAACTTACTCCTATAGCACGATTAATTGGATGTGAATAACTCAGCTTCCAGCCTACATTTTGTAATCTATCATTTTGGCTAACATTGTTAATTTCGTTTTCACCGCCATAGTCATAGCCAGCGCTGGCAGACACCCACTGCCCCGGCTTAAAGGTGTAAATGAGATGGCCATGTAAGATATACAGTGGTTTCTGCTTAAGTTTTTTACTATTAAAAAAATCGTCATTTTCTGTATGAAAAGCAATTTCACCCGTCAGCTCTGTAGACCACTTTCCACGCGTATGCATAACGCCCAGCTGCGGCCTAAGAACATACCGATTCTGCCCTATATTAAGTATCTTATCGTCTAGGTAGTGACCTGTTGGTAGCCGCATATTCAGTGCTATACCTATAGTTGTTTCAACATCCACTACAGACCGATACGCACCAAATTTCTTACCGCGTAATGGCGGCGCACCATATAAATTGATCGCAACACGAACAAAAGTGTCAGCCAAACCCTCTCTAGAGGTTGAGGCAATAGCACCATCAAGTAAGCCAGACCACCGTGCTTTCTGGTAAGCTTGGGTAATATCTATGCGTGACGATTTTTCAAATAACTCAAATGTCCGAATATATTTAGCAGCCCAAGTGTCTAACGTCATGTCCACATCTTCAAGAGCAAGAGTGGGATCACTGAGAATATCGGCTTCAGTATGAACAACTGCAATACCACCGAAATTTTTATCCATCGGCAGATGGCTCCATTTTTGAGGCTCTGGCTCAAGTGCCTCACAGGTAAGGGATAATACGATAGAGACTGTGCCAAATAACACCTTTTTTAACAGTCTATAGTTAAGGTTCATTATAATTGTTAACTGTTGACCTAAAATATTCATCCTTCCTTTCCCGCCCGAGTAAGAGTATGAATTTAGTTATCCGCATGTAAAGCCAAAAAGGAATAGGCACGATTCTTATGAATCGATTTTAACTATGAGCGCTCAAGTTCAATATTTTGAAGCATTAATTATGCATAGTAAATATGTTTGATGTGCCTGCATATATATTGATGCTCTAACGAGCCCATGCATACTGTTCTGGACCATCACTGTTACCTGCCAGCACCAAATTAATATCAGCATAACGACAGTAGCTCTAACTGTAACAACTGATTTTTAATATCGTAAAAGTCAACAGAATAAAAAGTAAGTTAAAACTACCACTACTAAAATAATCTATTATTGCTAGCATCACCAGATTATAACCAACTATTACCGTCAAGTAGTAGTTTTAGTCATAGGTCTAGATTAGACTAAGGGCAAAATTTGTTAGCTAAAATATATTTAATTATCGGAGTAATTTGATGAAATTTTGGATTAAGTTAAAGCGCGCAGCGTACCGCGGATTAATAAGAAACCGGTTTCGAATAATTAATCGGAAAGGTATTAATTATTTGGTCAACTATAAAAATAGCATCGATAGGAAATTGATTATTAATGGTGGCTATGAAGAAGACCAACTAGCGGTATTTTCTGAATTCGTTGATCAGTATACCTGCACCATTTTTTATGATGTGGGTGCTAATATCGGTCTATATTCTGTTAACGTTTCTCTCCTACCCTCTATTGAGAAAACCTATGCTTTCGAGCCTGCCTCTACCAATATTTGTCAGCTCAGCGCTAATCTTTTGCTAAATAACTTGCAGGACAGTGTTGAAATTAAACCCTTTGGTTTGAGCGATAAGGAGGCCGAGGTCATCTTTCTTGAAAACACAGGGAATAGTACTGGTCGATCTCGAATAAAAGTGACTAATCAAAATGAACTAGATACCAATAAATTTATAGAGAAACGTATTAATGTTTATCCGCTTGACGATATCAGTACTGATAAAGATAAAAACATCGCTATCAAGATTGATGTGGAAGGCCATGAAGAAAGAGCTATTAAAGGCATGACTAAATTGCTGGGTAATAATTATTGTTTATTGCAGGTTGAATCTTATGATAAGAATGCGGGCGGCATTAATTCTCTAATGGAAGGTTTGGGTTATTACCTACTTCATGAAATAGATCACGATCACTACTACGGAAACTTTCCTAGAGCCTGAATATAGAGGGCTGTATTAGTATATAAGATAAACACCTTTACCAATATTCTACCAAAAAATATCAGTCAACTTGGCAATACTATTATGATTAACTAGTAGCTAGATTAACGTGATACAAGCCAAATATAAAGTGTTAACTAGCTATGGTAGCCTCAGCAGCGGCTTTAACTTAAACAACTTTAGCAACGATGTTTGCTAGTTCTGCCATTATGACCGACAATAAATGCATGAAGTCTTTTAATAAATACATAGTTGTCTTTTTGACCCTAGCCGTATTAGCTAATGGCGTATTTGCAACCCAAATGACAGTGTCAATGATTGATCAGACCGTTACAGAAATCGCGCCTTCGTCTTCGAATTCACTACCTTGTCATGGCGAACAATCCAGCAGCCCTAGCGCTGCACTATCAATGTCTGAAAATAGTGAATGCTGTGATGGTGATTGCAGTAACTGCATATTAGGTTTTAATATTTCGGCAAAACGGACATCTTCGCTTAGCGATAATCATCAAGCTGTTATTAATATAACCATAGATAATCATAAATTATCAGCACACTCTTCAAATCTCTTTCGTCCCCCCATATTAATCTAAACCTAGGGTAAGTCTGCCCAAATCTTGAGCTTTCAAACGTTAATTTGTTTGACTGTTATTCATTATTAATGAGTTTAGATCATGAAAAAATTACTAGCAGGCGCAAGCCTTTGGTTCGCTATCCACTCAGCCGCTGCCGCCAACTTAACATTAGATACTGCAATCGCTCTAGCAGTTAACAATGATGAATGGCTAAAGAGTAGCAGTTTAATCGAGTCTGCTTATAGAGACGAAGCAACAAGTCACAACTCCTTACCTGATCCAACGCTCTCATTAGACGTTGCTAATCTGCCTATCGATAGCTGGGACTTTAATCAGGAGAACATGACCCAATTTAAAATGGGTATTACTCAGCGCTTTCCTAGTGGCGACAGCAGAAGGCTAAAGGCTAGGAAGTCCCAGTTAATGGCCGATGTTAATCCTTATATGCGACTTAACCGTAGCGCCCAGCTTGTAATGGCCGTCTCACACTTATGGATGGACAGTTTTTTAGCATTGAAATCTATTGAACTGATAAATAACGATCGTTACTTATTTGAGCAGTTGGTTGAGGTAACTACTTCAAGATATCAGTCGGCTATGGGGCAAGCTCGCCAACAAGATGTAGTTAGAGCCCAGCTAGAGCTGACTAAATTAGAAGATCGCCTAACTATGCTGCGAATGAATTACGATGCTAGCCGCCAACTTTTATCTGAATGGCTACCTAGCAGCAGCCAACTACAGACTCTTACACAAAAGCTGCCAGAGCTAACCGACCTTTCTACTATGTCTGTGACTACGATCAATCAGGCTATAAAAAGACATCCTCAATTATTGATAAGCGATCGGCAGATAGCAATTAAGCAGGCTGAAGTTGATTTATTGAAACAGAATTATAAACCTAACTGGTCGTTAACTGCCTCCTATGGCTACCGTGAGGATTCACCCTTAGGTATAGAGCGATCTGATTTTGTATCTGTTGGTGTTAGCTTTGACCTACCCCTATTCACAGAAAACCGTCAAGATAAAAATGTCTCAGCGGCAAAATTCAGAAAGCAATCTACAGTAATTGATTATCAACTATTAGAGCGAAAGCTTGGCTCCCAAGCTCTAAGAACGCTATCAGATATTCAGCGTTTAAAACAACGTACCAATTTATATGAAACAAAACTGTTACAGCAAATAAATGTGCAGGCGGAGGCGTCTTTGACCGCATATACCAATGATGATGGTGATTTTGCTGATGTTATGCGTGCTTTTATAGCAGAATTGAATACAAAAATTGAAGTATTAGAAATTAAAGTGAGACAACAAAAAGTAACCGCCACTATGAATTACTTGATGACTGGCTTGCAACTGTCCCCAGTCGTTAGTCGAGGAGATGATCAATGAACAGCTCATTAAAATTTATCAGTATTGCTGTTGTATCAGCAATTATCGGCGCAGTCGCTAGTATGCTTTTAATTAGTGACAGTAAAGAGCAACCAGTAATGACTCCTGAGCCGCTATATTGGGTAGCACCTATGAATGCTAATTATCGTCGTGCTAAGGCCGGGAAATCACCAATGGGAATGGACTTAGTGCCCGTTTACAAAGCTGTCAATGCCGATATTGGGGTGGTTCGCATATCGCCCAATGTAATAAATAACTTGGGCGTTCGTACCGCTATCGTTAGGCGAGATGTTTTACGTACTGAAATTAAAACTGTTGGTTATGTGAAATACGATGAAGATCAACTTAAACATATTCATCCAAGAGTTGAAGGCTGGATAGAAAATCTTTACGTTAAGGCGGCTGGCGACCCGGTAACTAAAAATCAGCCACTTTATGATTTATATTCGCCGCAGCTAGTCAACGCACAAGAAGAGTATTTACTCGCCTTGAGCCGAAACAATAGTAGTCTTATTAGTGCCTCTGAAAGTCGTTTAAAAGCATTACAGCTTTCTATACCATTTATTAAACAACTTAGTAAAACTAAAAAGGTACAGCAAACAATCACCTTTGACGCACCACAAGACGGTGTTATTGATAATTTAAATATAAGAGAGGGCTTCTTTGTTAAGCCCGGCACAACCTTAATGTCTATTGCTGTGCTTGAGCAGATGTGGGTAGAGGCCGAAATTTTTGAGCGCCAGGTCGCGCTGGTTAAGATAGGGCTGGCAGTAACAATGACTGTCGACTATATGCAAGGGCACACATGGCGGGGCCAAGTTGATTATGTTTACCCTACTCTCGACCCTGAAAATAGAACCGCTCGGGTACGGTTACGCTTTGAAAATACTGACAACCTATTAAAGCCGAATATGTTCACCGAAGTGGTTATTCATCGCCAAAGCGATGCACCAACTTTACTGGTACCAAAACAAGCGGTGATCCGCACTGGCGCTCGAACTGTTGTTGTACAAGCTTTAGGGGACGGAAAATTTAAGTCGATTGAAGTAGAACTAGGCGCATCAGATGGCCGATATATCGCTATCAATAAAGGCCTAGAAGAAGGCGAGACAGTTGTTGTATCAGCGCAATTTTTATTAGATTCAGAATCTAGTAAAGACTCTGATTTTAAACGCATAGACCATAAGGAAGTATTGCCGAATGAGCCGTCTGACAAGGCTCAACCTCACGCCAACCCCCATAGCCACCATTAGGAGAAGATGATGATAGTCGCATTAATCCGATGGTCGATTAATAATCGATTCTTTGTACTAATTGCTGCCACGATGGTGGTTGCTGCCGGTTTGTATTCGCTCAAAAATACACCCATTGATGCCATACCAGACCTGTCTGATGTTCAGGTGATCATAAAAACTAACTATCCAGGACAGGCGCCGCAGGTAGTTGAAGATCAAGTTACCTACCCTCTCACGACCGCTATGCTATCGGTACCTGGAGCGGTGACAGTGCGCGGCTATTCATTTTTTGGTGATTCATATGTTTATGTAATATTTGACGAGGATACCGACTTATATTGGGCTAGAAGCCGCGTACTTGAATATTTAAGTCAAGTAGCACCATCGTTGCCAGACAATGCAAAGCCCCAGTTAGGGCCAGATGCTACCGGCGTGGGCTGGGTTTATCTGTATGCGCTAATTGATAAAACCGGCAAGCATGACATCAGCCAATTACGTTCAATTCAAGATTGGTTTTTAAAGTATGAGCTGCAAACAGTACCTGGCGTGTCAGAGGTTGCCACAATCGGCGGCATGGTGAAGCAATATCAAGTGCGTGTTAACCCTGAAAAACTGCGTGCTTTCGGCATTCCCTTAGCCCACATACAAATGGCTATTAAACAGTCCAACCAAGAAGTCGGTGCTTCAGTTATAGAAATGGCTGAAGCTGAATATATGGTGCGAACTTCCGGCTATCTAGAAAATGAAAAAGATTTGGAGAATATTCCATTAGGCGTTAATAAAAATGGCACCCCACTTTTACTTAAGGATACTGCAACCATAGGCATAGGCCCGCAAATGCGCCGAGGCATTGCCGAGTTAAATGGCGAAGGTGAAACGGTGGGCGGCGTGATTGTTATGCGCTATGGCGAAAATGCACAAAAAACTATCGATGCGGTTAAAGCTAAGTTTGATGCCTTAGAAAAAAGCCTCCCCGAAGGAGTCGAAGTAATCACTGTTTATGACCGTTCAGTGTTAATTAAACGAGCGGTGACAAACCTTTGGCAAACCTTGTTATTAGAGTTTGTGGTTATTGCATTGGTATGCATTATATTTTTAATGCATATACGGTCTGCCCTGGTCGCAATAATAACCTTACCCATCGGTATTTTAATGGCATTTACAGTAATGTACCTGCAAGGCATTAATGCCAACATCATGTCATTAGGGGGTATTGCTATTGCTATAGGCGCGATGGTTGACGGGGCCATTGTAATGATTGAAAACATGCACAAACACATGGGTAAAACGCCTCTCACTGATAAAAACCGTTGGCGGGTGGTTACTAAGTCAGCACTAGAGGTAGGTCCAGCTTTATTTTTTAGCCTGCTAATTATCACGGTAAGCTTCTTACCTGTATTCGCCCTAGAAGCACAAGAAGGCCGCATGTTTGCGCCTTTAGCTTATACCAAATCTTATGCTATGGCAGCTGCTGCAATTCTAGCAGTGACATTAGTCCCAGTTCTTTTAGGATATTTTGTTCGCGGAAGAATTAAGTCTGAAGCAGAGAATCCTGCCAGTAGATTCTTAATCAACAGTTATAGACCACTGCTGATTAAAGTATTGAATAACCCAAAGAGAACATTGGCAATTGCATTGTTATTATTGTTTAGCAGTCTGTGGCCGATGAGTAAAATAGGCAGCGAGTTTATTCCCTCTCTTGATGAAGGAGATTTGATGTACATGCCAACGACCTACCCCGGTATATCTATTGGTAAGGCAAGAGAGTTATTGCAGCAAACCGACAAGCTCATCGCAACCGTTCCCGAAGTGAAAACTGTGTTTGGTAAAATAGGCCGCGCTGAAACAGCAACCGATCCCGCGCCATTAACAATGATTGAAACCTTCATCCAATTAAAACCATACAGTGAATGGCGCGAGGGGGTAACGCGAGAAAGCCTTAGAGCCGAGTTAGATGCGCTAGTAAAAATTCCTGGGGTGACTAATGCCTGGGTAATGCCGATCAAAACTCGAATTGATATGTTAGCGACAGGTATTAAAACGCCAGTTGGTATTAAAATTTCCGGTCCAAAGTTAACCGAGATTCAAGCTATTGGTCAGCAGTTAGAAAAAATACTTAAAGACGTTACTGGCACTGCTTCAGTCTATTCAGAGCGAGTGGCGGGGGGACGCTATATAAAGATTGATATTGATCGTGAGAAAGCCGCAAGATTTAATTTAAGCATTACCGATATACAACGAGTTATCGCAATGGCTATAGGCGGCGTGAACGTAACCCAAACGGTTGAGGGACTAGAGCGTTATCCAGTGAATATACGTTACCCGCAGTCATATCGAGATTCGCCTGAACAGTTGCAGCTGCTGCCTATAGTGACTGCTGCGGGGCAGCGTATTGCATTAGCCGATGTCGCAGACATCTATATCGAAGACGGGCCAGCGGGTATTAAAAGTGAAAATGCCCGCACCAATGGCTGGACCTATATTGATATAGAAGATATCGATGTAGGCACCTATGTTGAAAGCGCCAAAGTCGTGGTAGAAAAAGAGTTGGATTTACCTGCTGGGTATTCAATTACTTGGTCGGGCCAATATGAATATATACAGCGAGCCAAAGAAAAATTAGCGTATGTGGTGCCATTAACCATAGCACTAATAACGATTCTACTTTTCATGAGCTTTCGGACATTTACTGAACCGGCAATTATTGTGGGCACACTACCCTTAGGTCTTGTTGGCGGTATCTGGCTGCTCTATTGGTTCGACTTTAATTTTTCCATCACCGTTGGCGTGGGTTTCATAGCGTTAGCTGGCATTGCTGTTGCGACAGCGATGCTGATGTTGGTCTACCTTAATCTGTCTTGGGAAGAGTTACAGGCAGAGGTTAGCCAAGGTAAAGCAGTGATGAGCAAAGCGACAATTACTCAGGCTGTACTAAATGGAGCCACCTTGAGAGTAAGGCCGGTATTAATGACGGCAGGTGCTGATGTTGCCGGTTTACTACCTATTCTGTATAGCACCGGTACTGGTTCAGAGGTGATGAGTCGCTTAGCTGCCCCAATGGTTGGCGGAATGATCACCGTTATAGCACTGACATTGTTATTAGTGCCAACTGTCTATATGTTAGGGAAACTCAAAATACAGCGGGTAAATGAATCAATTATTTAAGTCTGTATTTTAAATTTAAAAAATCACCGAAGAAATACTAATTGCTTGGCTGAAAATTTTGGCAAAGGCAGGCAATTGAACTAACTATTATTCAGCGTCTTTTTAAAAAAATGTTGCCTTCAATAATTGTCATGGAGATGGTTGTCTTATCAATATTTTTGACAGATGTATCAAATAAATTTCTATTAATAATAGTTATATCCGCACGCTTACCCATCGCCAAACTACCGACAAAATGATTTTGCTCTAAAGCATAGGCAGCATTAATTGTATAAGCGCGCAGCACTTCATCGAGGGTATTATTTTTATCTCCCCCTCAACATTACATTTCTCATTCCTACAAAATTATTCAGTGATGACACGTCCCAATCACTACGTAGAGTATATCTTGCACCGGCATCAATAATTTCGCTCATCGGAGCGGCGTTGCTAACGCGCCCATGTCCCAACAACTCTCCATCAAACGGCTGCTCACCTAAAATCCAGTGACCCGCCATTTACACATCGGCAATAACATCTAACTCCGAAAAGCGCTGTATATTATCTATTGTTACATAGGGAGTATGCATTAAATGATGGCGTGGGCTATTCGGTAAGTCATTTTTCTGCTGCGCTATTTCGGTCGCATTCAATGATTCATGTGCTGCTATGCCACCAATCACGTGGATATTAAAATTGAAGCCTACCTTTTCTAGTTCAGTAATATAGTGGGCCATTTTGTCCTGTTCACAGTAGTTAAGCCCGGTTGTTGATCTCATTCCAATACCATGATCAATAAGGTACGGCTCGATAACTGCGGCGGTAATATTTGTGCTCAAGCCATCATCATAGAGCTTTATTTCGGTGGCTTGCAGCAAGGGATCTTTATCATCATACATACTGGACAGTTTTGTAAACTGCTGTTTATCGTCAGTATCTTGTGGATAAGCCCATAATGCTAAAGCCTCGTTTGCAGCAGACTCAAGCATTACCAATTGAGGTGAGGCCATTTTGGTGATTCTCAGCTGATATATCTAGCAAGCCTAGGGAATCAACTTCTTTAAACTCATCGTCACCCCTCTCTAGCGCACGATAAAATGATAAGTCTCCAGCAGTGTCCAATAACAAACCATTGGACTCATCATTAGGCTTATGACCAATAAACCCACCCGGTGGGCTCAAGATATCTGCAGTAATACCTTATAAAGAAAAGCTTTACTGTGAATCCAAGCCGAATGAGACGCATTATTTATTATCGTAACTAGTCTGGTAGTAGATATTTTATCCAGTGCAGTTAACGGGTCATGTGCGGCTTCTAGTAAGGCACTAATTTCATAACCCCAACCCGCTAACCACTGCTGATTATCTTTGTCTGCATTATAGCGCTTAACACCTTTAAGCCAACTATTTACACTACATTCAACATCAAGTAAGCAATCAAAATTATTTGATCTAGCTTCCAGTAGATGCAGAAAACCTTATTATCTATGTCGGTTTAAAACATTACCCAGTGAGCCAACGTTCGACGATGTAATACTTATTACTGGTTAAAAACCCTCTCAAATTAAAAAAATTATCTAATACCTGAAGTAATTAGCTTACCGAAGACATCAAAAATAGTGCTGGCGAGTCGGCAGGTTTTTTGCAAGTCTAGGAAGGTTATCTTAGTTGAGGAAAGGTAACCTGGTCAGCTATACAGAATGTCTATAAATAATATCAATCGCTAACTTTTGAGCATAAAAAAAGGCGATCCTAGGATCACCTTTTATCGCTTGCAAGCCTTGTGGCTACTAGCTTTTGTATGGTCGGAACGGCAAGATTCGAACTTGCGACCCCTACACCCCCAGTGTA
>CAWVSB010000013.1:0-88452 GCA_963933215.1 uncultured Cellvibrionales bacterium
GGCGAATGCGGCGATTGGTAACGACAGTGTGACGAGCACGATAGATGCTAGTGATGCGGTGACGATAGATATTAGTGGCGGCGGCGCGGTAGCAGAAGGCGGTAATGCGGCTTATACGATATCGGTCAGTGGCGCGGTTGCGACAGGCGAGACGATCACGGTTGCGTTGAGTACGCCGGATAGTGGATTGGTTGGTGATGATGCGACAGTTGGCACGGATACGGCGGCGTTTTTAGCGGCGGTGAGTGCAGGACTGACAGCGGGTTGGAGCTTGAGTGGCAGCACGTTGACGTACACGGGTACGGGCGGAGTGCCGGCTGATTTAGATATTAGTTTGTCGATTACCGATGATACGTTTGCCGAGAATGCGGAAGACTTTAATGTTGAGCTGGGCAGCTTAGGCGGCACGGCGAATGCGGCGATTGGTAACGACAGTGTGACGAGCACGATAGATGCTAGTGATCCTGTGACCTTTAGTCTTACAGGTTCGGCCACTTTAGTAGAAGGAGAGTCAGGAAGTTATACCGTATCAATGGTAGGGCCTGCGGGTTACGACTTCTCAACGCACCCGGGTGTTACGGTTACTTTGAGCTACAGCGCTGTCGACGCAACTGGTTTGGATTATACCCAGGTTGCTACGGTAAATATTGCGGCCGGCCAGACGTCCGTTACGTTTCCTATTGAGACGATTGATGACTATTTTGAAGAGAACAGTGCAGAGAACTTTACGGTTTCAATTGCTAACGTTGCAGCCATAGCAGACAGCGGACATTTTAATGGCAGTGTTGCTATTGGTGCCGCTTCGGTGACGACGTTTATTTTAGATGGTGTTGATGCGCCAGAAACAGTAACGCCCACGGCGCCTGAAAATATTGCCGGCGCTGTCGACACTTTGTATGTGAAGATCAGCGGTGGAAGTTCTATTATTGAAGGCGGTGCTGATAATACTTATACAGTTAGTTTGGTCGATACCGACGGTAATGCTGTTATCGCACTTACCGGTGGCGTTACTGTTGATTTAGACTTCTCTGGTAGTGCTTCCAATGCTGACTATACGGTGTCAGCTAATCCAGTGACGATTCCTAGCGGTGCCTCTAGCGTAACATTTACGGTAACTGCATTAGTTGACGCGGCTGATGCAGAAAGTTTTACGGTAGCCGTTGGCAATATTGAAGACAACGGAGTACTAACCGATAACTTTGAATACATTGCCGCAGACCCAGTGGAAGGCAGCGTTACAACAACTATTTTGGGCTCAGACGTTGATGATTTAGCGGTGGTGCACGAAAGCGCATTAGGCGACGGCAGTGGCCAACAAGAAACCGTATTCGATGCCGATGATGAAGCCGGGCAAGACGTAGCTGGAGGTCAAGGGACCTCGGTCGCTACCGGTAATTTGGCGACCAATGATGTTCCTGGCGGCGTGTCAGTTACCGAAATTACCGACATAGAGGGTGCTACTCAAGTTGGCGGTATTATTACTATAACGGACGCCACTGGTACCTTAGCGGTAGTGGCTACAGCGGTAGGTGCTACGGCTACTGGCGGTGCTATTGGTGACTTTACTTACACTTTGCTAAGCCCGGTGTCTAATACCGCAGTTGGTGAAGACGATGTTGCTAATCAGTCATTTACTTATACCTATAATACCAGCGCTGGTGCTACCGGCAATACGGCGGCGTTAACCGTTGCCGTTATTGATGATGAGCCAATTGCCAGTAGTGTAACGGCTAACGTACCCATTATCGCGCAAGACGCATTTGATGTCGCTTTTGTGCTCGATACATCCGGTAGTATGGGTGATGGACGATTTACGGTTAACTTGCCAGATGGTACGGCGACAACCCGTTTCATTATGGCGCAGTCGGCTATTAAAGCCTTGGCCGAAGAGTTTTTCTCACAGTCTAGTGATGTTGAAATTGCCTTGGTTACGTTTGCCGGAACCGGTGAAGGTGGCGTTGTTGCGGGCGGTCCGTTTACGACCCTTACTGCGTTTAATGCCGCAGTAGATGGCTTGGCCGACCCAACCGGCGGCACTGACTATGAAGATGGTTTAACCGACTTGCTAACGGCCATTGACGGTTTCAATGGAGGTGCTGGTGTTGATGCTGCCGCGAAGACGTTAACGTACTTTATCTCTGATGGTGTGCCAACCCAAGGTGATACAGGCAACCCTGTCGGTGAATCAGGTTGGGATACCTTCCTTACAGCGAACCCTACCGTTCGTTCCTATGCTGTTGGTATAGGCACCGGGTTAACAGATTTCGCGCCACTGGATGCGATTCACGCCGTTGACTTAGACGGCTCTGGTGGCAACAACAGTGCGATCAATGTGCCTGATTTAAGTCAGCTTGAGGCCGAGTTGTTAAGTACTGTGCCGCCATCATTTGGCGGTAGCGTATTGGCTATCAGTGGTGTTACCACCGCTGACTTTGGGGCTGACGGTGGCTTTGTTAGCACGCTAGAAGTTGAGCTGGGCGGTACTTTAGATGTTATTGGTACCCCAGGTAATACAGGCACCGAGGTGATTACCTTTACTTACGACCCTACGTTTAATAGCGGTGAAGGGCGTATAACTTATGACGATGGCGGCACTACGCGCGTAGCATCTGTCGGCAGCGTATTAACTTTAGAAGCGGGTGACCCTCTAACCGGGCTTGCTGACTTCCCTTTTGGTAACTTGTTGTTTGACTTCACTGACGGTAGCTACAACTACTTTGCTGCGCCGACCGCCATTGAAGGTGAGACATTTACCCTGGTGTTTGATGCCGAAGATGGCGATGGTGATGTTACCAACCAACAGAGCTTAACCGTTACTTTGGCCGATGCGACGCCGATTGCTGTCGATGATACCGATACCTTGTTTTCTAATGATGACACCTTAATTGGTAATGTCATTACCGGTCTTGGCACCGATGGTGGGGTAGCGCTGGGTTCAGCGTTTACCTCGTTTGCCTCGCAAGGCGAAGGCGTTGATTACGCCGTTGACGGGGCCATGGTAACGGCGATTAGCTATCGTGGTGTTGATTTAGACTTTACTACAGACCTGTCGTCACTGGGTTCCGTGAGTACATTAAATGGTGATGGAACTACTTTTACCGTGACGGTGGAAGGTGGTGGGCCGATTGCCGATGTTAACGGCAGCTATCAGATTAAAATTGTTAATAGCGACGCCAGCGAAGTTATTTTCGGCTCTACTGGTTATTACGAATATACCCCGCCAACGGCGCCGGTGAATGCCAATATGCAAGTTTTACCTGATGATGCTGGGACCTTCTTTGAAGACTTTAGAGATATAGACGACTCAGGGGATATTGGCTCTTTAGTAACAGTGTCGGCAGGAGCCGATACCGTTACCTTCAATAATGGAGGTTCGGGCTTAGGTATTAACAACGATACGATTTCAAATGGGCAAGAGCTTGTTTTTGACTTCTCGGCTTATGCGAATGGCGTTAACAATATCGAGCTAGATTTTGATGATCACGATGGTGCTGCGAATGTGGTCTTTACCTTTGTCGACGGTACCACTCAAACTGAAGCCTTAAATAACGATGACGATCAGGACTTTGTCGTATCTAACGTCGTAAGTGTGGCAATACAAGGCGGCGCTGGTTCAGGGCATCAAATTCAAGATTTAAGGTTCACAACAAATGCTGCTGGCGAATCAATTGTTTTCGGTGGCGGCACCATTAACCAAGATGGTGTGACGCTAATTAATGACGTTACGTTAGCTGAAGACCGAACGGTTAATGGCGGTGAGTATTTAACCTTGACGTTTGACCAAGATATTTACGCCAGAGGCGTAGAGTATGTGACGTTAAATTTTGATGATACTGATAGCGCAAACGGGTCGGCAATTTTCTACTCGGTAGATGGTGCTCGGCTGGGCTCGGTCACTATGGATGGCGACACGTTAGTCTCGCCTGCGAGTTTCTCGGGGATAGGCAGTATTCGAATCATTCCTAATGGTGTAAATAACGACACGTGGAGCGTTGACGAGGTTTTCTTTCAAGCGGTGCCACTGGTTAATGACGCGCCTAACTTAGTGCCAGAAGAAATTGAATACACCTTGTCTGACTTTGATGATGACACTGGCCTTATTGCCGAGTCTGACACGGCGACGCTAGCCTTAAGAACGATATACAACAAGTTTTATGGCACCGACGGTGATGACGGCGCGGCTGGCTTGTTAGGTAGTTACTATGCCAGTAATACAGCGCTTAGCACCATTGCAGAGGCAGAGGAGCTTATTAAAAGTAACGCGCCAACCGCTAAATTTTTAGCGACAGAACTGAATTATAGTATAGCCAGTAATAATTTGGGTACCGGAGCTTCTCTGGAGGAGTTTCTTGGTTCAGATGCAGGCTCTTTAACCGTAAACCCCGCTGCGGATACAAGCCGGGGAATTATATATATTACTGGCTATATTACCCTTGCAGCGGGTGATCACGAGTTCCGGTCAACGTCAGATGATGGTTATAGCCTGCGAATAAATGGCGAGGAAGTCATCTCTTTCGACGGTAACCGAGGTTTTGGTACGGCTGAGACCAACACCATAACGATTGCCGCTGGCGGCTTGCAGACCATTGAAATTATTTATTGGGATCAGGGGGGTGGTGCAGCTCTGCAAATGGAACACCGTGTAAGCGGCGGTACTTTTGCAAACATTTCTGACGCCATTACCTCCACCATTGCGGGTACTGAATCGAATGACTTTTTCTCTGGTCAGGCGGGTAATGATACTTTTGACGGCGGCGGCGGCGCTGATGTACTTGAAGGCGGTGGCGGCGTTGACATCTTAAGTGGTGGCGCCGGCAATGATGATATTGTTGGTGGCGCCGGAGATGATGAATTGTTCGGTAATGCGAATGATGATGATTTGGACGGCGGTGAAGGTAACGATATCTTAAGGGGTGGTAGTGGCGACGATATGCTGTTTGGTGGCGATGGCGCGGATGTCCTGAGGGGCAATGGGGACGACGACGTACTTTACGGCAATAAGGGTGGTGACACCTTGATTGGTAACGACGGTCTTGACATATTGTTTGGTAATGAAGGCGATGACATTTTACAAGGCGGTGCTGGTGTTGATCAATTAATCGGTGGTATTGGCGACGATGAGTTAACTGGTGGCGGCGGTAGCGATACCTTTTTGTGGTTAGCTAACGAGCAAGGAACCTTTGCTAACCCGACTGAAGATATTATCCGTGATTTCTCTATCGCTAATGACGTGCTTGACCTGAGTGATTTGTTGCAGAACGAGGAAGATGGTGCTTCTTTGGATTCGTATTTACGCCTCAATTTCTCTGATCAAACCGGTGACGCTGATATCGATACTGAAATACAGATTGATCATGATGGTGGGGCGGTATTCCAGACAACGCAGACAATTGTGCTTGATGGAGTAGATTTGTCGGCTGCCTTTGGGTCGACCGTTGATGAAGTGCTTATTACCGCATTAATTGATAATAGTAAGTTGATTATTGATACTTAAGGGTTTAATAAGCTGCCGCCAAGCCCTTGTGGCTAAGGTTTGGAGTTAAAAAATTAGCCTCTTTATATTAATTCTCTCATATGCGGGGGTTTTTTTGACGATGAATAATGTAAAGCTGTACAGCTTGTGTTCAGTAACGCTGTGGTTAAATAAGTCTATATCTAGGAGAAATGATATTGCTTCTATTAAATCTGCTTAAAAAAATAGGACATAAAACATAACATTAAGATAATTTATTGCTACTATGCTTCAAGTTTGCTGGGTCCTTAAAAAGCAGACAACTCATAAAAAAATTGGATTTTGGGATGATGACGAACAAAATAACTTTTGGCTTTACGCTTATCATTAGTGCTTTATTAGCAGGCTTTTCGACTTATTCTAGTAGCCAAGTTATCTCTAATTTTGAACAAGCGATAACTGAAACCGTTATTGAAAACCCAGAAGTTAAAGCTACTTGGTACGATTTTGAAGCGGCTAGAGCACAACAACGGGTGGCGGCAGGCAATTATCGTCCGCGGTTAGATTTAAACGGTGAAGTTGGCCGCGAGCGTTCTGAAACGCCTAGCTCAGCATATGATAGCTACGACCGCGATAGCGCCAATATTACCCTTACTCAAATGTTATTTGACGGTTTTGAGACCAAAAATGAAGTAGAGCGCCTGGGTTATGCCAAGCTGTCTAAGTTTTATGAAATTAAACAAGCGTCTGAGCGCAGTGCCTTAGAAACTGGGCAGTCTTATCTAGATGTATTGCGCTTTCAGGGCTTAGTAGAGCTAGCGAAAGAAAACTACGTTAATCATAAGGAAATTCATGACGATATTAAGCAGCGTGCCGACGCGGGTATTAGTCGGCGGGTTGATTTTGAACAGGCCATTGGCCGCCTAGCATTGGCTGAGTCGAATCTATTGACTGAAATCACCAATTTGCACGATGTTACGGTAAGATTTCAGCGCTTAACAAACCGCCTGCCGGCACAGACCTTAGATGCCGTTGTGTTACCCACAGAGTTTATTTCTGAAGATAAACAAGCGGTTTTAAATAGGGCTTATGTTAGCAGTCCGGTTATTAATAGCTCGATAGAAAATTTACGCGCGGCTCAGTCGGAAGTAAAAATTGCTAATGCGCCTTTTATGCCCACGTTTGATTTACGCCTGAGAAAGCAATTGGATAACAATACCGAAGGCGTTATGGGGCGTTTTAACGAAGAGGCCATTGAGTTAGTGATGACCTATAACCTTTATAACGGTGGGTCAGACAGCGCGCGTAAAAGACAGCTTCATCAGCAGATGAATTCTGCTCGAGAGTTACGCCAAAAAGCGTGTCGAGATGTGCGTCAGCAGGTGGCTATAGCCTATAACGATATTGTTAGTTTAGAAGAGCAAATAGGTTATTTAGACCGTAACCGTAAGGCTATTGGTAGTGCCCGAATTGCCTACCGTAAGCAATTTGATATTGGCCAGCGCACCTTGCTTGATTTGCTAGATACTGAAAACGAATATTTTGAGGTGCAGCGCGCCTACCGCAATGCGACTCAAGATTTAATGTTAGCCCAGGTTCGGACTTTGTCTGGCATGGGTATTTTGCTTGATTCTTTAGGCTTGTCAGGGCGAGAGGCTCAGGCATTAGAATATATTGATACCGCGCGCCCAGAAGATGCTGATGTTGGCGGCCGTTGCCCTGACGGTGCGCCAGACGCGTTATACATTAACAAAGAGGCGTTATTAGCAAGTGTTTTGGCCGATGCTAATTTTAACGACAGTCAATCTATTACTGTCGAGACGGTTGATATTGCCGGCGAAAGCACTGACCGTGTAAAAATGGATGTGAGCGTTAGTTTTGATTATAAGTCTACTGACTTGTCAGAGCAGAGCGTGCCACCGTTGGACGATGCCGCAATGTTACTGCGTAAATTCGCCGATGCTGATGCCACCGTTGCGGGCTATACCGACTCAGTAGGGTCACAAGCTTATAACGTTATTTTGTCAAAACAACGTGCTGGCTCGGTAAGAGATGCGTTAATTAATGACTATGGAATTGATCCTAGCCGATTAACTGCGATTGGTTATGGTGAAGATAGCCCTATTGCTGATAATGAAACACCAGCAGGACGGAGTTTAAACCGTCGGGTTGAATTAGTTATCGATGTCGATGAAATAGGGACTTATTCGCAGCAGCCAATCGAGGGTGTCAGTTTTGACTCCCTTGATATGGGTCTTGACCAATATAATGATGTGGATAGCGAATCATTTGAGACTGTTGATCAGTTAATGGCTGATGAAAGTGCCGAATCTGTTGGATTTATCGATGAAGCTAGCGATGCGCCAGCCCAGCTTACAGAACAAGCTGGAACTGTCATTAGGGAAGAAGCAATAAAAGAAATGAGCTTTGAAGCGATGGATGGAGAGCTCGCCAGTAGCGAAAAGCCGGAAGAATCGATGGATGAGATAATCACCGAGCCCTCTCAGGGCGAAGAGATGACCTTTGAATCAGTTGATGAAGGGCGGCAATAGCTACTAGCGAGCAAGAACTTTGCTTGCGGCTGAAGATGGCGACGTTCAGTTTGAGTATTTAGAGCAGTAAACTCAGGATAAAGTCTTACTGGCCAAGCTTATTTCTTCCCCCTAACTTTAAATATCGCTATAATTAGTCAACAGTTTACGGCTACCCCGTAACTGCATTGATAGAAAAGAGATTGTTATGATGAAAACTATTTTGGCTTTTGTAGCCATTGGCGCCATGTTTTTAGGGGCCACTTCAATCGCCGGTATTGTCGAAGATAAAATTGATGCTCGCCTGTCCCCTCCGGGAGCTGTTTGTGTTGAAGGCGGAGAGTGTGCGGTAGCGATTGTAGCTGTTGCTGGCGGTAGTGCGGATCGTGGCGCTGAAGAAGTTTACAATGCTGCTTGTATGGCATGTCATATGACTGGCGCAGCGGGTGCTCCTATTTTAGGTGACACTTCGGCTTGGTCGTCGCGTATTGCTCAAGGTGCTGAAATTTTATATGGCCATGCGATTAACGGTATTGGCGCTATGTCTGCGAAGGGCGGCTGCATGAGCTGTTCAGACAATGAAGTTAAATCGGTTGTGGATTATATGATCGAGCAGGCTGGTTAAACACGGCAAAATTTCTTAAGGCTGCTTTGGCGGCCTTTTTTTATGCCTATAACAACGGTATTACTCTTTTCGCGACTGAGTAAAGCTGATTGAAATAGCTCGATCTTTATTAGATAAAACCAGTTTATTGTCGAGTGAAGCAATGTGATTAGTTTTGGCAAGCGCGGCTAAATAGGCTCTTTCCTGTTGCATTAATTCTGCTACCCCGGCCATCATGGTGCTAGCAATATGCGAGCTTGGCCATTCAATAGCGCCGTTGTTCATCATCACAAAAGTACCAAAATATCTGTTGACGCCGGCATTGCCGCTAATGCGTCCATCGGATTCACACACAAATGTTGGACGACTTGATTGAGTGAGCGAATAAGTACCGGCAGGAGTGTTTAACGCGCTCAGCGTCCATTGAGTATTACAGACCGCGCTCAGTGTTTTTTTGGTTAAAGATTGTATCGTTTGCTCGGGCTGACAGCTGATCAGCGCTAGGGTAAGGGCGAACGTTATTCCACCTATTGAGGCAAGTTTGATCATGGCGAGACTTTAGTTGAACTGATTGCAAAGGCTAAGGCCGCGAGGCCATACTAACAATGCGTATAAACCGATATGGTTTACTATAATGTTGCTAAAACACTAGCTTTACAGTGTTTTAGCAACATTATGGGCTAGTTTTTTTTGTTAAAACTGTGAGCTAATTATCATCTTGCTATGGCGTTAGCTAGCGGTGAGCTCTTTAACGCCGTCTTGGGTGCCCATTAAAAATACATCGGCTGAGCGAGCGGCAAATAAGCCATTGGTGACCACGCCAACAATGTTGTTAATAGCATATTCAGTTTCGAAGGGTGCAGCGATGGCAAGATCGTGGATATCAATAATAATATTACCGTTGTCAGTTATCACCCCTTCTCTATACACTGGATCGCCACCAAGTTTGACGATTTCACGGCCAACATGGCTGCGCGCCATAGGGATGACCTCAACAGGTAGCGGAAATTTACCTAAAACACTAACAAGTTTACTGTCATCGGCAATGCAAATAAATTTTTCGGCAACGGCGGCGACAATTTTTTCGCGAGTCAGCGCAGCACCGCCACCTTTGATTAAGTTAAGCTGATGATCCGATTCATCGGCGCCGTCGATATAAAAATCAATGCTGTCGACAGCGTTTAAATCATATACGGCAATGCCGTGATCACGTAGCCGTTGGGCAGACGCTTCTGAGCTGGCAACGGTACCTTCAAATTGAGTTTTTATGGTGGCCAATTGGTCGATAAACTTATTGGCAGTAGAGCCAGTGCCAATGCCAATAATCATAGCTGACTCAAGGTGCGGTTTTATGTATTCCAAGGCAGCTATAGCCACTGCTTGCTTAAGTTCGTCTTGAGTCATGAATATTCTCTATTTGGATGAAAAACACTAGCATAGCATCTGGTGGGGAAGAGTTAAGTTGTTTAACATAGACAGGGTAGCAAGCAACGCTGGTTTTATTAAAAGCCACCAAAAGCTATCGAACATTATTGAATTTATTGACTGAGCAGATTATGCCAAAAAACTACATAAATGAAATACTTAATACCAATGTTTACGACGTTGCGATTGAGTCGCCATTAGATTTTGCGCCGATGTTGTCAGCGCGGCTCAATAATAAAGTACTGTTGAAGCGGGAAGACTTGCAGTCGGTATTTTCGTTTAAGCTGCGCGGCGCTTATAATAAAATTTCAAAGCTTAGTGACGAACAAAAAGCTAAAGGCATTATTGCCGCCTCGGCAGGTAATCATGCGCAAGGAGTGGCTTTGTCAGCTAAAGTGCTGGGCATTAAAGCGACAATTGTTATGCCCAAAACCACGCCCAGTATAAAAGTGGATGCGGTGCGAAATCATGGTGCTAAAATTGTCTTGATTGGCGATAGTTATGATGATGCGGCAGCCCATGCTGCTAAGTTAGTTGAAGAAAAAGGTATGGTCTATGTGCACCCTTATGACGACCCGCTGGTGATTGCAGGCCAAGGAACTATCGGCATGGAAATTCTTAAGCAGCATACCGGCCCAATAGATGCGGTTTTTGTACCTGTTGGTGGAGGTGGTTTGTTAGCGGGTATTGTCGCTTACATTAAACATCTGCGCCCAGAAGTTAAGGTGTTTGGGGTGGAGCCAGAAGATGCAGCTTGCCTTAAGGCGGCGATGGATAGTAAGCGCCGCGTAATATTGCCCGAGGTTGGAATATTTGCCGATGGGGTGGCGGTAAAGCAAATTGGTAAAGAAACATTCAGTGTAATTAAAGGCTCTATTGATGGTGTGATTACGGCTAATAGCGACGAGATGTGCGCGGCAGTAAAGGATATTTTTGACGACACCCGATCTATCGCAGAGCCCGCCGGTGCATTGTCGCTTGCTGGCTTAAAAAAATATATTGCCGGAACGGGCGCCACGGGACAAACCTTAGTGGCAATACATAGCGGGGCTAATATTAATTTTGATCGCCTGCGTTATATCTCTGAGCGCACTGAGGTAGGTGAACAGCGCGAAGCCGTGCTGGCGGTAACTATTCCAGAAAAGCCTGGCGCGTTTAAAAAGTTTTGTACGGCTATTGGCAAACGGATGGTTACTGAATTTAATTATCGCTATGCCAATGACGGTGAAGCGCAAATTTTTGTCGGTGTACAAGTTGCCAGTGGCGGAAAAGATAGGCAAGAGCTGGTTGCTAAGTTGGTAGATAAAGGCTATCCAGTATTCGACTTAACCGAAGACGAACTAGCTAAGCTGCACGTGCGCCACATGGTTGGTGGGCATGCACCAGATGTTAAAGATGAACTAGTCTATCGTTTTGAATTCCCAGAGCGGCCCGGTGCGTTAATGAATTTTTTAACCTCGCTGGGGCAAAGCTGGAATATTTCGATGTTTCACTATCGCAACCATGGCGCCGCTTATGGACGGGTACTGGTTGGCTTGCAAGTTCCCAAAGGTGAGCGTAAAAAAATTGAGGCAGACTTCAAAGCACTGAACTATAAGTATTGGGATGAGACAGATAACCCTGCGTATAAATTGTTTTTGGGCTAACAGTTAATGATTTGAGTGTCGGTAACAATCAAATTTAGAGGTATATCCCAGCTTTTGATTTCTAGTTGCGTTACTTGCTGACAGTGATGCGCTAGACCTATTAAATAAGTGTGTTGCTGGCGGCTGGCTAAATAACGATCGTAATAGCCGCCGCCCATGCCGAGGCGATTGCCACTGTTGTCAAACCCTACTAGTGGAACTAGCATCACGTCTAATCTTTCTGCGAACTCGTTCGAGCTTGGTTCAGCTATACCGTATTGATTTTTTTCTAGTGAACCACCCTGCTCATAGTGTACAAATACCATGTCATTATTGGTTTTTATTTTGGGCAAATAAACAGCTTTATGATTTCCCCACGCTTGTAGTATTAATTGTGCTGGATTTATTTCGCCGTCATTAGCGATATAGCCACCAATACAGTTGGCCTGTTGAAACTGCGGAATTGACTTAATATTGGCTGCTACTGAATTCGCTGCGGTTAGTTGCTGCTCGGCGCTGAGGTTTTTACGCGTCAGCCTTAGGTCTTGTCTTAGCTGACTGCGTTGCACCATGACTTACACCTGTTAAATAAGGATTCCCCAAAATACCGCTGCAATATTTGCCTCGAACCGAATGTTCAAGGTGGCGATCTTTGTGATGCATTAGGCTTTCCGACTTGCGGACATGCACACCAACATCAGCGAAAAATTGCCGAGGTATTACTTATCGGCTCAGGGACTGTTGTGCTGGCGAGTATCCCAGGGAATCTAAATATTATAGCCTAGCGGAGGATGGTAGCGATAGGACTTATTAGCTGCCCGATTGAAAACGTGCAATAGCTTCGTCAACTTTACTGCTAAGCCGGTTTATGCTGTGATCGTTGTAGCGATTGTTCGCTTCTTCTTCTACATCTTGTTTTAACAAGTCATTGGTAATGTTGAGTGCGGCCATGACAGCTATGCGCTCTAAGCCGACGACTTTGCCACCTTTGCGAATAGCACGCATGTGCTCATCTAAGTGACGGGCCGATGCGGTAAGCGCTACATGTTCACCTGAGGGCAGGGCAACTTGGTAGGGTTTGTCGAGGATAGTGACATTAACTGTTTTCTTCTCATCGCTGCTCATACTTCTTTCTCCAACGATTTCAGCCTAGCGATCATCGCTTCTACCCTAGTTCTGGCTTGCTCATTTTTTTCGCGCAACTGGGCGCGCTCTCTTTGCCAAGTAGATTGGGTAGATTTAAGCATTTCGTTTTCGCGGTGCAGCCCATCGCACACTTCTATCAGTGCGTCGATTTTGCCTTCAAGCTCAATAAATTTAGGGTTTTCCATACTGTATCGCAGGTCTGATTAACGGCTGTCACTAACTATAGTTGTCACAGCCATATGGGTCAATAATCTGATTGACTAGAAAATTAGTATAACCCCGAGGCTGAACGATATCTCTAGCGGATAAACCTGATAAACTAAGTCCTTTAATGTGTTGGTAAGAGGAAATTATGACAGATTTTTTACCTGCGTTGCCTGAATACGATGACGTAGATGATTGGTTTTTAAGCTTAGAAGCAGAGGCTACTCCTGCTGAGCTGCATGGCCAGCTCAGTGGACTAATTGCTGGCAATGGCACGCCTAAGCCAAATCAGTGGTTGGCGATTTGCTCTGAATTATTAGAGGTGAATGTTCAGCCCGGCACGCCTATTGCTGATGAATTGTGCGCGCTAATTGAAACTGTTACGCAGCAATTTAGTGTGGAAGGTTTTGGTTTGGAGTTGTTGGTCCCCGATGAGCAGGCTCCGATGCTAGAGCGAGTTGAAGGTTTGGGCCAATGGTGTCAAGGTTTTTTGACGGGCTTTGCACTGGCAGGCAATACTCAGCAAGGCTGGAAAAATTTAAGCGAAGAAAGCCGCGAAGTATTAACCGATCTTGCCAGTATTGCGCAAGTGATGGTCGATGAAGACGACGCTGAACAGCAAGAGCAAGATTATTTGGAGTTACTCGAATATGTGCGTCTGGGTGCTATTCAAGTTTGGTTGGATTTAAACCCGCCGCCACCGCGTGAAGTGGATCCAGAAACCGGTATACCCTACCCCCCTGCTAATAAAAGCATTCACTAATTTAGAAAAAAAGCTATGACTATAAAACGACAAGAATTTGCCAAGCGCCGAAAAGAACTGATGGCGTTAATGGAGCAAGACAGTATTGCAATTATTCCTGCTGCTCAGCAATTAATTAGAAATCGCGATTCAGAATTTGCTTTTCGCCAAGACAGTGATTTTTATTATTTAACTGGTTTTGATGAGCCTGACGCAGTGTTGATATTATTGCCGGGGCGTGAACATGGTGAGTATGTGTTGTTCTGCCAAGAGCGTGATCCGACTAAAGAATTATGGACCGGTTATTTAGCAGGTCCTGAAGGTGCGATAGAAAAATTTGACGCCGACGATGCTTTTCCAATAAGTGATATAGATGACATTTTGCCTGGCTTAATCGAAGGTCGAGAGCGAGTGTACTATGCTATGGGGCGAGCCCCTGAATTTGATCGCCAAGTGATGGACTGGGTGAATGTGATTCGCTCTAAAGTGCGCAATGGCGCCCATCCGCCGGGAGAGTTTGTTGACTTAGACCACTTGTTGCATGAGCTGCGGGTAATTAAAAGTAAAGGTGAGTTAGAGATTATGCGTAAAGCGGGCGAAATTTCTGCTCGTGCCCACGTGCGGGCAATGAAATATTGCCAGCCAAATATGTTTGAGTATCAGCTTGAAGCTGAAATTACGCATGAGTTTATGGCGGCAGGTTCTCGTGCTGCGGCCTATACTTCAATAGTGGGTGCCGGTAAAAACGGTTGTATTTTACATTATACTCAAAACTCTTCAAAAATAAAAAGTGGCGATTTGGTATTGATTGATGCCGGTTGTGAATTGGATTTTTATGCGTCAGATATCACCCGCACTTTCCCAGCCAATGGCAAATACAGCCCAGCGCAAAAGGCCTTATATCAAGTAGTGTTGGATTCACAAATTGCCGCGATAGCTGCGATTAAGGCAGGTGTGGCTTGGAACGTACCTCATGATGTGACGGTGCAAGTGATTACTCAAGGGTTGGTCGACTTAGGCTTACTTAGCGGTGATGTAAAAGAGTTGATAGCAACTGAAGCCTATAAAGATTTTTATATGCATCGCGCTGGCCATTGGTTGGGGATGGATGTGCATGATGTTGGCGACTATAAAGTTGATGATTGCTGGCGCGAGCTAGAAGCTGGCATGGTGCTAACTATCGAACCAGGTATCTATGTGGCGCCCGACAATAAAAATGTTGATGAAAAATGGCGCGGCATTGGTATTCGAATTGAAGACGATGTGGCAGTGACCCAAACAGGTTGTGAAGTGTTAACTGCCGGTGTGGCGAAAACAATTGATGAAATTGAAGCGTTGATGGCTGATTAAAATGCTGCAATATGATGTTGTTATAGCAGGTGGTGGAATGGTGGGAGCTAGTCTTGCCTGTGCTATAGCTGCAGCGAGTAACGGCGCAATATCGGTGTTAGTAGTAGAAGGCTTTCCTCTGCCGGAGGGTAGTACTAAGCCCTCTTACCAGCCAAGTTTCGATGCGCGCTCAACGGCCTTGTCGGCTGGCAGCCGAGCAATTATTGAAGCGATGGGTGTGTGGCAGCATCTTACTGAACATCTACAAAATATTGATAAAATTCATGTGTCGAATAAGGGCCGTCTAGGCTCAACTTTAATGAATGCGGCGCAAGAAAATTTACCAGCCTTGGGTTATGTGGTTGAGAACCAATGGTTAGGAAAAGTGTTGTTGGCGACAGTGCAAAGTCATGCTTGTATCGATTGGCGCAGCCCCGCTAAAGTCAGTGCGGTTGATACTGCTGGCGAAAAACCACTTGCTACTATTCGCCAGAATGACGTTGATGAAAAAATTGTCTGTAATTTGTTGGTCATTGCCGATGGTGCCTATTCAGCGTTAGCGCAATCGATCGGTATTCAATACAGTGAAAATGATTATCGTCACAGTGCAATTATTGCCAATATTTCGACGGCTAAACCACACCTTGGGCTAGCCTACGAACGTTTTACTGATACTGGTCCGTTGGCTATGTTGCCGCTGGTTGCCTTTCAAGGGTATAACCGCAGTGCATTGGTATGGACCATGCCTTGTGAGCAAGCGGAAGAAGTTATCAACTTACCTGATGAGGACTTTTTATCACGCCTACAAGAGCGTTTTGGTTACCGGCTGGGGAAATTACAGCAAGTAGGCGAGCGCGCAAGTTATCCGCTTAAGTTAATAGAAGCGTGCGAGCAGGTGCGAAGCGGTGTTGTGGTCATGGGTAATGCAGCGCATTTTTTGCATCCAGTAGCGGGCCAAGGTTTTAATTTGGCACTGCGTGATATTAATGGGCTGTGCAATCTTATTTGCAGTGCTAAAGCTGCCGGAAATGATTTAGGTAGCTTGAGTCTGTTAGAGCAATATAGAGAAAACCAAGCTTGGGACCAGCGTAAAACAACTGCATTCAGCGACAAAGTAGGCGAGATATTTATGGCTGACCAAATGGTGTTTGCCGTGCTGAGAGATTTTGGTCTTAGCGCATTAGATGTGGTGCCGTCGCTGAAGTCTAAATTTGTTAAGGAGACCGCCGGTTTGGTGGGGGCGCGGGTTAAGTGGTAACTAATAAAAAATACGATGTGGTTATTGTCGGCGCGGGTTTAGCGGGTAGTGCTTTGGCATGTGCCTTAGGTGATAGTGGTTTGAAAATAGCGTTGCTTGAAGGCGGCAGTCTACCCATAACTGCGCCGCTAGCGGCGAGTAAAGTAAATGGGTTTGACCCTCGGGTTAGCGCCTTGACCGAAGCCTCAAGAAAGTTTTTACAGCAAATTGATGTATGGGCTTCGATGCAGGGAATTTCTGTTGGTTCATACCGCCATATGACAGTGTGGGATGCGCAGGGCACTGGCGAAATAGAATTTGATGCCGGTGAGGTGCAACAGCCGCGATTAGGGCATATTGTTGAAAATCGAATAACTAACTGGTGTCTATTACAGCGTCTTAGTGCGCTGCCAGTTGACGTATTTAGTAATACTAAAGTAAGTGACCTAATAGAAATAAGGGGCACTGATACTTCTAAGGGTGACGCGGCATATAGCGTGGTGCTAGAAGATGGCTCGACAATACAGGCATCGTTGTTGGTTGCTGCCGATGGGGCTCGGTCGATTATTAGAACCTTAGCCGGGTTTGAAACCCGCGAATGGGATTACAACCACCAAGCTATTGTGGCCACCGTTGAATGTGAGCATCAGCATCAGCATACGGCTTGGCAGCGCTTTTTACCGCAGGGGCCGTTAGCGTTGTTGCCGCTAACCGATGCAAATGGCGGCAAACACTATTGCTCTATAGTTTGGTCAGCTGAACTTAATTATGCAGATGAGCTGTCGGCGTTAACTGACGACGAGTTTTGCAGTGCATTAGGGAAAGCATTTGAGTATAGGCTAGGTGAGATTACTGCAGTCAGTAAACGGTTTAGCTTCCCATTGCGCCAGCGCCATGCGAAACAGTATTTTAAACCCGGCCTAGTGTTGGTTGGAGACGCGGCACATAGTATTCATCCGCTCGCGGGGCAAGGCATTAATTTGGGCTTGCAAGATGTGCAAGTACTGGCAGAAGAAATTGTTCGCGGGGCCGCGCGTGGTTTAGCGGTTGGCGATGAGACAATACTGCGCCGCTATCAGCGCCGGCGGATGGCGGCTAACTTAGCTATGATGGCCGCTATGGACGGTTTTAAGCGTTTATTTGAGCGCCCAGAACTACCAGTGCGCTGGCTACGCAATGAAGGGTTGCGCTTACTGGGTAAAATTCCCGAGGTTAAAAATACGATTATCCGTCGAGCAATGGGTTTATAGCGGTTTTAGTGGGCTACTGAAATACTAAATTTTTTCGCCTCCGCGCTTGTGTTTCACCCCACGGCTAGTAATATCCGACCCTTAAATAGACCACCTTTTTATACTCTGAACCAGGGAAATACCATGAGCCACACACCTACCGAATTAAAGTATGCCGCGTCTCACGAATGGGCTAGATTGGAAGAGGATGGCACGGTAACCGTTGGTATTAGTGATCATGCTCAGCAAGCCTTGGGCGACGTGGTGTTTGTTGAAGCGCCAGATATCGGTGACGATCTTGATGCTGGCGGAGAGGCTGGAGTGGTAGAATCAGTCAAAGCAGCATCAGATATTTACTCGCCAGTTAGCGGTGAAGTGGTTGCCGTTAATGAAGTCTTGGAAGATGCGCCTGAAACAATTAATGAAGATCCTTACGGTGAAGGCTGGATGTTTAGAATTAAGCCTGCAGATGTGTCAGAGCTTGATGAGTTATTAAATGCAGAAGCCTACGAGGCATCTCACGAGGAGTAAAATCCTCTGGTCATTTTATACGGGCGTGACTGGTATTCAGCACGCCCGTTTTCATTTTTAGCCGGTTGGTGTTGTTATGGAATTAGCTGTTATTCGTTTAAAAGATAAATGTGACCGTCGTATTAGAGGCGGCCATTTGTGGGTTTATAGCAACGAGATTGATACCCAAGCAACGCCGCTTAAAAACTTTAGTGCCGGCGAGCAAGCAGTACTTGAGTCGGCGAATGGCAAAGTGGTTGGAGTAGTTTACCTCAACCCTAATTCGTTAATTTGTGGGCGGCTAATAACCCGCGACTTAAAAGACTTTTTGGGTAAAGATCTACTGGCAACCAGAATTCGGCAAGCCTTGGTGGTGCGCGAAAGACTTTATGCAGATAGTAGTTATCGGCTGATTTACGGCGAAAGCGACGATTTGCCCGGTTTAGTTGTCGACCGTTTTAATGATGTGCTGGTGGTACAAATTGGTACGGTTGGTATGGAGCAGATGAAAGAAGAGATAGTGGAGGCCTTAGTTGAAGTGCTGGCGCCATTGGCAGTTGTGCTAAAAAACGACTCTCAGGCTAGAAGAGCGGAAGAGCTACCTGAATATGTAGAGGTGGTGTATGGCGAATTACCGGCAGCGGTAATGCTGACAGAAAACGACGCACGTTTTGAAGTGCCAGTGTTAGATGGGCAAAAAACAGGGTGGTTTTATGATCATCGTGAAAACCGTCAGCGCCTAAAGCGTTATTGCCAAGGCGCTAGAGTATTAGATGTCTTTAGCTATGGCGGTAGTTGGGGAATACAAGCGGCAATCGCTGGTGCCAGCGAAGTAGTGTGTGTAGATAGTTCTCCATTGGCACTGGCATACGTTGCTAAAAATGCGGCACATAATAATGTCACCGAGAAAGTAATGACGATGAAAGGCCAAGCCAACGCCTGTATGCGTGACTTAATTGATGCCGGTGAAAAATTTGACGTGGTGATTATTGACCCGCCTGCGTTTATAAAAAAACGTAAAGATATAAAAGTAGGTGAGGCCGGTTATAAGCAGCTTAATCAGCTAGCGATGCGGCTGTTAAACGATAATGGTATTTTGGTATCGGCGTCTTGCTCTATGCATTTAGCTAAAGATCGCTTAAACGATATTTTGCGCGCTGCCAGTAGGCAGGTTGAAAAACGTTGTCAGATATTAGAACAAGGTGGGCAGGGGCCAGATCATCCGGTGCATCCGGCGATTGTTGAAACAGAATATTTGAAAGCCGTATTTGCTAGGATTTATCGCTAGCGATTGCTTAGTTTCTAAACGACAATATTGGCCAGCCATGGTCTAGTGCATGCTGGCGTAATATTTGGTCTGGATCTACCACGATGGGATTATCGACAATGCTTAGTAGAGGCAAATCGTTGTGGGAGTCGCTATAAAAATAGCTGCCTTCTAGGTTGTGGCCAGTTTCCTCAAGCCACTGTTGCAGCCGGGTTACCTTGCCTTCTTTATAGCTGGGTACGCCGCTAGGTTTACCAGTGAAGTGGTCGTTAATTATTTCGCCTTCCGAGGCAATTAACAAATCGATACCAAGAGATTTAACTATTGGTCCAGTGACAAAGCTATTGGTAGCGGTAATCACCATTACAGTGTCGCCTGCAGCGCGATGTTGTTCTAGTATTTGATCGGCTTTGGCCAGTTTGATCGGATTGATTTTGTTAACCATAAATTCTTTGTGTAAGTCATTCAGTTGCAGCGGGTTAAATTGCGCTAGTGGTTTTAAGGCGAAGCATAGATAGGCGTAGATATCGAGTTGGCCTTGTTGGTAGTCAGCAAAAAATTTGTCGTTAGTGGCGCTAAAATGCTCGCCATCAACTAGCCCTTTTTCAACTACAAATTCACCCCAGGCGTGGTCGCTGTCGCCCGCAATTAAGGTGTTGTCTAAATCAAACAGTGCTAAGGCCAAGGTGTTACTCCTATTAGGGGGTTTACTAATCACTATGATGCTTAGAATACTGATGAGCAGCAGCTGATACAAATATCTGTGACTTAGGTGGCGATATCAAATTGTCGTCCAAGTCATATTTGTGAAATAATACCAGTATACATTATGGTTCAAAGTGGAAATTTAACAGTGATAGACGCAGATGGATACCGGTCAAATGTGGGCATTATGGTTGCCGATAGTATGGGCCGACTGCTGTGGGCTCGCCGTATCGGGCAAGACTCTTGGCAGTTCCCCCAGGGCGGCATAGACCGCGACGAGACGCCAGAAGATGCCATGTATAGAGAGCTACATGAAGAAATTGGTTTGCAGCCAGGTTTGGTAGAGATCGTTGCTAGCACTCAGGGTTGGTTACACTACCGATTACCGCCTCATTTAGTGCGCAAAAATTCAGAGCCGGTGTGCATAGGACAAAAGCAAAAGTGGTTTTTGCTGCAGATGCAGGGTAAAGACGATGATGTTTGTTTTGATTGTGGTGACAAGGCGGAATTTGATCACTGGGAATGGGTAAGTTATTGGTATCCGCTGACCCAAGTTATTGATTTTAAGAAAGATGTGTATCGTAAAGCGATGGCAGAACTAGCGCCCGCGCATGCTAAGTTGATAAAAACAGCTAGAGAAGAAAGAGCTAAAGAAGAAAAAGTTAAGGAAGATTGGTAACTACTTATTATGCTTGAAGAACTACGAAAAATTGTTCAGGAAGTAAACGCTGCCAGTGATCTTCAGGCGGCGCTGGATATTATTGTCCGCAGTGTTCGTAGCGCCATGGGCACCGAGGTTTGCACCGTTTATCTCTACGATACGGCTAAAGAACAATATATTTTTCGTGCTAACGAAGGCTTAAACCAAGATCTAATAGGCAAAGTTGGGCTCGCTAAGGGTGAGGGTTTGGTTGGCAAAGTCGCCAAGCGTGAAGAGACTATCAATATTGATAATGCCGAGCAGAATCCTGCTTATCGCTATATGCCCGGTATTGGTGAAGAAAACTTTAAAGCGTTCATGGGTGTACCAATTATTCATCGCCGCAAGGTGTTGGGAGTGTTGGTTGTGCAGCAGCAAGCGCCGCGCCGCTTTGATGAAAGCGAAGAGTCGTTTCTCGTCACTATGTCAGCGCAGTTGGCAGCCTTGATTGCCCATGCTGACGCCAGTGGAGCGATGATTGCCGATGTTGCTGGCGGTACAGCAATATTTCATGGCGTGGCAGGTAGTGAAGGGATTGCCATTGGCGAGGTAGTCGTGGTTGTACCGCCGGCAGATTTAGATGCTGTGCCCAACCGGAAGTGTGAAGACCCAGAGGTCGAAATAGAGTTTTTTAATCAAAGTTTAGCGGCAGTCAGGGCAGATATAAAAGATCTGTCAGAGAACTTAGCTACGCTACTGCCGCGTGAAGAGCATGCTTTGTTTGATGTGTATTTAGGCATGTTAGACGACAAAGCGCTGGGCGATGAAGTTACTGACTTGATTCGCGGGGGAGAATGGGCCCAGGGCGCTATTAGCCAAGTGATGCGCACCCATGCGCGCGCCTTTGAAATGCTCGATGATGCCTATCTGCGTGAGCGCGCGGTAGATATTAAAGACTTGGGCCGCAGGGTGTTAGCGTATTTACAGGAGTCAGGCGACCAGGCTCGTGAGTATCCAGAAAAAACAATCTTAATTGGCGAAGAGCTAACGGCGTCGGCGTTGGCTGAAGTGCCAGAAGAGCGCTTAGCTGGTTTAGTGTCGGTGCGCGGTTCGCGCAATAGCCACCTAGCGATAATGGCGCGAGCGTTAGGTGTTCCCACGGTGGTTGGAGCAGAAGACCTGCCGTATACGCGGTTAGATAATCAACAAGTTATCGTTGACGGCTCGGTTGGCGAAGTGATTTGCAATGCGCCAGAAGATTTACGTCAACATTATGAAAAGTTACAGGCTGAAGATTTAGAAATTGCCGTTGGCTTAGAAGAGTTAAAAGATAAGCCGTGTGAAAGTCTTGACGGGCATCGGCTGCCATTAGTGGTAAACACGGGTTTAGTCAGTGAAGTGGCTCGCTCTTTAGATCGCGGTGCGGAAGGCGTTGGTTTATACCGGACTGAAATTCTGTTTCTATTACGCGACCGTTTTCCTAGTGAAGAAGAGCAACGACAGATTTATCGTGAGCAGTTAGAAGCGTTTTATCCTAAGCCGGTGACAATGCGCACCTTAGACATCGGCGGCGATAAAGCGCTACCGTATTTCCCTATATCTGAAGAGAACCCGTTTTTAGGCTGGCGCGGAATTAGGGTGACCTTGGATCATCCAGAAATTTACTTGGCGCAGATTAGAGCGATGATGAAGGCTAACGCTGATTTCGGTAATTTGCGTATTATGTTGCCAATGATTAGTAATGTGATGGAGCTGGAGGAAGCCTTAGAGCTGCTTTATCGCGCTCATGAAGAATTGCTTGAGGAAGGCTATAAGATGGAATTGCCTCCGGTGGGGGTGATGATTGAAGTGCCCGCAGCTGTTTATCAAGCCCGAGAGTTTGCGCGTCGAGTAGACTTTTTGTCGGTGGGGAGTAACGATTTAACTCAATACTTGCTGGCGGTTGATAGAAATAACCCGCGAGTAGCTGATCTTTATCACGCTTATCACCCGGCCGTGCTGCGCGCCTTAAAAATTATTGTAGATGGTGGCCATGCTGAAGGTAAGCCAGTGTCTATTTGCGGTGAGTTAGCTGGTGACCCCGGTGCGGCGGTATTGCTAATGGCAATGGGCTTTGATGTATTGTCGATGAGTGCTTATAACTTGCCAAAAGTAAAAGCGGTGATTAGGCAAATTACTAAGGCGCAGGCGGTTGAGTTACTCAATAGCGTGTTGGAGCTTGAAAATAATCGCGACATCGAAGAAAAGGTTAATGAGACTTTGGCGCAGTTAGGCGTAATTATGCCGTCGCGAGTGAAGTTTAGCGGCTAGGACTAAAGCGTAAAGCGAAATTCAATATCGTGAATTACTTCTCCTGCAGAGTTAAAGCCTCTTTCTTTTAATAATATGTCCTCGCTAATTGATACTACTGTGCTGGCTCGAGTACCGTATTGCGGAGATTGTATAAAGCGCGGTGCAAGTAATCTTTCGGTTTCAATGTCGATAGCTGTATCAGGAAGATCGATGTCTTGAGGCAGAGTTTTATCGGCCAGCAAATTAATTAAGTCGTCGTCAGACTGTGCCCGTTTTAAGGCTTCAACTCCGCCCATAGTTTTTGGCCATGAGGTATTTAAAAAAGCATTACTTAACCCGTAATAACCGGCCACCAACTTAGTAATTTGGTTTTGAGTATTGCTGTAATAATAAAAATCAACGCCATCATCAAGCAGTAAGTTAAAGCCACTATATTGGTCTCTATTGCGTTGTATCTCGCTCAGATAGTCAAGACTGCCGGTATTAGCGGCTAAAAAATCAGCGCACAGAGCGCCGCGTGAAACAGTCCCTGCTGTTGAATCTGGATTACGATAATTAGTGATGGCGGCAAAGCGCCCCTGCTTAGTGACGCCTAGCCAGGTTCCGCCAGCTTGCAGGTCTTGTCCAGCAATAATAGTTGGTTGCTGCGGCCATGATCTGGCAGCTAATGCCGGGCGCAGATGAAATTCATCTCGGTTTGCGGCAAGCCACAAGCGCATATTGCTGTTAGGTTGATAAGAAAAAAGTATTAAGCACATAAATTGTTTGGCGTGGGCAGCGTCCTTAGTGATAATGGCTTGATTAGATAAAAGAGTATACTAGCATCAGATGATAATAATTTTTTACTTGGCCCTTGGCGCTATTGCTGGTTTTATGGCGGGGTTATTTGGTATTGGTGGTGGGCTAATTATAGTTCCAGCGTTGGTATATGCCTTCACTCTGCAAGGTCTTGCGCCAGAGGTGTTAACTCATATGGCAGTTGCCACATCGCTGGCTACGATTGTGGTTACCTCTGTTAGCTCGGTATTGGCTCATCATAATGCCCGGGCGATACAGTGGAATACTTTTACCGTGATAGCGCCGGGTATACTGTTGGGAGCATGGTTGGGTGCGCAGATTGCAGGCTTACTAAGTGGCGCAACCTTACGTATTTTGTTGGGATTTTTTATCTTAATTATTGCAGCGCAAATGGGGTCTGGTGTTAAAGCGAGCCCGCAGCGAGAGGTTCCGCAGGGGTTAGGGCTATCATTTGTTGGCTTGTTTATTGGCGGTATATCGGCCTTGTTTGGTATTGGTGGTGGCTCGTTAACGGTGCCATTTTTAAGTTATTGCAATGTGCGAATTCAATCTGCGGTGGCAACTTCTGCAGCGGTTGGTCTGCCAATTGCGGTGGCAGGGGCGTTAGGTAGTATTTTTGCCGGGCTTGATAATTCGTATTTGCCTGAAAAAAGCATTGGCTATGTATACGGGCCAGCATTTTTAGGCATTATTGCGGCAAGTGCGCTGATGGCCCCTATCGGGGCCAAGCTGGCCCATAAGTTGCCGGCCGACAAGCTAAAGAAATTATTTGCGGTATTTTTAGTGCTTATTGGTATTGAATTTATTATTCAGAGTTGGAGTTCATTGTAGTGTTGTCATATCCGGAAATTGATCCTGTTGCATTAGCGTTAGGGCCGCTGCAAATACATTGGTATGGTTTGATGTATTTGTTTGGCTTAAGTGCCGCCTGGTTGCTTGCATCTCGGCGTGCGGTTTTGCCTTATACCCCAATTAATAAAAAACAAGTTGATGATCTTATTTTTTATGCCGCTTGTGGAATAATTTTAGGTGGCCGTGCTGGCTATGTGTTCTTTTATGGTTTTGATCGCTTTGTTGATGATCCTCTCTGGTTGTTCAAAGTATGGGAAGGCGGGATGTCTTTTCATGGCGGCATGTTAGGTGTTGCGGCGGCGATGTTTTTATACGCCAAAAAAATTGGCGTTAAGGGTTTTGATTTATTAGATTTTGTCACCCCTTTTGTGCCGGTGGGGTTGGGCTTGGGGCGTATTGGTAACTTTATTGGACAAGAATTATGGGGTCGTGAAACGACGTCTAGCTTTGGTATGATTTTCCCTAATGATCCTAGCCAGTTAATGCGCCATCCATCGCAGTTATATCAAGCAGCGTTGGAAGGACTGCTCTTGTTTTTTATTTTGATTTTATTCTCAATGAAGCCGCGACCTCGTTATGCTGTGACCGGTATGTTCACATTGGTTTACGGTATATTTAGGTTTTTAGTAGAATTTGTGCGCGAACCAGACGCACATATCGGATTTGATGCCCTGGGCTGGATGACGCGGGGGCAAGAGTTGTCGTTGCCGATGATAGTGGTTGGAATCATTTTGTTAGTGGTAGCTTATAGGCAGCCAGCAGCGGAGAAACGTAAATGAAACAGTATTTAGATTTAATGCGTCATGTAAAGGAAAATGGCACGGTTAAATCAGATCGAACAGGTACTGGTACTACTAGTGTGTTTGGTTATCAAATGCGCTTTGATTTGGCCGCCGGATTTCCAATGCTGACTACTAAAAAGTTGCATTTAAAATCGATTGTACATGAGTTGCTATGGTTTCTTGCAGGCGACACTAACATTGCTTACTTACAAGAAAATGGCGTAAAGATTTGGGATGCATGGGCTGACGAAAATGGTGACTTGGGGCCAGTATATGGTTATCAGTGGCGCAGCTGGCCACTGCCAAATGGGCAGCATTTCGATCAGATTAGCGCCTTGATTGAAGCAATTAAAACCAACCCCGACTCAAGAAGGCATATTGTTAGCGCTTGGAATATTGCCGATGTTAACGATATGGCGCTGCCGCCATGCCATACCATGTTCCAATTTTATGTGGCCGAAGGCAAGCTTTCTTGTCAGTTGTATCAACGCAGTGCCGATATCTTTCTAGGTGTGCCTTTTAATATTGCTTCATATGCTCTGTTGACGATGATGGTGGCGCAGGTATGCGAGCTCGAGTTAGGGGAGTTTGTTCATACCTTTGGAGATGCTCATTTATATTTGAATCATATGGATCAGGTTGATTTACAGCTACAGCGTACTCCTTCAGACCTTCCTATGATCAAAATCAACCCTAAAGTAAAAAATATTTTTGACTTTAAATTTGAAGATTTTGAGCTATTAAATTACACGCCTCAGCCCCATATCGCCGGCAAGGTGGCAGTTTAATTATGCTGTCGTTAATCGTTGCTAGAGCAAGTAATGGGGTGATTGGGAAAGATAATCAATTGCCTTGGTTTTTGCCTGCAGATTTGAAATATTTTAAAGCTGTGACCATGGGTAAACCGATTGTTATGGGCCGAAAAACCTTTGAATCTATTGGGCGACCGTTACCGGGGCGGCAAAATATTGTCGTCACTCGCAACGTTAATTTTATCAGTGATGGAATAACAGTGGTACATAGCGTTGAGGCTGCTATTGCAGCGGCAAACGCTGTAGAAGAAGTAATGCTTATTGGCGGCAGCGAGCTTTATAAGCTTTCATTACCGCTGGCTGACAGAATATATTTAACAGAGATATATCAGGATTTTGATGGTGATGCGCACTTTCCACCATTGGCTTCTCAGTGGCGAGAGATTAGTCGTGAAGATCATGTTTCTGACGACGGTTTAGCCTATAGCTTTTGCATTTTTGATCGGTAAGTGCAGTAAAATACTTTAGCAATGTTACTGCTAAAAATTCTTTGTTACCTAAGTTCTCCCTTAGGCGCTGATAGCTCCGATTGCGGGCTAAAAATTTGTGCTAGTGTGCGCATATCAAGTAATTCGCGACCTATGTATTGATAATTGGAAATGGTTGTTATTAAATGGCTCTTCTGACATTGTCACGTTACGGCCAATCAGAAGCTGAAGTCGGTGACAGAAAATAAGATATATGGCTTACAGCACGATAAAAATTTAAGTTTCATCAACGATTCAAAGGAAACGCTATTCCCATGAATATGCACCGAATGAAAAAAGTCGCCATTGCCAGTGTTTTACTGGCAAGCGCAATTATGGGGCGTTCTGCAGTAGTTGAAGCAGACTCGCTAGATCAAATTTATAAAGTTGGCCAAGCGAAGACAGAAGCCGCTCAGTCGTCTCAAAAACGCGTGGACAAACTTGCCGATGAGACTCGTGACCGTCTGCAGGACTATAAAACAGTTCTGAAGCAGGTAGAGGGCTTAAAGGTTTATAACGCCAGGCTTGATAAGCAGATTAATAATCAGTTACTGCGCATACAGGGGATAGAGGAATCTATTTCACAAGTGACCGTAGTATCTCGTCAGATGCTACCGTTGGTTATTCGGATGATTGATAGCCTTGAAGAGTTTGTTGGCTTAGACATTCCTTTCAAAAAAGAAGAGCGCGATGAGCGTATTTCTTTCTTACGCGCTAACATCGATCGCAGTGATTTAACCGTCGCTGAGAAGTTCAGACAGGTACTTGAAGCTTACAAGATTGAAGCTGAATATGGTCGGAAAATAGATACCTATGAAGACAGCGTAGACATCAATGGCGTGCCGACTGAAGTTAATATTTTGCGAATTGGTCGAATTGGTCTTATGTATCAAACCACTGACGGAAAGGTTTCTGGTGCTTACGATTCAGTCCTTGGTGATTTCACCGAGGTAGATAGCGGCTTATACAAAGGTGCTATTTCTAAAGGTATTCGTATAGCGCTAAATCAAGCGACTAAAGACGTTATGACGCTACCAGTACAAGCTCCGGAGGTTGCGCAATAATGAAAACTTTAAGCATGATTAAAAAGATAGCTGCAGTTGCAAGTATACTCACTCTTAGCTCTAGCTTAGTGCTGGCACAAGAGACGGTAGAGAAGTCTGTGTCATTAGATGACTTGCTGAAAAAAGTAGAAGCCGGGCGTTATTCTGAAGGTAAATCGAACTCTGCTCGTGAAGCAAAGTTTAAGGCCGCTAAATCTGAGCAAATAAGATTGCTGAATGATATGAAAGCTGAGCGTACTCGCTTAGAAAAATTATCTGTTCAAAAAGAAAAGCAGTTTGAAGTAAATGAAAAGCTTGTTGCTAATGCGCAGAAGCGCTTGAAGGAACGTTTAGGCACATTGGCTGAGCTGTTTGGTCACCTAACATCTGCTGCTGGTGACATGCGCTCTAATTTCGAAGTGTCACTAACAAGCGCTCAATATCCTGGTCGTGAAGGGTTCATCGACGGCTTAGTTGAGAAAATGAGTGATTCTGACAAGCTTCCTACAGTTGTAGAGATAGAACGTTTGTGGGGAATGCTGCAGCGTGAAATGACTGAATCGGGCCGTATCGTGAACTTTGAAGCTGAAGTTATCGCACCTAATGGCGACGTAACTCTGGAAACTGTGACTCGGGTCGGTAGTTTTAATATTGTCACTGGTGACGGTCGCTACTTGTCTTACAGCAACGGTACTTTAAAAGAATTACCAAGACAGCCGCTAAGTCGCTACGTTAGTTGGGCCGGTGATCTAGCTCAGTCTACAGACGGTTTATCGCCTTTTGGTATTGATCCAACTGGTCCAACTGGCGGTTCATTGCTAAAAGCGCTAATTGGTACCCCTACGCTTAACGAGCGCTGGCATCAAGGCGGGTACGTTGGTTATGCAATTACCGCGCTAGGTTTTGTTGCTTTGATTATTGCTGTGTGGCGCTTTGTTGTATTGACCTCGATAGGCGCAAAAGTGAGTGCGCAAATGAAGTCAGCTACTGCTAGTGATGACAACCCACTAGGTCGTGTGCTCAAAGTGTATGAAGATAACCCGGTGATGAATGTTGAAACGCTAGAATTAAAGCTAAGCGAGCAGATTCTCAAAGAAATTCCGAATTTGGAAAAAATGCTAGGTGGCTTAAAAATAATCGCAGCAGTTGCTCCGCTAATGGGTCTACTTGGTACGGTAACCGGTATGATTATTACCTTCCAAGCAATAACCATATTTGGTGCTGGTGATCCTAAGGCAATGGCTGGTGGTATTTCAGGTGCGTTGATAACGACTGTACTTGGCCTACTGGTTGCTATTCCTACTGTTCTTATGCACACCATGGTTAGTGCTAGATCTAAAAAGGTCATCCATGTGTTAGAAGAGCAGTCTACGGGTATCATTGCCGAGCGCTCAGCGGCCTGATTGGGAGCGCGCTAATGTATTACCTTTTTGATTATTATTCCGAGTTAATGCGGTTTATGGATTCAGGCGGCAATGTGCTTTGGCTCATTGCTATCCTGAGCCTCTGCATGTGGACAATCATTATTGAGAGAGTTTGGTATTACCGTACTGAACTGAAAACTGATGTAGATGCGGCAATGACTGTTTGGGAAGCGCGCAGTGAGCGTAAATCTTGGCATGCTAAACAAGTCCGTAAATTATTAATTTCTCAAGCGTCATTGAAAATTAATAATTTGGTTCCTGTTATCAAGACAATGACAGCGCTGTGTCCATTGCTTGGTCTACTAGGAACTGTAACGGGCATGATTGAAGTATTTGAGATCATGGCTATTACTGGCGGTGGTGACGCTAAGTCAATGGCGGGAGGTGTGTCGAAAGCGACTATCCCCACTATGGCTGGAATGGTAGCGGCGCTGTCTGGAGTTTTTGCCGGCACGTATATTGAAGGTGTTGCCGCACGTGAAAATCAGTTGCTAGAAGACCACCTAACTAACGATCACTAAAGAGTATAAGATGCGCAATTCTCTAGTTAGAAAAGCTGCCGAAGAACAAGGTCAGCAAATAGATCTTACGCCCATGTTGGACGTAGTTTTTATTATGTTAATCTTTTTCATTGTGACAGCGACGTTTATCAAAGAAGCAGGTGTTGATGTAAATCGGCCTGTTGCTGAGACTCGCGATGAAGTTAAGAACCAAAATATTTTGGTAGCTGTAACTGCTACCGATGAAATTTGGATTAATAAAGTATTGGTTAAGCCCACATCTGTAAAAGCGATTATCGAGCGTATGCATGCTGATAATCCTAAAGGTGCCGTCGTAATTCAGGCAGATCAGCAGTCTACTGCTGAGAAATTTGCCATTGTTTATGATGCCGCTCGTGATGCTGGTGTTTCTAATATCCATCTTGCCGCAGAGGAAAAGTAGTTCTCATGGGTAAAGTTATAAAAATAATTATCGGCGCCGCCTTAGCCTTTGTCGTTACGGTTGGACTTTTTGTCATAATGTTTACGCTGATAAAATCTGCTAACCATAAAATTGATGAATCGGAGGCGACCAAAATCGCTGACTTTTCAATGCCGGATGTTGATATCGATGTAAATGTCGATGCAGCTAAGCCAGACAAGCCAGAAGATCCTGAGGAGCCGCCGCCAGAACTGGATACTCCTATTATTAATGATATCCAAGTTGATACCGCGCTTAACATGAACTTTTCGCCTAAGGTTAGTGTCAAAATAGGTGCTGGAGGGATGTCTGCGTCTGACGGTGAATATCTGCCAATCGTTAAAGTGGCTCCTATTTATCCAAATCGGGCTAACAGCCGTGGGATAGAAGGTTATTGTATTGTTGAGTATACAGTGACAACTACGGGAGCAACAAAAGACGCAACAGCAGTGGACTGTCAGCCAAGCGGTTACTTTGAGCGAGCGTCGGTGAAGGCTGCTGGTAAGTTTAAATACAAGCCTAGAGTTTCTGATGGCGTGGCAATTGAAGTGGCGGGTGTACAGAATAAGTTTACCTACGAATTGCAAAAATAGTTTTGGAACATAATCACATGACAATGTTAATAAAAGCCAAGGCATCAATGTATTCTTTAAGTAAGAGTGTGATGAATAGTGCGGTCGCTTTTTGTTTTCTGGCGGCAACTCCTGGTATTGTTTCGTCGATACCTGGGATTGAATCATATGGTGTCGCTCAGGCCGCTGAAGACAAACCCAAAGATACCCGAGAAACTCGTAGAACTCCTGCGCTTAGAAATGCAGTTTATGAAAAGCTAAGTGCTGCTCAGATTGCCTCAGAAGAAAAAGATTTTGTGCAAGCGCTAGAAATTCTCGATGACCTAAAAAATACTACTGGTAAAAAAGAGCTTAACGGCTATGAAAAAGCCAATATGTATAATTTTTATGCGTTCGTTTATTATGCGCAGGAAAATTATCCAAAGGTGATTGAGGCCTATCGCAATGTAATCATTCAAGAAGACATTCCGTTAGCGATGGAACTGAATACCAAATACCAACTGGCGCAGTTATATTTTGTAGTAGAAGACTACAATGGTGCCATTAAACAATTAACAGATTGGTTTAAGCTCTCTGAAGACGCCCAGCCAAGTGCTCATGTACTGTTAGCTCAGGCCTATTTTCAGGTTCAAGACTACGACAGTGCTTTGCGTGAAGTTGAAAAGGCAATGAGGCTGGCCGAGTCAAAAGGTAAAGAGCCTAAAGAACAGTGGTATTTACTAATGCGTGCCTTGTACTACGAGAAAGGCGATATGCCTAAAGTTGGTGAAGTACTAGAGCAGCTGATACGTAAGTGGCCAAAGCGTGAATATTGGACCCAGATTTCTGGCATTTATGGAGAATTGCAGCAAGAGCGGAAACAGTTAATTGCTTATGAAACTGCTTATGTCACTGAAGGGTTAAACCGAGAGCAAGAACTAATTAATATGGCATATTTGTTCCTTGGTTCGGAAATGCCTTATAAGGCTACTCAAGTTTTAGATGAAGGCTTTAAACGTGAAGCGATTAAAGCTAGCTCCAAAAACTATCAGCTAATGGGCAATGCCTTAAGTGCTGCTCAAGAGAATAAAGCCGCCCTACCTTATATGGAAAAAGCTGCTGAAGCGTCAACTAAAGGTGAGCCTTGGGCCCGGTTAGCGAACATTTATTTTGATAATGATATGTTTAAACAGGCGGTAGACGCCGGTAAGACAGCATTGAGCAGAAAAGGTGTACGTCGTCGTGATAATACTTATATTGTAATAGGCATGTCGCTGTATAACTTAAATAAATTGTCGGATGCCAGAAAACAATTTGTTGAAGCGAAGAAAGACAAGCGCAGTGAAAAAGTAGCAGGTCAGTGGGTTCAGTACATTGACAATGAAGCTAAGCGCAGAGCTTCTTTAGCGCAAGACTAGTTATCTAGCTAGCCAAGAAAAAAGGCGGTATTCACCGCCTTTTTTTTGTCTGACGATTACTCATTAAACAGTAATGTCTCTATAGCTATGACTGATACCGCAGGAGATTTTATATCGACTTGATAAATACCTTAGAATTACGCTGGTAATTATAAAATTGCTGACGTAACTCTGGCAAGTCTACTGGTAAAACTTCACTAAAGCCTTGCTCTAAAAACCAATGAGCTGTGTGCGTGGTTAACACAAACAACTTACCAAGACTTATGCTTTGTGCTTGTTTTTCAACGTTAACTAATAGCCTTTCACCTAAACCATGCCCCCTATATTCTGGGTGGATAACGATACAGGCAACTTCGCCTTGGGCTTCTTTCATATAAGGATACAGGGCCGCACAAGCTATAATGGTTCCGTCCCTTTCAATTACCGTAAATTTGGCTATTTCGTTTTCCAGTAACTCTCTAGAGCGTCTAACTAAAATGCCCTGTTGTTCGAGTGGGTTAATTAATTCAAGTACGCCGCCAATATCATCGATAGTAGCGGTTCGAATACTGTCATAACTGTCATGATAAATAAGGCTGCCGCAACCATCGCGAGTGAACAACTCCTTTATTAGCGCACCATTTTCTTTATAGCTAATAATCTGCCCACGTTCGACGCCACTTTCGCAGGCTTTAATAATTGCTTCAATGCCTGCTTTTTGCTCACCTAGTTTGTTGTTTTCGCAAAGAAAGCTGGCTTCGCTCAGTTTTAGCTCACGCAATAGTTTACCCTGCTCATCTAACAGGCCAGGTTGCTCGATAAAGCTAATTAGTTTGTCGGCCTGCAATTGCGTTGCTACTTCAGTGGCAACATCACTTGCTTGCAGGTTGAATATCTCTCCAGTCGGTGAATAGCCTAATGGTGAAATTAACACCACCGCATTAATATTGAGTAGTTCGGTGATACATTGGGAATCTATTTTTCTAACTTCACCAGTGTGTAGAAAGTCTACTCCGTCGTGTATGCCTTTGGGCTTGGCAACAACAACATTAGCGCTGCAAACTTTTAGATGCGATAAATGCATAGGTGAATTCGGTAACCCCATCGAAAGCAATGCTTCGATATGGCCACGTAAATAGCCTGATGCTTCACATACAATATCTAAAGCGTCACTACAGGTTATCCGTATTTTTTTGTGAAAATTGGTTTTTACCTCAGCACGTTGCAGTCTGCTCTCTATTTGCGGCCTAGCACCATGCACTAGCACCAGTTTAACGCCCAGACTATTTAATAAGGCGATATCTTGAATGATATTAGAAAAATTTTCGTGTTCAATGGCTTCGCCTTCAAGCAGTAATACGAAGGTCTTTCCCCTATGTGCATTAATATAAGGGGAAGAATGACGAAACCAATCAATATAGGCTTTGCTGTCTTCTGAATTCATGATGTTCAACGTCGTTAGGTAAAAAATTTAGATGCTAAGTGTAGCCTGTCTAAGATTCAAAACAAAAGCGTTCAATAAGCTGCTGAATTACTAATTCCATTGGTGCAATACGAGAAATTTCTACAAATTCATTAGTTTGGTGAGCTTGATCGATATCACCAGGGCCTAACACTAATGTTTCCATACCAAGGTTTTGTAAGAACGGCGCTTCAGTAGCAAAGGCGACGCTCTGAGCCTCATTGCCAGTAAATTTCTGAGCAGCAGCTACCAAAGGGCTATCTAGTGACTGGGCAAAAGCTTCCACGCCATCTATTAACGGTGTGAGCTTTATATTAACGCCACGTTTGCCGGCAATTGATTGCACGATTTCGTTGATGTTATTGCTTACGACTTCGTTATCCATGCCAGGTAATAGACGCGTATCAAAGTGCAATTCACAGTGTGAGCAAATTCGATTTGGATTGTCGCCGCCATGAATACAGCCAAGATTTATGGTCGGATAGGCGACTTTAAACGCAGGGTCAGTAAACTCTTGTTGTAATTGGCTGCGATAAGCGATTAGTGAGCCAATAACATCATGCATAATATCTAATGCGTTAATGCCCAGCAGTGGATTAGACGAATGGCCAGCTTTACCCTCGATGCTAATCGATTGCATCATAATACTTTTGTGTTTGTACACCGGCACCATTCCGGTTGGCTCACCAATAATGGCATAGCGTGCCTTAGGTTTTCCTACCGCTGCCAATGCTTGCGCGCCTGCCATTGAACTTTCTTCATCGGCGGTCGCCAAAATAATAATCGGCTGGTCCAAAGGTTTATTTAAATACGGTGTTAGGGCTTCAATTACTATGGCAAAGAAGCCTTTCATATCACAAGTACCTAAACCATAAAACCGATTATCACGCTCTAGTAAACTAAGTGGAGAGCTGTACCAGCCGGTCTCATCAAACGGCACGGTATCAGTATGGCCTGCAAACACTAAACCGCCAGCGCCTTCACCTAAAGTGGCGATAAGGTTAGCTTTATGGGGCTGGCCTGGCAGTGGCTGAATATCAATTTTAAACCCTAACGGCTCTAACCAAGTGGCTAGTAAATTGATAACTGGTAAATTACTCTGATCATGGCGAGCAGAAGTTGAGCTGACTGATGGCGCAGCAATTAGCTCACTCAGCATGGTTTTAAAGTCGGGCTTAATAATCATATCTCTATTCTGTCAGCCCGCCGCGTTATTTGCTAATGCTTGTGTCAATATTTATTCGTCTAAGAGCTTAGCCAAAAATACCTTTAAACAAGAAGAAGAATAAAATAGCCAAGCCGGCACCGGCGGGTAAGGTAACAATCCATGATAAGAATATAGTGCCAACAACACGTAAGTTAAGGGCACCAATACCGCGGGCGATACCAACACCTAGCACCGCGCCAACTAAGGTGTGGGTTGTTGAAATAGGTAAACCAGTGGCGGAGGCTAATACTACAGTAGTGGCAGCACCCAGTTCGGCAGCAAAGCCGCGGCTTGGGGTCAGCTCGGTAATCTTCTTGCCGATGGTTGCCATTACCTTAAAGCCGTAGGTTGCTAACCCAGCAACAATTCCGACACCGCCTAATAGTAATATCCAACTTGGCATTGTGGTTTTAGCCATAATAGAGCCGTTTTGGAGAACGCCTACAATGGCTGCAATTGGGCCAACAGCATTGGCAACATCGTTAGAACCATGGGCAAACGCCATAGCACAGGCGGTAAAGATCATTAATACGGCAAACACTCTTTCTACATTAACGAAGCGGTTACTCGTTTCTAAACTTATATCGCGTTTAATTCTGCGCAGTAGCATTGCACCAATAATGGCAACGATAACTCCGCCAATGGCGGCGATGGCAGCGCTTTCGCCAAAGGTTAAAGTAAAGCCAGAGTCTTTAAAAACGTGTTTAAGGCCTTTAAGCAAGGTTACCATTATGATCATGAAGCCGACGAGAAACATATAGAATGGGATGTAACGCTTGGCGTTTTCAAACGGTTTATCGGTGTTGAGGATCAGTACTTGGACACTTTTAAATAGTCCAAAAGACATAACCCCCGCTAGTACCGGAGAAACCACCCAGCTAGCGACGATATTACCAACCTTGCCCCAGTTAACCGCGTCGTTAGAGATACCTACTGCAGCAAAACCGACAATAGCACCAACAATAGAATGCGTTGTTGATACCGGCCAGCCCATTACGCTAGCAACTAATAACCAGGTACCTGCGGCTAATAGAGCTGCCATCATGCCGTAGACTAAATAATGCGGTGTATCGGTTAATAAGACCGGATCAATAATACCTTTACGAATAGTGGCAGTAACTTCGCCACCGGCCAAATAAGCACCGGCAAATTCAAAAATCATGGCAATGAAAATTGCTTGTTTAATAGTTAATGCACCAGAGCCTACCGAGGTGCCCATGGCATTAGCAACATCGTTTGCGCCTACGCCCCAAGCCATAAAAAAGCCAAATAAGCAGGCCATAATCAGAAATATAGTGCCGTATTGTGAAATGATTTCCATTGTCTTGTCTCGTTATTAGTAGCAGTGACTAGCGGGCTAAAAGAATTTGTAATCTGCTACCTACGCGCTGTGCGCAGTCAGCTAGCTCGCCAATCCAGTCGATGATGTTATACATAAACATCACATCAACTGGCGGTAAGTCTGCTTCAAGGGCGAACAATTCTGCTCTAATAGTCACCTGTAATTCGTCACTTAAATCTTCTAATTGATCTAATCTTTTAATTAATTTGCCGACAGCGGTAATTTCTCTGCCACTAAAACCCGTCTCTAATAGTTCGTCTAGCTCCTGAATAGATTTAACTGCCTGATCAATGGTTGAATTGGAGGCTTTTAGATAGGCTTTTAATAGTTTTTGTAGTGGTTTAGGAAACACCATCTTGCGACCAAGCATTAAGCCAGAAATATCTTTGGTGAAATTAGCAATTTTGTCTTGACGGCCAACCAGCGACAGTAAATCCGTGCGCGGTACGGGCATAAACAAGCTCTTAGGTAAGTTGGCTCTGATGTCTCTTTTTAGATCATCTGCCTCTTGCTCTAATTTGCCAATTTTACGCTGAATTTGGGTTGCAGTTTTCCAGTCATCTTTAAACGATGCAGCAAAAAAATCAGGCAGTAAGTCAGCGCATTCCTTAGTTTTTTCAATATGTTTCTGAATCGGTCCGATCGGCGATTTCGCGAACATACTGGTAATAGATAAGGCCATTATTGTTCTCCAAATTTATTATTATTATTAGGTCGTGCCGCGCGGCAGCAGCTGTTCCGTAGAATTGAGTTGATCAACAATTAGAGCTACATCACAATTTCTGAAGTATGACATTTTTAGTGTAATGTGCCAGTAAAAGATTTTTCGTATTTCAGCTAAAACAGGTAGACTAAACTAAAGCAATAATACCTATGGAAGACTGACAATGAACACGATTAATACTGCTTTAGGCGATGGTTTACTGCAGCTAAGGCCGTTGCTAGCCAGCTTGGTAAAAGATGGGCGACTTAGCGGCGATGAGGCTAAAAGTATTGCTGCGAAAATTAGGTCTGCGGGCGATAAATCCCATCCGCTGGTGGCCATTGCCAGTAAAGAGCCTAAAGACCCGTTAGTTGGTGGCAGTAAGCACTCTATGGATACTTTGCTGCATTGGCTCAGTGGTCAATATGGTTTGGAGAGTCAGCGTATAGACCCGCTAAAAGTCGATGTAGAGGCAGTTACTCGTGTTATGTCTCATGCTTTTGCCCAGCGCCACCGTATTTTGGCGGTAGCTGTTGGTGTTGAGGAGATTGTTATTGCCTGCGCAGAACCCAATATCACTACTTGGATAAGTGGCTTAGAGCAGGCAGCTCGCAAACCAGTGCGGAGAGTATTGGCATCGCCCATAGATATCGATAGATATCTTGAAGAATTTTACAATATGTCGCGCTCTGTGATCAACGCAAAAAAAGCTGATGCTGGCGCTAACTTAGGTATTGCCAATCTAGAGCAGATGCTGGAAATGGGCTCGTCGGCGGAGCCAGATGCTAATGACAACCATATAGTTAATGTAGTGGATTGGTTGCTGCAATATGCCTTTGAGCAGCGCGCCAGTGACATCCATATGGAGCCCAGACGCGAAAATGGGACTGTTCGCTTTCGTATTGATGGTGTCTTGCACTCGGTCTATGAGTTGCCTATTCAAGTAATGCGGGCTGTCGTTAGCCGGATCAAAATTATTGGTCGGATGGATTTGGCAGAAAAACGTAAGCCGCAAGATGGCCGTTTAAAAACTAAGCGTCAAGACGGTGGCGAAATAGAGCTACGCCTTTCAACCCTGCCAACTGCCTTTGGCGAAAAGCTAGTAATGCGTATTTTTGACCCAGAAGTGTTAGTGCGCAGCTTTACCCAGCTAGGGTTAATGAACCAAGATCGTGACCGTTGGGAGGCTATGGTTAAGCGCCCGCATGGTATTGTGCTGGTTACTGGCCCGACCGGGTCGGGTAAAACAACTACCTTGTATACCACGCTTAAAAAACTCGCCAATTCAGAAGTGAATGTCTGCACTATTGAAGACCCGATTGAAATGGTTGAGGCCAGTTTTAATCAAATGCAGGTGCAGCACAATATAGACTTAGACTTTGCTGGTGGCTTGCGTGCATTAATGCGCCAAGATCCTGACATTATTATGGTCGGTGAGATTCGCGACCTGGAAACCGCAGAGATGGCTATTCAAGCATCGCTAACTGGCCATTTAGTATTATCGACATTGCATACCAACGATGCGCCATCAGCGGTAACTCGGATGATGGAAATTGGCGTTCCTGCCTATCTTATTAAAGCCACCGTATTAGGGGTAATGGCGCAGCGCCTAGTGCGTATATTATGCGATCACTGCAAACTGGAAGAAGACACCGACGCCAATGCATGGGCAGCATTGGTCGCGCCCTGGTCATTAGCAATGCCGGCCAAAGTGTCAGTTCCAGTTGGCTGCAGAGAGTGTCGTAATACCGGCTATGCAGGGCGTGAAGGCATTTATGAAATTATGACTATTAGCCAAGCTGTTGGCGATGAAATTACTAAAAGCGCAGATATTGGAATAATCCGTGACAGTGCCATGAGCGAAGGCATGCAAACCTTGCGCTTAAATGGAGCCCATAAAGTTATTGCCGGTGACACTACTATTGCTGAAGTTATGCGCGTTGCGCCACCGTTGCAGTTGTCCTAGGGCTAAGTATTGGAGCTCTAATGTTTAGGGAGAGTGATTTAAGTAATCTGCATAAGCTGCTGCGACAGCCCGCCTTACAAGCTTTGCGCCAGTGGCAGCAAGCGCTTGAAGCTGATGGGCGGTCACTGCCGGTGCTAGATTCAATTCAAACCCAGCAATGTATTAAAACCTTTGCCGCTAGTCGCTTTGTCAGTCAGCAGTTTACTGATAATCCTAGTTTAGGCCTGCAGTTGCTAGCGGGTGATGAGCTAACTGTTGTGCGTGACCAGCAACGCTATTATGAGTTAGTGCAGCAACTTTGCAAGATGCTAGAGAGTGAAGAGGAGCTGTCTTTAACCTTGCGACGTTTTCGTCAGCGCACCATGTGCCGTATTATTTGGCGCGATATAAATCGCCTTGTAGTGATGCAAGAAACGGTCGCAGAGTTATCGTATTTAGCTCAAGCCTGTGTCGATGTTGCGCTAGATTGGCATTATCAGCGCATGTGTAAGGACATCGGTACGCCTATTGGCCGCGACAGTGGCATACCACAGAAAATGGTTGTTCTCGGCATGGGTAAGTTGGGTGCCTGGGAGCTAAATCTGTCATCTGATATTGATCTAATTTTTACCTTTCCGGAAAACGGTCAGACTGAAGGTGGCAGACGCTCACTTGCCAATAGTGATTTCTTTATTCGTCTCGGCCAGCGCCTAATTAAAACTTTAGACGAAGTTACCGCTGAAGGTTTTGTGTTTAGAGTCGATATGCGGTTGCGTCCTTATGGGCAAAGCGGGGCTCTTGCTCTCAGCTTTGGTGCTTTGGAAGAATATTGCATAGAGCAAGGCCGCGAGTGGGAACGTTACGCGATGATTAAAGCACGGGTTATTGCTGGTGATATAAAGGCGGGCGAGCAGCTACAGCAGTTATTAAAACCTTTTGTTTATCGGCGTTATATTGACTTTAGTGCTTTCGATTCATTGCGTGAAATGAAAACGATGATTAATCGTGAAGTAAGTCGGCGGCAACTCTATGATGATGTGAAGCTAGGTGCCGGCGGTATTCGTGAAATTGAATTTATCGTTCAAGCTTTTCAGTTGATTCGTGGCGGGCGAGAGTCACAACTGCAAGAGCGGCGCTTGCTTATAGTCTTGCAGCAGTTGGTCGAGCAAGAATGCCTGCCGATAAAAGTAGTAGCGGAGTTATCAGCGGCTTATGTGTTTTTGCGCAACGTAGAGCATGCTATTCAAGGTTTGGATGATAAACAAACTCAAGCATTACCCGCCAATGAGCTGGATCGACTGCGCATAGCGATGATTATGGGGTTTGCCGATTGGCAGTGTTTTTATACCGAACTATCCATGCATAGAGATAATGTAACTACTCATTTTGCTGATGTCATTACCCCTGTTGAAGAAGAGAGCGATCAACCTGACATGTCTACATGGCATGAGCTATGGTCGGATGAGGGTGGGCCTGAGCTGGGCGAGAAAATATTAGCTAATAATAATTTTGAAAATCCAGCAGAGAGTTATCGGCAATTAGTCGGTCTGCGCGAAAGTAAAAAAATCATTTCTTTACAGCGTGAGGGTCGACAGCGGTTAGACCTTTTTATGCCTATAATTTTGGTTGAAATTAGTAAAAAAAAGCAGCCATCTGTGTTGTTGTCTCGCCTGCTTCCATTAGTGGAGTCGGTGCAGCGACGCACTGCTTATTTGGTGTTACTACTAGAAAATGTTGCCGCGCGGGAGCAGTTATTAATCTTGTTCGAAGCCAGCCCTTGGATCGCCAGCCAGCTAACAAAGCAGCCAGTACTATTAGATGAATTAGTCAACACCGATACTTTATATGCAGTGCCAGAACGCGCAACGCTACAGCAAGATTTACGCCAGCAGGTACTTAGGCTTGAATGGGATGATTTAGAAGGACATATGGAAGCGCTGCGATATTTTCGCGCTGCCCATGTGTTGCGAATTGCCGCGTCTGAAGTTACTGGCCGAATGCCGTTGATGAAAGTAAGCGACTATTTAACGCTTCTTGCTGAAGCAATATTAGAACATGTAGTAGAGCTCTGTTGGCAAAATTTGACGGCGAAACATGGTAGGCCTATTCGCGTTGAGGGTGTGGCATGTGATAAGGATTTTTTGGTGGTTGGCTACGGCAAACTTGGTGGTATTGAGTTGGGTTATGGTTCCGATCTTGATTTGGTGTTTATCCACAATGGTAATCCAGGCGAGGCAACTGATGGCGCTAAGCCGATAGCGGGGCAGATGTTTTTCAATCGACTAGGGCAGCGCATTATCCATGTGCTGTCTACCGCGACGGTTTCTGGCAAGTTATATGAAGTCGACATGCGGCTGCGACCATCAGGTAATTCAGGATTGTTGGTGACTAGTCTGGCTGCATTTATTCAGTATCAACATAAAGATGCCTGGACTTGGGAGCATCAAGCATTGGTGCGAGCTAGAGCCGTCGCCGGCGATGGATATTTGGCTGAGCAATTCGCAATAGAGCGGAATCAGTTGTTAGCGCTTGAGCGTAATCGGCAGCAGCTGAGCGATGCAGTGAAAATCATGCGCCAAAAAATGGCAGACAATTTATTGCCGGCTGCAGCGCAGGGTGTAAAATCACCAATTTTCCACCTTAAGCAGGGCTCTGGAGGTATCGTTGATATTGAGTTTATGGTTCAATACATGGTCTTGGCTTGGGCGCATAAATATCCTTCCCTCACCACGTATTCAGACAACATCCGAATACTTGAAATGATGGAACAATGTCAGCTACTCGACAGTGAATTAGTACAAGGTTTGATGGCTGCTTACAAAGCCTATCGCTCTCTTGCTCACCGCTTATCTTTGCAGCAACAGCCTAATGAAATTAGTGCCGATGAGTTTGTGCGAGAGCGCAGCGTGGTTCGCAAAGTCTGGGACCAGTTTTTTGATGAGTCGAGTTAACTCGACATGGTAAAGGTGTAGGAGTAATACAATGTCTATGGACGACCGTGATGGTCTAATTTGGTTTGATGGTGAAATGGTTCCTTGGCGTGATGCAAAGGTTCATGTCTTAACTCACACATTGCATTATGGCATGGGTGTGTTTGAGGGTGTCCGGGCCTATAAAACTGACAACGACGGCACCTGTATTTTTCGCTTAAAAGAACATACCGATCGTCTATTTCGCTCGGCTAAAATTTTGGGCATGGATATGCCGTTTGAAAAAGATCAAGTCAATGAGGCACAGCGCGCGGTGGTGCGTGAAAATAATTTGACAGAAGCTTATTTGCGCCCCATGTGTTTCTTGGGTTCTGAAGGGATGGGTTTGCGCGCCGATGGTTTGAAAACTCATATGATTGTCGCATCGTGGGAGTGGCCCTCTTACATGAGTCCCGAGGCTACTGAAAAGGGTATTGTTGTTCGCACCTCCAGCTTTACCCGTCATCACGTTAATATCGCGATGACTAAAGCTAAGGCCAATGGTAATTATATCAACTCTATAATGGCTCTGCGTGAAGCACTGCAAACCGGTGCTGATGAAGCATTGATGTTAGATGTTGAAGGTTTTGTCTGCGAAGGCAGTGGCGAGAATTTCTTTATGGTTCGTGACGGGGTTATTTATACGCCGGAGCTAACCTCGTGCTTGGAAGGTATTACTCGAGCTACTGTTATGCAGCTAGCTAATGAAATGGGCTATGAAGTACGCGAAAAGCGTATTACTCGTGACGAAGTATATGTTGCTGACGAAGCGTTCTTTACGGGTACCGCGGCTGAAGTATTGCCAATTCGCGAACTAGATAGTCGTCCCATTGGCGAAGGTAGCCGTGGTCCAATTACTGAAGCTTTGCAAAGCGCCTACTTCGCTCATGTTAAGGGCCGTCGCCCTGGGCATGATGAGTGGTTAGCGCCAGTCGCATAAATCTTGTGAGTATCGAATCAGCGTCTGATCAGATACTCATCGTCGGCCCGTCTTGGGTGGGTGATATGGTGATGGCGCAGAGCTTGTATAAAGCGTTGCGTCACCAAAACCCCAGTTGTGTAATCGATGTTTTGGCTCCTGGTTGGAGCTTGCCTGTGTTGTCGCGGATGGGAGAGGTGAGCAATGTTATTGATCAGCCCACCGCCCACGGTGAGTTAGCGTGGGGTAAACGTAAAGCCCTGGGCGCACAGCTTGCTAGCGTCGGTTACAGTCAGGCGATTTTATTACCCAACTCTTTAAAGTCAGCGCTAATTCCCGCATTTGCGAAAATCCCTGTGCGCACTGGTTGGCGGGGTGAATATCGCTACGGTCTATTAAATGATATTCGCCTGCTTAATAAAGCCCGCTATCCACTGATGGTAGAGCGTTTTGTCGCATTAGCTTATGAAATAGGCGCAACATTACCTGCCCCATTGCCAAGACCAGAGTTAGCGGTAGATATCGACAACCAAGCTAAGGTGTTAGCTGAGTTTTCATTGTCAGTCGACCAACCGATATTAGCTTTATGTCCTGGGGCAGAATTTGGCCCATCAAAGCAATGGCCGGCGCGCCATTATGCTGACGTTGCCAAACACTATATCGCTAAAGGTTGGCAGGTTTGGTGTTTTGGTTCTAACAATGATGTAGCCATTAGCGAAGAAATTAAAAAGCTAGCCGGTGGTGAGAGCTGCCATGTGGTGGCGGGTAAAACCGCCTTGGGTGATGCTATAGATTTGCTTGGCCTTGCTCGCGCGGTGGTAAGTAATGACTCTGGATTAATGCATATAGCGGCCGCATTGGCTCGTCCTCTAGTGGCGGTTTATGGTTCTACTTCCGCCGACTTTACCCCACCGTTAAGTGATGTTGTTGAAATGGTGTATACCGACGAGCCATGTCGTCCTTGCTTTCAGCGCGAATGTCCCTTGGGCCATTTGAATTGTTTGAACAAGCTGGATGCGGGGCTAGTCATTAGCGCCCTAGAGCGATTGGGTGTTTAGCCTTGTCCGCAGTATAATCACCGCCAATAAACACTATAATTGAACATCACCTCTGAGGATAAGCAGTGCGCTTAGCTTTTGCCTTATTCAAATACTTCCCCTTCGGCGGCTTACAGCAAGACATGCTGCGCATCGCGGTGGCGGCAGTCGAGCGTGGTCATAGCGTCAAAGTGTTCTGCGGTGAGTGGCAAGGTGACGTTCCGCCTCAGCTTGAACTAGTCAGCGTGCCTATGGCTGGCGGCAGTAACGCCAGTAAAGATGCCAGCTTTGTAGCAGGTTTAACTGCAGCGCTAAAGCAACACGAAATAGATTTATTAGTTGGCTTTAATCGCATGCCTGATTTAGATGTCTACTATGGCGCTGATAGTTGCTTTGCCGCTAAAGTCTATGAGCTGCGCTCTTGGTTTAGTCGTTTTTTACCGCGCTATAAGCATCACTTAAGCTATGAAAAAGCGGTATTTAGTCCAGCGGTAAATACTCACGTTTTACTGATTTCTAGACCTGAAAAGGACGTTTTTAAACAGTATTATCAAACGCCAGAAAAACGACTGCATTTATTACCGCCGGGTATTCGCCGCGACCGAGTTGCTAACGCGCAAAGTCCTGCTTTAGCTGCCGCTAAACGAGTAGAGCTTGGCGTGAGTGATGATGAAAAACTATTGCTAATGGTTGGTAGTGGGTTTAGAACCAAAGGTCTAGACCGAGCTATCATTGCGGTCGCTAATTTACCCAGCACAGAAAGAGCTAAAGTAAAATTTCTGGTGGCAGGACAAGACAACCCTAAACGGTTTGCTTCTCTTATTAAAAAGTTAGGTATAGAGAATCAAGTCAATTTCTTGGGCGGACGCAGTGACATACCAGAATTACTGCTAGCGGCTGATCTCCTCATTCACCCGGCTTACAGGGAAAACACTGGTACGGCATTGCTTGAAGCAATGGTGGCAGGCTTGCCGGTTGTTGCCACTGATGTCTGTGGCTATTCCTCTTATATTAGTGATTTTGATATGGGCGTAGTGTTGTCATCACCCTTTAATCAAAATCAGCTTAATGAAGCGGTTGCAGATTTGTTGTTTGATGAGCAAACAGCTTGGCAACAGCGGGGGCTTAAGTTTGTCGCCACTGCCGATATTTATGATTTGCCCATACATGCTGTTGAGCAAATAGAAGCAATTGCCAGAGGTGACTATGTCTGACTTGACTGGATCTGAAGTGACCGGATCAGCAGGCACTATACTTGAGCTCCGCGAGGACTTTAAAACTCTTTGGCCACAGCCATTTACTGCAGTTGTAAAACAGCAGGGCGAGATTTATCGGCAGAAAGAAGGTCGTCGCACGCTGCGTTTTGAAAATAATGGTGCCGGCTATTTTCTTAAAGTCCACATGGGGGTGGGGTGGTTAGAGATTATTAAGAATCTTGTTCAGTTGCGCTTGCCGGTCATTGGCGCGTCTAACGAATGGGAGGCGATTAACAAGTTGCATCAACTTGGTGTCGGCACCATGTCGCTGGTTGGTTTTGGCAAGCGGGGCAGTAATCCCGCCAAACAGCTCTCTTTTGTGCTCACTGAAGAGTTAGAAGACATGGTCAGTCTGGAAGATTTTTGTGCGCCTTGGAAAGACACGCCGCCCAGCTATCGGGTGCGTAAAACGTTGGTCGAAGCATTAGCTCTAGATGCGGCCACTGTGCATAACAGTGGGATGAATCATCGAGATTTTTATATTTGCCACTTTTTGATGAAAAACAGTGACCCACTACTAGCGGGTGAGAAGGCCTTACCTAGACTCTATTTAATTGATCTACATCGCGCTCAAATGCGCGCACAAGTGCCCACGCGATGGTTGGTCAAAGATTTGGCATCACTGTATTTTTCGGCGGTAGATATTGGTTTGACTCGACGTGATGTGGTGCGGTTTTTGCGCTATTACTTGGGGCCGCAAGTGAGCGCGCAGCTCAAGGCGGCGCCAGATTTTTGGCAAAAAGTAATTAAGCGCGCTGATAAGCTTTATCAGCGAGATTTCAATAAGCGGCCCTATTTACCATTGAGATAAACATATCCCATAGTTAACGCTGGTTAACAAGCGTCAAGAAGATAGTTAACTTACTGAATTAACTGAATTTTCTCTAAATATTTGGCGCTAAGCTATTAGTTTGAAAACTGGATTTTTAGCCCCCCAACCGTTAGAATCCGCAGCTTTTGGTCTACTTCATTCTGGTTTAAGCGTATTGTGCGCATCAATCACGCTTAAGTAGCCCATGTTAATGTCATGCAACCAATTAAGGTTTGCCAATGCCAAGCCCTAACGGCGGAATTAAATAGCTATGCAGCAAGAATCAAGTGTCATAAAACAACAGCCGTTGTTTGACGAATCTATGGTTGAGCAGACTGCTAATGCTAAATCGCTAAAAATATGCCTATTGGGTTACCGCAGCAATCCTTATAGCGGTGGGCAGGGCATTTACATCAAATATTTGAGTAAAGCTTTGGTTGATGCGGGTCACGCGGTTGATGTGATCAGTGGTGCGCCTTATCCCCATTTAGACCCGCGCGTTAAACTTATTAAAATGCCATCGTTGGATTTGTATGCCAACGGCTTGGGTTCATTGCGCCCTCATCATTTAACATCCTGGGCCAATATTATCGAGTGGATGAGCAAGCTGACTGGTGGCTTTGGTGAGCCGCAGGCGTTTGGTCGCCGGGCTTTAGCTTATTTGAAAAAAAATGGCCGTGACTACGATATTATTCATGACAATCAATGCTTAGCATTCGGTATGTTAAAACTACAAAAGCTGGGTTTTCCATTGGTGACAACAGTTCACCACCCGATTACCCAAGATCTAGATTTAGCCTTAAATGCGGCACGACGTATTCGCGATCATTTGTTAATTAAGCGTTGGCATTCGTTTGTCTATATGCAGAAGTATGTAATCTCAAGGCTCAATCATTTGGTGACTGTGTCAGCCAGCTCGCGTGATGATATTGCTACAGCGTTTGATCTGCAGCCATCATGTATTTCATTGGTACACAATGGTATCGATATTGAAGCCTTTGCGCCGCGTGAAAATATTCAACGTATTCCCTATCGTATTATGGCTACGGCATCGGCTGACCAGCCGTTAAAGGGCTTGCGCTATTTGCTTAAAGCGCTGCATATTTTACTGCTTGAATACCCCGAGATGAAATTGTTAATTATCGGCCGTCCTAAAGAAGACGGCGATACCGCAAAGCTTATTCGACGCCTAGAGCTCGCTGATCATATTGAATTTGTTAGCGGTATTACTACCGAGCAATTGGTAGATTATTACGCTGAGGCGCAAGTAGCGGTGGTGCCATCTTTGTATGAAGGGTTTGGTTTGCCAGCTGGTGAGGCTATGTCCTGTGCTGTGCCGCTAGTATCTAGCTCTGGTGGGGCTTTGCCAGAAGTGGTTGGTGAAGCTGGTATACAGGTGCCACCAGGTGATGCGCAGGCATTGGCCGCTGGTATTAAAAAGTTGATAGACGATGACGCCTTGCGTGAACATTATGCGCTGGCAGGTAGAAAAAGAATTGAAGAGCTATTTTGTTGGCAAGTGGCAGCCGGTGAAATGATCGAGTTTTACAACAAAGTATTGGAAGAACAAAATGCAGACAGTTGATTACAAGCTGTTTGAGCTCAGCGCCGGCGACAAAGTTTTAGACTTAGGCTGCGGTGAAGGTCGGCATGTTATTTCGGTTTATCTTGAAGAGGAAGTTGAATCAATTGGGGTTGATTTGTGTCTTAAAGATTTAGCCGCAGCAAACCAAAAATACCAAATGTTTGCTGCCCCTGAAGATAAAAACCGCGCCTTCCATTTGTCTAACGCCGATGCCTTAAACCTGCCATTTGCTGATAACACTTTTGACAAAGTATTGTGTTCTGAGGTGTTAGAGCATATCCCTGATTGGGAGGCCGCCTTGGTAGAAATAAAGCGCGTGCTTAAGCCAGAGGGTATTTTTTGTGCCAGTGTGCCACGTTATTGGCCAGAGAAAATTTGCTGGATGTTAAGTGATGAATACCATGCCAATGAAGGCGGACATTTGCGCATCTTCACCTCCAAACAATTTAAAGACGCTATAGAGTCATTAGGGTTTAATCGTTATAAACGTCACTGGGCTCATGCCTTGCATTCGCCTTATTGGTGGTTGCAATGTGCCTCGTGGGAGAACCGTGATAAGTCAAAGCTGGTTAGTTGGTATCATAAATTACTAGTGTGGGATTTAATGGAGCGCCCATGGATTACCCGCATTACAGAGTCTTTATTGAACCCTATTATGGGAAAAAGTGTGGTGATGTATTTTCGTAATGAGACAACAGCATGAGCGGCGTATATTTAAGCCGAGGCATTTATCCGCAGGAGTTTTTTCGGCCAGCGGTTGAGTTTATTTTAGAGGCCCAATTAGCTAGTGGCGAAATCCCCTGGTTTACAGGTGGTCATGCCGACCCTTGGGACCATGTTGAAGCGGCTATGGGTTTAACTATTGGCGGTGAATTTGACGCCGCCAAAAAAGCCTATCAGTGGTTAGCCGATGAGCAGCTCGATGATGGTAGTTGGTGGGCCGCTTATAAAAATGGCGATGCCGACAATAAAGAGCGGCGCGAAACAAATTTTGTTGCCTATATTGCTACCGGTGTTTGGCATCATTATTTGGTCACTGAAGATCAGCAATTCTTGCAATTAATATGGCCCACAGTAAAGCGCGCTATAGAATTTGTGTTGCGCCTGCAAACCGAACATGGCGAGATTCATTGGGCAGTAGACACTGACGGCAATGCGAAAGAAGATGCGTTGATAACCGGCTGTAGCTCTATTTATAAAAGCCTGGAGTGTGCCAGTAATATTGCAGCCGCGTTAGCGTTTGATAATTCTACTTGGCTAGTCGCGCGTGAAAATTTAGGTAACGCATTGCGCAATCACCCAGAGCGGTTTGATCGCACTTGGGAAAGCAAAGCGCGTTATTCTATGGATTGGTTTTATCCTGTGCTATGCGGTGTTTATGCAAATAGCTCTGCCGACAAAGCCAAAGGGCTTGCTCGCTTAGATGCGCGCTGGGAAGAGTTTGTTGAAGACCAGCTAGGTTGTCGTTGCGTTAGCGATGAGCCTTGGGTGACAGTAGCAGAGTCGTGCGAATTAGTGATGGCATTGCTAGCCGCAGGCGACCATGCCCGTGCAGTAGAGGTTTATAGCTGGCTGCATCAATGGCGCAGCGACGATGGCTCATACTGGACTGGCTATCAAATGGTGATGGATATTATGTGGCCTGATGAAAAACCAACATGGACCGCAGGCGCTATTCTATTAGCGGCTGACGCGTTAACAAATTACACTCGTGCCAGTAAATTATTTAATAGCGTGCAGCTATTAGAGCCGTCGCAACAGCCGCAAGGAATGAGCGGTGCTAAGGTGCTCGAAAAGTCCTGAGTTAAGCGCTAACTTGTAAATAGCATGGGGCGCTTGCCCGCCTTCAGTGGATTTTGTAAATACATCATGGATGGCTAATATACCGCCCGCTGGTATATGGCTTGCCCAACAGCGGTAATCGGTTAATGCTGCATCTAAGCTATGACCACCATCAATAAATACCATTGCCAGTGGCGTATGCCAGTTTTTGGCGGCTACTTCTGAGGTGCTCACCAGCGGAACTACTACCTCGTTTAAGCCTGCCTCTTGAATATTTTTTCTGAATTCTTTAAAGGTGTCGAAATAACCAGTACTGCCATCAAACAACTCTTCGTCATGAAACATCTCGCCCACTTGATGTTCTTCACTACCGCGATGGTGGTCGAGGGCAAATACTGTAGTGTTAGTTTCTCTGCAGGCGGCGCCAATATATATAGTCGATTTACCACAGTAACTACCGATCTCTAGGACTGGGCCTAGGCCTTGGCATTGTATTACTGCGTCATACAAAGCCGCCCCTTCCTCCGGCTGTAGAAAACCTTTTAGAGAATCGATATTGGTAGGCAATTGCATGGTAGCTGACTCTGTGACTTTTAAGCATAGAACAGTAGCGTAAAGCGATTTGGCTAGCAACTGAAGGCCGCAATATACGGTGGAAATTACTCATTTATGTAGCGCCCTAGCTGGCCTATAATCAGGACTAATAGATTATTACTATAAATAAAACAGGATGCGCTCTTTAATGAAGATGCCACGGTTTGATAAAGGCAATGTATTAGTCATTGGCGATGTAATGCTTGATCGGTATTGGCATGGGCCAGCCTCACGGCTGTCGCCGGAAGCGCCGGTGCCAGTGGTTAAAGTAACCCAAATCGAAGATCGCCCTGGCGGCGCAGCAAACGTTGCCTTAAACCTTGCTGCGTTGGGCTGCGGCGCCTTGATTAGTGGCGCCACCGGTAATGATGCCGCCGCTGATAGCCTGCACGCTAGGCTAACAGCGGCTGGCGTGTATTGTGGCCTAAATCGCAGCGATGATTTTCCTACGATTACCAAGTTGCGGGTTATTAGCCAGCATCAGCAATTGATCCGCTTAGACTTTGAAGAAGACATTCCGATAGCGGCGGCCAACAAAACAAATAGCAGCGCTATTGAGTTATTTGGCTCTGCTCAAGCGATTATCTTGTCTGACTATGCCAAGGGCACGTTGGCAGCGCCGCAAGAATTAATTGCTGCGGCCACAGCGCATGGCATCCCGGTGCTGGTTGACCCAAAAGGTAGCGACTTTGGGCGTTACAAAGGTGCAACTCTACTGACGCCAAATCTGGCAGAATTTGAAGCAGTCGTCGGTAAATGTGACAGTGAGGCACAAATAGTAGAGCGTGGTCTAGCGCTGATTGCAGAGCTAGAACTTGATGCTTTACTAGTAACTCGTGGTGAAAATGGCATGTCTTTATTGCGCCCTAATCAGCCAGTGTTTCATTTGCCGGCGCAAGCAAAAGAAGTATTTGATGTAACTGGTGCTGGCGATACTGTTATTTCGGCTTTGGCCGCAAGCCTTGCGGTAGAAGAGTCGATGGAAAATGCAGTGACGTTGGCCAACTTAGCGGCCAGTATTGTGGTCGGTAAATTGGGTACCGCAACTATAAGTGGGCCAGAACTGCGGCGGGCGGTTAATGCACTCCATGGCAGCGGCCGCGGCGTGGTTAGCGAAGAGCAATTAACTGTCGCGATAAAAGATGCTAAAGAGCAAGGCGAAACTGTTGTCTTTACCAATGGCTGCTTCGACATTATTCATGCCGGCCACGTCAGCTACTTAGAGCAGGCGCGAAAATTAGGCGACCGTCTAATTGTCGGTATCAATGACGACGCCTCAGTGTCAAAACTAAAGGGGCCGGGTCGGCCGATCAATACCGTTGATAGACGCAAAGCGGTTTTAGCTGGGCTAGAGTCCGTTGATTGGGTGTTAGATTTCGGTGACGACACGCCAGAGCGGTTACTTGAATTATTGCAGCCTGATATTTTGGTTAAAGGCGGTGACTACGACAAAGAAGGTGTTGTTGGTTGGAAAATCGTTGAAGCTTATGGCGGGATGGTAAAGGTGATGAGCTTTGTTGATGATTGTTCTACTACCGCGATTGTTGAAAAAATTCAGGCAGATAACTCTTAGTATTGGAAGATTTAGATTTTTTTACAGGCAGTAAGAGCTTTGCCAGCGTTTTCAATTAAGTGAGCGGAGTTAATTGTGCCCATAATTACGCTATTAACCGCAGTATGCTGAAAAATAAAATCTAAATTGGTTTGTACCGGATCGTCATTATTTAAACAGGCATGACCAGAGCCTAATGCCTTTTTGACTAACACGCCTTTGTTATTGGCCGCGCAATAATCTAAAACAGCAACATCAGCCTGATAATCCAGATTGTGAGTCACCATTACACAATCACTTTGCGCAGCTGCTAATAGGCCACCGGCTACAGTTTTAGTCGACATGCCAAAAGCTCTTATTAGGCCTTTTTGTTTTAAGTCTCGCAGCACTTCTAAGATGCCATAGTGATTAATTATGTGTTCGTCATTGCCATCAGAATGCACTAATACCATATCGATAACATCGGTGTTTAGTCGGCTAAGGCTGCGTAAAACACTGGTGTGAGTATGTTCGGGAGTAAAGTCGAAATGCGATTTTCCGGCAGTAAACTCTTCGCCAACTTTACTGCAAATAACCCAATCATTACGTTGGCCTTTCAGCAATGTGCCAAGGCGCTGTTCGCTTATACCATAGGCGGGGGCGGTATCTATTAGGTTAATGCCGCAGTCTTTAGCCGTGGCTAGTAATTCTAACGCTACTTTATCATCCGGGATTATAAAGCTATTGGGGTATTTTACACCCTGGTCACGGCCAAGCTTTACTGTACCAAACCCTATCGGGCTAACAAAAATGCCGGTTTTACTTATTTGGCTTTGGTGATCACGTAAACTCATTTAAATAAGGTTTCCCAACATGGCTCAGCGATTACCGGCGTTGTTAATTGACTAAGCACATGCATATTTTCTGCTGCGGTTGGCATAATATTTTCATCATCTAAAATCTTACTTACTTCAATTGTTAGGCTCGGCGCTAAGGTTAGCTTAGTTGGCCACGCCACAATAACGTCTTTGCCGGCACTTTGAGCAAAGGCATTGTCAGGTTTTATTAAGCCTTTTTGCTGCGGTTCAGCACGGTCTATATAAAGCGTTGCCCACTGGGCATCGCTCCAATCTAACCACGGAAATAAATTATTAATTTCAGTTTTCGCTTTGGCTATTAGCTCATCGCTACTAAGGGAGGCGCCGTTAGTAGCTAAGTCACCGCCTAAATACCAGGCAGTTTTACCGTCAGTACATTGATGCGATGAAATAGTTAAACGCGGCGATGCACTTAAACTTGCACCAATACAATGGGCATAAAGCATATACTGGTTGCTATGCTTGATTACCACTTGCCGCAGTGGCCGCAATTGCATCGCTGGCTTGGCTAACTTTACCATTGCCATCAAATCACCATTACCTTTGCCCGCAGCAAGAATAATTTTTTTGGCGTCTATATTTATACCATTAACACAAAGCATGGCATTACCGTTGATGGTTTCTAATTTACTGTGGTTCCAGTCAACACTAAAAATTTTGTCCTTGGCATTGTGTTGCAAATTAGCAATTAACGACGGGGCGTCAAGTACCACATCGACTAATTTATAAACATTGCCTTTAAATTTTTTGTTAGTAAATACTGCTGGATAATTTTTCGATTTTAATGATTCAATACGCCCGCGTAGTGCTTTGCTAGCAAAAAAAGTAGTCAGCTTTGACGCCAGCTTGCCCGCCGACCACATATAAAACTCTTCACTTAATACTTTTGTGTCACGCAGGTCCACATCGGCTTCGCCCTTTAAGCAGGCCTTCCAGTGAGCGGGCATGTCTACAATGGCTTCGCTTTCGCCAGACAATGCACCAGTTAACGCGTACTTAACCCCTCCGTGAATCATCCCTTGGCTGGCAACAGTTTGATCGCTGCCCAGTTCGTTTTGTTCAAACAGCACTGCGCTATAGCCTTTGGCTTGTAAGCTATTTAGCAGCCATAAACCGGCAATGCCGCCGCCGATAATGGCTATGTCTACTTTTACGGTGTTAGTCATAAAGGTTTTTATCTTTAGGTTGGACTCTAGTATAACGGTAGTAGTGAAGGCGGTGTTAATCTTGTTTTTGTTGCTAGATTTAATTGTCGTTAGTAGAGTGATTTTGATCAAATATTAGGAGGTTACTATGAAATCGATAAGGGTTATTTTCCTATGCGCATTTTTGGTTGGATGTACGGCAATTCCTGAAAATATCAAGCCAGTAAGCGATTTTGAATTAGATAAATATATGGGGAAGTGGTATGAAATTGCTCGATTAGACCATGTGTTTGAACGCGGTTTAGATCAGGTGACCGCGGTTTATTCGCTTAATGGTAATGGCTCAGTAAAGGTCGCTAATCGAGGTTGGGACGTCGATGACAAAGAGTGGAGTGACGCGGTTGGTAAAGCGCGATTTGCTGACAGTACCGATGTTGGCCATTTAGAGGTTGCTTTCTTCGCCTCTTTTTATGGTGACTACATTATTTTCGAACTAGATCAGCCAGATTATCAATATGCATGGATAACCGGCAGCGGCGATACATTATGGTTTTTATCGCGTACTCCCGCAGTCAGTGACGAGCTTAAACAACGTTTTGTGGAAACAGTAACTGAATACGGCTATGACGCAGACGAGTTGATATTTGTTAATCAAGAAGTTGACTAATGACCCCTGCAATTAAACTTGCTAAGAACAACAATGTCACTTACACCGTGCATGAATATGAGCATGACGCGGCAAGTGAGCCTTATGGCTTAGAGGCGGCTAAAAAGCTAGGTATTAGTGAAACCAGAGTTTTTAAAACGCTAGTGGTAAGACTCAATGACGATTCCTTAGCGGTGGGCATTTTACCAGTGGCGTCTATGTTAGGGATGAAACTAATGGCTAAAGCAGTCGGAGCTAAAAAGGCGGTAATGGCAGATATTGCTGAGGTGGAGCGGATGACCGGTTATGTGCTTGGCGGGGTTAGTCCATTGGGGCAGAAAAGACAACTGAAGACAGTTATCGATCAGTCGGCTAGAGATTTCGAAACTATTTATGTTAGCGCCGGGCGTAGAGGTTTAGAAATAGAGTTAAGCTCGACCGATTTACAAAAATTGACAGCGGGTTTATTTGCACCAATAGTCATCAATACTTAGTAAATAATAATAATAATAATAATGATTAAGGATAATGGGATGTCAGTGAAAAAGTTTTTCCCAATTTTAAGTTGGGGCAAAGACTACCGGCTAGATTTTTTCAGAGATGATGTTGTTGCGGCGATTATTATTACTATGATGTTAGTTCCTCAATCGCTGGCTTACGCGCTATTAGCAGGCTTGCCGCCACAGTTGGGTTTGTACGCCAGTATCCTACCGTTAATAATTTATGCTATTTTTGGTGCCAGTAGCTCGCTGTCTGTTGGTCCATTTGCTATATCGTCAATTATGACGGCGTCTGCTTTGGCGGCGGTATTTCCTGATGGAGACTTAGTGAATTATTTAGCCGGTGCTGCGGTACTGGCGCTGTTTAGTGGTGCATTATTATTACTGTTTGGTCTACTTCGGCTAGGTTTGCTGAGCAATTTTTTGAGTTTCCCGGTGGTATCTGGCTTTATTTCTGCCTCAGCCCTAGTGATTATGGCGAGCCAGGTTGGGCATCTACTAGGCGTGCATAGTAGCGGCGGTAGTTTGTTAACATTGGTGAGTGGTTTGTTAACGCAGCTTGACTATATAAATTGGTATACCGCACTAATAGGTGTTGTCGCATATTTACTACTTTGGTTGATGCCGGCTAATATCAACCGCTTAGCTATTGCGTTTGGTTGCAATGAGTCGTGGGCAACGTTTCTCTCTAAGAGCACACCTATTATCGTAATTATACTATCGATATTCTTAGTCCAATTTTTTGCTTTAGATAAACAAGGTGTCGTCATCGTTGGTAGTATTCCTCGGGGCTTACCCACCTTACAAATAGCTACATGGATTGATTTGGAGTGGGACGTTGCAACATGGAAAAGCCTACTCACCTCAGCAGTATTAATTAGTATTATTGGTTTTGTTAGCGCCTTGTCAGTGGCGCAGTCCTTCGCCGCAAAAAGGCGCGAAAGAATAGACCCTAATCAGGAGGCTATTGGCTTGGGGATGGCTAATTTAGCATCGGGTATATCAGGTGCGTTTCCCTTGTCAGCTAGTTTATCGCGATCTGCTATCAGTTTTAACGCCGGTGCCAAAACCCCCGCAGCAGGAGCCTTTGGCGCTGTTGGTGTTGGTATTACCGCGGTGTTTTTTACCTCAGTACTTTATTATCTCCCTGTTGCTACTTTAGCTGCGATGATAATGTTGGCAGTGACCTCATTGATTGACCTTGATGCGATGAGACGTACTTGGCGTTATAGTCGTCAAGATTTTGCGGCGTGGTTTTTGACAGTTGTTATTACCTTAGGGCAAGGCGTTGAACTTGGTTTGATTAGTGGCGTAATGCTGGCAATTATCTTGCACTTATACAACTCAAGTAATCCTCATATTGCAGTCTTGGGTAAATTGCCAGGAACTGAGCATTTCCGTAATGTTGACCGGCATGAGGTTGAGCAAAGTGAGGAGTTTGTTAGTTTTCGGGTTGACGAAAGTTTGTATTTTGCCAATGCACGTTTTCTTGAGGATAAGGTGAATGCTTTGGTTGCCGAGCATGCCTGTGCTAAACACTTCGTTTTATTGTGCTCGGCAATTAATAAGATCGATAGCACCGGTTTAGAGAGTCTTAACTCTATTAATCAACAATTAAATACGGCTGGTATAAAATTTCATTTGTCCGAAATTAAGGGGCCGGTATTAGACCGCCTTAAACAGGCAGACTTTTTAGATAAGTTATCCGGTAATGTTTATCTTAGTCATTATCAGGCGTGGACAGATTTAGCAGTCAATGATGCGGGTGTAAGCTAGGGCTGAATTACGATGGAATAGGCCGTAATGCGGATTTTGCCTATCGATTGTTGATGCCCTCACCTATACTAAAATAAAAATAGCTGGCCTTATTGTTACTGGCCGGTACAGTTAATAATAACAAAAGGTATTAACCGATGACTCACTTTAATCGTCGTTTTATGATAAAAGTATTAGCAGGTGCCAGCGGCGCCACTATCCCGACCAATGCCTCGCAGTAAAAAGAAGCCACTTTTCTAATCCATAGTGAACGACCTTGGGCTTTAGAAACTATGCGCTCTAGTTTTGGTTTTAGTCCTATCACGCCTGAGTCACATTTTTTCGTACGCAATAATTTACCCATGTCTGCCCATCTATTCTTGAAAATAGAAATGGCTGGCGCTTTGAAGTAGCGGGCGCAGAAAGACCTGGTAGCCTGAGTTTATTAGATTTAAAGTGAATGAATACTCGTACTGTGGCGACTGTATTACAGTGTTCTGGCAACGGTCGGGCATTTTTTCAACATAAACCATCAGGTTCGCAATGGCGTATCGGTGCGGTGGGTTGTGCGTTGTGGACAGGAGTTTTAGTTAGCGACGTGTTTAAACTGTTTGGTGGCGTGAAAGACGGCCTTAATTTTTTGACCACAACCGGTGGTGAAACAATTCCGGCAGGCATAGATTTTGATCAAGTAGCGGTGCAGCGCTCAGTTTTGTTAGACAAAGGTTTAAAAGACTGCATGTTGGTGTGGCCAATGAATGGTGCGCCAATATCACTAGCCCACGGCGGGCCATTACGCTTAATCGTGCCGGGCTATTATGGAGTTAATAATGTCAAGTGGGTTAAAAAGCTAGCTGCTACGCCAGCAGAATCTGCTGCTGAAATTCAGCAAACCGGCTATCGTGTTCGTGAGATCGGTGAAAGCGGTGGGCCACAGCATCCGTCCATGTGGCGCATGGAGGTGAAGTCGTGGATTAATGGCCCAGGCGTAGATGACACGCCAGTACTGCCCGGACGCCATTATGTATACGGGGTAGCATTTTCTGGTGAACGTGGCATTAAAAAAGTAGAGGTGTCTGCTGACCATGGAAGAAGCTGGGAGCTAGCCGAATTAGTTGGACCCGATTTAGGCGTAGATGCTTGGCGCACTTTTAAGCACAAGGTGGACCTGTCGTTAGGTAAGATTCATTATGTTTCAAGGGCGACAGATATGGCCGGCGATGTGCAGCCTCAACAGCGTAAAGAGAATCATCGCGGTTATGGTAATACCAGCTGGGAAGATGCCGGCTTGGAGATCAGCGTGGTGAGAGAGTTACCCAAGTTTGTGCCGGCACCTAAAAAGGTAGCGGCGGTGGCCGCCCCGGCGCTAGCAGTAGTGGCGAAAACACCGGCTAAACTGTCTGCCAAAGCACTGCAGGGGAAAGACATCTATTTAGCTAAAGCACAGCCAAACTGTGGCGTTTGCCATGCCTTAGCTGACGCGGGTAGTCAGGGCGCGGTAGGCCCTAACCTGAATGTGCTAAAGCCAACTGAGGCCCAAGTGGCCCAGGCGGTAAGCCAAGGGGTGGGCATTATGCCTTCGTTTGGAGCCCAGCTCAGCAGTGACGAAATTGCTGCTTTAGCGGCTTATGTTGCAGAAACCACTCGCTGATTCAGACAAAGTCGCTGATAATTTAGGTCCTGAAACATGAGGGGCTTATGATGATATTGGTAACCGTCAGTGTAGTAATTAAAGGCGACAAACTAGAGCAGGCCTTGGCACTTAGCCAAGCGCATGTGGCGCGTTCTAGAGCAGAGCGCGGTTGCCTATCCCACTGCGTGCAAACCGACAACCACAGCCCACAAAAACTTAGTTTTATTGAGCAGTGGACTGATCGGCAAGCGTTACTGACGCACTTCGCGGAGCCAGCCTCGCGAGGCTTTGTGCAATCTCTTTCAGCGCTGGCTGTTAGTACGCCGATAATGAAAATATATGATGCTAATGAAATATCAATTGCTGATTTAGCTAGTTAGAAAATATTACTAAAAGGACTGAAGCGGCAATTTCTACTACTGATTCGTCTTTAGCAAGTATTACTCTGCTCCTAACAACCTTATCGCGTTGATCACCCGTTCTATAGTTCGAGATGGCTCGAATATTGGCAATGTGATTTGCAGCGCCGAAGCCACAAAGAGATAAGTCCCAAGCATAACTAAGACTGATATGGCTATTCTGATTAGTTTCCCTCGGCGCTATCTTTCAAGGCCGTTGATTGTGCCGCAAAAAATAGCAGAGGAAATTGATCAACAGCTAATCATTAGCGTATCCACGCTGATCACTCCAGCTGCTTAAGCGCGGCGCTATAACAATTGGCGCAGGTCTCGGCGGTCAACGACGGCTGGACCTGCTAACTGTTATTGTTGATCAGCTCGGCTACTAATAAAGGGTCTTCCATTGGTACAAAATGGCTATGTTCAGGTAGGTGTTTATCGATGGCATTACTAAAGTGGGATGCCAGTTCTGGCCACGTGGGGGAGAATGTAAAATCTTGGCGCGGGCTGGGATTAGGTGATAGTTTCGCGCGTACCACCAATACCGGCGCGTCGACTTTGGCGACATCGTCGAGTATGTGGCGGTCCGAAGCCAGCGTGATATAGATACTGGCCTCAAAAAAGGGGTCACAGGCAAGTACTAAACCGTTACCATCGGGGGCGGGGAGTAGGCCGTATGTGCAGTAGTCACGCAATGCTGCCGAGGTAAACAAAGAATAGGGCTCACGAGAAGAAAAGCGATCAATCATTTGTTGTGTGGAGTCAAACTGATTGCGCCTGCGACCCATGGCGGCTATTAAATGAGCCCGTTCTTCTGCAGTGGGCACGGTTTCTTGGTAGTGTATTGGATCGACGATAACAGGGTCGATAAGAATAAGGTTTCTAAACAAACTCGGCTGTGAACGGGCCGCTGCGGCGGCGGCTGAAACCGCCACATAGCCACCCATAGAGTGGCCGACTGCAGTAATATCGTCGAGTTGTAGTTGAGCAATTACCGCCGAGATATCTTTGCCAAAATCCTTCCAGCTGCCGAAGTCGCTGCCACTACTCCTGCCATGGCCGCGCTGATCGACGGCAATAATATGGCGATTACCTAGTAGCGAGATCACTTGATCCCAGCAACGTGCATGAAAGCCCGTAGCGTGAATAAGCACTAGTGTGGCTTTAGTACCTCGAAATTTGCGACCCCATTCAAATACGGCAATACGTTCGCCGTTGGCGTCGATGTAGAATAATTCTGGTTGGTCTAACATTACACTACCTTTGTTACTAGATGACTTAATGGTTTTGTCTTAAGTGGACAGCTAGATTGTAGCTTGCCAGTTTCGCGACGGCCGCTATTTTAATCAGTATTTCAGTCAAAGGTCTGCCGCCAATGAGAAAATAAACTTCGCTGAGATAATGAGTAGTGATATTTATTTACTATATGAATTAAAGAGGAAATAACGATAATCCTAAGTGTTTGAGGAGCTATATCGGCTAATAGCATTTATAAAAATGGTTTCGGGCTTACATTGATCAGTTAGCGTAATTTTACGCTGTTAACAGGCAGTAGCAGCATAGGTATTAGTGGTTTAGCCAGCCACTAGCCCCTTAACCGACGATGGCGGTCAATAATTTATTTTTAGTAAAAACTAAATTAAATGAATTTCTCAATTAAATTATAATAGCAGTATATTTTTTTAAAATTAAATTTTATTAAGTGAGGTAACATTATAAATACATTTGTTACAGCATCCACGAAGCAGTTTATAATATAAGCCCTAGCGGCGAAGGTAATTAGAGCTGTTAAGATTATGACAGGTAACGCCAATTGATATTAATAGCTGAGTTGATGGTCTAAATCGCTGCCGCTTAATTGTCACTAAATAAACAAAATTTACTGAGACACTTATGAAAACATACTGTCGTATATGTGAAGCACATTGTGGATTAGACATCGATATTGATAGTAAAGCTGAAACTATTTTAAAGGTCAGAGCTGATAAAACACACCCTGTATCACGTGGTTATGCCTGTATTAAAGGTATCGGCCTAGACGCAGTTCACCACGATAGTCAGCGGTTAAACCATCCCTTGAAAAAGGTAGGTAATAGTTGGCAGCAGATAAGTTGGCCGCAAGCGATTGAAGAAATTGGTGCTAAAGTTAAAGCGCTAGCCACCACCCACAGCCCACGCTCTATTGCTATGTATGCTGGCAATCCTACTTTCTTTAACTTTAAAAGCGTGATGTTTGTCCATGATTTTTTAAAGTCAATTGGCTCTCCCAATTTATTTTCATCCCATTCAATCGATGTGAATAACAAGCTATTTACCGCCACCAAGGTATACGGTCGCTCAATGGTTCATCCCATTCCAGATTTTGACAACACTCAGTTTTTTATGTGTTTGGGTAGTAATCCTGTTGTTAGTCAAATGTCTTTTTTACTGATTCCCAACGCTTTAGGTGAGCTGCAAAAAATAGAGCAACGGGGTGGTAAGGTTGTTATTGTCGACCCGCGTAAAACCGAGACAGCCGAGAAAGTCGGTGAGCATGTTTTTATTCGTCCCTCAAGTGATGTCTATTTGTTACTGGCGATGCTAAATATTATGGCCGCGCAGTATCTTCCTGACTTGGATCAATATGACTATGCAGCCACTGATATTGAGGCGTTTATCGCTATTGGCAAAGAATGGACGCCTGAGCGTTGTGCAGAGTTAACCGGTATTAGTGCGCTAAGTCTGCGCGAGTTAGCGCGTCAATATTTCACTGCTGATGGCGCAGTGCTATATATGTCGACTGGGGTCAATATGGGTCCATTTGGCAGTATTTGCTATTGGCTTATTCAGGGTTTAAGTCTGCTTAGCGGGAACTTAGATAGCAAAGGCGGGCTTATATTTTCGCAAGGCCCATTCGATGCGGTGCAACTAGCAGAAGATTTAGGCATTGGCGGTGAAGAGGATGGCCGTACGCTGCAGGATGGTTGGGGTAAGGTTGCGTCATGTTTCCCATCCAACGCCTTAGCTGATGAAATTTTAATAGACCACCCTGAAAAAATTAGAGCCTTGTTTGTCTTAGCAGGAAATCCTGTTCACTCTATTCCAGGTAATAATATGCCGGCGGCGATGGCTGAATTGGAGCTTGTTGTATCGATAGATATTTATCAAAACGAGACAGCCATGTATGCCGATTATATATTGCCGGCAACCGATATGCTTGAGCGATCCGACTTTCCTATATCTTGGACTAGCCTGCGCGCAACACCCTTCACCCAATATACCAAACGCGTAATAGCGCCAAAATTCGAGCGCCGAGAGGAATGGGAAATACTCAGCGATTTGGCCATAGCCTGCGGTGCTTCTCCCTTTGCACTGACGACCTGTAACGCGCTGGCACATATTAATCGTTGGCTAAATTGGCTGCCCGGTGACTTACGCCTAACGCCAGACCATATTTTGGCATTGTTACTAAGAAAAGGTGGCCGTACGACGTTAAAGCAGCTGCGCGATGCCCCGCAAGGTGTGCCATTGCCAGCGCCTCCCGTCGGCCTGTTTTTGGGTGTGCAAGTACCAACTATAGATAACAAAATGCAGTTAGCGCCAGTCGCGTTAATGGAAGATTTAAGCCGGCTTGATGATATAGCGCAGCGATTATTACAGCAGCAAGGTTTAGTTTTGATTGGGCAGCGGGAACGTAAAACGCATAATAGTTGGATGCATAGCTCGCCATTTATTAAGCATAAAAATAGTAATGCTGTATTAATAAACCCAGCGGATGCGTTAGCGCGAAACGTTACTGATGGGGATATTGTTACATTGGCTGGCAATAACAGTGAGCTACAGCTACCTGTAAAAATAACCGAAAACATTATGCCGGGTGTGGTTGTGGTACCGCATGGCTGGGGCCATGCGGCGTCAGGTGTTGCTAGCGCGCAACAGTCTCCGGGTGAAAATATTAACCATATTATCCCCGGTGGTAATGACAATATCGAGCCAGTAAGCGGTCAGGCTATTATCCATGGGCATAGTGTTGAGGTCAGAAAAGTTAGTTAAAGGATTGTTATTGCCACTCGTTACTGTCGGTAGTGCACTGTCACGTTGGTGACTCTACATCATTCATACTTCTAGTAGTATTGTAGTATTAGCCGCTATAAAAAATAAATGCTAATCGGTTAATTTCAAGTTTATGACCATCTGTCTCAATAATCCAAAGAGCCGTTTATGTGTTTTAAAATAATATTACTGTTGAAATTTCTTTTAGCCTGCACATTATGTTCTCTTGGTTTTACGTCGGTGGCGAGTGCCGCCGAGCAGCCTGATATAGATCATCAAGAAATTACTATCTGGAGCCAGGGCGTGCGCTTGGCGGGTGATATTTATAAGCCTAAAGGCTTAGCGGTCGATGCCAAATTACCGGGTATTTTAATGGTGCCGGGCTGGGGTGGAAATAAAGGCAATGTCGGTAGAAATTATGCCAAGCATTTTGCTAGTGCGGGTTTTGTGGTGTTAGCTTTTGATTTTAAAAGTTGGGGCGAAAGCGATGGACCTGTGGTGATGACAACAGCTTTGCGCCAAATTGATGAATCTGCTGAAGTTAAAGTAGTCGGCACTCATATTCGACAATTCATCAATCCACTATCGATGATGGAAGATGTTCGGGCAGCGTTATATTACTTAGGCGGTGAGCCCCAAGTAATGGCTGACAACTTAGGTATTTGGGGTACTAGTATGGGCGGTGGTTTAGCCGTTGTTATGGCTACGCAAGACAGCCGTATTAAAGCCTTGGTCGATCAAATGGGTCCGGTAAATTATCAATATAATTTAAAAGACATCCCTGCCAACTATGTGCGTGCTATCGAGACGCAGATGGCTAGAGGATGGCTGCCGCCGTTTCCGGGGCCTACTGGAAACGCCAGTCCGCAGCTAAAGGGTTACCCTGACTGGGTAGCGATGAAACGGTTTAACCCTATGTCCTACGCTGAACAACTGACGATTCCTACCCTGATTATTGATGCTCAAGAGGAAGCTTTGTTCGATACCAAACAAAATGGACAGCGCCTGTATGATGCCATTAAGTCTCGTGTCGAGTCACGCTACAGTGTTTATCCAGTAAAACACTACGATATGTATGAAGGTGAAAATTTAGCAAAGGCTCGCAGTGAAGGCTTGCAATGGTTTATCTATTATCTAAAAAAATAAAGATGCAGGCGCAGTAACTACCGCACCTTTTTTTGTTGTTAGGCTGCACAGGCTTTAAGCAGTCGGCCCATTGGTTTTTCACCAAGTTCACCACTAAAGTCATCATTCTCCCAGGCAATATTTCCGCCAATCATCACTAGTGGCACAACGCCGTCAGAGCGATTAACCAACTGATCATTGCCATATTCAGCGCGGTACTGGCGGATTACATTGGCTTCGCCGTCGTAGTTGGCTAGCTGCTGTGGGTCAACTAATATTAAGTCTGCCACATCGCCTTTGTTGATGGTGCCGGCTTTAACGCCAAATAAATCTGCCGCATCTTTAGTTAAACGCTTCACAATATAAGTGAGATCTTTGTCGCCGCCGCTAGATGCTAGCTTCAGGCTGCGCAAATTAACATCATAAAAAGCCATGTTGGTTAGGTGCGCCCCGCAGTCATTAAAGCCAGGTATAAACAATGGATTCATTAATAATTCGCGAGTTGTCTTTGGGTTGCGATTAGCGGTGACGGTACTCCAGCTTAGATCGAGGTCAAAGGTTCTAAGTAGCTGCAGCATGAAGTCTGCTTCGTCGCTAATCCAAAAAAAGTCACGACTAATAATTTCTTGTTCTTGCGCATTGATATCATTGGGAATTTTACCGCCTTTTATCGCAATTATGCGATCAAGCAAGTTTTGCATATTCATGCCAATCCAGTGATCTATCGGACAACCTTCTACGGTCATGTCACTTAATTTACGGTTAAATGCATAATCTTCAAGATTCAAGATACGTTTTAGTCTTGCCAAACCCCAGCCTTGCTTGCCTTTGAGCCACATCGCCCGAAAGGTTTTAATATAATCTGAATCATTAAGAATTTTTAGCCTAGCTGCTCGATCTTCCAAGTCGGTCTCGTTGAGCTTTCTTAGCTCAGGGATTTCTTCTGACAAGGGAGTTATTGCACCGTCTGACCAGACTTTAAACGGTGCACCTAAGGCTTGCAGATGAAACTCACCTTGCACAAATTTAGAGTTTAAAACTTTGGCGAGAACTTTTGCCAGCTTTAAAATCTTCCAGTTATTGGCAACATCTAATGCTGCTACTACAGTTACTCTCAGTGGTTTTTTATGCAGTTTACCACTGGTGAGCATAAAGGTTTTTATGGTGTCAATTGCACTGTCTTTAGGCGGCGTTGCTTGCCACAAGGCATCATGCTCGCGCACTACTTGAGTTAGCTTTTTAAGCTCATCATATTTAGCAAATTGGGTTGGTATTTTTTTCTCACAGTTGGGATGGTTGGCTAAGTAGTGGAACGGTAGAGCGTCAGTAGAGAAGCCGACATAACCTAGTTTAAGCGCAGCCCCCAGATTGGTTTGCATCGTTGTTAGCTCAGCCGCAGTAGGGTCGCGGCTAATACTGTCATTAAAGCCCATTGCATCGATACGTAACATCGAGTGAGGCACCATGGTTACAACGTTCGGGCCAAGGTTAAGCTGATCTAAATGCTCTAAATACGCTTTTGGCGAGTCCCAGCTTACATTGTCTGCGCAGCTTCGCAGCAACGACTTAGGCAGATTTTCCACTCGCGCAAAGCAGTCGACAATAGGGTCTATTTCACCACTGCGCTGGTTGCCAAACGCCAGTCCTAAGCTACAGTTAGCGATGACAACACTGGTGGTGCCATGCCTAACTGACTCAGGCAATCCCGGAGCGACTTCTAGCTCCAAGTCGTAGTGGGTGTGGATGTCAAAGAATCCTGGCATTAGCCATTTGCCATTGCCATCAATCACTCGGGTAGCGCTTTCTGTATCGAGGTTTTTGCCTCGCGCGACAATTTTACCGTCGGCTATTGCAATATCTTCGATAACGGCAGGCTCGCCATTATTAAAAATCTTGGCATTTTGTATCAAGGTATCGACTAGTGGTGATGAGTTCATGGGTTATTGCCTACAATAGTTATAAGTTATCGAAATAGCTGGCTAGCATGACTGCGCCTAATTGCAGTGTTGTTGCTTTCGATTGGGTGGGGTTGCCGAATACGTGGCGATGTACCAAGCCTTCAGCCATTGCGAATAAGTTAAATGCAACCGCATCGGCGGTTTTAATGTTGAAGCTTTGCACGAACTGCAATACTCGCTCATGCAGTAAAATCTCCCCTTGCTCTAAAATTTCGGCTAACTCAGGATCTAACTCTTTACGCTGTTCTAATACTTGATGCAGTTCGGGCGCTTGTTCGTGGAAGGCATAGATAAGCTTTAACACGTGGTGAAAAATTTCTTGGGTAGTGCCGGCTTTTAGGCTGTCTTTGTGAGCCTTTTCACTGAGCGCAAATAATTCTTTTGCCGACGGCACTTGTTGATAAAGATCTTCCATCCGTTGTTGTGCTATTACCCTTAACATGTCTTCTTTGTTATCGAAATACTGATAAAAAGTTCCAGTAGCAACATTGGCAGCACTAGCGATAGTTTTTGCTGTGGTGTTCTCATAGCCATTGCTAGTAAAGCATTCAGTAGCCGCGATAATTAAAATACAGCGTTTTTGTTTGGCTCTGGCTTGGGTTGGAAGTGCTTTCATTACTTAGCTCTAGCAGTGGATTTCATCAATCGTTGGGTGGGTAGCAATACAATATACCTAAAACCCGAACTAGACGTCAAGTTCAGTTTAATTTATTATGCTTTAATACTTAATGTTAGACAGATAAACATAGCAAATTCGGAGTAGAGATGAGTTTTGAAAATGCAGGTAAGTTAAGTAATGACCTTGCTAACTGGAAGGCCAGTGGTGAATGGTTGGATTTATGTGGTCATCAAATATTTGTTAGAGACGACGGCGATAGCCAATTGCCGACCTTGCTACTGATCCATGGTTTTCCAACGTCAAGTTGGGATTGGTATGGGGTTTGGGATGAACTGAAAACACGCTTCCGTCTGGTTGCGCTAGATATGTTGGGTTTTGGTTATTCAGATAAGCCTAATGTGAGCACTTACTCGATTCATGGCCAGGCAGATATTGTTGAGGCTCTAGTTGTCGCTAAATCGTTAGATCAGTTTCACGTATTGGCTCACGATTATGGTGATACGGTGGCCCAAGAACTATTGGCGAGGCAACAGACAGGTTCGGGCGCGGGTGAATGGTTATCGTGCTGTTTTTTAAATGGTGGTTTATTTCCTGAAACACACCGAGCGATATTGACACAAAAATTATTGCTTAGTCCGCTAGGCGCGTTGGTGAATAAGTTAGCCGGGTATAAACAATTTAGTGCCAACTTTAGTTCGGTATTTGGTGAACAAACCAAGCCGACAGAAAAAGAGTTGCAGATATTTTGGCAGCTAATTAATGAAAATGACGGTAAGCATATATTCCATAATTTAATTACTTATATGCGAGATCGTAAATTACATAGGCAGCGCTGGGTAGTGGCTCTGCAGCAAGCGACGATACCGCTGGCGTTAATTAATGGCTCGGTCGATCCAGTTTCAGGCGCTCATATGGTGGCGCGCTATAAAGAACTTGAGTGCAGACTAGATTATCTCGGAGTGTTAGCGAGCATAGGGCATTATCCTCAAGTAGAAGACCCTACTGGCGTTGTTGGTCATTTTAATAACTTTATTGACGGTCAAAATAAAGGATAAAGTCTTCCCTAGGGATTAAGCGATCTAGATCTGATCGAGAGCTTCATTCGTAAATAGTTGCAACTCTACTAGACAGGTTATTCGAATGACTAAATTACTTCAGCCTTTGGTAATGTTTGCTTGCTTGACGATGTGGAGTTTTACCGGCGCCAGTGAAATTAATGCACAGCAGTTAACATTTAAAGTATTTTTAGATGACAATGAAATTGGTTTTCACAACCATGACATTAGCCCAATTGAGGGCGGCGAGACGGTTAGCATAGAAGCAAGTTTTGATATAGAAATATTCTTTATCAATGTTTTTAGCTATCGCCATCAAACCGATGAAGTGTGGCAGCAAGGCTGTTTGGTCAGTCTTAATTCAACCACTACTGAAAACAGCGATAAAGAATTTGTTAAATCTTCAATTGTTGATGATGCTCTGCAGGTAGAGAGTGTTGAACATAATACCCGTTTAACTAATTGTGTAAGCAGTTTCGCGTATTGGGATGTAGAGCGATTACAGGCAGAATATCTGTTGAACTCCCAAACCGGCGAATATGTTCCTGCACAGCTAACCGCACTGGGTGAGACAAGCTTTGAGTTTAACGGTAGCGTAAGTGCGGCAACGCAATATAGATTGTTTGCCGAAGATGCCTTTATTGACTTGTGGTATGACGACAACAATGTTTGGATGGCGCTGCAAACTAGAGTTAACAGTGGGCGAGTGCTAACTTACTATCGAGATGATAGCGTAGTGGTGACTGAACGTTAGTAAATGCGAATTTATTAAATAAGTATAAAGAGGAATTTATGAATAAAAAACTACTGCCGCTAGTGGCTATATCAGTGGTTGTATTGTTATCAGCATGTGCTGGCAAACAAGCTTATCGCGATGAGTGTGCGATTCAAATGAGAGCGGCATGGGAGCAGTTAGATGTCGTTGAAGCTAAAGGCTTTGCTGGTTCAGTTAGTTATACCAAGGCACTAGGTTTACTGACGGCAGGTAAAACAATGCAAACATTTGAAAATTTTGATACTTGTGTGGAAAACGCTAAAGACGCGCGTGGTTACATTGACCAATCACTGTTAGGGCAGTAACAAAATCTGTTAGGAGGCAGACAATAATTTGTCTTTCTCCTGCCAGCGTTGGTTTAGCCAGCTGGCAACATCCTCTATTTCGTCGAGCGGGTAATGATTTAAAGTAATCGTTATTCTCTTGGGGTTGCCGTGCAGGCAGTTCCAAATCCGAACCCCTTGTTGATGGTAATTAATTGTTACATCTACCAGCATTGTTCCAGCAGTAGCATGCCCCTTAATCATCTTTAGGCCGCCTACTTTCGGCTTTAGCAGATGTTGATAAGGTGATTGCTGTTTTGCTTGTTTGGCTTTGGTGAATCGTGTCCCTTCTGGGAAAATTAATAAGGCCCCGGAGTCTTCGCCATGGCTTTTCGATGCTTGTTGAATAATCGAGAAATCAGCTTTTCGATCACTAGTCTCTTTACTGCGGCGCAGTCTGGGGAAATTAAGCGCTAAACAAATCCAGCCAATAATCGGCACCCAGGCGAGTTCTCGTTTAATTAGAAACTTAACAATCGGTCCTTTGCCGGTAATCACTTCTTGGATTAGTGGGATATCAAACCAAGACTGATGATTACAAATCACCACCGGCGTTCGGTGAGCATTGGGGCTACCGTTAATAATTAGCTCAATGCCAACAACTTGTTGCATCCAAAAGCTGTCTACTTTTACCGCAAAGCGATAAACATGATCAACCAGGAAAAAACTAGCACGAGAAACCGTGGGTATAGGCAGGAGCCAATTTATGATGGCGATAGGTAGCAGCAATGTTAGGCCAATAAGTAAATTAATGGCTACCCAGAGAAAAGAGCTAAGGCTAATAAGATGTTTCACAATAAACTTTTTATATACTAAATATGAGTAATTTACGAGTTTTTAGTAGTTTTAGATCAATGCTGATTCCTCTCATAAATTATAAAGTCTAGTGCTAGAGGGTGCTATGGGTTGTTTTAGCCGTTAAACTAACGCCTATGCCACTATTTTTCTATTCTATTATTTTATATCTGCTGCAACCTATTATAGTCGCGCGTCTCTTTTGGCGGTCACTGCAAAACCCTGTTCATCGCGATAGATTTAGTGAGCGTTATGGCTTTGTCTCAAACATTCCTACGGGTTGTATTTGGATACATGCAGTTTCTGTCGGCGAGACGATTGCCAGTGAAGGTATGGTTAAAAAATTACTACAGCAGTATCCAATGCTGCCGCTGTTGATAACCAGTACCACCACTACAGGCAGAGCCCAGGTTAAAAAATCCTTTGGTGACTCGGTTTATAGAGCCTATGTGCCCTACGACTTACCGGGTTCAGTCGCGCGGTTTATCGCCACAGTAAAACCGATACAGTGCATTATTATGGAAACAGAGTTGTGGCCTAATATAATTAATGGCTGCGCTATCTGTAACGTACCAATGGTTATTGCGAATGCGCGCTTGTCAGAAAGATCAGCGCGAGGTTATCAACGCTTTGCGGCGATAACCAAACCCATGTTGCAAAAAATAAGCTGCGTTGCGGTACAAACCGAAATTGAAAAGCAGCGCTTTACTAACTTGGGCTTGCCGACTGAGCGTATAGACGTTTGCGGTAGTATAAAGTTTGACATTTCCCTGACCGATAAAGTTACTCATCAAGCTGCCCAATGGCGCGATCAGTGGCAGTTACTAAATCGACCCGTTTGGATTGCGGCTAGTACGCACAAAGGCGAAGACGAGATCCTACTGCAAGCTCATCAGGCCTTATTGCAGAAGTTTGACAATGCTTTGTTAGTGATAGTGCCGCGTCATCCCGAGCGCTTTGAAAGTGTGTACACGTTATGCCAAAGCGCGGGCTTAGCAACTGCTAGGCGCTCTAGCGACGAGGCTGTGGAAGGAAGTTGTCAGGTTTTATTAGCCGACACCATGGGTGAATTAATGGCCCTATTCGGCACCGCTAAGGTTGCGTTTATTGGTGGTAGTTTAGTAGCCAATGGTGGGCACAATATGTTGGAAGCCGCGGTATGGGGCCTGCCTATATTATCTGGATCTAGTGTGTTCAATTTTGCTGAAATAGCCGCAGGGTTAATTAGCGCTGGCGCAATGAAAACCACCAATGATTCCATGGAAATTAGCGCGCAGCTGCTAACGTTATTTAGCGACGCAAACTACGCCCAGCAAATGGGCGATGCAGCGGCCCAGATGCAAGACAGCAACCGAGGAGCGCTTGCTAAATTACTTACTATTGTAAGTCGCCAATTACCGTAACAGAGTTGTCTGAGGCGGTGGCGGCTACAGGAGTTTCTAGCCATTTATTTAGATCGTAAATATCTTGTGGACTTAAGGTTCCGGCTAATTGCTTTAGTTTCAGCATATTCACAATGTAGTTATAACGCGTATTAGCATAGTCGCGTATCGCGCTATACAAAGATTGCTGTACGTTCAGCACGTCAACAATGTTACGAGTTCCCACTTCATAGCCAGCTTGGGTAGCATCTAAAGCACTTTGGCTTGAAGTGATTGCCTGCTTGCGGGCGGCAGTTCTTGCTACGTCGGTTTCAACGGTTAAGTGAAAGGCACGGGTGGTTTGTACCGTAGTTCGCATTGTGCCTGCGTAATTTTCAACGCTGGCATTGTATTGCTCATAGGCACGACGGCTATTAGCGCTTATGGCGCCGCCAGCATAGATAGGCATAGACAGAGTGATGCTAATTGATGTCCCATCGACGTCATTTTCAAAGCTATTAGATCCTATGAAAGCATTTTGAACATTCTCAATAGTATTGACATTAGTATGAGTGTCGTCATACCCAAGCCGTGCAGTCAGTTTTGGCATATGTTCGTATTTACTTGATTTGGCTTGATTATGGGACACATCACGCGCAGCTTTAGCGACTTTTAAGTCGTAGTTATTGGTCAGAGCGAACTCTACCCACTGGTCTTTATCCATTGGGTCAGGGTTAGTAATAGGGTAGTTAGACACTAAGGTCCAAAAGTTATAATGGGCTTGACCAGTCAATATCGATAAAGCTTCCTTGCTAACGCCAAGGTTACCTTGGTCGCCTAAGCGGGTGGCTACCGACAAGTCAAAACTAGCCTGCGCTTCGTGTACATCGGTGATGGCGATAAGGCCAACATCAAAACGCTGCTGGGTTTGCTCAAGTTGACGTTTATTGGCGGCTTCTTGTGCTTTTGATGCCTCTAAATTATCTTGCGCGCGCAAGACGTTAAAGTAGGCTTCTGCCACTCGCACCACTAAGTCTTGTTGGTCGGCGGCAAATTGCGCTTTGGCCTGTTCGTTAAGCTTTTTACCTTGCTCAAAAGTAAACCAGGCAGGCATGTCAAAAAGCCTTTGATCTAAAGTAACTCCCCAACCTTTAGATATAGCGTCCACCTCATTATCGACCCCGACACCAGTAATCTCACTGAAAGGGTTGGTACCAACGGTATTTTGCGCGCTATCGGTATAGTTAACATTAGCGTTTATTTGCGGTAGTAATCCAGACAAACCAATATTTTCAGATTCTAGTCCAGCGCGGTAATTGGCTTGCGCCGCTCTAAGAGTCGGGTCATTTTTGAGCGCTAGTTCGTAGATATCAGTCAGCGTATCAGCCATGGTGGCACTTGTGCTAAACAGTAGCGCTGCTAATAAAGGTAGTTTTTTCAACTTCAGCTCCAATAATGCCATCATGTGCATTGTTAATAATATCTCAGACTTGTTAGTTTAGCAGAACATGAGCCCTAGGCTAGCTTACGGGCCACTAATGTAAGGTATTTAATTTGCAAGGGTTACAAGTAAAATTCATTACAGTATATTGATAACAAGACAATTTTGTATCTTATGTATTGATATTGCAGGTGAGATTATTACGCCATTAAAACGCCAGACTAAAACTCGCTACAAGGTTGATCTTGTGGCTTTACAAGCTAAGTGTGCAGCTAACTATGGCTTAATGCTGCGGATATTTCCGGCTTTGGCGCATGATGGGGTGTTTGAATTTTCGCTGTCTAACTGCGGTACGGTGCGGATGAATCTTATTGAGCGTACTCCCTATACCGATTTAGTCGGTTTGCAGCAAAGCGGTGTGGCATCAATTTTGCCAAATCTAAGTTTGTGCAAAATTAGAATGTATCACGATGCTCGTATGGCTGAGGTAGTTGAATGGGAGGGCCAGCGTGGCTTAAAAGGGCGCTATGAATACCCCAACGAAGCCATGCACCAAGAAGATGAAAAATGGCAGCGTAATAAATTTTTGGGTGAGTTACTAAGCTACTGCCTACAAGAAGGACGGGCGTTAGCAGCGCCAGTATTTTAAGCTTGGTGATTCTTTTGTCGTTTGATTATCAACACAGCACGCTAGTCCGCTAGAGCCTTTCATTATGTCATCAAAACCTGCCACAAGATTGCTGCAACTTACTGACCCTCACCTGATGGCGTCGCCCGCTGATTTAATATTGGGAGTTAATACTGATGCCAGTTTTCAGCAAGTATTGGCCGCGGCAAGCATGGAAGAGAACGTTGATCTTATTGTGATAACTGGAGATGTCGCTGGCTGCGACAGCGCTAAGGCTTATCAACGTATGGTTGAGCTGATGCAGCGCTGTTCAACTCCATCAGTTTGGCTGGCGGGTAACCATGACAATTCTGAGTTAATGCAGCTGGAGGCAGGGCAGTATCTTCATCGCAGTGTGGAAATTGGTGACTGGTTGATTGTGACCTTAACCAGTTCTAGCCCTGGCGTTATCGGTGGCAACTTGTCAGCGTCAGAATTACAGGCCTTAGGTCAAACCTTGGCTGACAGCAGTGCTGTAAATGTGCTGCTTGCGGTGCATCATCATCTGATTGATATTGGTAGTGTATGGCTCGACCACCAAAAAATTACTAATGCCGCTGAGCTGTTTGCCATAGTTGAACAAGACAAGCGGGTTAGGGCCGTCATTCATGGTCATGTTCATCAGGCTTTCGATGCAGATCACAACGGTACCCGGTTACTGGGAACGCCATCAACGTGGGCTCAATTTACCCCAAATAGTGAAGAGTTTACGGTTGACCCAGCCGGGCAGCCCGGCTATCGAGTGATTGAATTGTCTGCTGATGGTCAAATAGACACCGAGGTTAAGCGCATTTCTGTTGAATTAGGCTTAGACTTATCAATAACCAGTTACTAGCTATAAGCAGAATTTTTATATGCACTATCAAAGTACCCCCAAGCCATTGTTGATTTACTTACATGGTTTTATGAGCTCGCCCCGCTCAGTCAAAGCCAAAGAAACCGAGTTTTATATAGCAAGGCGCGCTATGTTGGTTGAGTATTTGGTGCCAGCCTTGTCTGATCACCCCACACAAGCCTATCAGCAGCTTAGTGAGCTAATGCAAGCCAACCCTAATCGTACTATTGGTTTAATTGGTAGTTCAATGGGAGGGTTTTTTGCCAGTGTTTTATCGGCCCGGTTTAATTGCCGGGCGGCCTTGATAAATCCTGCCGTTGCACCCTACCAGCTAATGAATAAATACATCGGTGAGCAAACTAACCCCTATACCAATAATCACTTTACTTTAACTGCAAATGACATGGAATTTTTGCAAGACTTAGATGTAGAATGCCCCCAGCCAGACAACATAATGTTATTGCTGCAGACCGGTGATGAAACCCTGAATTATAAGGATGCCGTTGCTAAATATGCCGGCAGTCTGCAGGTAGTTGAAGAGGGCGGCGATCATCGTTTTCAAGGCTATAATGAGCGCTTGCCAAACATTATGAAGTTTTTGTTTTCACCATCCACCGACATCAAACAATAAGTAGTTTAATGACAAAATATACCGCTGAAGATATCGAAGTATTAACAGGTCTTGAACCTGTTCGCAAACGTCCCGGAATGTATACCGAGACAACCCGTCCGAACCATTTAGCCCAAGAAGTTATTGATAACAGTGTTGATGAAGCTTTAGCTGGACACTGCACGCAAATCGATGTGGTGTTGTACAAAGATGGCTCTGTTGCGGTGGCTGATGATGGCCGTGGTATGCCGGTAGATATTCATCCAGATATGGGCTTACCTGGCGTTGAAGTTATTTTGACCACTTTGCATGCCGGCGGTAAGTTTTCTAATGATACCTACCAATTCTCTGGTGGTTTACACGGCGTCGGAGTTTCTGTCGTAAACGGGCTGTCAAAGACCTTAGAAATAACCATTAAGCGTGATGGCAATGTTTATAGGATGGGATTTAAAGATGGTAATAAGGCCTCTGACTTAGTCATTATTGATACGTGTGGTAAACGTAATACTGGCACCGCAATTAGATTTCTACCGGACCCATCATTTTTCGACTCGGCTAAATTTTCGCTGACTAAAATGCGTCACGTACTAAAAGCTAAAGCGGTATTATGTCCTGGCCTTAAAGTGACGTTTAAAGACGAAGCTTCTGGCGATAAAGACGAATGGTTTTATGAAGACGGTTTAACTGACTATTTGATAGAGAAAACGACCGGCTATGAAGTGTTGCCGGCAGAACCTTTTGTGGGCAGTTATGTCAGTGAGCGCGAAGCCGTTGATTGGGCTGTGCAGTGGTTGCCTGACGGGGGTGAGCTGGTAACTGAGTCTTATGTCAATCTTATTCCGACGGCTCAAGGTGGTACTCATGTTAATGGTTTACGCACTGGTTTATTAGAGGCTATTCGTGACTTTTGTGAGTTTAGAAGCTTGCTGCCACGAGGGATTAAATTAGGCGGTGAAGATATTTGGGACCGCTGCAGTTTTGTGTTGTCGGCTAAGTTAGGTGAGCCACAGTTTTCAGGTCAAACCAAAGAGCGGTTAACGTCGCGCGAATGTGCAGCTTTTGTTTCTGGCGTAGCTAAAGATGCCTTCAGTTTGTGGTTAAATCAACATACTGAAGAAGGTGATGCACTAGCAGAAATGTTTATTACTAGTGCGCAAAAACGCTTGCGAAAAAGTAAGCAAATTGCTCGTAAAAAAATTACCTCTGGCCCTGCGCTACCCGGTAAGTTAGCCGATTGCTCTGGTGCAGAAGTCGAGCGCGGTGAATTATTTTTAGTTGAGGGTGACTCAGCTGGCGGCAGTGCCAAGCAAGCCCGCAGTCGTCAGTTTCAAGCGGTAATGCCGCTTAAGGGTAAAATTTTAAATAGCTGGGAAGTTGACTCAAACGAAGTGCTGGCCTCGCAAGAAATTCATGATATTTCTGTGGCTATCGGCATGGAACCAGGGTCAGATGATTTGACCGGTTTGCGTTATGGCAAAATTTGTATCCTTGCCGATGCTGATTCAGACGGGTTACACATCGCTACACTGTTATGTGCGTTGTTTGTGCGCCACTTTAGACACTTAGTAAAAGCGGGTCATGTCTTTGTTGCCATGCCGCCACTCTATCGAATTGACATAGGCAAAGAAGTTTTTTACGCCTTAGACGATGCTGAAAAAGAAGGCGTTATCGATCGTATTCAGGCTGAAAAGAAAAAAGGTAAAATTGGTGTACAGCGCTTTAAAGGCTTGGGTGAAATGAATCCATTGCAACTGCGTGAAACCGTTATGGATCCAGATACACGTCGCCTAGTGCAGTTAATTGTAGAAAATGGTGACGGCACTGATGAGTTGATGGATATGTTGTTATCCAAGAAACGTTCGCCTGACAGAAAGTCATGGTTGGAAGATAAAGGTAATTTAGCTGAAGTATAAATTCACCTTATAGAGAGCTTGCACAATGAAAGTATTAAGTAAAATAAAATTTTTGGCAGGCATCGCAGTTGTTGCATTGTTGGTCGCTTGTAGTGCTCCAGCGCCGAAACCTGCTCCAGTAGCGATTGACGAAACAGTGGAAGATTTAAACGAGTTAACTATGATTTCGCTAGCCTCAGTAGGTAAAGTAGGTTTTACCTTTAAAGCTGGTGATAGTTTTGCCTGGCGCCGCGATATCATTTGGATTGATGAAAATGGATTGTTGCCCCCAGCGGGAGATCCTCGCCGTGCTAGTTTAACTGCCGCTGTCGAAAATCGGTTTTTAAGCAAAGGTTATTTCTTAGGTATTAATACCCCAGATGCAAATTATGAAGTTGTTGTGGCAACGACATTAGGTGATTCGGTGCCTGCCGGAGCGCTGGCAGCATTAGCGCAGTTGTCACCAGGGTTAAATTCTGACGGCAGCGATTTAGCTCGAGGCACTTTGTTGATTGGCATTGCCAGACCCGGCAGCAAAGTTTTTTTATGGCGCGCTAGCTTGCAAGGGTTTGTGGCCGAAAAATTAACTCCCGAGCAGCGGTCACTGCGTTTTAATGCCTTGATTGCGAGCGTGCTAGCAGAGCTGCCTGAGTCTTAGGGTCATAACTCCCTATAATTAAAATAACCGGAGATTTTATGAGTCAAAATTTAATTTATGGGCCAGTGTTGGCTCAAGTTTTCTTAACCTTTTGCGTATTTATTTTATTAGCTAGGCGCAAGTCAGCTGATGTTAAAGCGGGCATTGCAGACAGAGAAAAATCAGCCTTGGACAACAAAGCTTGGTCTGAGTCAGTGGTTAAAGTGTCAAACAATATCGACAATCAATTTCAAACGCCGGTATTGTTTTATGCGCTGTGTATCGTGTTAGCGCAACTAAACGCGGTCACTGCGGTAACCTTAGGCTTAGCTTGGTTTTATGCTGTTAGCCGGTATGCCCATATGTTTGTGCATACCGGGTCCAACCATATTCCGCATCGCCGGCCGTTGTTTTTAAGTGGCGTATTGGCGCTGATGGCAATGACTGGCGCTGCCATTTTCACATTAATTAGGGTGGCTTAGGTCTGAAGAGAGTGGCGTCCATTAAACAGGTTTCTTTGGTTGTCGGCTTATCATGTAGCTTACTGACAGCGGCATGGGTATCTTCTGCTGAGGTTGAAACTGTAGATTGTTTGGCTTATTGGCAGTTGCGCAGTGTTGGTTTATCGCGAGATTACGGCATTGCCAGCGCTAAGCTATCCGATCAATACTATCAGCGCTATCAAACAGAATTAAAATTATTGAAGCAAGATCACTCGCCTAAAATTTTAGTGCAAGGGATGTTTTCAGCGATGGCAATAATGCTGGATAAAATAGATGATGATTATGATCGGACTGCAGAATTAGATGCTGATTATTCAGCAGCTTGCCAACTAGAAAATTAATTTGATTAGTGAATTTAGAATAAAAAAACTCGGCATTGCCGAGCTTTTTTTATGCTTAGTTAACTGAGCCTAGTGACCTTTAGGTGTCATTTGCTCAATAATTGCTTCTTGATCAATAGTGAAGCTAGCCGCTTTATAACGTGGTGGATATTTAACATAGGTTTTAAAGTGATCCATTACCCCTACTTGAGCCGGTAGTAATAGATAAACTCTATCTATGTACCAGTCCCAGTAGGTGTTAGAAGTAATTGTGGCATTCTCGTATGGATCTGTACGAAGATTAAATAACAATGGAATACGAGTCTTAGTGAATGGCTCGGCCCAGATATTTAATGTGCCTGTTTCACGTTGCTGTGCAAACACAACTTTCCAGTTGTCATAGCGCAGCCCCGTTAAGTCACCATCGTCCGAATAATAAAAGAAACCTTTACGAGGCCCTTTATCTTCTGCGCCAGTTAGATGCGGTAGAAAGTTAAAGCCGTCTAAATGTACTTTAAATTTCTTGCCAGCAGTTGAGTGGCCTTTCAGCAGTTTCTGTTTAATCTTGTCATCGCCGGCGGCAGCCATCAGTGTTGGTGCCCAGTCTAGATGAGACATGATTTCATTAGAGACTGTTCCTGGCTTGATGTGTCCAGGCCAGCGCACCATTGCTGGTACCCGATAAGCGCCTTCCCAGTTGGTGTTTTTCTCACCACGGAACGGAGTAGTCCCGGCATCAGGCCAAGTGTTCATATGCGGGCCGTTGTCGGTTGAGTAGATAACGATAGTGTTATCTTTTAAGCCTAGCTCATCAATTTTAGCTAATACTGTACCAACGTTTTTATCATGATCGATCATTACGTCATGGTAGGTACTTTGCCATTGACCTGCTTGGCCTTCACTGCCGGGCTTAGGATAGGTACGAAAGTGCATGTGAGTGAAGTTAACCCATGCAAAAAATGGTTTGCCAGCGGCGTTTTGTTCTTCAATCCACTTAGTCGCGCGAGCAGCTATGTCATCATCGACCAGTTCCATGCGTTTTTTAGTAAGCGGGCCAGTATCTTCAATGCGGCCATCGGCATAACTATGAATAACCCCACGTGGGCCAAATTTTTTACGAAATTCTGGGTCTGTTGGGTAATCTTTATGCTCTGGCTCTTCTTCGGCATTTAAGTGATATAAATTACCGTAAAATTCATCAAAGCCGTGGTTAGTAGGCAGCATGTGATCTTTGTCGCCAAGATGGTTTTTACCAAATTGGCCAGACACATAACCTTGACCTTGAAGCATTTCAGCGATGGTTGGATCTTTTTTGTGCATGCCAATTTCAGCGCCGGGCATACCCACTTTACTTAAACCGGTGCGATATACGTTCTGGCCAGTAATAAATGCCGACCGTCCAGCAGTACAGCTTTGCTCTGCATAGTAGTCAGTGAACATCATGCCTTCGTTAGCAATACTGTCAATATTGGGTGTCTGATAGCCCATCATACCGCGGCTATATGCACTGACATTGGACTGGCCAATATCATCGCCCCATATAACCACTATATTGGGCTTTGCTTCAGTTGTAGCTTCGTCGGCCGCTTGTGAGAAACCGGTTGCCATTAGGCATGCGGTTGCTGCCACAATGGCCTTACGTTTTATATTCATGCTAGTTCTCCTATTATTATGATTTTATGTTTATTAATTTGGAAATACTTTCCGCCAGTCATTTTTCATATCGATCACTAGCCAATTATTTTTCTTAGCGTCAATAAGGCCCTGCTTAAGCATCCCAATATGTGACGCTGAATCATAAGCCCATTCTCGCTCTGCGTCAGTATGGTGGATATACACATTCAAACTAGGCTTGGTGTTGGTTGCGGTCCACTCTAGCATTTGCAAGTCACCATCAGAGTTGCCAACTGCCAGGATAGGTCGCTTGCCAATAAATTGGTGAATGGCGACCGGTTTGCCAGCTTTATCGTCAATAAAATCTAACGCTGGCTTACGCATAATTACCGGTTCTCCGTCAATATAGTCATAGGCGACGCTGATCCGACTGCCGATGACGTTTTCTTTGGGGATGCCGTAAACTTCTTCGGCCCATGGGCGAATGAAATCGATGCCGCCGCCGGAGACAATATAAATGCGGAAGTCGTTGGCGCGCAGGTGATCAAGTAGCTCAAGCATGGGTTGGTAGACCATTTTGGTATACAGTTTCCCAGTTGTCGGATGAGTTGCTGTGCTAATCCAGTCACTTACCGATTGCTCAAACTGATCGCTGGTCATACCGCTATGGGATGTTGCTACTAACTCCAATAGGCCCTTTTCACCATAGCCTGCAGCGGTATTTAAATCGCTGTCCAGCGCCGCTTTGTATAAGGGGTTGTGTTGCCACTGTTGCGCTAACGCTGGGTCGACTGCGGCGATGGCCTTAATCTGATCGAAGGCGAAATAAAGCTGAAAGTAAGCAGGTTGCTCGGCCCACAGCGTACCGTCGTTATCGAATACTGCAATACGGTCAGCTGGCGCGACAAATTTATCGCTGCTTTTATCGCTGACAGAAGTTACAAATGCTTTAAGCCGCTGGCTGCTGTCATTGTCTTGCCATGCTGTCATTACCGGTTTTTCGCTAGCGCAGGCGCTGGTGCAAATAAATAGCACAACCAAACATGTCGTCAGTACCGATTTTGAGCTAAACATTCTTTACTTCTCTAATTATAAAGAGTTCAGGTAATGCCAGTTATCCAATAAGTAAATTAGTCTTTAAGCTAAATTCATCCTAAAAAATGTATTATTAAACAGCTATACAAAAGCCGCAAGCGGAGTAACTTTAGCTTTTGAAAACCATACGCATACGTTTACTTAATATTTTCCATCGTAACGCCCGCCGAGGGCTTAGTTTGAGTAGATTAGCATACAGCGCCTTGGCTTGTCGGTAGTCATTTGCGCCATAGCAGGTTCTAAACAACGATGACATACGATAAGCCTTGTACCAGTCTTTGTAAGCAAGATACTCGCTAGCAAGATATTTGCTGTCGAACATGATATCTACTAGTTGCATACCGGCCTCAATAGCGGCGCTACTGTTATGGCGCCTACTGCTGGCATGTTTATGGATGTGCACTAATACGTCTGTAATGACTTGAGGATTAGTATTAGCGATTAACCAAGCGAAAACAGGAATGTCCTCAGCATGAGATAAGTTCTCAGGGTAGGGGTAGCGTTGAATTAGAGTTCTTTTCACCACCAATGCTCCATGCATAATAGGTATAGTTTTATCCAGATAGGCAATAAAGTTTGTCAGCCTGTTATCGCTAGCTGGCTTGCGAGTGAAAGTCTTTCCTTTGCCGTCTGGCTTGATGCTGACGTGACTGCCGAGGAGTAATTCAGGCTGATTTGCCAGCAGACAGCTTACTACTGCTGCAATAGAGTTTTCTGCAAGCTCGTCATCTGCATCTAGCAACCAGACATACTTTCCAGTTGCAGCGTCTATGGCGTTATTTCTAGCCTTAGCAACACCAGTATTAGCTTGATTGATAATTATTAGTGGGTGCTTAAGCTTAGCTTGGTAGCTGGTTAACACTTGTTGCGTATTATCAGTAGAGCCATCATTTATTACGATGACCTCAATATTATTATCACATTGACTAAAAACGGAATTAAGCGCGCGTTCAATCAGCTGCGCATAGTTGTACGCCGGGATGATAATCGATAGTAATGTCACTGGAGCGTTAGTCGTCATATAAACAATTCATACAGTGTCGATGCAAAAAGTTGCAGTGCTCACAATATAGTAAAATATTAAAATAGCTAAGCGCTTTTAATGATCAGTAAATTCTTAGTGCTAGTTTTAGGTGTGGTAATACGTCGACTAATACTAATGGTATTTGGAAATTTTTGTTCACACAACTCTGCCAAATCATAAAATGGTTGGCGTCCTGGATCGCCAATGATAATTTGCTTAACACCCGCTTTAAGTGCCCGCTTGATCATCTTATATAAAGGCTTGGTTAGCTCCTCCCAAAAACAGATGTCGGCGCCAATAACTGTATGTACATTGATAAAGTCAGCGTTATTAACTTCCTGAAAACGTTTTTTCTTAAATGTAACGCTGACATTGTTTATCTGGGCATGCAGTTGTAAATATGGAGCTACCGCAGGGTCTGCATCCATACCAATAACGTTGGCCTTGTAGGTTTTTGCCAAAAACACTCCGGTTAACCCCCAGCCACAGCCCACATCTAATACCTTTTTGTTTTTAGGCATAGGGTTTTCAATTAGGTAATCCATGATGACAAAGCTCGACCCCCATACTTTGTTGCCGTGTATTGACGGTGTTTCATCCAGCCGTTTTAGTTTTTTTACTTCTGGATGACTGGCAGTTAATGCGAAAGTGCCGAAAGCATCGACAAAAATTTTTGATTTAGGCATAGAATTATCTCTTAGTCGTACAGGTGCTTAAAGCCAATTATACACAGCCTAATCATCAATTATGATGATTAGGTGACAATGTCAGTACTTTACCATTTAGTCATACGATGCTGTATTGATTGCGCAGTGAAGTCTGCCTGCCATAAGCTTTTGAATCTAGTAGTGACGCGTATAGATAAACCACAGAAACCATTGGCGGTTAGTAATAGTGAAAATTGAATTTACTCCTGAACAATTGAACTTGCAGCGTGAAATACGCCAATATATGAAGGATATAATGACGCCAGAGTTAGCTCAGGAAATGAGAAATCCTGAATACTTTGAAGGTGGCGGGCCAGAATTTAGACGGTTATTAAAAAAAATGGGTAGTGACGGCTGGATAGCATTGAGTTGGCCAAAAAAATATGGCGGCCGCGAAGCTTCGCCAATAGAGCAGTATATCTTTACTGATGAAGTGATGAGGGCAGGCTTTCCCTATCCCTTTTTAACGACAGAGTCGGTTGGTCCAGTTCTGGCGGAGCATGGCAGTGAGGAAATACGCAAAACAGTTGTCCAGGGGATATTAAAAGGCGAGGTAATTATTGCGGTCGGCTACTCTGAGCCCAGCGCGGGAACTGATTTAGCGAGTTTAACAACAAAAGCGGAAAAAACCGCTGATGGCTGGCTGATCAATGGACAAAAAATGTGGACTAGCTTAGCTAACTACGCAGATTATGTTTGGTTGGCCGCCCGCACCGACCCTGACGCAGCTAAACCTCATAAGGGTTTAAGTATGTTTTTAATGCCGGTGGATAATCCTGGTTTTTCGCTTACCCCAGTTCATACCTTAGGGGTGCGAACAAATGCGACTTATTATCAAGATGTCCAACTACCCGGCAGCGCATTGGTTGGCGAGTTAAATAATGGTTGGCGAATGATTACTGGCCAACTTAATCGTGAGCGGTTATCACTAGTTAATTATGGGCCGATTGCTGCATTGTATGAAGACACTGCGCAATGGGCGGCTCAAACACTCGGTGGCGATGGCCAACCAATTATTAACCAACCTTGGGTACAGGCTAATTTAGCCAAAGTGAAAATAGGCGCTGAAGCGCTACGCCTAATTTGTTTAAAACAAGCATGGGCAATGACCGGCGGCAATTTAGCCATGGCTGATGCGTCAGCGGCTAAAGTTTATGGCAGTGAGTTTTTTGTTGAGTGTTACCGCATGCTGCTGGAAATTATGGGGCAGGCTGGTGCGCTTCATCGTGACTCGGTTGGCGCAATATTGCAGGGTAAATTAGAAATGCGCTATCGAGTCGGCTCAGTATTAACCTTCGGCGGTGGTGCTAATGAAGTACAACGAGATATTATTTCGGCAGCTGGGTTGTGGATGCCTAGAAGCCGTTAGGAGGGGTTATGGATTTTAGTTACTCGCAACAACAAATTGATGTTAAAAACTTAGCAGTTCAAATTTTAACTGATCAAACCACGCAAGATCGTCTGCGAGCAGTAGACGAATTTGAAGATAAGTTTGACAACAAACTATGGAGTGACCTGGCTGCAGCAGGTTTATTAGCGGTTGCAATTGATGAGCAGTATGGAGGCTCTGGCTTTGGTTTTGAAACTCTGTCGTTATTGTTTGAAGAGTTAGGCCGAACAGTTGCCCCAGTGCCGCTGGTACCAATATTAACAACCGCCTATGTATTGCAAAAATATGCCAGCGCTGAATTGTGCCAGCGATACCTGCCTGAGCTTGCCAAAGGTGAGGCAATGATAACCGCGGCATTATTGGAGCCCGCTAATGACAATGCATTGACGCCAAAAACAATTGCTCACTGTAATAAAGGCGTCTGGTCTGTCAGTGGTGTGAAATCTGCCGTGCCATTTGCTGTCACTAGTAAAGCGATATTAATGCCGGCTAAAACAGATGCAGGCTTAGCTGTGTTGTTGCTTGACCCGGCAGCTGACGGTGTTGTTGTTGAAAGACAGATTTGTACCACGGGTGAGCCCCAATATCTGCTAACGATGGAAAACGCAGTGGCGCAACTGGTGGCTATTGATGCGGCGGCAGACTTAATAATGAAGGCTTTGGTTGAGCATATGAGTGCAGCCTTATGTGCTATGGCTATTGGTTTAACTGATAAAATGATGCGAATAACGGCGAGTTATACTTCTGAACGTAAACAGTTTGGTGTGCCTATAGCCACTTTTCAAGCGGTTGGCCACCGGGCAGCTGATTGCTATATTGACATCGAATGCTTGCGACTTACTGCGCAGCAGGCGATATCATTACTGGAGCAAGATAGTGATGCCGCTGAGGCAGTGATGATTGCCAAGATATGGGCTGGTGATGTATGTCACCGCGTTAGTCAGGCCTCACAGCATTTACATGGCGGTGTTGGTATAGATCGAGATTATTTGTTGTTTCGTTATTGTTTATGGGCAAAGCAAATAGAGCTGAACTGCGGAGTTAGCTCAGCGTTAATTCAAAGTTTAGGCGAAACCATTGCTGCTGATTTTTCAACAGCTTAGGCTATCATCAAGGGATGCGATAACGGCCCACTAAGATCAGGGTCGTAAAGGTTCGGGTTGAGCGAGTGAAGCGATGAAATCAGTAGCCGGGGTTGCGACACATAAGGCGTCGCGCCAACAGTATTATTTACCGCTATATAGGTCTGGTGGGGACCATCGTCAAACTGTAGCTTAATTCTAAAGCTGTGATTATAAGCAACTTCTTTGCCGCGTTGCCGCCAGTTTTCTGGAATACCGCTGTAGTTCAATAACTCATCTAATACTTTCTGGGCTTTGGCATCGTCGGTTAGCAATACTTCTTGTTGTAGGTTCATTAATAGTGCACAGGCCACGCCGTCCCAGTCTTCTAAATAGGGGCGCAGCCCTTCGTTTGAAAAATATAAATGGTAGGAGTTGGTGCAGTCGCCATTGACGAAAGAGGTGTTTTTTAACTGGTGATAATAAACCCAAGCACGATTAACAAAGCGAATGTCGCCACAAGGATCGGCAATACAAGCCGGAGCTGGGTTTAGTGCTTGTAAAGTAAGCTTCAGTGATTTTTCTAAAAACTTTTGCTCGCTCTCGCTATCGTCAGTAGTGTTGTTTGGCTGGAATCCTGCAGCCACCAGCATATTGTTGGTATCTCGATGTGCTAGCTCAAAAACCTGAGCGAGGTCAATCACCATTTGGCGGCCGGGGTTAGACTTACCATTTTCAAGAAAACTTAAGTGGCGCGCAGAAGCGCCGACTCTCGCCGATAATTCTTCCTGGCTGAGCTCAGTAGTCATGCGCCAAAAGCGCAGTAACCGGCCAAAGGCCGGTATATGATCCTGCTTAGTTTTAGTCATGGGGTTACACCGCTAGCTTAGCGGTTGAATAGTCCTTTTAATAATTTAGTGTCTTCTGCGCCTAGTTTTTCTGTCAGTTTGTTAGTCAGCTCTGCTTCGGCCTTGTCCTTGGCTTCATTTTTCAGCTTGTCAGTGAGCTGTTTTTTAAACTCATCCGACTGCGCCACCGCGTCACTAATCGCTTTGGTTAATCGGTCACCAATTTCTTTGGCGATACCTGATGCATGTTGGCCGCCAGATTTCTTACCAATACCCTCAAGATGAATATTTGGCAGTGTTAGCGAAATGGGCTTTTCACCCAATAAAGGAATAGTGGCCGATAGTTGTGCATTGTTTAAATCGAAGTTTTTGATGATGAATTTCTTCTCAGCACCAGTAGCTTCAACGTCAGCCGCAGGCTCCGGCTCAGTTGTTTGCTTTTTATCAGCTGCTGCTGTGCTTTGGTTTACGTTTTCAAGTAGCTTCGTGAAGTTGGTTGAGTTGTCCGCTAACTGAATAAAGTTAATCACTGGGCTGTCGATCAGTATGTTATCGATGACTATTACGTCTTTAGTCAGTGATGCGGGCTCTATGCTGATAGAAATCTCACCTAAGGCCAGAGCATTGCCATCGCCAAAACCATGTGGGTTGCCGACATTGAAGTCATTAATGCCGCCAGTGCCGGTGAATGGCATGATATTAACGCTATCTACGGTAACACTAGTGCCAACAATTGGTGGTGCGTATTCTTCAATACCTTGTTTAATCAGAGTCCCTAAGTTCATCGCTACATAGATAACGCCGGCGATAACAACGATGAGCAATACAGCGATGATTTTTGCAATTAATTTCATGTGGCACCTTTAGTGAAATAATAGTGGGGCAGCAACTAAGGGCTAATAATAGCGCGTTCTGCCATGTTATGGGAGTTGGCGCGTAAATCGTTTGCGCTGGCGATATGGGAATACATCTACAACTTGCCCCTCTATGATCTGATTTTGCATATTCTGCCAAGTTTGTACGTCATATAAATCCCCATGAAGGTCATCAAAAGCCTTTTTAGCTTTGGGATTACCCGAGAAGAATAATCTAAACTCCTCCGGGAAAATATCAAATTCTTTTACCGCATACCAGGGAGTAGACGCCATTTCTTCTTGCTCGTTACGCGGCTGCGGAATTATACGAAAATTACATTCGGTCAGATGACATATCTCGTCATAGTCATAAAATACTACTCGGCCATGACGGGTAACGCCAAAGTTCTTTAGCAGCATGTCGCCGGGAAATATATTAGCCGCAGCAAGCTGCTTAATGGCATTGCCATATTCGTCCATGGCATTAATTATTTGCCGGTCGTCAGCTTTGCGAAGGTAAAGATTGAGGGGTTCCATTCGTCGTTCGGTATATAGATGCTCAATAATTATTTCAGTATCGGTAATGGTCAATTGCGATGGGGCATCCTTTTGCAATTCTGCCACCAACTCAGTTGAAAATCGGTTTTTAGGAAACCGCATAGCGTTAAATTCTTGGGTATCGGCCATGCGCCCTGCGCGGTCATGTTTGGTTACTAACTGATACTTTTCCTTAACAATTTTTTTGGTGACTTCTTTTGGCGGTGTAAATTTGTCCTTAATAATTTTAAAAACAATATCGTATGAGGGTAAAACGAATACGCTCATCACCATGCCTTTAATGCCCGGGGCAATAATAAGCGGGTCGTCAGAATGATCCAGATGCTGCATAAAATCCCGGAAAAAATCTGTTTTAGCGTGTTTTCTAAAGCCGATGCTAGCGTATAGTTCATAGAGCTTTTTATGCGGCATAACGCCATGTAAAAATTCTACAATTTGGGCGGGTACCGCTGAGTCCACCATAAAGTAGGATCGGGTAAAACTAAAAATAACGCTGACTTCATCGGGATCTGTTATCAAAGTATCGATATACAATGTGCCGTCAGCCTGATACAAAAATGGTAGAACAAATGGTGCAGGATTATCGTCGACACCATTAATTCGACCGACTAGATATGCGCCTTTGTTGCGATAAAAAATAGGCTCTAATACATCTACTGTTATTGGCTTGTTAGACTGTGTGTGATCGCCGACTATCTGTTGAACAACGGTGCGGGCGATTTGGGTGACATCAAAAGCCAAGTCACTAAAGGGGGTGCTGAATTGATAGTCGCTGAGTATTTTTGCAGCCAGCTCTTTTATTTGACCGTTGAATTCGTAGCTAGAAAAAGCCGCTAACTCAGAGTGAGTATTACGCCTGCGCCTTGATGACAACACAAAGGCATAGTCATTGGTGATATGTTGATGCGCAAATACTTTACAAAATACTGAATTATAAAAGCTTTCGGCAATTTCAAAGTTGCTGTACTGGCCGATAAGCTGACCATAGTCTTGGCGCATTTGCTGCCAAGTTGCCAAATTATGAATATGATCGCCAGCTAAATTTGTTAACAAAGGCAGCAGTCGATCTACTTTAGATTTATAAATTTCTAAACGATCAGCTTGAGCCTGCTGCACGCCTTTCCAGTCTTGTTGTTCAAAGCGCGCTCGTGCGCCTAAGGTTATATTTTGAAAGTCGGCAAACATGGAATGAAAGCCATTGAGGATGGTTCGAGCTAGTTGGCGAGAGGTAGACATGCGCTATTGAGATCCCAAAAAAATGGTAGAGCGGATGTAGCATAACAAAAAAAGTACTGCCGAGTTAAACCTAACCAAACCAGTGCGTGGCGTTGTGTTTTTTGCGTCTTTTAAATACAGTGACGTTAGTAACAAATATAATTAGCCAGTAATAAGCTGTAGGCATGAGGTATCAATATCTGCGTCAAAATAAGCCATACCTAATGTGGTTAAATACTCCATACGGTCTGCTGTCATCAAATCTATTGACGGTACTTCGAGGTCATTAGCCTGATAAATACCCGCTAGATAGACCATAAATTTCTCACCTTCTGTTAATAATAGTAAGCTTGCTGCACCCACATCAGGTTTTACTTGCTGGCTTAGTTCTGCTGTAAGTTTTACTGCAAATACCACTGGTTGCTCATGACCTTCAATCCTTACGCTGCGGTCTCTCACTGTTTGCTTAGCCCAGTAAAATGCTAATTCTTTACTCTGGGTCAAAAAAACCGGTTCAATAGATTCGTTATAGTCATTGCCGATAGTTGCCATAGTGTTTTTGGCAGCACTCATCAACTCTCTATCTCCAGAGCGTTTCAACCCTTGCGCTTGGATTAAGTTTACCAGTGCCGAGGAGGTACCATGATACCAAGTGTCACTAGCGATAAATCCTTGCTCGGTTAACAAATTTTTCGCGTCGGTAAGAAAAGTGGGTGTATTAGTCATATTCAAAATCACTTAGTCAGTCAGATGTAAAAGTAGGTGGGAATACTAGCGTAAAAAATCGTTCGATTCTTGCTGTGGATCAGTTAGTAATAATTCTAATCATAAAAAAGGCGGCTCCTTTAGCAGGAGCCGCCTTTCTCTATACTCTGGTTATACGATGCAATCACCAGATCAAGCTAATTCAACTTAGCCGAACTGGTTAGACGTGTTGTTCGCGCCGCCAGCTTTAAGAGCATTTTCACCAGCAAAGTATTCTTTGTGGTCATCACCCATGTCTGAACCAGACATGT
>CAWVSB010000014.1:0-82667 GCA_963933215.1 uncultured Cellvibrionales bacterium
GCAACAACTATCGCTAATGGCGTTTCACCCCACTTTGCAGATTTAACCCCAATCACTGCAGCTTCTTGTACCTCGCTACACGCCGCTAAAATATTTTCTAGTTCTGCGGGATAAATATTCTCACCGCCTGAAATAATCATGTCCTTTTTACGGTCCCGAATAGTAATAAAACCTTCAGCATCAATTGAGCATAAATCGCCGGTATAAAGCCAGCCGTTCTGTAACGCTTCTGCAGTCGCTTCTGGGTTATTCCAATAGCCAAGCATCATGTGCTTACCTGAAAGGATTAGCTCACCTATTTCTTCGCCATCAGCAGCCACGTCTTCACCGTTGTCGCGGACTACTCTCGCCTCGGTATGCATTTGTGGTTTACCGCAGGAACCAACTTTACCTTCGCCATCGCCGGGCAATAACAAAGTCCCCGGTCCGCAAGACTCAGTTAAACCATAGGCTTGATAAATCATAATACCGAGTGCCTCATACTCTTTAAGCAATGACACTGGCACTGGCGCCGCGCCGGTGGCTATCCAGCGAATGCTGCTCATATCAGTTTTTTCAAACTCAGGTGTTATCAACATAAATTGTAGTAAGGCTGGCACTGACATAGTAATGGTGATTTTTTCTTGCTCAATGGCTTTAAACATCTCAGTTAATTCAAGCTCGCGCATAATTACGCCGGTGGCGCCACGATGAACCAATTGAGATACGGGAATTAGCGTTCCCACATGAAACATAGGCATTGGCATCAGAAAGCGATCTTCATTTTGCATGTCAGAGGTAACAAGGCTGGTAAATTCAGCCCACAGCATATTGTTATGACTATGCATTACTCCCTTAGGGTAGCCGGTAGTACCTGAGGTATACATAATAAACAGTAAATCATCATCGCCGCCGCCAATGGCCGGTTCATTGTCTGCTGACTTCTGAGCAAGCTGGTCATAATCACTGGCATAACCTGGGCTGTTCTCGCCGATCGAGACATAGTGTTCAATAGAAGAATTTTTGTCTTTAACCTGCCCCACCAGTTGATTAAAATCAGTATCGAACAGCAACACCGTCGCACCAGCATCAGTCAAAATATAATTGGCTTCATTGGCCACCAACCGCCAATTAACGGGCACCATTACGGCACCAATTTTTGCTAACGCAAAATAGCTTTCTACAAACTCAATACCATTTTTGCACAGGGTTGCGACTCTATCCCCAGGTTTTACCCCTAAACTCAGTAGTGCATTAGCGGTTTTGTTACAGCGCTTATTGAGCGCTAAAAATGTAAATCGTCGCTGTTTCTCAAATTCAACAAAGGCTTCTTTATTGCTGCTTATTTTTGAGCGCTTGGTAAGATGTGAGCCTATGTTATGCATGTTGTATCCTAGTTAATCAAAATCTCGCCGCACCAATAACGGTGGTAGCTATGTAGTTAAAGAGATAGCTCTAAGATAAATCAACATGTCAGCGCTAAGTCTGGTTGGCAACCATACCTCAGGTAGTCCACTGTCACCATTTCAATACTGTTAACTAAGCTCGAAGGCTACTATTGAAAAAGTAGCGGTGGCATAACTGGTAAATAAATATGAAAAACAACCGACTGAGGCAATACTCTTTGGAAATTGTCGCTATTCAATCTAGAATAGTTAAATAGTCTGCTGTGTCCAAAATCGAAGCTGAATTCAGCCGCTACTAGAAACTAGCCACTTAAAATGAGGTTATATAATGTCCGACCAATACAGCGCGCTGCGCAAAAATGTTCGTAAATTAGGCGACATACTTGGCGACACTCTTGCCGAAGCAGAAGGCGGTGACTTGTTGGCACAGGTTGAAAAAATTCGACTGCTGTCCAAAGCAGCCCGCAGTGGCGATGTTGATAGTCATCAGCAACTACTCACAGAATTAAATCAGCTGTCTGGCGATAGACTGGTTGCTGTAGTGCGCTCGTTTAATCAATTTTTGAATCTCGCCAATATCGCTGACCAACACCATACTATCAGCCGAGATGCTGTCGCAGAATTTTCCGCCACCAATACCCTGAATGACCTGTTTTCACTGCTAGATGATGAAAGTATTGCTAGGGATACAGTGACTAAAGCAATTGCAGAGTTAAATATAGAATTGGTACTGACAGCACACCCTACCGAGATTACTCGTCGTACTTTAATTCATAAATATGGCGAAATAGACGACTGCCTCGGCAAGCTAGAACTAAGTGGCATGACCGAGCGAGAACACGTCACTCTTGAAAATCGGCTACGAGAATTAATTACCCAAATATGGCATTCTAATGAATTCAGGCAAACACGTCCGACGCCAGTTGATGAGGCTAAATGGGGCTTTACAGTAGTAGAAAATTCATTATGGCAGGCCGTCCCCGATTTTTTACGCCGGCTAGACAGTACATTATCCAAAGCAACCGGTGCAGTCTTACCAATCGATGCAGCGCCAGTAAAATTTGTTTCATGGATGGGTGGCGACCGCGATGGTAATCCTAACGTAACCGCTGACATCACCCGCGAAGTATTAATGCTTAGCCGCTGGAAGGCCGCTGATTTATACCTCCCAGAAATAATGGCACTGATAGAAGAACTATCAATGAAGCGTTGTTCAAGGGACTTACAAAACCACGCTGGTGATGCCTTCGAACCTTATCGAACAATCCTTAAACCCTTGCGTAATTTATTGAATAACACAATAGAAACCCTTAACGCCAAACTTATTGGCTCGGGCCGAACTCACGAAGTGATTCTATTTGATGAAAGCCAATTATGGGACCCTTTATTACTTTGCTGGCAATCATTACACGAATGCGGCATGGCTCGCATTGCCGACGGCCGCCTTTTAGACTTACTGCGCAGGGTGAAATGCTTTGGGGTTCATTTAGTTCGTCTCGATGTTCGTCAAGAAAGTGACCGCCATACGGAAGTATTATCAGAACTCACTCAATATTTAGAGCTAGGCGATTACGCCCAGTGGAATGAACAACAACGCAGCGATTTTTTACTAAGCGAACTTAATAATAAACGACCACTATTTCCCAAAGACTGGCAACCGTCAGCTAATGTCCAAGAGGTTTTAAATACCTGTGCCGTTGTTGCCGAGCAACCTGCTGCAGCGATGGGTGGTTATATTATTTCTATGGCTAGGCAAGCGTCTGACATTTTGGCGGTACAGCTACTAATGAAAGAAGCTGGTGCAAGCTTCCGTCTACCGGTGGGGCCATTATTTGAAACCTTGGATGACTTAAACCGAGCTGAACAAGTAATGGAATCACTTCTTAGCAACGACTGGTACCGCAGTAAGTTAAACGGCCAACAAATGGTAATGATTGGTTATTCGGACTCAGCCAAAGACGCCGGTGTTTTTGCCGCTTCATGGGCGCAATATCGCGCCCAAGAAAATCTATTAAATGTCTGTAGCAAGCATGATATTAAGCTCACCTTATTCCACGGTCGTGGCGGCACTATTGGTCGCGGCGGCGCGCCCGCTCATCAGGCCCTACTGTCACAGCCTCCAGGATCGCTGCGCGGCGGTTTAAGAGTCACTGAACAGGGAGAAATGATTCGTGCCAAATTGGGTCTACCAGCCATCGCGATTAAATCGCTAGCACTTTACGCCAGTGCAATAGTGCAAGCCAACTTATTAGAGCCACCCAAACCTCAACCTAGCTGGCGTAAAGCCATGGACATATTGGGCGAAAAATCTTGTGAGCAATATCGTGAAATGTTGCGTGGAGAGCCGAATTTCGTCGAATATTTTCGCCAAGCAACGCCAGTACAAGAGCTTGCCGACCTGCCCTTAGGTTCGCGTCCAGCAAAACGTAAAGCCACTGGCGGCATTGAAACGCTGCGCGCTATTCCGTGGATTTTTGCTTGGAGTCAAAACCGATTATTAGTGCCCGCATGGTTAGGTGCTGGCGCCGCATTAGAGGAATTTATTAAAGCAGGCAACGAGCCCATCATTCATGAAATGCGCAGTAATTGGCCATTTTTTAATACCCGGCTGTCGATGTTAGAGATGGTGTATGCGAAAGCTGATGTACAACTGGCGGAGCATTACGACCAGTTACTGGTCGATGACAACTTACGCTATCTAGGAGATAAACTCAGAACACAGCTAGAAAGCGACAAAGCCACCATTTTACATATTGGCGGCGAACATGAACTGATGGCAGACCAACCGTGGATAAGAGAATCTATTCACTTACGAAATATTTATACCGATCCGTTGAATTTATTGCAGGCAGAGCTACTCAAACGTAACCGCGAGAGCTCAGACACAAATACCAAATTAGCATTAATGACAACGATTGCAGGTATCGCTGCTGGCATGCGTAATACTGGCTAAATAATACCGAATCTAAATCTCACAACAATAACTACAATCAATAGGGCACCACCAACTGGGCCTTTCAACCATACCGCTGGTTGCGGGCTATATTCCATGTCGATACCGTTAACTAATAAGCCATATGTATGAAAAACGTACAGTAATTTCTTATGACAACAACAGTAAAAAATCGCTTTAGAGGCGCTTTAATACTGGTACAATAATAAAAAGGTGTATTAATACACAAAAAAAATATAAACAGATATTCTACTCTTGGATAATACCAATATGGACGTTAAACAGCCTCTGTCAGTTATTTCTAAATTCCTACTAGCAACATCAATTTCCCTACTAATACATGGCTGTGGCGGTGGTGGTGGTGGTGGTGGTGGTGGTGATGGTGATAGTCAAACCACTAACTCAACTCCTCCAAGCACAACGGATAACATTCAAGGGCAAGCAATCTTAGGGCCTGTTATTGGTGCTACGGTAAATCTTTATCAATTAGATAATATAAATTCCTCTATTTGCAGCACTGAAACACTAATCAGCTCTAACATTGAAGCAGCTGGAACGATAACCCTACCCGCCTCTTGCCCAGAATTTAATGACGATGACTTGTATTTAGTTACTGTTGCAGGTGGTGAAGATATTGATGCTGATGATGACGGCAATATTGATGATGTATATACAAACGTTGAAGGCGTTGTCAGAGCTATTATTAGCGGACAACAAATTTTAGAAGGCAATTGGAAAGTCACTGCATTATCAGAAGCTATTTATCAAGCAGTTCAATACTCAATATCGTCTGGTGACATGGATTACATTGCAGCCGAACTCAAACGTATAGCTCCTCTATATCTAACAGAGGATATAACTGGCGATGGCATTATTGATACCAGCGATCTAATCGCATGGCATCCACGAAGAAACTCAGACAGCATAATTAATGCTGACCGAATTTTGTCGCTAATAACCGATATACATGCAGGCCTGAATCGATCTATTTCGGCACAAACAACCACAATTGGCGAGCTTAATCTATTTGACCTAGGTATTCGTGTAAACGAACTTATTGTTCAAGGGTCTACTGCGTACATTGCTACTAGTACCTCTCTAGTAGTTGCAGATGTTTCAGACCCTAAAAATATCGTCATTCAATCTTCAGTTGCATCAGCATTTATTACTGATATAGATGTAAAAAACAACATTGTCGCATTAGCGCTGGGTAATTCTGGGATACAGTTGGTAGATATAAGTAACCCATTAAATCCTGCCGTTACAGGCTTGATAAGTGGGAACTTTGATCTGGTCACATGGACGGATAAAGGGTTAGTAGGCCTCAATGCCGAAAATGGAACTCAACAGGGATCTACAATTTATTCAATAAATACTAGCAATCTAGCAAAACCAGTAGTTGTGGATTCTCTTGGCATTAAGGGAATTTACTTTAAGCCTAGATCAAATTATGACGAATATTCACATAAGCTAAAAAGTGATGGCAATTTTATTTACGCATCCCTAGCGAATTTGGAAAAACTCAAAGCTGAGATATACATAATAGACGTTTCCGAGCCAGGTAAGATGGCCTTAAGCACCACTATTTCAACCAATCAGTTCGCCGGTATAATATCGGACTTTATAATTTCCGAACAACAATTGTATATGATTGTAATGCCGCAATTTGGTATTCCTTCTATCTCAGCCGATGCTTCAATTCAAGCAACAGACCTCAGCAACCCATATAAACCAGTTAATTTAGGACAAACACCAGCAACACAACTCAACGGTGTAACAAGCATTGAGATATTTAATAACGGCATATATGCGCTGGTAAACGACAAAGTTATCGCTTACGCCCTACCTACGTTTGAGCAACTATTTACTGTCTCCTTACCTGATGAAAACAACTTCGACATCATCATCAGAAATGACATAGCTTATATCCAATCTGACGACAACATTATCTCGGTAAATGTCAGACCTATTTCACCAACAATTGATGTACAGGGCTATGCATTAACTGGCCGAATAGTAAATGCTGCGGTTTCTATACACTCTGTATCAGACTTGTTAGGCGACGCAATATGCTCAATGGAGTCACAAGACAGCGCTGAATTTGAGAACGCAGGACTTATAACGATTCCTATTGACTGTATTAGCAAACCAGGCTTTTACAGGGTGACCGTTCAAGGAGGCCTAAATATAGACTGGGATAACGACGGAGTTAGGGACACTACTCCGGTTGCAGTTGATGGAGCAATGCACAGCTATTTTTCTAGCTTCGAATTAGCGCAAAATTGGTCAATAAACCCACTTTCCGAAGTAATTTATCAATTAATTGACCCAATTGTAAAAGATGGCCATATCGATATTGCCATTGATCAAGCGGATCAATATGCACAATTAATTCTTTCTAATGATATAGATGGAGATGGTAAAATAAATAGAAGTGATATTTTCAGCTGGGCGCCAAACTATAGCTATGAGTCTTATCTTCTAATAGCGAACCCAGATGATTGGTTGGCAAACATAATCGATGGAATCACCAATGATTTTCCACTGGATACTTATCTATCTTTAGTAACCAACAATGTGAAATTTCTAGCGATTGATGACTTACAGCTTTATTTCCCCGATGGTGAGATCTCTCTGGCAACAAGCTCAAGCGAATTATTTATCATTGACGATAAATCGGAAGATAATATACGTATACTCTCTCGTTTATCTATATCAGATATAAAAGATATTAGCGTTAGTGACAATATTGCATATTTAGCCCGAGGAGACCTAGGGTTAGCAATAATAGACCTCAGCGACCCGACTACCCCGCTAGAACTAGATGGGTTTAGTGGAGGATCTTTTGAAGCAGTAGAAGCAGCAACGCCTTTTTTATATTCGGTAGGTAAAAACAACTCTTCTCAATCTCATCAAACTACAGGAATAGAATTCAATTTTGCTGACTTTTCTTTGTGGGGAATCAATCCCACTAACGCCCCTGTTCTGCTAACAAGAGTCAATTACGATGGAGGCATTGAAACCGAACCAGAGTATTTTAATAAACCAAAAATTATCTTAAACGATAGCTATATCTATTTAACCCTTGTGAATTTTTTGAATAAACCAAATTTTGAATTAGGTGAAGATGTATATGTAATGCAATTTCAAGCGCCTTTTACAGTCACACCTGTCAATCAGTTAAATATAATGCTACAGAGTGACTTAGGAGGGCTAATTAGATCCTCGGGAACGTATCAAGACTCTTTAATAGCTGTAATGCAAGCACCTTCAGGACTATCATCAATAGGGAAACTCGCTAGTATAGATATTACCAATCCGAGCACCTCCACATTTAGTATTGATGATTTGCAAAACATAGAATCCGGTACAGTGTTTCTTAACGACCAATTTTATCAGCTCGATTATTCAAACATATCCTCGTTGTCAGTTGAGAATTTAACACAACAATGGGCAACACCTTATCCAGCTGGTTTTTCAGTCTTAGATTTAAAAGCCGCCGACGACGATTACCTTTACTTTAAAGCAAGTAACAATGGTAATTTTTCTATAACCTCGATACTAAAAATACCAGTACCAGTTCTTTGATATCTTTTGCCGATTCAATCTAAATCTCGCAACACTAACAAAGGTGGTTGAGAAACCGCTTTGCGACTAGCGATATAGCCCAATAGCCCAACCAATAAAGCGCCACTAACTGGGCCTACCAACCATATCGCTGGCTGCGGGCTGTATTCCATATCAAAACTATTAACTAATACTAATCCTGCCATTAATTCGGCGCCAACAGCGGCCAACACGCCAGCAATTAAGCCTAACAAACCAAACTCTAAGGCCAAGCCACCACTAATCAATCGGGTTTGTGCGCCTAGGGTTCGCAAAATCGCACTCTCACGCAAGCGCTCTTCCATGCTCGCGCGCACGGTAGCAATTAACACCAACGCACCGCAGCAAATCACTAACCACAACACTGCTTCAATCGCTAAACTGACTTGACCAACAATAACCCGCACTTGCTTAATAATGGCATCGACTTCAAACACTGCCATAGTAGGAAACTGGCGCAGTAGCTCTAGCAAATAGCGCTTATTCTCAATCGGCAGATAAAAGCTAGTGATAAAGGTCGCTGGCAAATCTGCCAACACATGCTGAGGAAACATAAGGTAAAAATTAGGATTCATTTGCTCCCAATCCAGCTCTCTTATACTGGTGACATTGGCCGAGAAGCGTTGATCAGCTAATTGAAATAACAATTCGTCACCAAGCTTTAGATCTAGCCGCTTAGCAAATTCTGCTTCTACCGAAACTTCATCTTGCCGGCTACCGCCTGTCCACCACTGCCCTTCAATTAATTCATTGTCTTCAGGTTTGGTCGCACTCCAGGTAAGATTTATCTCTCTGTCTAGATTTACATTGGAATCACTTTCATTATTAATCTGGTTTACATCAACATTATTAACTTGAATCACTCTTGCTCGCACTAACGGGTATAAGCCAGCATGAGATAAGCCTTTTTCAGCCATCCATTGCTCTAACGGTTGAATCTCTTCATCGGCCACATTCACTAAAAAGTGATTGGGAGTGCCTTCAGGTAGCTGCTGCTGCCAGTCGTCTAACAACGATGACCGCAGTAATAACAACATCAAAAACAGCATTAAGGTAATCGTAAAAATAACAATTTGAATAGAGTTTTCTAATGCCCGTCGGCGTAAAGATGAAGTCGCCAAACGCCAAACACTACCGGCCTGCATACCCGCCAAATGAGTTGCACGCAGCATTAACCAAGCAATACCACCGACAAAAACGGCGGCAAATATTAGGCCTGCGAACACCGCCCCGGTAATTACCGGATCACCGGTGTACCAAAGCATTAAACCAAATAATGCAACACCGCCACAAAGCCATGCAGTAGCCGCATTGCCAATACTTTGACTCAGTTCTTTGCGTAATACTCGTACCGGCGAAACCTTACCCAAGGTGAGTAGCGGCGGCGCAGCAAATGCCAGCAGGCAAACCAAGCCAGTAACACCGCCAGTCAGCAAAGGCTTAACGCTGGCAGCGGGCAAGGCGACATTCATAACACTGACCACAAACGAGGCTATCAGCGCCTGTAGCCCCCAGCCCATTGCCCAGCCAATAACAATCGCAATAAGGCCGATAGCTATAAGCTGCTGCATATAAAGAATAATGACGGCGAAGCTTTTGGTACCCAAAGTTTTAAGTACAGCAACGACGCTTTCTTGCTGCAGGGTATAACGCCTAGAGGCAATTGCCACGGCGGCACCAGCTAACACCAAACCTAATGCGCCACCTAACAGTAAATAACCTTCGGCGCGCTCCATTGCCTCCGCTACTTGCGGTCTGCCCTGCTTAACGCCGTAAACGCGTTGCTCAGGTAACTTGTTCTCATCGAGAATTACTTGCGACTGCGCTAGCGCTTCACTAGTGCCAGCTAAATAGTAGAAATAACTTACCCTACTACCTATTTGTACTACCGCGGCTGCAGCTAAGTCGGCATTACTCATTAATGCTACAGGTGCTAAGCCACTAGTGCTGCCTCCCGGTTCACTTACCAGTACTGCAGCTATAGTTAAATCAATATCACCCAATTCAACGCTATCACCAACATCTAAACCCAAACCTTGTAGCAAGCGGGCATCCGCCCATATCTCACCTTGTTGGGGCGAGTTTGTCACCGTTGAGGTATCACCAAATAAAGATTTAGCAATCCGTATGCTGCCGCGCAGTGGGTATTGCTCATCCACCGCTCTTACCGCCGCTAACTGAAAATTATCACCACTGGATAACATACTGGCAAAGGAAACACCGGTAGCAACGTCTAGACCATTAGTCGCTCGGGCGAACCAATCAGTTTCTATAGGCCGCGGTGTTTGTACAATTAAATCAGCACCCAATAAATCACTGCTTTGAGCATTGATCGCGCCACCTAAGCGCTCGGCAAACATACCTATACCGGTTACAATACCAACCGCTAAGGCTGTAGCGGCGAGTAATATGCCCAAGTCGCCACCGCGCCATTCCCGCAGTAATAAACGTAATCCCAGCATAACTAGGCTACCTCAGCCGCATTAACCAATAAGCCTTCCGCTAACTGTAAGTGTCGATCGCAACGACCAGCCAAGGCGTGGTCGTGGGTAACTAATACTAAGGTTGTGCCTAATTCTTTATTAAGAGCAAATAATAATTCTATAATTTGACCGCCGGTTTTCTCATCCAAATTACCAGTAGGTTCGTCGGCAAATAAAATTTTAGGCTGGCTCGCAAAAGCTCGCGCTACCGCTACCCGCTGTTGTTCACCACCCGATAGCTGACGGGGATAATGAGTTAGGCGCTGGCCTAGCCCTACTTTATCTAAAAAACCTTGAGCAATATCTTTTGGGTTAGCGACTCCTTTTAGCTCCAACGGCAGCATCACGTTTTCTAACGCGGTTAAAGCAGGTAGTAGTTGAAATGACTGAAACACAAAGCCTACCAGCTCACTCCGTACTTGCGCTCGCTGGTCTTCATTCATCGTTGTAATGACTTTATCGCCTAACACCACACTGCCCGACGTTGGCACATCTAAACCCGCTAATATACCCAACAAAGTAGACTTACCCGAACCAGAAGCACCGGTAATTGCAACACTTTCACCATCAGTGATTGTTAATTCCACCCCATTTAGTATCCTTACTAACTCGTCTCCAACCGGAATGTGTTTAACCACTTCATTTGTCTTAATCATGTATAAAACTCTTGTTAATTATATTCGTGCTGCGTTGTTTACTCTGGTATTGCTTGGAGCCAGCTCTACTGTGCTGGCCAATACTGTACTCATCTTAGGCGATAGTTTAAGCGCTGCCTATGGCATTGATCCCAAACTAGGTTGGGTCGAACTACTCAAACCTCAACTACCTAACACAAATATAATAAATGGCAGCATTAGCGGCGAGACTACTAGCGGCGGTTTAAAACGCCTGCCCGAATTATTAGCCAAACATAAGCCTTCACTAGTGGTGGTCGAGCTCGGCGCTAACGATGGTTTACGTGGCCAACCACTAAGTTTATTAATGTCTAACCTCACCGCTATTGTTGATTTAAGCCAAACAATTAATGCCAAAGTACTGCTGTTAGAAATGCATGTACCTCCCAACTATGGCCGCCGCTACAGTGAACGCTTTAACCAAACCTTTCACATCATAGCTGCCGACAAAGGCGTCATTGTTGCTCCATTTTTTTTAGACAATGTATCAACTAATCCAGAGCTCATTCAAGCCGATGGCTTACACCCAACAGCGCAAGCGCAAGCAATCATTCTGGAAAACTTGCTACCTCATATCAAACCACTACTTAATTAACCGCTACGGTATTAATATTCAATGACATTATCTACGGAACAATTACTGCAACTGGATCAGCAACATATTTGGCATCCATACGCATCACAAATTAATCCGCCGCCTGCTTATCCCGTGGTATCGGCTAGCGGTGTCCGCTTGCAGCTCGCTGACGGCCGCCAGCTTATCGACGGCATGTCGTCTTGGTGGTGCGCTATCCATGGTTATAACAACCCGGTACTCAATAACGCGGCCAAAGATCAAATAGATAAAATGAGCCATGTGATGTTTGGCGGCATCACTCATCCGCCGGCGGTAGAACTAGCTAAAAAATTAGTTGAGCTAACCCCTGCGTCGCTCACCAAAGTATTTTTTTCAGACTCAGGCTCTGTCGCTGTAGAAGTGGCGATAAAAATGGCGCTGCAATACTGGCTGTCTAGTGGCACATCAACTAAAACCCGATTATTGACAGTGCGTGGTGGCTATCATGGCGACACCTTTGCTGCCATGGGCGTATGTGACCCAGTTACCGGTATGCACCATTTGTTTAAAGATGTTTTAAATGATAATTTATTTGCGCCAACACCACCGTCTGGCTATGACCGCCCCTTTGAAGGCCAGGACCTAGCCGAATTTGAAACGCTATTAATTAAAAACAACCATCAGATAGCCGCAGTAATTCTAGAGCCAATAGTACAAGGCGCCGGTGGTGTAAGATTTTACTCGCCACAATATTTAAAACATATTCGTACCTTATGTGACAAATACGATGTATTGCTAATACTTGATGAAATTGCCACTGGCTTTGGCCGCACCGGCGAATTATTTGGCTGCCATCACGCCGATATAAGCCCCGATATAATGTGTCTCGGTAAAGCTATCACTGGCGGCTATGTGACGCTAGCCGCAACGTTATGTAGCGACAAAGTGGCGATAGGCATCAGCCAAGGCGAAGCTAGCGTCTTTATGCATGGCCCTACTTTTATGGCTAACCCCTTGGCTTGTGCAATCGCCAATGCGAGTATTGATTTGCTAATTGCTAGCGACTGGCAAGCCAAAGTTAGAAATATAGAAAAAATTCTAACAGAAGAGTTAGCGCCTGCACGGAAACTTAAACATGTTGCTGATGTGCGCGTTTTAGGGGCTATCGGTGTTATTGAGTTACATAAGGCGGTAGATATGGCTGCTATTCAAAAACAGTTTGTAGATGCTGGGATATGGATTAGGCCGTTTGGAAAACTGGTCTACACTATGCCACCGTTTATTATTAATGACGAAGACTTACGGTTTTTAGCTCGCAAAATGAATAGCGTTGTCGCTGAAATAACTTAACCTTAGATGCCTGACTGATATCAGTTTGGCATCTAACTCAACTACTGGGCTAATATTTATATAAAATTTGTTACGGCTACAGATTCATCTCGCTTAGCCGGCAACAGAAAACTCTTTAACCGCACTCAGTAATTGCCTAACAGTTACCTGTCCTACCAACTTACCAGCCAGTACTACAGGGCGTCTTCTGTGCCTTACTTTCATCATAGCTGATGCAGTATCGACAATATCATCGTCTGGTGATGCGGTGACCACTTCCTTAGTCATTATACTTTCAACACTGCCAACTTCACTGCCCGCACCGTTATAGGTGGCATTAAGGATAGCATTGAGACAATCGAGCTCTGACACGATACCAACGAGATTATTATCACTGTCAACAACACACACCCCTGATACTTTGTTAGTAATAATATTGTCGATAGCATGAAGTACTGAATCTTTAGCTGACACAGTAATTGGGTTGGTGACCATATGATCTTTGAGCTTAACTGATCGAAGCATTTGCTTTCCTTTTGCTAATTTAATTATTCAAACTACAAATACAACGTCGATGATATAACTATATTGACCAAACTCCCATAAAAACATCCAGATGCACGAGATCGAAATGACTGCAGAGGGTCGAGCGAAATAGGGTGACTAAGCTATGGCATTGATGTCATAAAGCTAGTCCAGCGTTTTTGTGCGCCGACGACTATAGCGGGTCTACCTTGGCCTTCGCCAGCGTTACGCAGCCTAGGATGAGCGTCAGCTACTTCATTTAATATGGTTTCATCCTCAGCATTAATATCGACAAAGAAGATATGCTTACCCGAGTCCATTGCGTTTTGAAACCGTTTAAAGTCATGATGTGTTGCCTGAATACCAAGAAAGCCGCCCTCCCAAGTACAAAAACCGAGCACCACAATTGACAACAATATAAACGGTAGCCAGCCTGCAGCGGTATTAGTTGCCCCTAATAGATACGCTACTAACAAAACCAAAGCTGCAGCTATAACCCCTATAACGGCGCCTATTTCGGTGGCACGCACAACGTCTTTTCTTAATACCGCTTCAACATCATTTAAGTGATGTAATTGAACTTGACAGTCATCGTTACTAAGAACATGCATATGCGGCTTATCAACACCGCGTGCTTGCAGCTCTTGCTCTACCAGTTCTAAGTCGTCTAGGTCTTGGCTAACAAAAAAGTGACGTTTCATAATGACTCTCCAGCGCTTAGCGGCTTAGTTTCAGTAGCTATTTTTACACTGCTTAATCTAACTTGTCTTAGACCAAATCTTTTTTAGCCAGCGATTTTAACAACTTAAGGGTATAAAGCAGGCATAAAGAAAGCCACATAAGTGGCTGTTAACGACATCAACTCTTACATATACATAAACATTAGCTCGTAAACTAACACCGGGCGGTCTTGCCCTGTTACATGTACATGCTGCTCCATTGTCACCGTGGTACCTTTCGGTGACTGACTAATATCTTTTACTCGAGAGCGTGATTGCAGTGGAGAATCAACGGGGACTGCACCCGTAAAGCGTAATTTATTGGAACCATAATTGAGCATATTATTGAACCCCACTACTTCCCATTGTGGCCGTGTGGTAAGTTTTGGCAGTAGCGCTAAGGTTAAAAAACCATGTGCAATAGTGGTGCCAAACGGACTGTGTTCCTTGCATCTAGCAGGGTCTGTATGGAGCCAGTAGTCATCACCACTTAATTCGGCGAACTGGTCAATCATTGCCTGAGTCACGGTAATCTCAGTGCTCCACTCACCAAACTCATCGCTTACCAATTCTTGCAGGGCGTCTATGTCATCAAATTTGTATTGCTTCATTAATTTACTCTCTAGAATAACAGCGTAGGCCAATGGTACCGAAAACCACTCTGGCCCAATACTTACCAAACCTTAAAGTTTGTATTGTCATATTATGATCGTTTTCACCACCCAGTTTACGCCTTATTTCATTAACGTACCGTATAGCCATCAGCATTGAGTTTGTCGAGCTCACCTGTATCCTTATGTTCTGAAATTTTAATAGAATTAAACTGGTAACCAAGGATAAACCTATGCGCGAAGCCGTCATCATTGAAGCTATTCGAACCCCTATTGCCAGAGGTAAACCGATCATCGGCGATCTGAATGGATTTCATGCCACAGAGCTACTGGCGCTAACGCTGAACGAAGTAGTTAACCGTGCCGGCATTGAACATAAAGACGTGGACTTCGTAGCCGGTGGCTGCGTAACCCAAGCAGGCGAGCAAGCCGGCAATGTTGCGCGTAATGCCTGGCTGTCACTGGGCAAAGACTACACTGCTGGTGGCTTAACGGTTGACGCACAATGCGGCAGTGCACAAGCCTGTAATCACATTTTGTCATCACTCATCGGCAGCGGCTCGGTCAATATAGGCATTGCGGCAGGTATTGAGTCAATGAGCCGTGTTGGTATGGGTATGAACATTATGAATGGCCCTGGCTATTTCACTCCGCAGAACTGGCCCTGGGATAGTACGCCTGACCAATTTGCTAGCGCAGAACGTATTGCAAAAAATCGTGGTATTACTCGTCAAATGGTTGACGAGTTAGCTTGTGAATCTCAGCGACGAGCCAAAGCTGCTTGGGACGAAGGTCGTTTTGACAGTCAAGTAATGCCGGTCAACGCGCCGGTTGTAGACAACGAAGGTAAGCCAACAGGAGAGACTAAGTTAATTACTCGCGACCAGGGTATTCGTGACACCACCATTGAAGGCTTAGGCAACTTAAAAGCTATTGCCGAAGGTGGCATTCATACCGCCGGCAATTCCTCGCAAGTATCTGATGGCAGCGTTGCCGTATTATGGATGTCAGCCGAAGAGGCAAAAGATAGAGGCTTAAAACCTCGCGCCAGAATTATCACTGACTGCGTTGTTGGTACTGACCCCTATTATTTGTTGGATGGGCCGGTTGATGCAACCGCCCGATTATTTAAAAACAGTGGCATGAACATAGGTGATATAGACCTCGTTGAAATTAACGAAGCGTTTGCAGCGGTCGTTTTATCGTGGGCCAGTGTCTACAATCCTGACATGAGCAAAGTCAATATAAACGGCGGCGCAATGGCATTAGGTCACCCGGTTGGATCTACTGGTGCGCGCTTAATTACCACTGCTCTGCACGAGTTAGAGCGTCAAGACAAGACCACAGCCCTAATTACTATGTGCTGTGGAGCATCGGTCGGTACCGGTACTATTATTGAGCGCTTATAGGTATTGAACGCTTTAAAACTAATATTTTAATTAGACAGCTATTAAAGGAGATAACGAATGGGAGATCTTAGCGGAAAGGTAGCCATTGTAACTGGTGCGGGCCGAGGCTTAGGTAAAGAAGAGGCAATTCAATTAGCTAAACAAGGCGCCAGCGTTGTCATCAACGATATCAATTTGCCGGATGCAGAACAAGCTGCTCACGCCACTGTTGAAGAGATTAAAGCTTTTGGCGGCGAAGCAATTGCGGTGTTCGGCGACTGTGCCAACAGTATTGATTCTGAAAATTTATTTAAAACTGCCATAGACAAATATGGCGACGTTAACATTATGGTTAACAATGCCGGTTTTTGCCGTGACAAAACTATTTTTGGCATGAGCGATGACGAATTTGACTCAGTGGTGCGCGTGCATCTACGCGGTCACTTTATCAATATGCGCAATGCAACGGCTCACTGGCGCAACAAAGCAAAAACCGACGGCAGTGTTTACGGCCGCTTAATTAGCACATCATCAGAGGCAGCAATTTTTGGCTCAGCTGGTCAACCCAACTATGCGGCGGCTAAAGCAGGTATTTTATCAATGACAATGGGCGCTGCTCAGTTAATGATTAAATACGGCGTCACCTGCAACGTGATAATGCCACGGGCATTAACTAACATGACAGCCGAAGGAATTTCTGGCCAAATGTTCGCTAAACCAGAAGATGGCTTTCATATGTTCAGCGCTGAAAACGTCGCTCCGATTGTGGGTTACTTAGCGTCGCCAGAAGCAGGTCATATTTCAGGGGAGGCAATGATTGTCTGGGGTAATCAAGTCAATATTATGGAGCAGCCGAAAATATTGCCTGCTCATATTAATCCAGCAGGGGTTGAAAAGTGGTCCGTAGAAGGCTTACATGAATCACTTTCTAGCCATTACAACGAGAGCTATGTTTCAGTGCAAGACGGCTTCTCAGTTCCACCGCAATAGGCTTTTATAACAATATTAAGCCGCCCTGCTTTGCTCGGCGGTTTTTTATTGCCCGCAACTCATCAGTTGTTCATCATCAAATGGCAGGCAAAAAAAAAGCCAGCTTGCGCCGGCTTTTATATTAAGCAATTAGCTTAGAACTTTTTGTTTACAGTTAAACCATAAGTTGCTGGCTCACGATTATAAGCACCTTGCTTACCAGACTGCAATACTGCATCAAAGCTAGTACCCAAATACTCTTCATCCATTATGTTACGTCCCCACAAGGTGATTTCAGTTTGATAGTCTTCCAAGTTCAAACCTAGACGTAAATTAACAGTATTATAAGCATCTTGCTTAGTTAGAGGATCGTTAGAAGCATTCAAGAACATATCACCAACATATGAATACTCAACCATGCCATAAGCTAATGTGGAGTCAGATACGTTAAATTCTTGTCTAACGCCTACGATGAACTTATCTTCAGGGTTGACGGCTAAACGACCACCGGTTCTGTCGCAAAAGTCTGGAGCAAACTTTTCTTCATCAGTTACAGCCGCGCGACTAGTCACACCATCAGCGTTAAGAATTCGCGCTTGTGGATCAGGAGTTCCGTTACGAAACGGAGTTGTCGACCAGCAGTTACCTTTCTCAAACTCATCAAAATCAGCTATTGTTTTCGAGTATGCGAAATTAACGGTTGTCGATTCGGTTGCTTGCCACAGCATATCTACCTCAAGACCGTAAGTGTCGGCAGCAGCAGCATTTTGCACGTTAAAGCCACCGCCATCGAAAGAACCAACTTGCTGGTCTTCAATATCAGCTTGATAGACTGCAACATTCAATCGTAAACCTTGATCAGGAAACTCAGCTTTCATACCTAGTTCGTATGAAGTTGAAGTTTCTGCATCAAAAGATTGATCAAAAGCAGGATCTATTCGGTCAGTATTAGTACCACCTGCTTTATAGCCAGTAGTGTATGAACCGTATAACATAATATCGTCAGTCATAAACCAAGAAAGCTTAACAGTACCAGTCGTTTGATCATCGTCGATTGTTTCGTCAACATTTGAACGTTTTTGGGTCGCTGGAAAATCACTCAAATTAAAGCCAATTTCATTACCAGACTCGAAATACTGTGTACTAAGCTCTTTATGCTCATCTGAGTAACGCAGACCAGCGGTAAGAGTTAATGTATCTGTCAAAGCATAATCAGCTTGGCCAAACACAGCCCAACTTTTGTGATCCTGCTCATTGATATCATAAGCGAATCCATCAGCTGGGAAAACGAACCCGCCTGCTCCGCTAGCTGGAAACAAGCCAGAAAATACACCAGCAAAAAACTCAGTGTCCTCACCGAAATCTAATCGAGTGAGTGAATCTAACGACTGTTGGAAATAATTAGCCCCAACAACATAGTTAAGCTTTTCACCAATGTAAGAAAGTCTGAATTCTTGTGAAAACTGGTCTTGCTCAGCATCACTTGTGTCTTCCAGTCCATCCAAATCGCTAAAATCTGCATCTATGTGATCTGTAAGATCAAACGATCTGTAAGCTGTAATCGATGTCAGTGTCAAATCGTCAATATTCCAGTCTACCTGAACAGAAAGACCTGAATCTTCTGAAGTAGACTGAGGTAGGAAACTATGCGCCAGAATATTATCGTATCTGCGGTCTTCAGAAATGAAAGTTCCGCCTTTTCCCTCGAAGTAAGAGTCTGAACCAGGTCCATTAGCAGTTGCCGGGGTAGGCTGGCCGACTCTCTGATCATCTCTATTATTGTCATAAAGAACAGTAGAGCCACAGCACACTTCATCTAGCTCAGCATAGTCGGCAATAACATGAATGCTCAAATCTTCATTTGGTGTCCATAAAGCCTGCACTCTAAAACCAAAACGGTCTCTGTCATTCATTTCTTCGCTGCTAGGATTAGAAGGCGAGATATTATCAATATAGCCATCACGGTCACTAGAGAAACCAGTTAAACGAAATGCTAACTCATCTTCAATAGCACTAATAGAAACTGCGCCACTTAGATTTAACAGGCCATAGTTACCAACCACTACTTCACCAAAACCACTGCCATCATGATCAGGTTTAACCGTAGTGAACTGAATAGCACCAGACAAAGTGTTACGACCAAATAGTGTTCCCTGTGGCCCACGTAAAATATCAACCGATTGAATGTCTACCAGCTGGTTAATCATTGAACTTTGACGCGAACGGTATACGCCATCAACGTACAAACCTACTGAAGATTCGAAACCAAAGTTATTACCACCGGTACCAATGCCACGAATAGAGAAGTTAGACGTTGTCGCGTTTTGGTTTTGATCAACGGTTAAACCTGGAGCGTTAGCCTGCAAGTCAAACATATCAAAAATACCTGAGTCAGATAAAGCTTGCCCAGTGAATGCTTGTACCGAAATGGGTACGTCCTGCAAGTTCTGCGCACGCTTTTGCGCAGTTACAATTACTTCTTCTAGCATACCTTGCGCAACAACGTGGCCTGGCAACATGCTAGCGCCAACTACGCCAGCACATGCTGCGAAGAAACGAGTACGTTTGAAAGGAATCTTATTCATTTAATGCCCCTAATTATATTTATATTCATTAAATTTAAATGTATTACTTCATTAGCTGCCTTATTAACCGAATTTTCTGCAGAGATGTCAACTAAAAAAACGGTAAACTACCAGCTAGACATTAGTTGAACATAATCAACCCTTAGGCTCAACCTTAATTACCATTCAGTTAGCGCCAATATCCTCAATAAAGTCAGCGCTTGTAGCGACGATAACGTCAGTTAAATTAGGCGCTAGTATAGCGCCTGCTATCACATGAGAATGTTGCATTCCGTTGGTATCTATAGCAACTAGCTTTTTGTTGTTACTGCCAAATTTTGTGAAGAAGTTCTCAACAGCTTTAACATTAATTACTTCATCTTCTGGTGAATAAAAAATAACAACTGGGATTTTAATCGTGGATAGGTTTAATCGAGAAATATCCTCAACTAATTCCAACATCGGCAACATCGACTGAAGCGGAAAAGAATGTGTCCAATATTTTGCATGTAATTTATTTTTTGGCTCCCAGCTATAGTTGTCACCAAATAACCATTTAACAATTTTTACTACGTAAGGTAGCCGCAGCAATTTCATATATGGGCTGCGCTCCTTAAAATTAGGCGAAATTAAAATCATTGCATAAATGTCAGAGCTATCTTGCGCGGCATATAGTGTTGCCAAAGTCGCACCGGTTGAGACACCAATAACGATAACTTTTTCACCCAGCTGACGACCAATAGCTATAGCCTCAATTGTGTCGTCGAGCAAATCTTGTTTAGTTATTGCAGCCATTGCCGCGCCATCACGCCCATGTCCAGTCAGCCGTGTATAAAATACGTTAGCCCCTAATTGCTGAGCTATATCGTGGCTTAATGGATGGGTTTCTTGGCGAGTAGCGCTATAGCCATGCAGGTAGACAATAGCATAGTCGGTTTTAACATTAGGCTTACTATGCCAAACAACAAGCTTTTCTGTGCCTTCGGTAATACCAGAGATTTTTGCTTCAGCTTGAGCGACTAATAACGCTAAATCTTGATTAACACCATTGGAAAACGCAATATTACTAGAGCAGCATAGCAATATCGATACGCCTAATGTCAAACAGTTACATAGGTCTCGAACAACTGCCATTAACTATTTCTCTGACGATACTTATCTTTGTTTTTTCTACCCTGTTCATACAACTTAGGCCGCAACTTTCGTCTCAATGACGGAAACAAATAACTGAGTGTCGTCAATTTTCCGCTGAACGCTGGCATAGATATCTCCACCGTGTCTTCCGTTGCCAATTCAATAATAGCGTCGGCAACTTGCTTGGCTGTGCTCATCGGCTGAGAAAATACAATATCTTCGACTAAATCTATCTCATCCATAATAAAACCAGTATCAATTGGCCCCGGCGAAACAATACCAATTTTAATGCCGCTATTTTGTATTTCATCAGCGAGGGCATAAGTAAATGCTCTAAGGCCTGCCTTAGTGGCGCAATAAGTGGACGCGCCTTGCAATGGCGCTCTACCCGCTAGCGAGCCAACATTAACTATTGCGCCACCGCCCACTTTACGCAAATAAGGGATAACCGCACTAGACAACACTAATGGTGAGCGCAGATTGACATCAACCATTGCCGCAATGTCAGTAGGGGTTTTAGTTTCAACGTTACCTCGCGCATGCATACCAGCGTTATTGATCAACACATCAATGCGCCCAAATTCAGCTTCAGCTTTTGTCATAAGATCAATACAAGCTTTAGTATCAGCAACATCCATCGCCACAGTTAACACGTCAGTTTTTGCACGCAACTCAGTAGCTGCGATTTTTAAGTCGACTTCACCACGTGCCACTAAAACAAGATTAGCCTTTAAATCTGCAAACGCCTCGGCACAGGCTCGCCCTACGCCTGCTGAAGCGCCAGTGATAATTACGGTTTTACCTTCGAATATATTAGTCACTATTTGATCTCTCGCTTAATTAAAATATTAATAAAGAATCTAACTCTAACTACCCGACAGTTACAAGTGATTATAGGCAGCTAATACTTTGTCTTAATGTTGGTTACTGTTGACATTTACAATTACCCCATGAATAGCTTTAATAAGACCTAGATTAGGAATAAAATATGATAAATTCGAATACTAATAATAATAGGGTTTAAAATGAACTATCGCGCAGCTGCTGCTACGGTCTTACTGATCATCTATTCATTTCACCTTAATGCACTCACTATTATTGATGAGCAAGGCCAAGCACTAGCGCGGGTTATGGTGACCCAGACTGCTATGCCTGTTGGTGAAAGTGACCTATCTGATGGTGGCTATGCACCAGCTGGCGTTACTAATAATAGCGCAGTTGCCATTACCCGCTTTACCAATATCGCCGGCCAAGTCAACTTTAATGACGTTGTTAACGAGGTGAAATATCGCGCCCGTGGACAGGGCTATGTAGACCAGTATTTTGTGGCATTGCCAGAAAAACTTACAATGAAAAAGATGAGTAAGCAGCAGTATATTGCTAGCTTTCCCTCTAACGTTTGGTTGTCGCAAATGAAATTTGAAGGCGACCAAGAGCTGAAAAAGATCTTTCAACTTAACTGCGCATTTTGCCATCAACAAGCATCACCGTTTATGCGTAATGAGCGCACCACAGAGCAATGGATTACCGTATTTGATCGAATGAATACATTTGGTTCTCGCCTGCCAGAAGATGAGTTCGATCGAGTCGCCAACATCCTTCAAACTGAATATCGCTATTTACGTGAAAACTCTGACACTGTGCCAGAACCGAAGCAATGGGAAGATCATTTATCAGCTGTGGAATTCACCGAATGGCCTATTGGCGACGGCTTTTCACAAATGCATGATTTTTTACTGCATCCCAATGGCCTAATTTATGTGGGTGACAATCTACACGATAGAATTTATGAAATTAACCCGGAATCTGGCGATTATAGCGTATATAAAGTACCCCATACCGATGACGACAGGCTGGGTGGCATCTTAGGTAACCGCTTTACCACCTTTCCGAAAATGGAAAACTATTACGGCGTTCATTCGTTTTCACTGTCGCCAAAAGACGGTAATATTTTTATAACGCCGTCAATGCAACAAGCGTTGCTAGAGTTTAACCCCAAGACTAAAGAATTTACCGTACACCGAATGGAAGAAGGCTACTATCCGCACACTATTCGAAGTGATGCTAATGATGATGTGTGGTTTACTTTGGCGCTGTCATCACAAGTTGCCAAATTCGACCGAATAACCGAAGAATTTACCCTCTACGACTTACCCGCTCGAAACCTTAAGGAGTGGCTTATTATAAAGTCGCTACCGCTAGTATTTTGGTTTGATCCAGAAAATCGTCCTACGCCATCTGGTGACAAAGAGGGCAACGGTCTACCAATGCCTTATGGAATAGATGTATCACCGGATGGCAGTATTTGGGTAACCCGATTATATGCCAACGACTTAGCACATATTGACCCAAAGACAGGCCAAGTGACTATGGTCGACTTCCCCTATAGCGGCCCACGTCGATTGCGAGTAGATGCTGCCAACAATGTTTGGATAGTCGCCTTCCAAGATTCATTGTTAGTCAAATATGAGCCTAAAACTCAGACATTTACTAAATTTGAGCTTCCCGTTGTTAATGAGATTCCTTATGCATTAAATGTCGATCGGGCGCGCAATACTGTATGGGTTAATGGCAATCAGTCAGACACTATAATGGCATTTGACATAAGTAGTGAAAACTGGAAAACCTATCCCATGCCTCGCCAGCGTTTCTTCACCCGTGATATCGAAATCTCTGAAGAAGATGGCGCAATTTACACAACCAATTCACACTTCCCTACTTGGCAATCGGAAGGTGGTGTACCGACCTTGCTCAGAATTGAACCTATAGCAACAATGCAATAGGGAAATCAGCTGATGATAAAGATATTAATAGGCTTACTAGCAACTGTATTTATGCAGCTATTTTTATTGCATAACGCAGCAGCAAATACTCGCTCGGTTGAAGCAGTTCAAGAAATTGGTATTGCAGTTAATAATATCCATAAAGCGACACGGCAATACCAGCAAATTATGGGTGTCAGTAAATGGGAGTATCAAGATTTATATAATGCAGACGGCGACAAAAAATACCCTTCGGTAAGACTTGCTAGAGCACAGTTCGGTGATAAATGTATCGCCCTAATACAGCCTCTAGCAGGCTCATCACTGGTAAAAAGCCATTTAGAAAAACATGGCCCCAGTATTTTTCATATTGGCATAAAAGGTGAGAATGATGCGCTAGCAGCTTATCCATCACACTCGGTGACTGATGGCATAGGCGCCAAGGCAAAGTGGATTGACACCTATGCAGATTTTGGCGTCAACATATTTTCTTATGACCCCAACACCGCGCTCACAAGCTGGGGCTCTACAGGCAACAACAAAACACCAACAATAACTGACGATAATCAACTATTTCAGTTAGGCATAGTCAGCCGTGATTTAGCTAAAACTGCCATGAGTTATTTTGAACAACTAGGCATTGGTCCTTGGCTGGTGGTCGACTTCAAAGGTGAACATATTACTAACGCACAATATCTTGGCGCTAAAGGTGCTGTAAAACCTCACATCAAAGTTGCCTATGCCATGTGGGGCAACTTGCAACTTGAATTGTTAATGCCCATTAGTGGCCCTAGCCCCCATCGAGACTTTTTAATTACTAGAGGCTTTGGCGCACATCATTTAAGTTATGGCCCAATTAAAAATCATGATGCAGTTGTCAGGGCGTTAACTGAAAAAGGCATTGCCATCCAAATGCAATCAGACAACGGTGGCGAAGGCAGAACAGCAACTTATATGGACACCCTAGACCAACTCGGTTTTGTGCTCGAACTTACCCGCCCGTTTAAGGGCGCTGGCACTCTGCCTATCGCCGGCACGATTCCAGCAAGGGTGCAATAGTGAAACTGTTAATCACAACAGTTAGCGTCGTACTGACCATTATGACTAATCTTGTATTGGCTGACGATTGGACTTACTACGGCGGTGACCAAGGCGGTAAACATTATTCCAGCGCCAAACAAATAACCAAAACTAACGTAGAAAACTTAGACGTCGTCTGGGTATATCAGAGTGGCGATATGAAAAAATATGGCGAGGCAATGGCGCAGACCTCAACTCAGGCCACGCCTATTTTACTGCCAGCTGCAGCCGGTGAATCCTTGGTATATTGCACGCCTTACAGCCGAGTAATAGCGCTAGACCCGGCCACTGGCGCCCAGCGCTGGGACTACGATCCTGAAATAAGTCTCGATGGCGACAGACCGTTTCGTTGCCGCGGCGTCAGCTATGCAGAAGACATCCAAATCGATATTGGAACCCACTGCCGCCACCAAATATACGTCGCTACTCACGACCGAACAATTCGCGCTATCGATTCACACACCGGTAAAGTTTGTGCAAGTTTTGGCAACAACGGCATCGCCAACCTATACGGTAAAGAAGGTTTTCCAGCGGGGGATGTTAGCAATTCGGCCACTCCAGTTATTGCCAATAATATTTTGGTAACAGGCTCATCAGTTATCGACTTTTCCAAATCAACTAGCCCCCGCGGCATTGTCACCGCTGTAGATACTCACAGCGGCGCAACCTTATGGACTTTTGATCCACTAATAGGAAATCAACAAAGTGGCAGCGCTAATGTGTGGTCACAGATGTCTGTCGATGCAGAAAATAATTTAGTCTTTTTGCCTACTAGTGCGCCTTCGCCTGACTACTATGGCGCTGACCGCGTTGGTGATAATTTATATGCTAATAGCCTAGTAGCACTAGATTTAACCACCGGCAAAGTACAATGGTACTTTCAGCATGTGCGTCATGACCTGTGGGATTACGACACCCCGGCCCAACCGATATTATTTGAATGGAAAAAAGAGGGTAAAACTATTCCTGCAGTTGCTCAGCTAACCAAGCAAGGTTTTGTGTTTGTCTTTAATCGCCTCACTGGCGAGTCGATGTGGGAGATTACCGAGCAACCGACACCGCCATCAATGATAGACGGTGAATTAACAGCTCGCTGGCAACCAAAACCCATCGCACCGCCGAGCTTGCTAAATAATTTTCTCACCGCAAACCAAGCTTGGGGCTTAACGCCAATAGATAAAGCTGACTGCGTTAGGCAAATTGAAGGGTTAAACAATCTTGGTTTATTTACTCCTATCAATGAAAACTTATCGATGATGTTTCCTGGTAGTTTAGGCGGCCCGAACTGGGGTGGCGGCGCTTACAATGAAGCCACTGGAATCCTGATTACCAACGTTAACAATGTACCCTTTACCGGCAAATTAATCCCGACCGTTGCTGGCAGCGAAGCGACCAAGTCGGACCACCCTGCCGCCGGCCACCGCATGCAAGTGACTATGCACGGTACGCCATACACGATAGAAATAGGCAGCTTGCAGTCTTTTCTTGGCATCCCCTGCAATAAGCCACCCTGGGGTAAATTAGTTGCGGTAGATCTAATCAATGGCGTTATCAATTGGGAGGCACCGCTTGGCTCGGTGCATGAAATGGGGCCTGTAACCGCGCCATTTCAAATTAACTGGGGCACGCCTAACTTAGGTGGCGGCATCGCCACGGCTGGCGATTTATTTTTTATCGGCGCTACTATGGACCGGAAAATACGCGCCTTTGATGTTAACAGCGGCACAGTCTTATGGGATTACACACTGCCAAACGATGCCACTGCAACGCCCATGACCTACACCTTTAAAGGTCGCCAATATGTGGTTATTAACGCTGGCGGTCACCATATGTATAACCGTGGCTATGGCGATTATCTGTACGCCTTCGCACTCCCTGAGTAAAATTATAAATCATGAAAAAGCTCGTTATTTTTATTGTCTTGATTGGTATTACCGCTTTGGTAATCAGCACAGAACGCCTGCCAGTGAAACAATGGTTGATGACTAATGGAGAAAATTTAGCCATAGAATATGCCGATGTTTTACCGCTAGACTTTATCGGTGAAAAACTATTCGACAAAAATTGTGCCCAATGCCATGACAATCCGGCAATGAAGGCACCTACTCGTGAAGCATTATCACGTAACTCTATAGAAAGCATAATGATCGCCCTAGAATTTGGCAAAATGCAGCCCATGGCGACACATTTAAGCAAGCAAGAGCGTGGCTTAATCGCTAAATATTTGGCCAGCAAAGACACTGCTAGCTATCAGTGGCTAGAAACAAATAGTTGTACTCAGGCCACATCCACTGAGTCAACTCAATGGGTTAGCAATTGGGGCCTGGGTATTGATAATAAGCGTCACATACCTGATGGACTAAGCAAAATCAACAGAGCTAATGTAGGTAGCCTAAGCCTGCAGTGGAGCATCGCTTTTCCTAAGGTAACCGACATGCGTTCGCAGCCGGTTATTATCGGCGACACCATGTATATAGGTGACAAAGCCGGCAAACTTTATGCGCTGGATAGAAAAACTGGCTGCGTTCGCAATCACACTAAAATTTTCAGTGGTATTCGCTCATCAATAACTCTGGCTACATTAGCTAGTGGCAGACAATTGCTTATATTTGCCAACAATTTGGCAACTGTATTTGCGGTTGACCCTGATAGCTTTAAAGTTGTTTGGCAGCAACCAGTAAAAATCAGCGACTACTCAGTTGTAACCGGTTCAATCAGTTATTTTGACGACAAATTATTTGTACCAATTTCTTCCTTTGAGGTAGCTGCATCAGGTAGCCCTGAACATGAATGCTGTACTTCACATGGGGCGGTTGTATCACTGAATGCTAATAATGGTGATGAGCGCTGGATTTGGCATGCGACAGAAGATGCAACCCGGCAAGCCAATAACGCCAACGGCGCGGTTGTTTACGGCCCCTCTGGCGCAGCAGTATGGACTACCCCAGCAATAGATCTAAAACGTAATCGAATTTACTTTGGTACCGCCGAAAATTTAACCCACCCGGCCACCAATACCAGTGACACTATTGTGGCTCTTGATCTTGATAGCGGCGCAGAAGCATGGAAGTTTCAAGCGATTGCCGCTGACGTATGGAATGCTGCTTGCCACAATGATGGCCCTAACTGCCCGGAAAACCCCGGTGGTGATTTTGATTTTGGGGCGTCGGTTATCATCACCCAAAATTCAGCGGGGCAAGACGTACTTCTCGCGGGTCAAAAATCTGGCGAGGTATTTGCCCTTAACCCAGACACCCAAAACCCAAAAGGTGAAGTATTGTGGCGCAATCGCATCAGTCAAGGCACAACCAATGGTGGCATTCATTGGGGAATGACAGTTGCCGGTAACACTGTATTTGTGCCAATGGCAGATCCAGAAAGAGAACGTGACGGCTACACTCCCAAACCAGGCTTATATGCATTGAGTATTGATTCTGGTGAGATTATTTGGCAACAGCCAGTCAAGCGTGGCTGCGATTTTGACTACGCTAACACCCCTCTTATCGGCTTAGAACATACCCGTGCGCCCAAACCAACTAACCCTGAAGCGCAATATGAATGTTCTTTCTACTATGGTTTATCAGCGGCTGCGACTTCAACTTCGCAGTTGATATTCACCGCTGGTTTAGATGGCAAGATTCGAGCATATAACAATGCCAATGGTGAAGTGTTATGGCAAACCAATACCGCTGTCGAGCATAAAACAGTCAATGGTATTGCAGGGCATGGTGGCGCTATCGATGTTGCGGGGCAATCGATTGCTGGGGAATGGCTCTATGTATTATCTGGCTATAGCATGTTTGGGCAATTGCCAGGCAATGTGCTACTGGCGTATAAAATTGACTAATAACTGTCGATAAGCTTTGTTAGATTGGGTTTCGCTATTGGGTGTTAAAAAATCGACTAGATAGACCAATAGCCTGATGTGTTATTTTGATAACCAAGACTTAGATAAGCAGCGTCCACTAAACTTTGCCCTCTGTGATTGAGTAACACCCCAGGCCCCATTAAATTCATTGTGTAAGCAAACGCTAGCTTATTATCAGGGTCGGCAAATACAGTGCTACCCCCTGCCCCAACATGTCCAAAAGCCCGATCGCCGATAATAAAGCTATCAGTATTGCCAGCCTTGCAAGCGCGATTATCCATAGACTTCATAAATCCGAGCGCAAACCTAGTAGGTACTAATAAAGTAGCGTCAAGCATGGTCGCCGTTGAGACTGTACTCATGCGCTGAATCGACTGCTGCGAAAAATATTGTCTATCACCGACTACTCCACCATTAGCTAGCGGTGAAAACAACTTTGCCATTGCCCGTGCATTTGATACTCCACCCGCACCGCCTATTTCAGCACGCAATGTGGCAGCACTATTAGCATTGTTGCCGCCAGAATTTGATAACGCTAAATGAGAAATAGAAGTTGGGTCGTTGATAATAGCAGTCATGAAATCGGACATAGGCTGGGACTGATCGATTGGCCCCATGGCAACTGGCGCAACCCTATTAGCCTTATCTTCAGGCAAGCCTATCCAAAAGTCAGCCTGCAATGGCTGCGCCAACTCCTGATCAAAAAACTGTCCTAAAGACATACCTGATACTCGCCGAATTAACTCACCGACAGTCCAACCAAAGCTAATCAAGTGATAGCCAGTGCGTGTCCCTGGCAGCCAAAATGGTTCTTCTTGCTCAAGACGTTTAACCATATAGTCCCAATCATCATAGCCGTCCGGTTTTATCGGCTGTCTAAATGCTGGTAACGCTGAAGAATGATTGAGCATCATTTCAACGGTAATCTTATCTTTACCATGTTGTGCAAACTCAGGCCAATAAGTAGCAACCGGCTCTTTGAGCTTTAACTGTCCGCGCTCAATAAGTAAATGGGCACATAGGGCAGTCATTGCTTTAGTACAAGAAAACACTACTGCCACGGTATCTTCTTGCCAGCGCTGGATTTTCTCAACTGAGCTAAAACCGCCCCATAAATCAACAACGGTCTGCTCGCCTATGCGCACACAACAGCTTGCACCCAGTTCATTACGCAAAGAGAAATTTTGGATAAAAGAGTCTGCAACTGCTTGAAACTCAGGCTCTACGAAGCCACTAATATGAGCGCCTGCCACTTCTTCATAAATTTTTTTCATAGGGTAGTAAAACTCGAATAAAATAATAACAAATGACTAAACCTTTGCTTTGGTTTTGAGAAACTCTGTTAATTGAGTTATAGACATAGGGCTGCCATAGAGGAAGCCCTGCACTGAGTCACAGCCGCAGGCTTTGACAAAATCATTCTGGGCTTGGGTTTCAACACCTTCAGCAACCACCTTAAGCTTCAGACCATGTCCCATCCGTACAATCGTCTCTACCAAAGTATCGTCATTACTGCTGATGCCAATATCCATAATAAACGACTGATCTATTTTTAACGTATTTAACGGCAGCTCTTTGAGTCGCGATAAAGACGAGTAAGCTTTACCAAAGTCATCAATCGAAATCTCTACACCCAACTCTCTCACCGAATTTAACACTTTCTCTAAACCTAAAGATTCGGCGCCAAATAATGTCTCTGAGACCTCTAACTCCAAGCGGTTTGCAGGTAACCCTGAATCATCCAAAATAGTGCCAATAGTTTTGGCTAAGTCTTCTCTCACAAATTGTCCAGGTGATAAATTAACAGATAAACCTAAACATTCAGCGCTCTCGCCAGACAAAGCCATCACATCAGCACAGGCAACTCCCATCACCCACTCATCAATCATTGGTGTTAAGCCACACTCATCGGCAACAGGAATAAACTCACTAGGTAAAATTTCTCCTTCGTCAATATCAAACCAACGCACTAACGCCTCAACGCCTTCGACTGCAAGGGTATGGACGTTTACCCGCGGCTGATAATAGACTTCGAACTTTATGTGTAGCAAAGCATGGCGTAGCTTAGTTTCCAAGCTTAATCGCCGTACTGCTTTTTCGTTTAAATCGGGACTGAAAAACGAATATTGATTACGTCCCAAGTCTTTGGAAAGATACATTGCCGTGTCAGCATTTTTTACAATTTCGTCGGCCGTATCGCCATCTTTAGGAAAAATACTTATGCCAATGCTGGTAGTAATATGCAAACCATAGCCCGCGACAGTAAACGGCTGATCGATTTCTTCGATAAGCTTTTCCGCTTGCTGAACAATATATTCATCTGATTCAGGATCGACAATCAGTAGTGCGAACTCATCGCCTCCTAAGCGGGTTAAAAGGTCGTTGCCAGAAACTGAGCGGGCGAATCTTTTGCCAACCTGTTGCAGCAGTTTATCACCGACAATATGACCAAGCGTGTCATTAATAACTTTAAATCTGTCTAGATCAAGAAATAGTACGGCTAACTTCCCGCCAGACATTTCAAGCTGCTCTAAACTGTAGGCCAGCTGCTGATCGAAAGTAGTACGATTAGCTAAGCCTGTTAGCCCATCAAAAAAAACCTGATATTCAAGCTGCTTAGTTAGCTCAGTCAATTCGATGGTGCGTTCAGTAACTTTTTCTTCTAGCTCTTCAGTTGCTTGCTGGAGCTTTATATCTCGTAACTGAACTTCTCCGACCATGTCATTGAAATCATCAACTAATAATCCAATTTCATCGTTTGATGTTTTATCAGCACGTAAATAATAATTTTGACTGCTAGTAATATTGCGTGCGGTATTTGCAAGTTTGATAATTGGTGTCGTAACGACCCTCTGTAAAAAATTAGAAAGCAGAGCAACTATTAGTAATGCCAACAAAAACAGTCCGGATGCTGTTAACAACCTTGCGGGCAAATCGACTCGCCATTGATTTAACTCGGAGACAGCTACTATCTGACCGACTTTTTCTCCATCAAATAAAATAGGTAAAGAGACATAAATTAAATCACCAAAATCACCGCTAATAAACTTTGGTAAAAATATATCAAAATCGCTGTCACTGCGCTTAAACATGGCAAATAGATTGTTATTTACGTCATATAAAGCAGCCGCCACAATATCATACTCACTCTTTAAGCTAGACAAAGTGTTTTCACCTGCTTCAACATCATTAAACATCAGAGCAGCAACCGAGTTCGCACCAACAATTCTACTTTGAACCTCCAACCGCTGAAAAGCTAAGTCGCGCGACCGATACCAATCATTAACTAAATAACCGAACGTTGACAGCAGTAAAGCAATACCGCTGCACAATACCATTACGATCATTAAGGTGCGGCGAATAGATGGCGGATTTGAATGGCTCATCGGTCATCCGTGTAAACGTTTCTAGCCAACTTAAGCAACTTAGAGCTCATCTTGAGCTTAGCCGCCTCAACCTGTAACAGGTTAATATCAAAAACAATACTGCCTCCCTTGCGATTCAGCGATACCATTGCCAATGATGACTCGATAGAAAATTCATTAAATGCAGTATTATCAACAATTATCAACGTAGGCTGTTGAGCTATGTTCGGATAACTCTCGGTAAACTTTGAGAATTTTTCACCAGTAATAAATATTATTTGGCAACTTTTTACCGTTTCAACGTCTAGCCTATAGTTTACAGCCAAAGTCTGTCCTGCTATCTCTTGGCCTACTATCGAATCCGTAGCAAGCCCAAGAAACTTATTTTCAAACAAACACAGTGTCATTTGGTCAGACTCTGCCGTTGCATCAACAGGCCAAATAATGAAACGAGCAAGATTGAGAGCAAATGCCGCCTTAATTTTATTGGAGCGATCATCTTCACTATACTGCGCGCTAACTGGCAGCGTTACAATTAGCAACAGTAAAGTAAAATTAATAATGAAAATACGTCTTAACATTAGTAAGCAAAGTCCCACTGTAGACCAACCCAAATTTCACGTTCAGCTTTTATCGTATTATATTGCCTGCCGTAATCTGCAGCAGGATCAAAGATTTCCTCATTAAACAAATTATCTATACCGAAAGCGTAACCTAATGAATTAGTAAGCGATCCAGAGCCAAATACCTTAGCCATAAAAAATGATTCAGCATTGTCTTCTTTAACATCATTAAGATCGTCACGTTCATCATTATAGACAACTGAAAAGCCGATCAAATGATCGCTATAATAATTATAGTCGGTATTAAAACTGGCACTTAATGTCGCCAAGTACGGAATTGTGTCAGTTAAATCAGTAGCCGCTTCTAAATATGCAGCCGTTAAGCGAAAGTTTAACTTATCTGTCGGCTGGAAATTAACTACCGACTCAATTCCATTCAAATCAACAACAGTATTAACATTATTAAAAAATTCATCAACACCGTCAGGCGTCGGGAACTCTATAATATAGCCATCTATTTCGTTGTGATAAGCCGACAGTGAAATATTAGTGTTTTCCCATTGGTATAAATAACTTATTTCTACTGACTTAATTTTTTCAGGCTCAGGCACTGGCGTTATAAAACTCAGTGATTCTGAGACTTTTAAATATTCTCTAAAACTTGGGGTGCGGATAGCTGTGCCATATAGTAGCTTAAAGGTTTGATGCACAGACGGGGTATAGACCAGTGCTCCACGATAATTTATGTGCTCACCAAATCTTTCAAAGTCGTCGTAGCGGGCACCAAAAGTTAACTGTAAAGCGTCATTGACCGTCCATACATCTTGCAGGAATAACGCCCGATCAGTATTATCTATATCAGGAATAGATAATAAATTACCAGTTTGAACTGTCGGTGAGAAACCCCTAGAAAAAGAAAACAACCTAGTGTATTCAAAGTTTTCGGCTGACTCTTTTGTAATAGCGCCCCCTAGTGCCACCACATGATCGCCAAACTGCTTTAAATAATTAATATTAAAACCGCTCATAGTAGCGTCTTGGTTTTCTTGATAACCTAAAGACTGTGTAGCTTGCTCTAACTCATATTCGCGCCCGTTGTCTGAGGTATAATAAACATCAGTTTCAAATCTACCATGCTCAGTATCGCCAAAATCATAAGACATAGCCAGGTTAAGCATTTGCTGTTCTACAAAGGCATCTTGAGTTGAAGGAATAAAAACAAATGGCGTTTCACTTTCGTAAAAATCAGCGAACACTGTCAAACCGTTAAACGGCGAAGCTTTAATAAAGACATTACTATAGTGTTCAGCAAGCGGCTGTAAGGCGTCTTGGCCTATAAAGCTTTTTCTATCTTTATCGAACGGCGCATCTTGCCCAACATGGCTGGCAAATATTTGAAAGTTATCACTGTTATATAAACCTGTTGCCTTAGCTCGGTCATTATTACCAACTTCAAGGCTAGCTTCAAATTCATTTCCTTCAGAAAAATTTCGAGTAGTAATGGAGATAATACCAGCGAAAGCATTGGCACCATATAAACTCGAAGCAGGTCCCATTATCACTTCTACTTTTTCGATCTTTTCTAACGGGAAATTATCCCCTAAAGAAAAATGGCCATAATACAAATGACGTAAGCGGACACCATCAACCATCAGCACCATTTTATCGTTATAACGATCCAACATGCCTCTAGCCCAAACAGACTGATGGCGCTTACGATATTGATTAAGTTGCATACCAGGTATAAATTGTAGTAACTCGTCCACTCGACGTGCGCCGTAGCGAGAAAAATCATCGCGACTAAAAGAATATACCGTACCCGGTGCTTTTGAAATTTGAGTCGGTATTAGTGATGCTGCCTCGAATGTATCTAAAGCCATCAGCTCTTTTAACGACATGTCAGCGAAGCCCGTCTCAGCCGCAATTACTATATTGGGATAACTACCGATCAATATTAGTAGCAGACTACACTGTAAAAACTTTTCATTGAGTGAGCTAAACAAAATAAACCCTATATTAAATTATTATTATAAAAGCAGATCAGACTCGTCTACTTATTATTTTAGAACAAAACGGTAATTGCTATTTTTTATCTCTAACCAATTCTGCCACTAACATACCGCCAATAATGAATATGGCACCTATCCAAGCGTACAGCCCCAGCACTTCCCCCAGTAATAAAAAACCGCCAAGTGCTGCAAATAGTGGCTCTGTTGCATAGATTAAAGCCACTCGCCAAGCTGCTAACGTTTGCTGACCTATTGTTTGGGCTACAAACGCCAGACATGTGCCCAGCACACTGCCTATTATAACCGCTAACCATATCGTCATCGCTTGCTCTGAAAGACCATTACCAAACAGACTATTTGGCACACTTAACAATGATTCCGGCTCAAATATAGCACTCGCTAACACGCTAAATACAGTAATAGTAATCAACTGCACCTGCGTCAACGCCAGCGGGTTAACCTGCTTTGCGTAAACTCCGGTGTAGACAATATGCGCAGCAAAAGCAAAGGCACAGCACAACACCCATGCTTCACCCACACCAAAGCCATAAACACCACCAGTGAGTAACAATGTCCCAAACAAGGCCATGGCAACCCCAACCCACACATACCAACCCTGCGGCTGCTTTAGCCACAACCAACCAATAACAGGCACTAACAACACATTAAGCCCAGTGATAAAACCAGCGTTGCTCACTGTTGTATATTGCATCCCCACAGTCTGAGTAGAAAATCCAAATGACAATATAACACCCAACACAATGCCATGGTGGATGGTGGTTTTGTTCATACAACCCATAAAAGAAAACTTAGTAACAATAAAATAAAACTGTAAAACAACTATCGAAACGCCAAACCGAACGGCATTAAAGGTGTTAGGGCCCATAAAGTCTAACGCATTGTGAATAAGGGAAAACTCTATACCCCAGACAAAACTAACAAAGAGTAAAACCCAACCCCAAAAGTGCTTTCCTACTTGCATAAAACCGCCAACTAAACCTGCGCAAAACTGCAACCGCATTCTAGCACTTGTTTAACCGCTTGGTTACACGCTTATTGCGAAAAATAATAGGCTATGTTGTGATAATGGAATCTAACTGAGGTCAACAAATGAGCGAAACGATTACCATCAACCAACGATTTAACGGATCACCGACAGCAGGCAACGACGGCTATAGTTGCGGCCTACTGGCAGCACGATTGACCGGCCCCGCTAAAGTACGCTTATATGCCCCGGCACCACTTAATAAGCCCTTAGCTTTAACGGTGGCCGATTCGCTGGTTCAAATGCATGATGGCGATACCTTAATTGGCCAGGCTGAAGCTTTTGAATTTGAGCTAAACTTACCAATGACTCCAACACTTGCTTGCGCCCGAGACGCTAGCGCCAGATACCCATGTAAAGATAAACATATCTATCAAACTTGTTTTGTCTGCGGCACACATCGCTACGAAGATGATGCTTTATGCCTTTACCCAGGGCCAGTAACTGATTGGAGTTTGCTCGCTTGCGTATGGCAGCCAAATGCTAGCTTATTAAATAGCAGCGGTGATATATGTGCTGAATATATATGGGCTGCACTTGACTGCCCAGGGTATTTTGCCGCGGTCGGAGAAAACCTGCGAATAGCATTATTAGGCGAGCTTAACGGCAAGATATTAGCTTCTATCTCTGGTGATCAAGAGCTAGTGGTGTTTAGTTGGCCACTTGGTAGAGATGGCAGAAGTTTATATAGTGGAGTGGCAATAGCCAATGCGCAAGGGGAAGTACTGGCCTATTCGCACACCACTTGGATAAAACGAAGGTAATTTAGCTGCTCCTAATTAGGCGTAGCGTTCAAACATTCTTATCGCGATGAAAACCGCCATAACACCTATGCCTATGTATGTTTTATAACTACGCCTAGACTTTATTTGATTGAGTTTTTTTTTCTTAGCTTCTTTTTTCAAACCACGTAATTCTAATTCAACATCCAAATAGCTTTTACTTTTTAATGGCAAGTCAGCCGACGACAATTCTATAACTTGTTCGTCGGTATAACTTGCATATTTTTTAGATCTCTCCATTGCTAAGCAGCTAACTCTGTTAAATTATTTGAAGTAATTATACATCTTGGTAGAAAATTTACACCTTATTCTATTTCGAAACTAATACCGGCATTTTGCTGTAAGCGCGCAATCAGTTTTTCACCCATTGCTGGAGCTGGTGTCGTTATACCACCCTCACCTTCATTTGGATTCAATAGTAAGCAAACTGCACTTTCTGCAATCATTTTACTAGTAGAACCATAACCAGGATCTTTATCGCCCTTAACGCCAGCAATTAACGACTCACCAGACTCATTAGAGCCGACAAACATAACGTCATAAGAACCGTTCTCACGCTCGTCTTTGGTAGGACCTTCGCCGGGCTGAGTTTTATCAGTCATCATTGAGGTATCTGAAGCTACCATTTTGGCAATCGTCTCGCCTTCCTCACCGGCGCCGGTTAGCATCATTTCGTCATATACAAAATCTTGCCCATATTGATGACCTAACAACAAATTTGAACGGTGGATATTTTTAGTATTAATCGTTGCCATAACAAACGGCGCCGCCCAACTACCAATACCCTCGTCATACTCTACATCCATTCCGGTAGGCTGATCAGCGCCAGTAAAACCCTCGGCTAAGGCAAAAGGATTAACCAATACACTAAACAATGAAGGATCTTTTTGTACCGCTGCCATGGTTTCTTTAAAGCTAGCTAGCGTGCCGCCAGAGAACGTACCATTCATTGCCCGGACACGGCCCTTAACGCGGGCAAACGGCTTGCCAAATTTTTCTTGCGCAGCTTGCTGTAAAAAGTAAACACCCAAATCAAATGGCACAGAGTCAAAACCACAAGAGAATACAATACGTGCGCCGCTAGCTTTAGCCGCTGCACTATGCAAAGGAATCATTTCATGCATCCAGTTTGGCTCACCACATAAATCCACATAATCAGTACCAGCCTTAGCACATGCTGCCACTAAATCACTACCATACAACTGGTAAGGACCAACCGTAGTAATAATTACTTTGGTGTTATTAACCATCGCTTCAATAGAGGCATGATCATCTGCATCTGCCACCACCAAAGGTATGTCTTTGCCAATACCCATTTCGTCGCGCACAGCTTCAAGCTTAGCCATACTCCGGCCGGCCATTGCCCAGTTAACTTCACCACCAACACCGTATTGTAGATTTAAATATTCGGCCACTAGGCGCCCGGTATAGCCAGTCGCACCGTAAACGACAATTCCATATTCTCTCTCGTTGTTCATAATAAAATACTCATGTAAATAGGTGGAAGTTATGCTGCACAGCAGCTTACATAGATAGGCATGTTACTGCATACGCCTTGTGGTGCCAGAGCTAATCACTATAAACACCATTTATTATGCTGATCAATCGCCATCACTTTATCTAATAATAAAAAAGGCCACCATAATAGGCAGCCTTAGGCTATCGAGGCCGAAAACTTACATTTCCATCCAGCGCACACCACTGTCGTCGTTGGCGGCTAAATATTCGCCTAGCTTAACTAACTGGGTAGTTCCGTTACCAAACATAAATTCCATATATTTAGCCCACAAAAAGAAACGATGTATAGGATATTCTCTGGTGGCTCCCATGCCTCCGTGTAAATGCTGGCAGGTGTGCGCCACTCTGTGGCCTGCTTCACAAACCCAATATTTTGCCGCCCTTACTTCTGGCTCAGCCTCTAAGCCTTCACTTATGCGCCATGCTGCCGCCCAAAATGTAGATCGTAACGCTTCAATGTCCATAAACGCGTCGGCGGCACGCATAGCCACTGCCTGAAAACTACCAATAGGTGCGCCAAACTGTTTACGTTCACCGGTATAAGCCGCTGTGCGCCTTAACGCCTCATTTAGTACGCCAACCTGAATAGCCGCTTGGGCGATATTTACGCACTGCTCTAAATACTCAAGTATCTCCTCGCCTTGACCAACCCCGCCCAACACCTCGCTGACTGCGGCATTGTCTAAAACAAGCTCAGACTGAATCCAACCAAGGTCTAATTCCTGTGCAGTAGTACTAACGCCAGCACTGGCAGTATCGACGATAAACACACTAGTCGAATTATCTGCATCAACTGCTGGCACCAAAATATAGGCAGCATCACAACCATAAGCTACTGCCTGCCTAACACCATTTAACTGCCAACCATCGCCTTGTTTAGTTGCTATTACTGTAGCAGTGGAATTTCTCACCATACCTAGTTCTGCTACTGCTGCGGTTAATCTGTGAGCGCCAGTTGCTAGCGGACCAAGTAGTTTTTGTTGCTGTTCATCACTACCAAATTTAGCTATCGGCATGGCACCCATAACTAAACTGCTTAACAAAGGTACCGGCGCTAATCTTCGCCCTTGCTCTTCCAGCACTGTACATAATTCAATAAAACCAAGCCCTGACCCACCACATGCTTCTGGGATAGATAGGCCTAACAAGCCCTGTTCAGCAAGTAAATCCCACAACTTGATATCAAAAGTTTTGTAAGTGACTTTTCGATCTCGGTCCATTAGATACTGATCAGTCACCTGATCGGTAAAAATCTGTGCTGCCAAATCTTTGATAACGATTTGATCTTCAGTTAAATTAAAATCCATACTATTTGCCTCAGTCAAAACTTTTTTACAAATTTATCTAAGTCGGCGATATAACGTAATTTTTCTGCTGGTGGATTTTGCAAAAACAATCCTCGATAAAAAATCACCGTTAGCAATTCCGTCATTTCATCTACTGTTACTTTATTTTCGATTAACGCAGGTTCGCTATTAATATAGTAGTCGCGCAAAATCGTCTCACCGGTGCCACCCAGTGCATACACCATCATTAAAAATTGATGTTTACTAAAAGTGGCTTGTGGATATAATCTTGGCATTGCATCCACTAACCAGCCCAGCTGCTTAACAAAATTATTACGCAAGAGCTGCGCAAACTCTCTATCTTCATCGGCCAGCTGTAACATACAGCGCATAATGCCAGGGCGCTCTGCGTAGCTAACAACCACTAAGCGATTATGCGCAAAAATGCGCCCATACCAGTCACCTTTGGAAACGCTCTTTTCAATACTTTCAACATTAAGTGATTTCGCAACAAAGTCTTCCATCACTTCATGGGTAAGACTTTTTAAATCTGTAAAATAATGATGGAACAAACCCGCTGCCACGCCCGCTTGTTTAGTCACATCACCTATGCGCATTTTGTGATAACCCACTTCACTCATCACTGCTAGGGCAGCTTTCTTTAGCTTCGCTTTCGCCTTTTCACCTTTAGTGCTCAGCACAACAGCCGCTTTAGCGCTACTTTCGTGACGCTTATCAAGGGCTATGCTACTGGTTGATTGGGCCATTTCACTCGCTGCTTTATTCAACTAAATTAGTCAATAAACATAACGTCATCGAAAATAGTTGAAATTGAATTCAAATTCAATACTATATCACTTTAATTACCGATACAACTGCGAGTGATAGCTACCAAGCAGCACTCTTAGACCGTAATACTACTCAGGCGATCAGATGAATATTGATATTGGCGACAACCAAAGAGAGCTTCGCACCAAGCTACGTAATTACTTTGCAAACCTTATAAGTCCAGAGCTTTATGAACAATTGCGGGGCGCTGAAGCTGGCGCTACTTATAAACGAGTCATCAAACAAATGGGTACTGATGGTTGGTTAGCAATCGGCTGGCCCAAAGAATATGGCGGCCAAGGCCTAAGCGATGCCGACCAATTAGCGTTCTTTGAGGAAGCATTACTGGGCGGCGCGCCAATACCATTTGTAACACTAAACACCGTTGGCCCTGCTCTAATGAGCTATGGCAGCGAAGAACAAAAAGCAGAATTCCTACCGAAAATTGCCTCTGGTGATATCCATTTTTCCATCGGTTATTCAGAGCCCGAGGCCGGTACTGACTTGGCCGTATTAAACACAATGGCCGTTGAAGACGGTGATTACTATGTGATCAATGGCAGCAAAATGTGGACCAGCGCCGCCGAAGGCGCTGATTATATTTGGCTTGCCACCCGCACCGAAGCAGATACCCGCCACAAAGGCATCACTATGTTTATTGTTGACGCCAAAGACCCTGGCTTTAGCTATGCACATATAAAGACGGTCGGTAATGTTGGCACCAACATGACCTACTACGAAAATGTCCGAGTTCACAAATCAATGATGGTTGGCGGCCTTAATAAAGGCTGGGGCTTAATTATGTCGCAGTTAAACCACGAGCGCGTTGGTTTGGCGGCTTGGGGTATTCATGGCTGGAAGCTATATAAGCGAACCCTGGATTGGGCACGGCAAAATCATAACGGCAGTCGCCCTATTGATGAGCCGTCAGTGCAACGAAATTTGGCAGAGGCATATACCCGCTTAGAAGCGATGCGACTACTGAATGCCCGGATGGCATGGGAATTAGAGCAAGATCGGCTCGACCCTGGCCTTGCCGGCGGCGTTAAAGTATTTAGCACCGAAGGTTTAGTAGAAATTGTGCGCTTACTAATGGAAGTATGCGGCCCCGACAGTTTGGTAAAAGCCGGTAGCTCGGCAGCAATATTAATGGGCGACTTAGAACAAGAGTATCGTCGCAGCCAGATTAATACTTTTGGCGGCGGCGTTAATGAAATACAGCGCGGCTTGGTCGCAACATTTGGTTTAGGCATGCCCCGCCATCGTTAATAGAAAATATCCACAGGAATAACTATGAATCAAGCAGAAACAAAAGCCTTTGAAGCTGAGACCGCCAGCTATGTAGGTCGCAGCGCTGCCCCACCGAGTGCCGGCAAAGATAAAGTTAACCAGGCCATGATTCGCCAATGGGCCGAAGTGATGGGCGATGAAACTGGTTTATACAGCGATGAGTCGATTGGTACAGCCTGCGGCAAAGGCGGCATTATCTCGCCGCCGGCAATGTTACAAGTATGGGTAATGGAGGGTTTTCCAATGGCTAACAACCCCGTAATTGATACCCAGCGCGAGTTACATCAATTTTTTGATGATCACGGTTTTACCGGTGTCCTTGGTACCAATAGCCGCCAAGAAAACTTCCGCGATATAACAGCCGGCGAGACCGTTAAAGAAAGCACCGTCATCTCAAGTATTTCAGCGCAAAAAGCCACCGCTAGAGGCATTGGTTACTTTATTGAAACAACCACAACCTATGATGATGAAAATGATAAACCCATCGGTAAGCAAGTCTTTCGCGTACTAAAATTCATTCCTAATAAAGATAACGATGCAACCACAAGCAGCAGTGAAGACCACGCGCCGAAAGCGGCAACGCGTATTCCCTCACCACGCGGGCCGGACAATAAATGGTGGTGGGAAGCAGTTGATAATGGCGAGGTATTAATTCAACGCTGTAAAAGCTGTCAAACTCTGCGCCACCCGCCCAGACCAATGTGTGGCCAGTGCCAATCTATCGAATGGGACTCTATCGAGTCTAGTTTAGAAGGCGAAGTTTATAGCTTCATCGAAATGTATTACCCGAAATTCCCAGGCTACCCTACGCCGCTGTTGTGCGCGGTCATAGACCTATCAGAAGGCACTCGCTTGGTTGCCAACATAGCAGGCTGCAGCGCAGAAGAAGTAAGTATTGGGATGAAAGTAGTCGGCAAAGTAGAACAAGTTGATGCAGCAACAATGCTGCCTCAATTCTATCTCGCTTAATCAACTTATTCTGACTGGTAATAAACAATGACTACAAACATATTAACAATCAATGACATTAAGGTCGGTGACAAGCTGCCGCCGCAAGAAATACCTATTACCACCTCACTTATTGTCGGTGGCGCGGCGGTTACTAATGATTTCACCCAAGTGCATCACGACAAGAAACAAGCCCAAGCAGTAGGTCTACCCGATGTTTTTATGAACATATTAACCAGCAACGGTTTAATGGGTACATACATTACTAATTGGGCGGGTCCTGCCTCGACCACTAAGTCATTAGACATAAAGCTTGGGGCACCAAATATGCCCGGTTTTATTATGACAATTAGCGGTGAGATAAGCGCCATTAATGAGCAGACTGGGGTAATAGATATTGCTGTCTTAGGTGAGAACAATGTTTGGGGTATGCATATGCAAGGTACCGTACAAATCACATTAACGGGAGATGCATAATGGCTGTCAGTATCAAAGACCAAAGCGCCATTGTTGGTATCGGTAATACAGCATTTTCTAAAAACTCTGGTGTTAGTGAATTACAACTAGCCTGCGAAGCGATTAAATCGGCCTTAGATGATGCCGGTTTATCCGTCACCGATATTGATGGCATGGCGACCTTCACCATGGACAATAGCGATGAAATTGAGATTGCCCGTGCGCTAGGTTGCAACGATTTAACCTTCTATGCTCGCACGCCTTATGGTGGCGGCGCGGCAACGGGGCTTATTAGTCAAGCCGCGATGGCAATTGCAACAGGTATGGCCGAAACAGTGGTTATTTATCGTGCTTTAAATGGCCGCTCTGGCCATCGTTATTCTGGTGGCGTATCAGGCGAGATAGTTACCGCTGATGCCGTTCACTGGGGCTGGTATACGCCGTTTGGCCTGCTCACACCTGCCAGTTGGGTGGCAATGTATGCACAGCGCTGGATGCACCTAACCGGTACAACTAAAGATGCACTATTTGAAGTGGCGCAATCTACCCGTAAATATGCAGCTAACAATCCTGCTGCATTCTTTTATCAACAACCGTTCAATAGAGCCGAATATGATGCTCAGAAAAAAATTGCTGGCCCGCTGTCTTTATATGACTGCTGCCAAGAAAGTGATGGTGGCTCGGCGCTAATTTTGACCACCCCGGAGCGCGCTGAAAAATTAAAACATGCACCCGTTATGGTTAAAGGCGTTGCTCAAGTAGCCGCAAAAAACCAAGAACAAATGACATCTTTTTATGATGGAGAAATCATCAATACACCGGAAATGGATAAAGCAGCAAAACTCACCTATGAAATGGCAGGTATGACGGCAGATGATATTGATGCCGCAGTTCTTTATGACGCATTTACCCCAACTGTATTGTGGCAACTTGAATCATGGGGCTTTGCTAAGCCCGGCAAAGCTGGCGAATTTGTCTTGAGTGGCGCACTACGCAGCGGCGGCAGACTACCAACAAACACCAACGGGGGGCAATTAAGTGAAGCTTATATTCATGGCGTCAATGGTATTGTAGAAGCGGTAAAGCTAGTGCGCGGCACAGCTGTTAATCAGCCCAAGAAAACTGTTAATAATGTGTTGGTAACCGCCGGTGTTGGCGTGCCAACTGGCGGCGCTATCTTAGGGAAAATGGAATAAGACCACACTCATCATCTACTAAAACTAAAACTAAAAATAAAACTAAAAATAAAACTAAAACTAAAATAATTTAACCTAACGCCTCGCTTGAGGCGATTTTTATTTTGTTAAAAAATTCGCGAAAATCAATATCACCTTCTATATTCAAATATAAGTATTAGCCAAAAAACTTGATAGATAGGTGGCAACCATTAGAAATAAACAGCGCAAATCTTCTCGTTATCGCATTAGTGATATAGCCGTCATTGGTATTATTAATCCAACCTCGACTGCCCCAGAATTAATAGAAGACATTACCACAACGGACTTTAATTTTTACTGCATTGGTATCGAAACATGTGCCATTCTGGGCATTGGCGACAAGCTTTCTTTAGCAATCAAAACCGCTGATGAGACAACATCAATTGTCACTGCAATTGTTTGTGCCCGACCTACAACCAACCGCGAGGCTAACCGCTACGGCCTTCATTTTGATTATTTATCTGAGCTAAATAATGAAACAGTAAATACTCACTTAAAAAGTATTGAAGCTAAAGCTAAGCAAAAAAATTCACCTTATTAAGCTAACTCAGTTAACTTAGCGCTATAGTCGGTCTTCAAGCCTTTCTTGTATATTTTACCAGTCGCTATCCGTGGCAGCGGCTCAGCCTCTATCCAGTAATGACTAGGAATTTTAAACGCCGCCATATTTTCAGCTAAAAAATCACGCAACTCTTGTTTGCTTAGTTGCTCACCAGCGTTTGGCACCACCACTGCAGCAACAGCTTCGCCTAAGCGCTCATCAGGCACGCCAAATACAGCTACTTCTAGTACTTTTGGATGTTCATATATAGCCGACTCCACTTCAATACAGCTAATATTCTCGCCACCGCGAATAATGATATCTTTAATTCTATCAACAATTGTCAAGAATCCATCTTCATCCATTCTGCCAATATCACCGCTACGAAACCATCCGTCTACAAACGCTTCTGCAGTAGCTTCCGGCTTATTCCAATAGCCTTTGGCATTGCCAGGAGTATAAATACAAACCTCCCCCACTTCGCCTTCAGCTACGGTTTTACCATTATCATCAATCAGTTTAATTTCAGTAACTGCGGGTAAAGCTCGGCCGCAACTATGGGGTTTTAACTGGTAAAATAGCCCGCTAGTTATAGCACCAATACCGTTAGTTTCAGTTAAACCGTAGCCTAAACCAGCTTTGGCATGAGTAAACGTCGTCGCAAGTTTACGCACTTGCTCTGGCGGGCGCGGCGCACCGCCAGCATTAATTTCTCGCAGCGTAGAAAGATCATGCTTAGTCGTTAATGCCGCTTGTTCAAGTTCTGCCGACATCGTTGGGACACCACTAAAGCTAGAGATTTTTTCACTCTCAATCAACTCCATCGCAGCGTCAACATCCCACTTATACATAATCACCATTTTTCGACCGACAATTATCGACAACAGAAAAATACTATGACTAGCAGTAACATGAAACAGCGGTATTGTTAACAACACCGCGGCCTGTTGCTCTAAAGCAGCTGGCGCAAGTTCGGGAGCTAGTTGCTCGACTGTCGCTAAGGCAGCAAATGCGCCGGTCAGCCAACTGTATAAAGCCGACAATACCGAGCGATGCGAAGAAAAAACACCTTTGGGCATGCCAGTACTACCTGATGTATATAAAATAGTAGCGCCGTCTTCCGGCTCTATTACCACCACCGGCATGGCCGCACCTTGGTAACTATTTAACACCTCGTCAAAATCCATCTCACCAGTAATACGATCATTTGAATCGCCGACTACGAGCTGAGTAATATTCAACGCATCAGCAAAAGACCTGATCCGACGACAACGCTGCGGATCAGATATAACTATGCAGGCGCCACTATCAGCAAAACCATACTGCAACTCTTCACTGGTCCACCATGCATTCATTGGCACTGCAATGGCGCCAATAGACACAATTGCCATAAACGCAATACACCACTGTGGATTATTGCGCATGGCAATGGCAACTCTGTCACCTTTTATTATACCTAAGTCTTGCACTAAGGCCTGAGCAAGTTGCGCTGATAATTGATGTGTCTGTGCAAAGGTATAACGCTCTTGTTGATAGACTAAAAAGATCTCATCACTGTGCAGGTGTGACTGCTCTAAATACTCGCGCAAAGTAGGACCAGCTTTGCCATAAACGCGAAATAGATTACCGTCTATCTGATGCTCAATAACTTCTAAATCTTCTCCGGGCGCGGTAAGTACTGCAACATTAGCGTCTAAAACATCAAGAAATTCTTTCATTCAACTATCTCTTTTATTATTAATATGGCGTTGGCTTATTGAACACTAAAATTACTGCTGATTAAAGCACTTAGGTGACACCTAACTTATAAGTCATCTTGTTCTATACCTAAGAATAACGCATAGTATCCAACTTTAATTCAGATTAACTTTAAACCTATAAACAAGGAATAAAAAATGAGTGAAGCATGGATAATTGATGTCTGCCGCACACCACGTGGTATCGGTAAATATGGCAAAGGCGCACTGGGCGATATACACCCGCAACAATTAGGTGCCACCGTGCTAAAAGCGCTAGCAGAGCGCAACAATTTAAATACCGCTGACGTCGACGATATTATCTGGGGCACTAGCTCTCAGCGTGGCGAGCAAAGTGGCGACCTAGGCCGTATGGCGGCGCTCGACGCAGGTTATGACATTCGCTCTAGTGGCGTCACCTTAGACCGTTTTTGTGGCTCAGGTATTACTACTGTAAATATGGCGGCCATGGCTATTATGTCGGGCATGGAAGATGTTGTTATTGCCGGCGGTACTGAGATGATGTCTAGCTATGCCAAAGGCAATGTAGATATGCCGATGTTTATGGATAATGGTAATTTACGCTTACGTGAAGCCCACCCTCAGCCCCATCAAGGCGTGTGTGCCGATGCTATCGCCACTCTGGAAGGCATTGACCGTGAAGCCTTAGACAGGCTGGCCGCGACAAGCCAGCAACGTGCAGCCCATGCAATAGAAAATGGTTACTTTAATAAAAGTTTGGTGCCGGTCTATCACGAAGATGGCAGCCTTGCATTAGACCACGAAGAGTTTCCGAGACCACAAACAACCATAGAAAGCTTAGCCGAATTAAAACCTGCATTTACCCAAATTGCTAGCTACCCGCTGAATGAAGAAGGCACCACTTACAATTCCTTAGTAAAAAAAGTTTATCCAGACTTAGAAATAAACCATGTTCATCATGCCGGCAACTCATCGGGTGTGGTTGATGGTGCGGCGGCATTATTACTAACTTCGCCTGAATACGCTAAAGCGCATAACTTAAAACCACGCGCTAAGGTAATTGCTATCGCTAATATGGGTGACTCTCCTACCTTGATGTTGAACGCACCAGTGCCAGCAACCAAAAAGGTATTAGAGAAAGCCGGCTTAACTATTGCTGACATTGATCTATTTGAAATCAATGAAGCGTTTGCAGTGGTAGCAGAGAAATATATTCGCGATTTAGACTTAGACCGCGAGAAAGTAAACGTTAATGGCGGCGCGATGGCTTTAGGTCATCCAATCGGTGCGACTGGTGCGATTTTGATTGGCACCTTGGTTGATGAGCTAGAACGGCGTGGATTAAAACGCGGCCTAGCAACAATGTGTGCAGCCGGAGGTATGGCTCCAGCTATTATCATCGAACGCATAGATAGCTAAATTTTTACTGGCGAAACTGAATAAACTCATAGCTATAATTCAGTTTCGCTACCATAACTCCGCCTGTAACAGATCACTTTACAGCCGTTAAACAAATTAAATACATCACCTATTAAGCCGCGATTTTTCTCAGTTGATAAGTAGCAGCTGTGGTCGCTACAATTTCTCCAGCGATATTCTTTAATTCAGTTTCCATGGTAAAATTAGCTTTGCCATCTTTGCTGGCAGTTTCAATTAGCTCATTTATTTGCCCTGTGGTTAACCGCATCTCCACTGAGATATCTGTCCGTGCTGGGGCCTTATACTTTATCTGCATATCTTTAATAATTGGATAGAAAACATTCATATCAAAACTGCCTATAGACAAGGCACCGCCGGCCATTTCAGACAAGGTAAACAGTGCGCCGGCATACATAGTATTAATATGGTTGCCATTGCCTCCGAGCGGCATTACTAATTTGGTATAACCGAACTCTAAAGCTTCAAGTTTTAAACCGCAGTTAGTTATAAATGGAAATGGTTGTTCTATAGCAGATCGTAGTTCTTCTAACATGACAACAAATAACTCCTAAAGTCTACATTAATAACAGTTACTGACTAAGATACTTCTCGATTTCTTTAGCCACTAACCACAAACGATCCTGTCCCCAGGTACCCAATAGCGTATTGCCATCTTCATCTAGCAGACGAAAACTGGGGACGCCCCAGGAGTCAAATTCGTACATTGCTAAACGATTAGCTTCCAACTCTTGCTGCCAATCGTCATTATCGATAACCGATTGCGCATCACTCCATGACAACCCGGCGTTTTCAACCACCAGCTGCATCCCTTTATCATTATTGGTATTCACCCCGTCAAAAAATGCTGCATGAAAAAAAGATCTTAAAAACTGTACTTCCTTACCCTGCTCTCTGGCCCATGGAAATAAGGAAAATGCTTTTCTTGTTGGCGAACCAATAGGGTCGTAAGTTTTTTTCGCCCAGTCAATACCCAAGGCGTATGCTTCACGGCTGGCGTCTGCAAAGATATATAAACCTTTAGTGCGAGTCAGCGAAACGCCGCGCATAACCATTGGCATTACCGGCCGCAACACCATATTAATACCCGTTGCCTCTACTAAGTCGATTGCTTTGTCAAAAATAAACGAACTATAAGGACTCCGTAACGAAGCATATATTTCAAGGGTTAGCGTACCTTTATCTTTTAATTCTCCAGCACTTATTTCTGGCCTAGGCATTACTAATTTTGTATCGCTATTTTTATTAGCACCTAGCGCTATCAACCTGTTTTCTAGATGGTAAAATCTATCGACCCCCCAATACCATTCGCCGCCATAATAAAACATCGCACCAGAATAATGCTTAAGTTCAGCTTGGCGTGCGTCGCCTGAGCTCACTTCTGCCAACGACTGTACGTTGCTGGCAACGCCAAATTTATCTTTAAGACGCAGTAGGCTTTCGTAGTCGTCAGACCAGATGGCATTACTAATTTGCAGTAAACCCGCCAGCCGCTGCTGAGGACTTAAGGCGGTAAAAATTGCTATAGCTAAAGCGACATTTTCTGACGCTGGGGGCTTGGTATGTTGATTAAAGTTTAATCCGTAGTAAGGGGCAACCTTAATGCAATCAACGACCGACAACTTAGCCAATAGTTCTGGTTCCGGTGAATTATTACCAGCGGGACCGCTAACCAAATGTACTCGGAGTTCAACATTGTAGACGCGTATCAATTTAGGCAATAACTGAACAGCTAAGCAACTGTAGGCATCGTCTAATTGGTGAAAATATTCCACTACATGCGGCTGCTTAGTACTAACACGCCGTCTTTCTACTTTTCGACGCTTTGTTTGTAACCGAGATTGGCTGGCTGTTTGGGTCATAACTTTCGATGTTACCCAACGGGCGAGAGGCGATGGATTACTCGTTGCAGCGCCACCTTGATCGGTAAATTTCTCTGACATATGCGGCCTCAATTGGTAGAATATAATCTTATTGTGAAACAAATTATGACATAAGGATTGGCATAATTCTTTAAATCAAAACACTAATTGAGAGCACTCCTTGAATCCAGCATTGCAAAATTTAACGTCAGTAATTACCCCCAGTAGAACAAGCACAGATGTCTATACTGGGCAAAACATGCATCCTAATGCATTTCGAATTTATGGCGGCCAAGTATTGGCTCAAATAATCCGCGCAGCGGCAGACACTGTAGGCATAGATCGAGTCTTACATAGCCAACATGCTTATTTTTTACGCCCGGGAGACCCAAAGCTTGCCATAACGTTTGAGGTAGATCGCGCCAGAGACGGCGGTACTTTCAGTTCCAGACGGGTAACCGCCTTACAGGGTGGCAAACCTATTTTGGTTAGCACTCTGTCTTTCCAAGTAGCTTGCGAGGGTGATCAGCATCAACCTGTAATGCCGCAAGTAGTTGGACCAGAAGACTTAATAAGTGAGCGTGCTATTGCTATCGCTAACAATGATCTAAATGAAGACTTTATGATCACCTGTGGCTTGGATGTTGATATGCGCTGCGTTAATCCAATTGACTGGAATAACCCAAGGCCACGCGAGCCAAAGATGCAAATCTGGATTCGTGTAGATGGTGAAGTTGCCGATGACTTAAGCTTACATCAGGCACTACTAGCCTATATGTCTGACTCGTTCTTAATCGACATCGCATTAATTACTCATGGCCACACCTATAAAACTGCCAATATGCAAATTGCCAGTCTTGACCATACCCTCTGGTTTCATCAAGACTTTAAAGCTAATGAGTGGATACTGCATGAAGTCATTGGCAAAAGAACTGGTGGCGGCAGAGGTCTAAGCGAAGGTCGTTTTTATAGTCAAGATGGCCGCTTAATTGCGACCACCATGCAAGAATGCTTAGTGCGCAATAAAGATTAGCCAACCTCTTTAACAAAATTTTCTATCTCGTCAAATGCCTGTGTAGCTTCAGCCAAATCGGGATGGAAAATCTGCCACACGTGAACCATATTATCCCACAGCTGTAACTTTGCCGGCGAACCCTGCTGTTGGGCTTTGCTGACATAACGCTTGGCATCATCGACCAACATTTCGCTAGCACTGGCCTGTATCAGTATTGGCGGTAAATTAGCTAAATTACCAAACAGCGGTGACACGATAGGGTCAGAGGGATTAATTCGGGTATTCAAAAAACCGAACCACAACAAAAAAGCAGTTGGAAACTTAGTAATTTTGCCAAATATGGGCCCCAACATCGGGTCAGTTTTAATATTAGTCTTCATACTCGGACTGCTAATCGTATTGTCAGTCTGCGGTGATAAAGCAACTGCACCATTAGGCGCACGCAAGCCTTGATCTCTCACCCAGGCAATCAAAGACAATGTTAAATTACCGCCAGCTGAATCTCCCGATACAAATAAGCTAGTGAGCTCTTCTTCCCCATTGGGGCCATTGTCTAAAATCCACTGATAAGCGCTGCGACAATCTTCTATACCATCCATACGACTATTTTCAGGCATTAAGCGATAATCAATTACCAACACAGCAGCGTTTGCCAGCCGTGACCACTCAGTAGTGATTGGCCGATGGCTTTTAGAGCTACCCATAGTGAACGCGCCGCCATGTAAATAAAGCACACGGCGCTTAGTATCTGCTCCCGGCGCCAGGACCCACTCGCCCGGCACACCACTAGCGATGGTTGTGTTAAATTCAGCATTAAATTCTTTATCGTTAAACATCGTATTCATCACTTGGCGTAAAGCACCAATATGCTTTTTCCCAAATGGGTTACCGCCAATGCCCGCGCTCTGAATGTCGCCAAGCCTGCTAAGTATTTGTTGCTGCTCGACAATGCTACTAGTCGCCGGAAATTTCTCATTTGACTGTTGATCAAAACAAGAATGATCTTCACCTTGCAAATAAAACTTAGCGATAGCAAAAAATGCGATAATTACTGTGATAAACCACAACACTATTATGTCTCCCAAATAAAAATGCCTAACCATCTCTGGCTAGGCATTAGGTCAGATCAGTTTATTTTCAGCTATTAGTCAATGCTGAGAACTTTTGCTGTTGCGTATCGGCATCACCAAAGGTGGTGTTAATCATCATTAAACGCTTGGCATAATGACCAACGTTCAACTCATCAGTTAACCCCATACCACCATGTAATTGGATTGCTTCAGCGCCAACCAATTTACCAGCACGGCCAACCATGACTTTAAGTGCCATAATGTTTTTCGCAATATCAACTGAATCGGCACCAGGATCGTCCATTGAACAAGCAGCACGATACATTAGTGATTTAGTTTGCTCACAAGCAAAAAACATCTCTACCATACGGTGCTGTAGGGCCTGAAAAGAACCAATTTTAACTCCAAATTGCTCGCGAGTTTTACAGTACTCAACCGTGGTATCAGTAAGCTTTTGCATAATGCCATAAGCTTCACCACAAATAGCAACCGTCGCACTTGCTATAACAGGGAGCATAATCTCTAGACCCTTACCTTCTTCACCAACCAGCGCATCAGCACTTACTGTTACATTATCAAAACTAATATTGGCAACAACCTGTCCGTCCATCATGCGAAAGCTAGAGCGAGTTACACCAGTTGCATTAGTATCAAGCAAAAATAGACTAATGCCAGCTTCATCTTGTTGCTCACCACTGGTGCGCGCCGACACAATAATTTTGTCAGCAGCCATACCGTTTGACACCACAACTTTGTCGCCGCTAATGCTATAACCATCAGCAGACTTGGTTGCTATAGCAGCAACGTTATTCAAGTCATAACGGCTTTGTCGCTCAAGATAAGCAAACGCACCCAAAGTACTGCCGTCAATCACGCTAGCAATTAAAGCATCTTTTTGCCCAGCATTAGCGCCGGCTTGCAACAACCCACCATACAACATAACCGTAGATACAAACGGCTCAACAATTAAGCCTTTACCAATTTCTTCCATCACAGCCATTACATCAACGGCACCTCCGCCAAAACCGCCATTGGCTTCAGCGAACGGAATTGACAACCAACCTAGCTCAGCAAAAGTTGCCCAAGTTGCTCTATCGAAACCCTCTTCTTGCGCCACATGTGCGCAGCGAGTATCAAAATCATAATCGTCAGTTACAAAGCGTGAGACGCTTTCTTTGAGCATGTTTTGTTCTTCAGATAAATTAAAATCCATCGTAACTACCCTTTAATCTGTTCTTATCAAGTCGATTTTATAAACCAAGAATGTACTTGGCAGTAATGTTCTTTTGTACTTCGTTGGAGCCGCCGTAAATTGTCGCCGCTCGGCCATACATATAAGACAGACGTGCTTTGTTAGAAAAGTCATGTCCTGCAATACCTGCATTCTCTTCAGTTTCTTCTAAACCACAGTAATGGGCCGCCAAATCCATGTTCAGCTCTTGCAAAGATTGCTGAATCTCAGTGCCTTTTAACTTAAGCAAAGACGATTCTGCACCTGGGCCATGGCCTTCAGAAGCTGATGCCAACGCACGTAAATCAGTAAATTCCAAAGCCATTAATTCAATTTCTATATCCGCTAGGCGTGCTTGAAATAATGGATCTTCAATTAATGGCCTACCACCGCCTATCTCTTTCTTTGCTTGCTCACGAATCATCGCCAAACCGCGTTTTGAATCAGGCACTGCAGCAATAGAAGTGCGCTCATGGGCAAGTAATGCCTTAGCATAAGTCCAGCCTTTATCTTGCTCACCAACACGGTTAGCTTGAGGTACACGAACATTCTCGAACACAACTTCATTCAAGGTATGTTGGCCATCAATGGAATGAATTGGGTTAACCGTAATACCGGGCGCCGTCATATCAATCAGTAAGAAAGTAATCCCTTCCTGTTTACGACCAGAGTTATCGGTGCGCACTAAGCAGAAAATCCAGTCAGCATACTGAGCGTAAGTAGTCCAAATTTTGGCGCCGTTAACGATGTAGTCATCGCCATCAACTTCAGCTTTAGTTTTTAGTGAAGCCAAATCAGAACCAGAACCCGGCTCTGAATAACCCTGACACCACCAATCATCAGAACTTAAAATGCGCGGTAAAAACTTAGCTTTTTGCTCGTCATTACCGAAAGTGTAAATAACCGGCGCAACCATTTTTAAACCAAATGGAACAACGTCAGGCGCACCCGCTAATGAACGCTCAGATTCAAAAATATAACTCTGAGTTAAGCTCCAACCGGTTCCACCGTGCTCAACTGGCCAAGCTGGTGCAACCCAACCCTTAGCATTAAGTCTATTCTGCCACTCTATATTGCCTTGTTTGTGGGTACTTTTTGCAGAAAATAAATGTTTAATATGATCGTCGAATTCTTGGGCAAAAAAACCGCGAACTTCTTCGCGAAACGCCAGGTCTTCAGCAGAAAAATTAGTATCCAAGTGAATCTCCTCTTATACAACTGTGGTTATTAACAACTTACTAGTTTCTAGGGTTAACTAAATTGGGGGCTATTTTGAAACTGATGCTCTAACCGAGCAATTACCTGCAAGGTTATACTGGGTAAAGATAAACAAAGGCCAAATTTTATTCGAATCTGGCCTTTTTATTACCCATAACTGCTAGTTTATGGCGTTTAAAACCTCATTAAAGGTCTTACTGGGCCTCATCGCAGCTTCTACCTTGTCTCTATTGGCATGGTAATAACCACCAATATCAACCGGTTTTCCTTGCGCTGCATTAAGTTCTTCTATGATAGCGTCTTCATTGCTTTCAAGTGCTTTTGCCAAAGCACTAAACTGAGTAGCAAGCTGCGCATCATCAGTTTGTTGGGCCAGTTGTTGCGCCCAATACATAGCTAAGTAGAAGTGGCTGCCGCGGTTATCTAACTGATAAACCTTACGCTTAGGCGATTTATTATTCTGCAACAACATATCGGTAGCGTCATCTAAAGCTTTGGCCAATATCTTGGCTTTAGAGTTGTTAGTCTTGTCGGCTAAATCTTCAATTGACACCGCTAAGGCTAAAAACTCACCTAAAGAATCCCACCGCAAATGCCCTTCCTCAACAAACTGCTGCACGTGTTTTGGCGCACTGCCACCAGCGCCAGTTTCAAACATGCCACCCCCGGCCATTAACGGCACAATAGATAGCATTTTAGCACTGGTGCCCAGCTCCATAATCGGAAACAAATCAGTTAAATAGTCACGTAATACATTACCAGTAACCGAAATCGTGTCTTTACCACGAATTAGCCGTTCCATGGTGTAACGGATAGCAGCCACAGGCGGCATGATTTTAATTTTCAAGCCTTCGGTATCATGATCTTTAAGGTAAATCTTAACTTTCTTGATCAACTGCCTGTCATGGGCACGTTCAGGATCTAACCAAAATACGGTAGTAGAGCTAGTCGCGCGGGCACGATTAACCGCCAATTTCACCCAATCGCGAATCGGCAAATCTTTCGCTTGGCACATCCGCCAAATATCGCCTTCCTCTACATCATGCTCTAACAGCACTATCCCGCTGTCGTCGATAACCCGCACGGTGCCGTCGCTAGCCATTTCAAAGGTTTTATCATGTGAACCATACTCTTCGGCTTTTTGCGCCATCAAACCCACATTAGGCACGCTACCCATGGTTGTTGGATCAAAAGCGCCATGCGTTTTACAAAAACTCACCGCTTCTTGGTAAATCGTTGCATAGGTAGATTCAGGAATAACCGCTTTAGTATCTTTTAACTTGCCGTCACGACCCCACATCTTGCCAGAATCGCGAATCATCGCAGGCATTGAAGCATCAACAATTACATCGCTAGGTACATGGAGGTTTGAAATACCCTTTTCCGAGTTAACCATGGCCACTTCAGGACGATCTTCGTAACAGGCACGAATATCAGCTTCTATTTCATGACGAATAGAACTAGGTAGATCTTTAATCTTGTCATAAACACTGCCTAAGCCATTGTTGGGCTCTACCCCAATCTCTTTAAACAACTTGGCATGTTTTTCAAACAAGTCTTTATAGAACACTGTTACCGCATGACCAAATACTATTGGATGCGATACTTTCATCATGGTGGCTTTGACATGCAGTGAAAACAGCAAGTTGGTTTTGTGGGCATCTTCAATCTGTTCTTCAAAAAACTGGCGCAAAGCTTTGCGGCTCATAAACATGCCGTCGATTACCTCACCAGCAAGCAACTTCACCTCAGACTTTAACAGTGTTTTACTGCCATCTTTGGTTTCAAATTCAATTTTTACGCTACAAGCATCAGCTACCGTTAACGACTTCTCGCTAGAATAAAAATCTCCGCCGCGCATATGTGCCACATGAGAGCGTGAGGCTTGACTCCATTTGCCCATTTTGTGGGGGTGAGCACGAGCATAGTTTTTCACCGCCTTAGGCGCCCTTCGATCAGAGTTACCTTCACGTAATACCGGATTTACAGCGCTGCCTAGTATTTTGCTGTAACGATCATGAATATCTTGCTGTTCATCAGTACTTGGGGCTTCAGGATAATCTGGGATATCAAAGCCCTGTGACTGCAATTCACTAATAGCTTCCTCTAGCTGCGGGATAGACGCGCTGATATTAGGCAATTTTATAATGTTGGCTTCTGACTGCAAGGTTAAAGCGCCAAGTTCTGCTAAAGCATCAGCAACTTTTTGCTCGGCAGTAAGATTTTCACTAAATACGCTAAGAATTCTGGCGGCAACTGATATATCGCGAGATTCAACGACTATATCGGCGGCTTTGGTAAAGACGTTAACGATGGGTAGTAAGGAATAGGTTGCTAATGCGGGGGCTTCGTCTGTTTCAGTGTAGATTATCTTCGATACTGACTTGGTCATATAGATCCCTTGGTGGTTGGTTTATTCACCATTGTTGTTATTGATCAGGCAGCTTTTGGCCGCCTATCAGGCTGGATAAATCTGTGGATTATTCACGCAGCATTATAACGACAATACGCTAATAAGGATATTGCTATGGCCATTAGTTTTAGGAAAGGTTCAATCTCGCCCTGATGGCGATAGCCGCATGCATCAGCAGCCCGGCATATTTGTTATTGATATTTGTTGACGTTAACGTAAAGGTTAGTTAAGTTAGCCGAAGTCAGCGCAAAGGTCAGCCCATGTCTAAGCAATATAGCATTTCAGAACTTGCCAGCGAATTCGACATCACTACTCGCACTATTAGGTTTTATGAAGAAAAAGCCCTGCTAAGCCCTATGCGTAAAGGCACCAAGCGCCTCTACAACCAACAGGATCGGGTAAAGCTGCGGCTAATTATTCGTGGCAAGCGCCTTGGCTTAACCCTTGAAGAAAGCAAGCACATTATCGACATGTACACCCCTGCCGGCGGTAATGAGCAGCAACTGCAAGCATTGATCAGCCAAGTACGCCATAAACGCAGCCAGCTGCAAGAACAACTCATCGACCTGGAAAACATGATTAGCGACCTTACGGACGCCGAAAAGAACTGCATGGCCGAACTAGACAAGCGGGCCACCTCTTAAATCCATTCATCCCAACTTATAAAAAGCCAATCTAGGACAATCCATGAACACTAACTACCCTACTTTGAATCATAACCTTGGCGAAGAAATCGACATGTTGCGCGACGCAACCTATTCACTATGCCAAAAAGAGTTAGCCCCACGCGCCCAGCAAATTGATAAAGACAATGAGTTCCCCATGGACATGTGGCGCAAATTTGGCGACATGGGCCTATTAGGCGTAACCGTTAGCGAAGAGTACGGCGGCAGTAATATGGGCTATCTTGCCCACTGCGTAGCCATGGAAGAAATCAGCCGCGCGTCGGCCTCGGTGGGCTTAAGCTATGGCGCCCACTCTAATTTATGCGTTAATCAAATTCATAAAAATGGCAGTGAAGCCCAAAAACAAAAATACCTACCCAAACTTTGCTCTGGTGAACATATAGGCGCCCTAGCGATGAGCGAGCCTAATGCCGGCTCTGACGTGGTCAGCATGGCCTTAAAAGCCGATAAAAAAGGCGACCACTATGTGCTTAATGGCAATAAAATGTGGATCACCAACGGTCCAGATGCTCATACTTATGTTATCTACGCCAAAACTGATATCAGTGCTGGCGCCCGTGGCATGACCGCCTTTATCGTCGAGCGCGACTACCCAGGTTTTTCCCGTCACCAAAAATTAGACAAACTGGGAATGCGCGGTTCAAACACCTGCGAGCTAGTATTTCAAGACTGTGAAGTGCCGGCAGAAAATATCTTGGGCGGCGAAGGCCGTGGCGTAAACGTGTTGATGTCTGGCTTAGACTTCGAGCGCACTGTGCTGTCTGGTGGCCCGGTCGGCATTATGCAAGCCTGCTTAGATATCACCCTGCCCTATGTACATGACCGCAAACAGTTCGGCCAAGCCATTGGCGAATTCCAGCTAATGCAAGGCAAAGTAGCCGACATGTACACCGAGCTTGGCGCATCACGGGCTTATTTGTATACCGTAGCGCGGGCTTTAGACAACGGCCAAGAGTCGCGTAAAGACGCCGCCGCGGTTATTTTGTATACCGCCGAACGCGCCACCCAAATGGCACTGCAAGCTATTCAAGCCTTGGGCGGTAACGGCTATATCAACGAATTTCCGGCTGGTCGCTTATTGCGCGATGCCAAACTGTATGAGATTGGTGCCGGCACTTCCGAGATTCGTCGGATGTTAATTGGCCGCGAATTATTTAAAGAATCGGTTTAAATAGCCCCATAAAGACAAGAGCAAAAATCTATGGCTACCATCACTTCAAAAATAAACGCTCAAAGTACTGCCTTTACCGACAACCAAGAAGCAATGCAGGCCTTAGTTGACGACCTGCAGGCTAAAGTTGCCGCTATTAAATTAGGCGGTGGCGAGACGTATCAAGCGCGTCATATTGCCAGAGGAAAATTATTAGCGCGAGACCGCATCGATGCATTAATTGATGAAGGCTCTGGTTTTTTAGAGCTGTCACAACTAGCAGCTTATGAGGTCTACGGCGAAAATGTAGCCGCCGCCGGGATTATTACTGGGGTTGGTCGTATTTGCGGGCTGGAATGCATGATAGTCGCCAACGACGCCACGGTTAAAGGTGGCTCTTATTATCCGCTAACGGTTAAAAAGCATTTACGCGCTCAAGATATAGCCGCCCAAAATAATTTACCTTGTGTTTACTTGGTTGATTCTGGTGGCGCTAACCTGCCCCGCCAAGATGATGTATTCCCAGACAAGGAACACTTTGGCCGCATCTTTTTTAACCAAGCCAATATGTCAGCCCAAAACATTCCCCAAATAGCCGTAGTGATGGGTTCTTGCACCGCCGGTGGCGCTTATGTGCCAGCCATGGCCGACGAGTCAATTATTGTCAAAGACCAGGGCACTATATTTTTAGCAGGCCCGCCGTTAGTGAAAGCAGCCACCGGAGAAGTTGTCACCGCCGAAGATTTAGGCGGCGCCGATGTGCATTGCCGCATTTCTGGTGTGTCAGACCATTATGCCAATAACGACCACCATGCCTTAAAGCTAGCACGCCAAACCATTCGTAATTTAAATCGTAAAAAAACAGTTGATCTAGATATCAGCGAACCTAAAGAGCCACTTTATGACACTAGCGAGATTTATGGCCTAATCCCTAAAGATGCCAAACAACCGTATGACGTACGCGAAGTTATTGCCCGCCTAGTTGATGGCAGCGAGTTTGATGAATTTAAAGCACTCTATGGTGAAACCCTTATTTGTGGTTTTTCCCGGCTGTATGGCTACCCGATTGGCATTGTCGCTAACAACGGTATTTTATTTGGCGAGTCGGCGCAGAAAGGCGCGCACTTTGTCGAGCTCTGCGCAATTCGCAAAATACCATTGGTGTTTTTACAAAATATCAACGGCTTTATGGTTGGCAAACAATACGAAGCAGGCGGTATCGCCAAACATGGCGCTAAAATGGTAACCGCGGTAGCGTGCGCCAAAGTCCCTAAGTTAACCGTACTTATTGGTGGCTCATTCGGCGCTGGCAATTACGGTATGTGCGGCCGCGCTTACGACCCGCGCTTCATGTTTATGTGGCCCAATGCCCGCATATCAGTAATGGGCGGCGAACAAGCTGCTGGCGTATTGGCCCAAATTAAACACGACCAAAAAACTGCCCGCAACGAGACTTGGAGTGATGTAGAAGAAGCCGCATTCAAACAACCCATACTTGAAACCTATGAGCAACAAGGCCACCCCTACTATGCCTCGGCACGGCTATGGGACGACGGCGTAATAGACCCCGCCGACACCCGCCGCATATTAGGGCTAGCCCTTAGCGCATCATTAAACAAACCCATCGAAGACACGCGCTTCGGTGTGTTTAGAATGTAAGGTGACTATTATGAGCGATCACATAATGGCTAATGAATTAGTACTGACAACCATCAACAACTCCGTTGCCACGGTTACCTTAAATAATCCGGCCAAACACAATGCCTTTGATGATGAAATTATTGCGTTGCTAACCAGTACCTTTAATGCCTTAGCCAGCAACACTGACATTAGAGCTATGGTGTTAACCGGCAATGGTAAAAGCTTTTCAGCAGGTGGCGACTTGGCGTGGATGAAGCGCATGGCAGATTACAACTATGATGAAAATTTAGCTGACGCCCAAAGTCTAGCCTTAATGCTCAAAACACTTAACGCATTGCCCTTCCCCACTATTGCCAAAGTAGCAGGTACGGCATTTGGCGGCGCAGTAGGTTTAATTAGCTGTTGCGATATTGCCATTGGTGCCAGCAATGCTAAGTTTAGCTTAAGTGAAGTGAAAATAGGTTTACTGCCTGCAACCATCAGCCCCTATGTTATTGCAGCTATTGGTCAGCGCGCCGCGCGCCGCTATTTTTTAACCGCCGAACGCTTTAATGCTAATGCTGCAGTGCAGCTAGGTCTATTAGCTGAATGTGTTGAGCTTGATGCGCTAGACGGAAAAGTTGGAGAAATTATTAATGCCATATTAGGTAACAGCCCCGTAGCCATTAAAGCTAGCAAGCAACTGATTTTTAATGTGGCAGGTAAAGCGCTAGATCAACAACTGATTGATTACACCTGTGATGAAATCGCCAGAATTCGCGCGTCAGCTGAAGGCAAAGAAGGCTTACAAGCATTTTTAGACAAGCGCCCTGCTCACTGGATAAAAACAGACGGACACTCATAATGTTTACAAAAATTCTTATCGCCAACCGTGGTGAAATCGCTTGCCGAATTATCACTACCGCCAAAAAAATGGGCATTAGCACTGTTGCGGTTTATTCTGATGCCGACAAAAACTCACTGCATGTAACCCAAGCCGACGAAGCCATTTATATTGGCGCTAGCCCGTCACGCGAATCTTACTTAGTGATTGATAAAATCATTAATGCAGCGCTCAAAACTGGCGCTCAAGCAATTCACCCAGGCTACGGATTTTTAAGTGAAAACGCCGAGTTCTGCCATGCCTGCGAAGCCAACAACATAGTATTTATTGGCCCACCGGTAGCGGCCATAAAAGCTATGGGGTCAAAGTCGGCCGCTAAAACTATTATGGAAAAAGCCGGCGTACCACTAGTGCCCGGCTACCATGGTGATGACCAAAATCCTGCCATATTAAAACAAGCCGCCGACGACATGGGCTACCCAGTGTTGTTAAAAGCCACCGCCGGCGGTGGTGGTAAAGGGATGCGCCAAGTATGGAGCGCAACAGAGTTTACTAGCGCATTAGATGCCGCTAAACGTGAAGCACTAAACGGCTTTAATGACGACAACATGTTGGTAGAAAAATACCTTACCCAGCCGCGCCACATTGAAATACAAGTATTCTGCGACAACTTTGGCAGCGCCGTTTATTTAGCCGAGCGCGACTGTTCAGTACAGCGTCGTCATCAAAAAGTAATTGAAGAAGCTCCCGCCCCAGGCATGACAGCTCAGTTGCGCCAACAAATGGGTGATGCCGCTATTCGTGCGGCCCAAGCCATCGACTATCGCGGCGCTGGCACTATCGAGTTTTTGCTAGACGTTGATGGCTCATTCTACTTTATGGAAATGAATACTCGATTACAGGTTGAACATCCCGTCACTGAAATGATTACCGGCCAAGACTTAGTTGAATGGCAGCTGCGCGTTGCCAACAACGAGCCACTGCCGCTGAAGCAAGCGCAAATACAAATTAACGGCCATGCATTTGAAGCACGTATTTACGCCGAAGACCCACGCAATAACTTTCTACCCGCAACCGGCACCTTAGCGTTTTTACAAACGCCAACAACTAGTGATGTGGTGCGCGTAGACACCGGGGTCATTCAAGGCGATGAGGTTAGCGTATATTACGACCCAATGATCGCCAAGCTTGTAGTATGGAGTGACACCCGCGAATCTGCCCTGCGCCGATTAGCACAGTCGTTACAGCAATACTTAATTGCAGGGGTTACCACTAATATAGAATTTTTACATTGTTTGGCAACACATGAAGCATTTAAAAATGCCGACTTTGACACAGGTTTTATTGAAAAACATCACGATACATTAAAAATAAAAGACACTGAGCAACCAGAATTATTAGCGCAGCTGTGCGCACTGTATTTAAATTTAAAGCTGCCCCAGCAACCGCCAAAAAAAACCCATGATCCACATTCACCGTGGCAAAGCAGTCAAGGCTGGCGCGCTAATAGTGAAAACATCAATAGCTTTGATTTAATATTTGCAGAGCTGGCGTTTGCTATCACGATAGAAAACAACACCTCCCAATACACAATTACCACTAACACTGTTAGTGCTGTAGCCAGTGCAACGCTAGCTGGCAATGAATTAACAGCATGTGTTAATGGCCACAACGTCAAGGCGACTGTATTTAAGTCAGGCACCGACATTTATATCTATACCGCTGACTACCATAGTCGACTTGAATTAATACTGCCGGACTTAGGCACAGATAACCTAACCGCTGATGGCGGTGCACTAACCGCTCCAATGCCAGGTACAATTGTTGAGCTGCTGGTAACAACAGACCAAGTGGTGCAGGCTGGCGATCCATTGCTAGTAATGGAAGCTATGAAAATGGAACACACCATTAGTGCCCCCAGTAGCGGTAAGGTGGCAGAATTTTTCTATCAAGCTGGCGACTTGGTAAACAACAATGCAGTATTGTTAGACTTTAACGCCGAGGAATAATAATGAGCTTACCTACCCACGTTAAAATTGTAGAAGTTGGCCCACGCGATGGTTTGCAAAATGAAGCCGTCGACGTACCTGCTGAGGTAAAGCTTGCGCTGATTCACCAGTTGGTTGACGCGGGTATTAGCTACATTGAAGCTGGCAGTTTTGTAAACCCAAAGTGGGTGCCGCAAATGGCCAACAGCGAAGATGTATTTACGCAGTTAGTACATGGCGACAATATTACCTACGCCGCTCTAACCCCAAATTTAAAAGGCTTTGAGCGTGCACTTAGCGTTAACGCAACTGAAGTCGCCATTTTTGCCGCCGCCAGTGAAGCCTTTAGCCAAAAAAATATTAATTGCTCGATAGCTGAAAGCATTGCACGGTTTGAACCTGTAATGGCTGCCGCTAAACAAGCCAACATAAAAGTGCGTGGCTATGTGTCTTGCGTTCTAGGCTGCCCCTATCAAAAAGATGTGCCCGTTAGCGATGTGGTAAAAGTCAGCACGCAACTATTCGACATGGGCTGCTATGAAATATCTCTCGGTGACACCATTGGCACCGGTACACCCACTAAAGTCAAAGAATTAATTGCAGAGTTGTCTCAAGTAATCCCGGTTGAAAAATTAGCCGTACACTTTCACGACACCTATGGCCAAGCGCTAGCTAATATATATGCCGCATTGGAATGCGGCGTTGCGGTTGTTGACAGCTCAATATCTGGCCTAGGCGGCTGCCCTTACGCTAAAGGCGCATCGGGTAATGTGGCCTCTGAAGACTTAGTTTATATGCTTAATGGTATGGGTATAGAGCACGGAGTGGATTTAGATAAGCTTATTTTGGCCGGTAATAAAATTTCTGATTTTTTGCAAAGGGATAGTGGCTCTAAAGTGGCATTGGCAAACCATCAATAACACTGGGATCAACAGTTCGAGACTTTCTTTATCGACCTTTTTTAGTGGGTTACCGTTATTTTTTTATCATATTGACTCTGTTATTTCATCAACCTCGGCTTAACTGGATACTTGTCCCGTGGAAAAACATTCCCCAATAACGCCTCAATTCTTACAACAACAATAACAATAGATAAAAGCCTCCGATTAAGAATAAGTTAACTCACTGACTGTATTAGGGGATGTATAGTTGGTTTTTTTAAGTGCGAGGCTCTATTAGCGACAGATGCAGACAATGAATAATAGACAGTAACTGCCGATAGTCGGCAATTATTGATATAAAAGAGGGGTATATATGAGACTGCATAAATTTTAATTTTATCAATAATTGCGTTTTGATATAACTACACTCCCACGCCTCTAATGCTCAAAAAAGTTACTAATTAACACATAAAGCAATAGCTTAAACAGCCAATGTTCAGCTTTTCAAGGGGCTTATATATTGCAATCTAACGTATTATATGTTAAAGCTGAATGTAGCTTATCGGGTGTGTTTAAATTAATTATTGTAATAATTGCTCGCCTTACAGATCCGTAATAGTTCTACCTTCGTAAGTATGTTAGGACCACTAGCAAATCATTTACTAATAACATTTAACGAGCTTGGAGAATTCCTATGATAAATTATTTTTTACTACTTTTTGTAAGTCTCTTTTTGGCACTGGCCTCATCTGCTAACGCCGGATCTGATACGGGTACACTTGATGTGACCACTACGGTCAGTAATAGTTGTTCAATTGGCGCCGGAGGCGAAATTGATTTTGGCGTCTATGACCCCTCAGCAATCAGCTTAGGTACAGCTACCGGACTTAACGTAACATGTAACGGTCCCACTGTAGCATGGGCAATTCACTCTACCGAGTCTGTTGCTACAAGGCTGATGGAAAGGGTCGGAGGTACTGAGACATTAATTTACACACTGACTAACTCCAGTGCTACAGCGCTTGCGGTGACAAACACATCAGGAACGGCTGATGGTGTTGGTACTGCAGCTGCAGTCATCAATGGCGCGATAGCAGCAGGACAAAACGTCGTTCCCGGCACTTATAGTCAAAACATTCTGCTAACCATAGTGTTTTAACTAATGAACGCGGCAATGAAAGGGAAACTTATTGCTGCTTTACTTGGACTAGGATTGTTTATAACCCTAGTATCACGTTCTCACGCGGTGATAATTTCGCCGGTTCATCTCAATATGTCTGTTAAAGAACCCATCATTAGCTTTACAGTAACAAACGATTCAGCAGACGTAATCACCTACCAAATTAATACCTTATCATGGCAACAAATTGACGGTAAGGACACTTATAATGAAACAAGAGAACTTATAGTAAGCCCACCCATCGTTAGCATTGAGCCTAGTAGCACCCAAACCTTCAGAGTAGGACTTTTCAAAGAAAGCTCTCACTTGGTAGAACAAGCATACCGCGTAGTATTGGATGACATAACAACTTATCTCCCTGACCACTCAAAAAATAGCCTTAAATTTATATTCAACCACAATTTGCCCCTGTTCTATGCACCAGTAAAAAGGATCGATTCAGTTGTTTGGTCTACATGCGAATCGGCAGTGAGAGGAACAAGCTGCTTACTTATTGAAAACAAAGGCAATCGACATGTAAAACTAGTTAATTTTGTTGCAGTATCTGCGACTCAAGAAAAACCATTGCACAATGCTAAGACAGTACTTGCGGGTAGTACTAGCAAGCTGTTCTACCCGACAACGCAAGGAGGAATAGAGACTACAACTAGCATCAAGGTAAGATCAGATAAAGGTCCTATCGTTTTGCTGTTAGCAGATTTACCCTATACGAATTAAATAATGAAACTTTTAATCAAGGTGAATCAATTTTTAATCAAATTGAGCCTAGCCTTGATTTTCTTCCCTGTCTGTCGAGAACCTGAAGCGGAGGAAAACGTCGCTGAAGTTAAGTCTGCACAAACTGTAGTATCTCCAAAAACTGTCCATACAGCGACAAGCTTGCTTATAGCTCTGGAGGTAAACACAAAGAAAATAAATGGTATTTTTTATGCTGAGAAACATTCCGACGGTAAAATGGTCTTGGCTGAAAACGCTTGGACTGCATCGAACTTAAACGTCTCAGGTGATAAGTTTGCTATGCGTTTTGGTCTATTTGGTTATGATATTGGGTCATTAAAAGAAGCCAGTTACGGACTGGATACTTACTCCGAAGTTATTAAAATTAATGCGTCAACTCAGTCATTTGGTGTCATAGATCTTACTAATAAAGTAAATCTAGATCAATCAATTTATAAATCACCACTAGGTGTATATCTAAACTATGACCTAGCCACAACAAGCACGAACGGCAAGCAAGAATATAGGAGCTATAATGCTTTTTTAGAAGGGGTTTTTTTTAATCATTATGGTTCTTTGGTCTCCAATGTATTTCAACGCGGATCATCTTCAGTTAACAACGACCAACCTAATACTGTTCGCGCTGAAACGTACTTCCAAAAAGATATGCCTTTAAGGATGAAAAAAATAATTATTGGTGACTCAATCAGTAGTGCTGGCTCTTGGAGCCGGCCGGTGCGATTTGGCGGTATTACTTGGTCTTCAGACTTTGGCCTTAATAGCGGCTTTGTGAGTATAGCCGCACCATCAATTTATGGCTCTACCGCGCTACCATCAACCATTGATGTATTCATTGATAATCAAAAACGTCAGTCAAATTCAGTCAATGCGGGCCCATTTAAAATTGATGATTTTCCGACCATGACTGGTACCGGTTTAATTAATATAGTTGTAGAGGATGCCTTAGGAGTCGAGACAATAAGTACTCAACGTTACTATTCAACTCCTCGCTTACTGAGAAAAAATTTAAATGAATTCTCCTTTGAAACTGGAATGGAGAGGAAAAACTATGGCTTTGAAAATAATTCATATGAAAACCCTTTTATCGCAGTCACTTTACGTCGTGGATTCGATGAATTCACATTAGAAGGACGCACAGAAATACAAGCATCTAGGCAGGCTGCAGGTTTTGACATTGCCACCTTGATTAAAAAATATGCTGTTGTACATTTAGCCTTAGCGGCATCAAAAGCAGAGGGGAAAAAAGGGTTACATAGCATTTTTGGTATTGAGCATTCATCCAAATATATCAATTCCAACCTACTATTAGAGAACTATGGTCGTGATTTTGTGCAGATGGGGGCTACCGATAATGAAACAAACATTCGGCAAAAAAAAATAATAGCTTTCGGTATTAATATCTATAAAAACATATGGCTTAATACAAGCGTGATTAGCCAAACCAATTGGAACTCAGATAAATTTAACTTAATATCAACTAGCTTTGCATTACCGTTAACCCAGAGTATAAGTCTTAACTCATATGCGAGTAAAAAAATTAGCGGGGATCAAAGCTACACCATTAGTTTAAAAGTAGTGGTACAGTTTAGCCGCTTGAGAAGTTTGGTAATTAATTCTACTCAGAATACCCGCGGGAAAATTAACAATAACGTACAATTTAATCATGACATTGTTGATAGTAATGGTGCCGGCTATCGAATAAGCGTTGACGATAGTGAAGAGAAGCAAGTGTTCGCCAGTGTTAGCGCTTACACCCCAATAAATAAAATTGTCTTAGATGCAACAACGTTTAAATCAGTTAGATCTTTTAGATTACGTACTAGTGGCTCAGTTGGTTTATTGGGTGGGATGCCATTTGCATCAAAAAAAATTGGTCATGGTAGCTTTGCCATAGTAAAAGTGGCTGATGAACCTAACATAAACGTTTACCAAAGCAATCGTAAGATTGCTCGCACAAATTCAAATGGCTTAGCGCTTTTGCCAAATATTTTGCCTTACCAAAAAAATAAGATTTCGATTAAGCCTGAAGAACTTCCTTTTAATTTGCATATTAATGAAACCAGTAAGCTGATTACACCCTCAGCACGCAGTGGTATTTTTGTGAACCTAAAAATTAATAAAGTTAACAGCAGGTTGGTAAAGGTAGTAAACGCAAGTGGTAACATTATACCCATAGGCGCCAAGATAAATATGCTACCAAGTAATACTGTTTTTTTTGTAGGTAAACGGGGCCAAGCTTACCTGACAGGGTTAAGTAACAACAATACTATACTGGTTTCATTTCAAGGCGGTAGTTGCTCTGCTGATATACCGTCGCCAATAATTAACCCTGAAAATAATTCAATACTAATTATGGATTGTATCTAATGAAAAAAATCAGCCTAATGCTATTAGGCTTACTGTTAAGTTCAACGCTAACCGAAGCAGCGATAACTTGTCAGATTAGCTCACAAGTACTTTCCTTTGGGACGATAGAGCCTTTATCTTCAGCCGATATCACCAGTATTGGCGGGGTAAATGTAAATTGTTCAGGCGGCCCAGTCGCATACACCATACACTTATCCGAAGGGTATGGTTCTATGGCTCAGCGGGTGATGCGCAGTAGTTCAAAAAGCTTAAATTACAACCTTTATACGTCAAATTCATACTCCAACGTTCTTGGTGATGGCACTGGGGGAAGTTTGGTGATTAACGGGTTTTCAACTAGCAGCACTAGCGACTCATCCTATTCGGTGTATGGAAAAGTCTCTAATATAGGGTTATCAACAGTTGAACCTGGCACTTACACTGACAGTGTTTCAGTTACAATTTTTTACTAAGCTGATCATAATGAAAATATGAACTAGGCTTCCATGTAAAATTAATACGACAAATTTATAATATAGATACATCATATGAACTACGATAGTTACAAGTACTCATGGAGCTTAGTAAATATTATATTTAGGACCATACATGCTTTATTTTAGACCGGGGTTAACTTTTTAGCATTGCTTTAACAGTAATAATTTTAAAGAAAGTATTTTTTGCGTACCAACTTCAATGGTTTATTAATTGGCGAGTCATATATGTTCTATATTTTTCATGCGTAAGAATAATTTATGTAACTTTTATTAAGTTCATATATAAAAATTATTTGTTATATTAATTTCAGTATTTAATAAATTTTCCGCTATTAATATATCGGATAACAAAACAGACTTTCGGATCGCCAACGTTATGATCACCGGCAAACCTTGATGCTATGAAAAAACTATATTCTCTCAAGTTAAATTATTGTAGATATAATGAGTATCATAATCACAACTTACTATATAGCTGGCAGCATTGCCTAGTTTGAAGTGGTATCGGCCGCAGCCGAATAAGCCGACATAAAAGTGTCTGGCTATATGTCTTGCGTACTAGGCTGCCCCTACTAAAAAGATGTACCCATTAGCGATGTGGTAAAAGTCAGCACGCAACTATTCGACATGGGCTGCTATCAAATATCTCTCGGTGACACCGTTGGCACCGGTATACTCAGTAAAGTTAAAGAACTCATTACAGAGCTATCAAAAGTAATCCCAATTGGGAAAATAGCCATGCATTTTCATGACACCTTTGGCCAAGCGCGGGCCAATGTATATGTCGCATTAGACTGTGGCGTTAGCGTAGTAGACAGATCTGTATCAGGCCTAGGCGGAGGCTCTTACGCTAAAGGTGCGTCTGATAATGTTGCCACTGAAGATTTGCTATAAAAGCTAAATGGTATGAATATTGAACACCGATTGGATTTAGATAAGCTTATTTTGGCCGGTAATTAAATTTCTGATTTATTGCAAAGGGATAGTAGTTCTAAAGTAGCCCTGGCAAAAGCCGATAGCGATACTTCACCAAAAGAATTATAGCTTTAGAGTAAAAACCATTTACTGTCATATAACTTGCTACTATAGCTGTTACTCTGGCCCCAACAATTTTGGCTGCTATAGCGAGGTCAGTAAACTTAGCAATGAGATTAATACGTTATGGAACCGATAAATAGCATCACTAATCTAACCCACATAATTCAACTGGCGGTAGCGCCAGTTTTCTTATTGGCCGGCGTTGCTGGCTTTTTAAATGTTCTGTCGGGCCGATTGGGTCGAATTGTCGATCGCTCCCGAGTAGTTGAGCGCAGGGCGCTGACGTTGAAAAGTACCGAGTTTATTGCGCGTAATCACAAAGAGTTAAAAGCCTTACGCAGGCGTATTCTGTTGATTAACTGGTCAATCGGTTGCTGTACTGTTTCGGCGCTGCTGGTATGTATGCTAGTTGTAACATTATTTGTGGGCAGTTATTGGCGTTTTACTATAGACCCTATTATTGCGGTCTTTTTTGTTCTTGCTATGGTGGCGCTGATCGCTGCGCTGTTGATGTTTATTAAAGAAACATTACTAGCCACCAAAACGATACGCGAGAGTGCTGAGTTTTTTGAACAAGAAGAACCGGCTCTAAGTAAGTCGGTAGAAGTAAAGGTAGACTGATTGGATGGTACCAACTTAACGTTACGGACAGAGAAAATTATTTCACCTCTGTATAGCCGTTGATACTAGCCTTCTTACTCTGACTCCCAAATATTCAAAGTCCTTTTCATCTCCAAATTCCAAGATCGACAGCCAGAGGCTCTCTATATCGGCAAAGAGTGTCATAAGTTATTGATTTTATAGACACTGGATATAATATAGTGAGCCAAGCCAGCACATTAGCTATACCTGCCAAAGGCTTACTATCTAAATAGCGGAAACAGTTAACCTCGGCTAATGCATTGAAGTGAAAAGGATTTTATCACATGGAAAAATATAAAGACCTAGATAGAGAGCCAAATGGATATAAAGCCAAACGCCCTATAATAAACTGTTATATGCTAAGGAGAGTTCATTGAATAAAATTAATATTAGTCAAAAATTTGGATTGTTCTCAGAAGAATGGACTCCAAAAATTATAGCTGAATCGAATGGTCAATTAGTTAAAATAGCTAAAGGTAGTGGTGAGCTTGTTTGGCATAAACACGACAATGAAGATGAACTATTTATCGTATTTAAAGGGGAGCTTACTTTACAACTAAGAGCCGGTGATATTGTTCTGAACTCTGGTGAAATGTATGTTGTCCCAAAAGGTGTTGAGCACTGCCCTAAAGCTGAACCAGATACTCATTTTATGATGGTTGAGCCTTCTTCTACAGCACATACAGGCGAAACTGACAGTGAAGTTACTGTTTCTTCAGATATGCAGAAGTGGATTTAGCATATAACAAGTCATTCAAAAGGACTAAAAACAGTGGGCTGTTCGCTTCGTTCCATTTTAGCCCACTATTTTTAGCCTCTTAATACGGCGTTAGAAAAAATAGGAAAATTATGTATGGGTAATGAAAATGTAGTTAATGATTCATTGAGAGCTGTTACCTTGGCATCTGAATATGCGAAGGATTACGTGTCTTCAATTAATGCTCGCAGAGTGAGCCCCAGCCCTGAAGCCATTGCGGATTTGGTTCATTTTAACGAGCCACTACCTAAAGCTAGCGTTGATCCTGAAACTGTAATTAATATGCTTCATGAATATGGTTCGCCAGCTACTGTAGCAAGCACTGGTGGACGCTATTTTGGTTTAGTGGTTGGAGGCTCGACACCAGCATCTATGGGCGCATCAATTTTAACATCTGCATGGGATCAAGTTGCAGTGTTAGATGCATCAGCACCATCTGCAATTCATATTGAAAGAATTGCTGCGGACTGGATATTAGAGTTACTTAATTTACCTTGTCAAAGTAGTGTCGGTTTTACTACAGGGACTTCTGTAGCTAATCTTGTTGGGTTAGCTGCTGCACGTAATACTCAATATGAAAAAACTAGGCATAAACTTATCAAAGGTTGGTATGGCTGGGGCTCCACCACTCCGTATTGTCTTGTCTGAACAAGCTCATGTAACAGTTCACAAAGCTCTTGGATTGCTGGGATTTGGAAAGGAACAATTTATAACCGTACCATGTGACAAGGAAGGTCGTATGTTAGCTGATGAGTTTCCAGAGGTGGGAGCAGATACGATAATTTGCCTGCAAGCTGGCAACGTCAATTCAGGAGCGAGTGATCCCTTTGCAGAAATCATACCTAAAGCTAAGGCTAAAGGTGCTTGGGTTCATGTAGATGGTGCTTTTGGACTGTGGGCTTCAGCATCACGTAACAAAAAGTATCAAGTAACAGGTGCAGAGCTTGCAGACTCATGGGCGGTGGATGCACATAAGTGGCTAAACACGCCATATGATTGCGGTATAGCAATTTGCCGAGAGCCACAAGCCATGCATCGTGTTATGACTACGTTGGCACCATACCTAACTCAGGGTGCTGATGTCCCTCCGAAGGATATGGCTCCAGAGTTTTCTCGTCGTCCCCGTGGAGTTGAAGTTTGGGCAGCTATTAAGGAAATGGGGAGTGATGGTATTGAAAACCTAATAGATCGATGTTGCCAGCACGCTCAGCGTTTAGCGGAGGGTTTACAAGCACTAGGATATGAAGTTTTGAACGATGTGGTTTTGAATCAAGTTGTTGCAACAATTACAAAAGACAGTGACCTTCAAACTATTATCAGCAAAGCACAAGCAGAAGGCGAATGTTGGTTTAGTGCTACAACTTGGCAAGGGAAGAGTGCAATCAGATTAAGTGTATCATCGTGGGCTACAACCAGTAGCGATATTGAGCGAACACTTGAATCTATTGGCAAAGCAACTAATTCAACTGATGAGTAAATTAATGCTAACAAGTTGCCCCACCAGATTTGTGTAAGCTGTCATTTTATTTGATAGGCAAAAAAGCTAGCATTTCACCCAAGCTGATGAGTAAGGCGTTAGAGGTCATATGTTTTTAAATCTATCTCACATAATTTTCATTATTTTTACGTTTATATCGGTGCCATATTTTGTGGCATCCCAAGCAGTTGATGCCACAGCATTTGTTAATGAGGCTGTCTTGGAACGTAACCTAGCAATGTAGTGGTTAAGTAAAACTGGCCACGGTAGGCTATATTTTAGTAACGGCCAGCAGATAGTAAAGGCACGTAACACCGACAACGGAGATTGTATTTTTTAGCAGTTGTACTAAAATTAATGTGATTTTTGATCGTTCTTAATAATAATATAGGATGAAGTTATGGAAACTGTTTTAATAACTGGTGCATCATCAGGTATTGGTGAAACCTTAGCTCAGAAATTCTCTCAGCGGGGCTACAATGTTGTTTTAGTAGCACGCTCAACAGCTAAGCTAACAGCTTTGGCGCAGCAACTGGAAAACAGTAGCGGTAACAAAGTCACGGTACAGACCGCTGACTTATCACGCAGTGGTGCTGCAAAAAAATTGGTAACTGCACTAAAAAAGCTAGCTATAGAAATTGATATTTTAGTCAATTGTGCGGGAGTGTTAGAGCATGGCAGCTTTGCTGACATGACCCCGGCAATGCATAAAGGCATAATCGATTTAAATATCAGTGGCTTAACAGATATGTTGAGCCATTTTTTACCACCAATGGTTGAACGGGGTAAAGGCCGAGTACTCAATGTAGCCTCTATTGCAGCATTTCAACCAGTACCGAGCTTAGCGACTTACGCAGCCACTAAAGCCTATGTATTGTCGTTAACAGAATCACTGTCTGAAGAGTTGGCGAACACCGGCGTCACTATCACCACATTATGTCCAGGTATCACCGCTACTAATATGCTCACTACAGTTGAACAAAGCGATGGTGGCCTTAATATTCCGGGCTTTGTTATCGGTGATGTCGATGACGTAGCCGAGCAAGGCTATAAAGCATGTCTAAAGGGCGAGGTAATATGCGTACCTGGCATCATCAATCTGGCCGCAACATTGTCTGGTAGAGCAACGCCAAAGTGGCTGTTGCGCAAGGTTTCTGGAATTATGGGCCGTTACACATTAGGTAAAAACTAAGATATTTGGGGTAAGAGAACAAAAACCGAAATAACGCAGCTAATTTCTAAATTAGCATTTACTCTGCCCCGAACGGCTTCAATACAACGGTCAACATCCCTGACCTATCTGTATGGAACTATTTTCTATCACGCTAAAAGCCGGCGTATCGGTAAAATAATTTCAAATAAAGAGACGGCCGTTGCTTATTGGCGCGTTCAAATAAGCAGTAGATTCTGTTAGGAGGATTAATGGAGAAATTTAGCAACCGTCGGCACAATCGTTACTATAGGCTGGCATATATAATCGGTGAAAAATGAAATCTGTTAGTATTTATGGCATGTTAATTTTCGTTAGATCATTCAGTGTTATAGCGGCGCAGCCAGAGCTAGATATTCCAGCCTCAGAAGTAAAACAGATAGTGTGGGCAGACGGAATGAACGTTGAAAAATTCTAGGTGAATTATGCAAAATCTAAAGGTGGTCTGAGCTGGGGCAAATCAACTGTTTATCTGGAATATGAAAAGGTAAAAGAAGGCGACACTATCCTCATTCAATTAAGCCAAGGCTCATGTCTAATGGAGTTTTTTCATAGTAGGTGGCGCAGAGCTAACGATGTAAAGCGCTGGCATAACTCATTGCATAAATACGGCGGCTGTCCATATGTATTTAATTAAACTAGCGGGCATTACAAACCTATGCAGCGCCCTGCTACAGCCACTGGCTAATTGGCGTTACATTCATAGATAGCTTACAGGTCTTAATATGATCGAAGATAAAATTCAGCCTGCATTAGTCGATATGACCTTTCGGGCGGTGAATAACATGACCGGTGTTTATAATCGTTTTTCCTTACCTGTTATCAGTACCGGAAGGTCTTTTGCATATTATCGAAAAATTTTCTTTAATAAACAGTGCCCACGAAATATTTTAAGCTCGCTAGCGGATAAAAAGATTGTCGATATCGGTTGTGGATTAACGCCCTATGTTTCTAACTCTATGTTTCAGGCTTGTCATAAGGCTGGCGTCGAATTTTACGGGGTAGATCCTAAGCTTGCGGATGGCTTTAAGTTCGGTCCCTTTGATAGCGCTAAAATAAGAGCGGTTGGTGGCGGCCGGATGAATAAAGATGCACCAGGCCTAGAGAAAGGCATAGGTACTTTAGCGGACGATTTACCATTTGATGACAATAGCGTGGATTTATTGCTTTCATGTTATGTGTTATTTGCCTGGATTAGTGACGAGGAGATTTTAGAAAAGATTTTTAGCGAGTTTTTACGAGTATTAAAACCAGGAGGTGAAGTAAGAATTTATCCGGCACCATATGACCGGAAGGATGAAATAAAAAATCCTGATTTGAGAAAGCTAATGCAGCAGTTCGATGTCAAGCAGCAGTTTTCGGCAAACCTGCTATTAATAGGCAAGTACCCTCCTGCTTATATGAGAACTATGGTCAAAAAATAAATTAGCTATGGGCTGTATTATATTTATGAGTTGTCATGCTTAAATTAGTCTTATTAACTATACTGGCCCTTTTTTCTTTTGCAGGAAATTCAGTTCTGTGTCGAATGGCATTAACTGATGAGGTGATTGATGCCGCCAGTTTCACTTCTATCCGATTATTTTCAGGAATTGTATTTCTGCTGTTTTTAGTCGTCATTAAAACTAAAGAAAAAATGACTATAGCAACCGGCAGTTGGTTGTCTTCATTGCTGTTATTTTTGTATGCTATAGCATTTTCATATGCGTATTTAACACTAGACACCGAAACCGGCGCATTAATACTGTTTGGCGCTGTTCAGGCCACAATGATTATGTCAGGCCTGTTGAAAGGCCGTCAGTTTCTTGTCATTGAATGGGTCGGTTTGTTGTTAGCATTGCTGGGGCTAGTTGCGCTACTGATGCCGGGAGCCGCGGCGCCATCCCTAACAGGCTTCGTGCTAATGGCGGGGTCAGGGATAGCTTGGGCATTTTATACATTAGCTGGAAAGAATTCCAAAAACCCACTTATTGATACAGCCAACAACTTTTTAAGAACCCTGCCATTTATAGCCATGACCATGCTGTTAACTTTTTCTGAAATCCAGATATCTAATAAAGGCATTCTATTAGCCATAGCCTCTGGCGCCGTTATGTCAGGGCTGGGGTATGCAATTTGGTATTCCGTACTACCGTCATTAACGTTAACACAGGCAGCCATACTACAATTAACAGTCCCTATAATTGCTGCTGTCGGAGGTGTTTTATTCTCTAATGAAGTGATTACGATTAAATTAATATCATCTTCGATTCTTGTACTGGGGGGAGTTTTGGTAGTTACTGTTGGTAGACGATATGCTGAAGTATTTATAAAAAATTAACCTAACTATAACTAAGCATTGTAGTGGATACCCTGTGAATATGGCATTAGACAAGGATACAAATATGAGTAATTTTACTTTGCCAACAGCATTGAAAGCTCTGGAGAGTGAAGAATTTAACTACAAGGAGCTTTTTAGCCATGGTACTTTAAGTATCGAAATATATAAGCCAGAATTAATTGATGATCAAGAGCCTCATGATCAGGACGAGGTTTATGTTATAGCTTCAGGAACTGGACAATTCGTAAATGGCCAGACCAGACATAGGTTTGCACAGGGGGATGTACTATTTGTCCCAGCAGAAGTTATTCACCGATTTGAAGATTTCAGTAGTGACTTTTCCACTTGGGTTATCTTTTATGGTCCTACAGGTGGCGAAACTGCATAACTAAGCCTGGCGTTATTCGGCTAGGATAGTAGATTAGTGGAAATGCCGAAACAATACCGCAAGTGACTCAAAGGCAAAGGACCCTCTGTGCCTAGTGTATTTACTAAAGATCATTCGGTGCAGTCTTCCTTAGTGTAGAGTGATATTGAAGACGGCCTAATCAGTATTAACATGTTGGCTACCGCGTCAAAGTTGACCAAGAGAATGAAGACAACTATATATCTATACGCTGCTGTCTGGTGCGAGTAAAGTCAGTCTCTGCAATTGAACACCTAGATAAAATGACCAAGCGACATTACGGAAAAGAAAAATGGTGCGGTGATCTAGTCCCCACTATCGACGCAGAAAAAACCATGACGTTATAGTCTAAATATAACCCGAACATATATATATTGCATATAACAGACGCCAAAGATGCACGCTTAGATTAAGCGTTATATGCCACTAAGCAGTGAGATCACATGCTATTGACAGAACTCTGGGGTGGCATAGCCAAGCTAATAATAGTCGGTGTATCGATTGCCTTGTGCATCGTACTATTGGACTGATGTTTAAACCAATTTGGCATTACTGAACGTTATGTGAAGAAGCAGAGAGAGTAAATCATGACAGGCACTGTTGAGTTAGATGAATTATTGAAGTCAATGTCACCCGAAATTCAATCAGGTGAATACGTATTCTGTACTGTTGCTAGTGATAAAGTTGATTATAGGCATCTTAGTCCGCTGGCTTCATTTGAAGAGCCAGAAGGCCTAACCTTAGTTATTACAGCTGAAGCAGCTGCAAAAGAAAAATTGCCATTTGAAGGCAAATTTAAGCAAATTACGCTAACGGTTCATTCGAGCTTGGAAGCTGTGGGTTTGACCGCTGCAGTAGCAACTAAATTAGCATCGTATGGCATAAGCGCGAACGTAATTGCAGCCTATTATCATGACCATGTATTTGTGCAAACGGAAAAAGCACAACAAGCATTACTGGCTTTAAAAGAATTCGGGGTCGAACCCGTCTAAATTGTGAATAAGGCAAAGCCCCGACTGATTTTTATTGGCAATGCCCATGCTGTTACTAGGTTAAATAGCGGCGGCACTCACCTATTTTATAATCTATTTTATAATGGGCAGTGAAAAATATTTAGACGATATAATGACAGTCAGTACTGCATAGTAAGCTGCGGAGCATAATCACTGACGACCCACTGCCACAAGTCCCTGCGCAACAGTTTGCCGCTTCGATTAAGCATCCCCATATTTCCCTGCACATACTTTGCCGGTAACTGGCGCCGTTCATTACAGGTATTGCCAGCTACGACAACTGTTATGGAAAACTAGCCGCAAAAGACTCGTTAGCTAAGCATGCGGTATTGGCAACAAAACTTACCGTGTGATAAGTGCCACATAGCGCCAATATTTCCAACTGCGGTATAACTGTCCAATCGCTCTGAAATGCCTTTAATGCTTTATCTGAAGGCTTACCTGAAGCGCAGAGCTGATCTATTACTTTTAACAGTGTCACCTCTTGCAACGACCAAAGACTGTGATCTATTTCGCTATTTCTTGTGGCCGCAATTTGATCATCAGTCAACTTCGCCGCCGCACTGAATACGCTTACATGCACGCCCCACTCATACTCACAATTGTTGTTCGCCGTAACCCGCAATATAACAATCTCTCGTATTCAAAGCGTTAGCGGATTCCCCTTATCGAGAAGATTAGGGATGCCTTTTTTGAAGGAATCTTACGCTATTGGCAAAAGTTCGAAACAAGGTCAATAAATAGCCATTATTTTGAGGATACTGATCTAATATGGCTTTGACTTCGGATGAATATGGCTGAGAAATCGGTTTTAGAATATTAGTCATAATAGTCTACCCTTGCTACAACAAGTGTAGCGTCAACAATGGATGAACAATTGACAAATCTTCCAGGCAAACCATCCAAAGCTACCGCTACCGGCAGACCCATAATGGTGGTACTTGATATTCTTGGGCAGCGCTGGACCATGCGAATTTTATGGGAGCTGCGCGAAAATAAGTTAACCTTTCGAGAATTGCGCAGTCGATGTGCAGACGTTTCTCTTACGGTGCTCAATAGCCGCCTTAAAGAACTTAGACAGCAGTCGCTAATCGAGCACAATGAAAACGGCTATGCACTATCGATTCATGGAGCCGCATTAGCCAACCATCTTCTGCCACTACTTGAGTGGTCGGAGCAATGGGCGCAAGCGATCAAACAGAAAGGGTAAAACCAACATTGACAACTTGGCGCGCCTAATTAGAAAGAGGATTTATGCAATCTACTAGTAATACCAATGACTTCCGTAGGTGACCTTAACCGCAGCCGATGGCGCTAACGCTGAGATATATTTATACGGAGCACAGGTAACATCGTGGCGACCGGCCGATAATGAAGAGCAGCTATTTTTAAGCGAGCTCGCAGAGTTTTGTCACGGAACGGCGATACGCGGCAGCATACCGGTTTGTTTCCCACAGTTTGCTGATGTAGGCCCATTGCTTAAACATGGATTTGCACGCATTAGTGTCTGGAAACTGCTGCGTACTGAACAGCTGGGCGATTTGGCGCAAGCTGTTTTACAACTGGAAGATAGTGCCATCACTCGCGCAATTTGGCCGCATGCTTTTTCAGCGACGCTAACCGTGATTGTTGGAGGACCGAGTTTGCGCTTGGAATTTAGTGTAGAAAACACTGAGGCTACCCCGTTCACTTTTACAGCTGCCTTGCACACCTATTTACGGGTAGCAAATATAACCACAACAGTGGTTGAGGATTTAGCTGGGAGTTGTTATCGCGATGCGGTGACCCAAGTTCGAGAAAATAACCAAATTGAATCAGCGCTGCGCTTTACTGGCGAGGTCGACCGAATTTACAGCCAGATTACAGGGCCAGTGCGTGTTCGAGCATCAGAGCAAGATATAACGGTTACCTCTACAGGTTTTGATGACGTGGTGTTATGGAACCCTGGTTTAACCCGATACGCCGCATTAGCTGATATGGCGCCAACAGGCTATCAGCGCATGGTCTGTGTTGGGGCTGCTGCGATCACTAACCTGCCCATAGTCGACCCTGGCGGCACATGGTATGGTACGCAGGAGCTAAGGCACAGCTAAGCTCATTGACATAGTTACTACCACTAAACTAGCAGAACACCGTTTGCTGATTGAGATTATAGCAATGCAAAAAATCATCGCAGCCACCCTATTCCCCCTGACATTAGCCAGCACATTGACCTTGGTGTCCTGGCTGCATAAATCAATCGGCTTAGCCGCTGACACTGCGACGGTGTTGGTAACCATAGCTGCGGCACTTTGGATATGGGCCTGGGAATACATTCTGCCGTATCGTGATCAGTGGAATAAAAATGATGACGACTTAGCAACAGATACTATCCACTTAGCTATTACCGCCACTCTCACTAAACTCATTAAGCCACTATATTTGTTTTTACTGTTTCCGCTGCTGGCATATTTAAGCAACAAATTTGGTACTGAAAATATATGGCCAAACCATTGGCATATTATCGCTCAGCTAGGGTTGATATTAGTGTTGTGTGAATTTGGTCGCTATTGGTTTCATCGCTGGTCCCATAACAACTCGCTGCTGTGGCGGTTTCATGCGCTACACCATAGCCCCAATCGTCTGTATTGGTTAAATGCAGCTCGCTTTCACCCTATTGAACGCTTTTTTTTGCAAGTACCAGAACTGTTACCATTTATTTTGTTAAATCCTTCTGAAGAAGTATTAATGCTGTATTTAGTCACTAATTCTGTACATGGATTTTTTCAACATGCCAATGTGCAAACCCGTATCGGAATTTTAAATTATGTGTTCTCAATGGCAGAACTACATCGCTGGCATCACTCTAAGATTATTGAGTTATCGGATAAAAACTTTGGTAATATTTTAATTATTTGGGATTTAGTATTTGGCACTTACTATTTACCCAAGGATAAAGAAGTAGGCTCTATTGGGGTATTAAACCCCGCCTACCCGCATAATTATTTAGGCCAGCTTAGCGCGCCATTTAAAAACCGACTTGATAAGCCCGCCGACTACGCGCAACGCAAAGATTATTATCACCAAAAAGCCTTAGCTGAAAAATAGCTCAGATGTATGAGTTTACGTTTTGCTAACTGGCACTTGACACTTGCTTGCTAGACTTAGATCATGCGCTTCGTATTTTGTTAAGGTGAAATAATGCGTACAGTAATGCGATCGAAAATTCATAAGGCTACTGTCACTCAGGCTAACCTAGACTATATTGGCTCTATCACCATAGACCAAAATTTAATTGAGGCCGCTGGTTTTTGGCCCAACGAGAAAGTACTCGTTGTTAGCAACAGCTCTGGTGCAAGACTTGAAACGTATATTTTAGTAGGTGAGCGTGGCAGCGGATGCATTTGCTTAAACGGCGCCGCTGCGCACTTGATAAAAAAAGACGAAGAAATAATTATTATTGGATTTGAGTTAACTAGCGAGCCGATAACGCCAAAAGCGATTTTGGTCGATAAGCAAAACCGTTTTGTATGCGATATGACTGAAACCCCAATGACTAGCGTGCAAGAGCTGTTAGCCAAGGCTAATAGTTAACGGTTTACACCTGGCGCGGCAGATAAAAAAATAGTATCGCCAATAATGCTGGGGCCCCCTGCACTATTAAAATGGTCGTATTTATACTGGCCGCATCAAACACTCCGGCAACGACCACACAGTTTAAAAACAATACTTTTAAGTCAGTGCTATTAGTCTTACTCAGCAAACTCCAAATTAAACCAGCCGCCAAAAAACCGTTATACAAACCTTAATTTGCCGCCAGAGTTGCCATTTTTTGCGCAAAGTCTGGCTCTAATGCAACCATTTTCATGCCGATTGGTTTAGTCCACAAAAATATTTCTACGATCAAAAACCAAAGATGCTCTAGTGCAACTAACGCTGTTAATCCATTGGCGATCTTTTTCATCTAACAACGCCTAACTCAGTTCACTTTGAAGCACGTTTAAAGTCGCTTCAAGCGATCCTTCCTCAACAAGCATGATAGCAGTGTTAAAGTCTGTCACGCTGGCGTCACTCAATTTAGCTATACCCTCTTTCACCATTATGGCATCACCGATAATAGCTACGTCCTCAGGACCACCTGCGCCTTCACGGTCAAGCATGGCGCGGTATGATGGCAACATGTCATAAGTTTTTAAATCTTCTACAATTTTAAATTTAGCGGCTGCGACATCATTGGTTACCACTATTGGCAAAGCCGCGACAATGCACGGCGCGGCTTTACCTACTGCGCTAGCAGCTGCAGTTATTGTCGGCACAATGTATTCTGTAATCGCTTTAGGGCCAGTAACCCAGAGGGTTGTGCCGTCGGCATAAGTACCAGCAATTTTCAGCATCAGAGGTCCACGCGCGGCGATGATTAACGGCACCTTACTAGCGCCCGAAATTTTAAGCGAGCTATTAATTTTGTATTGTTCGCCTGAATAACTAACTGCCTCGCCGTTAAGCAGAGGCGTAATCACGTCGATATATTCACGCATGTGTTTTGCTGGTTTGTCATATGACATGCCAAACATATGTTCGATAACCACTTTATGTGACCAACCAATACCGAGGGTTAAACGACCATCACAGGCAACACTGGTAGTAAGTGCTTATTGGGCTAACGCTAGCGGATGACGGGAATAAGTAGGCGTAACGGCGGTGCCAAATTGAATGCGGCTAGTTTCCCCGCCGGCGATCCAATCGCATCAAAGCCGAAGGCATTGGCAACCCAGATATTATCAAAGCCGCGCTGCTCAGCGGTTTTAGAAAACTCTACGATATCTTGTAAACTGGTGCCAGTTGCCGCGGTGGCTCCAGCGATTAGACCAATACGCATAATTCTTCTCCTGAAGATTAGATAATACGTATTAGCTTAATGTCATTTAGTCGACGGCTGCCGCTTTGTACAAGGACTTTCTAGGTGCTGCAAACAGTCGTTTTACCATAGGCGTGAAATGCTCTAATGAATAAGACTCGAAATCTGGATCAAAGGCTTTTTGATCATACTTAAAACAAAAGTCTACCGTGTGATCATAAAACTCATTGGCTTTATAGGCATCGCGCGCATTACGATCTAAACCAAGGTAGTGGAAGAAGTAATAGCCTTGTAAAATACCGTGATGTTTGACCATCCAGTGGTTTTTCTCACTGATAAAAGGCTCCAAAATAACTGCTGCCACATCGGCGTGATTATAAGAGCCTAAAGTGTCACCCATGTCATGCAATAAAGCACAGACAATATATTCTTCGTCCATGCCATCTTGTTCAGCTAGGGTAGCAGTTTGCAAGCTATGTTCTAGCCGATCTACCGGGAAACCGCCGAAGTCTTTGTCGAGTAAGCGCAGGTGTGCCAGCACTCGGTCGGCTAATTCTGCTCTAGACTCTAATGCTGCCATCCCTATATGCATCCAGTCTTCTTGGGTGCCTTCGGTCAT